>DASZLV010000047.1:0-12465 GCA_035552215.1 Solirubrobacteraceae bacterium | reverse complement strand
TCGCTGTGATCAGGCCGCCAAGGTGTCGCTGAGCGGATCGCTGCGCGAGAAGGTCAGCAAGAAGCGCACGAGGACGTTCAAGCTGGGGCCGGTGCGCGCGTCGGTGAACGCGAATGTCTCCAAGGATCTGGCTCTGAAGCTGTCCACCAGCGCCCGGAACGGACTGAAGGCGAAGAAGAGCGAATCGCTGAAGCTCACCCTGACGGCAACCAACGCCAACGGGAAGAGCACCGCCACCACCACCGTGAGCCTCAAACGCGGCTGACGGTAGAGCTGGTTCTATGCGGGCGCGAAGGTGGCGGGTGCCACGAACTCCGGGCGGAAAACCTGTTCGGCCGGGAGGCGGGGGAGGCCGTGCGTGGCGGTGGTGTAATCGATCGTTCGCTGCCAGCGCTCAGCGTCCATGGCGAGTGGCTCCGAGCCCCCAAAGGCGTAAGGCTCGAATGCCGACCAGGCGGTACTGAGGTGGTTTACGGAGATCCCGGGCGAGCGGCGGCGCAGGGCGTCGATACCGAATTCAGGATGCTCGCGCTGGAGGTGATACGCCGCGGCCAGGGCTTCGCGCATGCGCGAGACGAGCTCGAGCGGCAAGCGGTCGGCGGCGAGGAGACCGGTGGCATAGGGAGCATCCACCTCGAGCGGAATAGCGCGGATCTCCAGGCCCTTCCTGCTGTAACTTGGCGGCATGTCCACCCACGCGGGAATCAGGTCGATGTGGCCGGCGGCAAGGGCGGCGCGGACATCGCGCGGCGCCTCCACTGGGGTCGACGGCGCCAGGCCCAGATGCGCGAGCGCTCCGTCGAGCTCGCGGACGAACCAGCTGCCCGTGGCGGCCACCCTCGGGCCGGTCAGATCCGCTTGGGACCGCAGCTCGGAGTCGCACGCCACCAGCGCCGCGATCGGATTGTGCTGATGAAAGACGGCCACGAAGCGAGCCGCCAGGTTCCCTCGAGCGGCGGCTTGACCCGCGAGCAGGTAAGCGACCGACGTGAGGGCAAAGTCCGCCTCGCCCTCGGCTACGGCTCGGACCATGGCAGACCACGCGAGGAGGCTCCCCCCTGGGGTGCTGACACAGTCGACGAACTCGAGGTCGATCCCGTGATCGGCGAAGACGCCGCGGTCGGCGGCCGCGTAGGCGGGCAGATGGAGCCCACTGACACAGCTGCGGCACCAGCACATCAAGCGCAAACGGTCCACGGACGACCTCCTCGAGTTCGCCGCAGTCTACTCGTGCTCGTAGTGCTCGCGGTCACGGGCGCGATCGCTTCCGCATGGCCCGCAGGCTCGGGTGCGGACCAGGCCTCGCAACCGTCCTCGGCCGCGGCGGGGCAGCTCGACGCGGGGCAGTACCACACCTGCGCCGTGCGTCCCGGCGGGCATCTGATCTGCTGGGGGTATAACGGCGACGGCGAGCTCGGCTACGGCAACCTGACTGATGTCGGGGACACCAGCACGCCCGCTTCGGCGGGTCCGCTCGACTTCGGCGGGGTTGCCGTGGACGCCGTCAGCGCCGGCAACAATCACACTTGTGCGCTGCTCGCCGGTGGCACCGTCCACTGCTGGGGGTTCAACGCCGACGGCCAGCTCGGCTACGGCAATACCAACAGCGTCCTCTCGGCGGCGTCGGCCGGCCCCGTAGACCTCGGTCCAGGACGCTCCGCGGTAGCGATCACCGCGGGCGGCTCCCACACGTGCGCGATCCTCGATACCGGGGACGTGCTGTGCTGGGGCTTCGGCTTCGACGGCCAGCTCGGATATGACAGCCGGCAGAACCTCGACGATAGTGCCCTTACCGGCTCGCGGACGCCCGTCGACCTCGGCGGCCAGAAAGCCATCGCCATCAGCGGCGGCACCCAGCACACCTGTGCGATCCTCGTCGCAGGGACGGTGCGGTGCTGGGGCTTTGGCGTCAAGGGCCAGCTCGGCTACGGCGACCCGAATAACCGTGGCGATGGGGTGTGCTCGGGCACCCCCCCCGTGTGCGACGCCAAGGTGAACGACGGTCTCCCCGTGAACATCGGCGTTGGCCGCACCGCCGTGGCGATCAGCGCCGGGGGCCTCCATACGTGCGCGATCCTCGACAACGGCAGTGTCCTGTGCTGGGGCGACGGCGCCAGTGGCCAGCTCGGCTACGGCAACACCAACAACGTCGGCGACGCGCAGCAGCCTGGGGTCTCGGGGCAGGTGGTGGACCTGGGCGCAGGGCGCACGGCCATGGCGATCAGCGCCGGGGACGATCATACGTGCGCGATCCTCGACAACGGCAGTGTCCTGTGCTGGGGCGACGGCGCCAACGGCGAACTCGGTTACGGGGCCACCGGCAACGTCGGCGACGCGCAGACCCCTGGCTCCGTCGGGCCCGTCAACCTCGGCCCCGGGCGCACGGCGGTGGCGATCAGCGCCGGCGGAACTCACACGTGCGCTCTGCTCGACGACGGGAGCGTGCGGTGCTGGGGCTCTGACGCGTACGGCCAGCTCGGGTATTGCAGCACGAGCAACGTCGGCGACAGCTCAGGCAGCACCCCCGACACCGCCGGGCCTGTCAACCTCGTAGCGGGAGACGGAGGCGAGCCATGCGCGCCCGTGAGTTCCTCGCTGCCGAGGATCTCGGGTAAGACCATCGGTGGCCAGAGGCTCAGCGAGGTCCACGGCTCGTGGACACCTGCCCCCACGGGCTATGCCTATCAGTGGGAACGCTGCAACCGTAGCGGCGCGGGCTGCGGCACGATCACCGGCGCCACCGGGCAGACCTATACGCTCGGCACAATCGACATTGGGTCGACGATCAGGGTTCGAGAGACCGCGAACGACGGCGCGGCCACCACCACGGCGGCGACCTCGGCCGCGACCGCGGTGGTGACAGCGGCGGTGGTCGCGAACCCGGACGTGACGAGGGCACGCAGCTTCCATGCCTGCCTGACCACCGTGAGCGCCGGCTCCAAGCACGCGAGAGCACTCACCCACCGCGGCTCGAAACGCGCCCGCGCCCTCGCCCGACGCCGCCTCGCTCGCCGCCTCGCCGCCGGCCGGGCGCGCTGCGTGGTGAGATGGGGACGGACGCCCGGAGCGGTCACGGGCCTACGGGTGCTCGCGCGCGGGAAGAACACGCTCGAGCTCGGCTTCTTCGCCCCAGGCACCGATGGCCAGCATCCACCTCCAGCTCACAGCTACCTGGTCAAGCAGTCCCTGAGGCCGATTCGAAGCGCCGGCGACTTCGTCCGCGCCCAGACGCTCTGCCAGGGCGCCTGTAGCTTCCCCGTCGTCCATGTGGGCGACCGGATCAGGCTCACCGTCACCAGCCTGCAACGCCACACGAGGTATTACTACGCGGTGGCGGCGCGCGACAATGTGACCGCCCGCCTCGGGCACCGCTCGCGGACGGTCAAGGCGAAGACCGCTTGAACGAGGGGACGTAGAATGGGGTCAATGGATGCTGGAGAGGGTTTGGAAGGGGGTGCGCGCGATCAGGTCCGGCGCCTGCTCTCCGTTCTCGGGGTGGTGGCGGTGGCGGCGGTGGCAATCTTCGCCGGCGACGTATTCGGTATCCGCGAGAGCATTCTCGGTAGCGCCACGCCGGCTCCGCGGGCCGTGGCCGTGAGTCCGTTCGTCACCGTCAACGGCAGCTCGAACCAGCCGATCAAGTCAGTGCTGCGCTCTCAGCCCTGGTGGCAGGGTGTCCGCGACCTCAGCGGTGCGACCACGTCGAGCACGCCGGCGGCGTTCACCATCGGCGCAAGCGTGAGTCAGTGGCGCGCGAAGTGGGCCTGTCAGACGGGTCGGCTCACGGTCGCCCTCTCCGGGCAGTCACAACCGCTCATCGATGCCCCCTGTCCCGGCACCGGGACCGCCTACGTGACCCGGACCGGTGCGATGAGCCTCAAGGTCAGCGCCGGGGGTCCGTGGACGATTCGCGTCGGTCAGGAGGTCGACGTTCCGCTCGTCGAGCCGCCTCTCCCGGCGATGAGCGCTCCTGGCGCCTCGGTGGTAAAGGCAGGCGGGTTCTACGGAATCGATCAGAAGTCGATCGGTCGTGTCGTCATCTACCGCCTGGCCTCGGGGCGATACGCCTTGCGGCTCTCGAACTTCTACGTCAGCCCGAACGTCGATCTCCAGATCCGTTTTGATCCGTTGCGCGCTCCGCACAGCACCCACCAGTTCCTCTCCACCCGCTCGACCGTGGTGGCTCCCCTCAATGTGACGGCGGGATCGCTGAACTTCCTTGTCCCACCGGGCCTGGATCCGAACCGCTACCAGTCGGTGGTGATCTGGTGTCCGCTCATCGTCAGCGCCTACGCCGCCGCTTCGCTGACCCCGGGCGGATGAGAAGGTCATCGTGAGCGCTTCCTCGGCCGCCGCGCCGAGACCGGGACTCCGGCTCGGAAGCATTCCCGTCGTGCTCCCGACCTGGCGCGATCCGCGTCTGAAGCTCTCGGTGGTGATCATCTCGCTGCAGGTGCTCGGCCAGACGGTGCTCGGCTTCAAGGTTTCCATCGCCCAGATCCTCGTCACCGTGGGGGCGTCGGCGGTCGTGGAAACGGTGGTGACGCTGCGGCGCCAGCGGATGCTCGTGTGGCCGGCGAGCGCCCTGCTGACGGGCAACAGCGTGGCCTTCATCCTGCGTGCCTCGGGCACCAAGCACGGCGACTGGTGGACGCTGCACGGGATCCAGTACTTCCTCCTCGCCGCCATGATCGCGCTGTTCTCGAAGTATCTCCTGCACATCGGCAAGCGTCACCTCTTCAACCCCTCCAACCTGGGAATCGTTTGGACTCTGCTCATCATCGGGCCCGTGCACGTGTTCCCGCAGTACCTGTGGTGGGGCCCGCTCGGGGTCCCTGTGGTGCTCGCCCTCGTGGTCATCTTCCTCGGGGCGCTGTGGATCCTCAAGTCCGTCGGTATGGTCGCGATGGCCGGGACGTTCTGGATCACCTTCGCGGCGCTGGTCGCCATCTTTGCCTTGACGGGCCAGAGCTTTATTGCCATCTGGCATTCCGGCCCCGTCGGCGGGCTGGCCTACTGGCGGGACATCTGCCTCTCTCCCGAGGTGCTGATCTTCGTCTTCTTCATGATGTCCGATCCCAAGACGGCCCCGCGGACCCGGAACGGGCGAGTGATCTACGGGGCCGCGACCGCCGCGCTCGCCGCCGGCCTCCTGGTCTGGCAGCCGACGGAGTTCGGGATCAAGGTCTCGATCCTGGCCGGTCTGACGATGGTGTGCGCTGTCGTCCCGCTCATCGACGCGATCGCCAGTCGCAAGGCCTCGCCGCTTCCTGACCGGTCATCGTGGCCGTCGATCTTCGGCTCGCGGGGATGGCGCAGTCCGGTCCTCGTGGCCGCGGCGCTGATTGCCCTAGCTGCTCCCATCGACACCTTGGCGCTGACCGCCAATAAGCAGATCGGCCTGATCGAGCAGGGCCTGACCGGCAACAAGAACGCGCAATAAGGCCGAGTCATCGCCAGCTCCGCCAAACCCCGCCCCCGTCGACCTCCGGGCAAGTCCCCGGGTAAGCAGCCGCCGAGACCGGCCGCCGCGGCGCAAGCCGTCGTCTGGCGCTTCGGTGTCCTCGCGGCGCTGGGAGTGTGGACGATCTTCGTCCCCTATCTGGGGCGAGCGATCGGCCTCGTCGTCGACGTCGCCTCGAAAGTCGAGGTCGTCGACCACGTCATACCAGGGCTCGTGGTGGCGGCCATCGGCACCTACCTGGCCATCAACGCGCGGCGGGGCACGCCCCCGAAGCTCAGTCGTCCGATCGGCGGCGGCATCTGCTTCCTGGCGGGCTTCTGGGTGCTCGCCACTCACGTACCCCTGGTCTCCGACGCCGTCCATGGGAAGGCGACGTGGGGTTCGACGATCTGGCACGCGAGCACCGCGTTGCCCATCGTCCTGCTCTCGCTCTGGACCGTGCTCAAAGACTCATGAGCGCACGCGAGTGGGCTCGGTGGTGGCGAGCAATCGCTCCGCGAGCTCTTCGATGGCAATGACGGCGATACCGTGGGGATCGAAGTCGAGCGGCGCGAGACCGGCGCGCTCGGCGCTCATCAACCCAGGGTCATACGGGATGACGCCCGCGATCTCGACGCCGGTGGTGCTCGCCAGCTCATGCACCGCCTCGAGCTCGCTGTCATCGCGCAGCTTGTTGACCACGAGCTCGATCCGTTCCGGCGAGAGCTGGCGCCCGAGGCCGATCATGCGCCGCCCCGTCTCGAGCGAGCGCAGGTAGGGCTCTACGACGACCAACATGGTGTCCGCGTGCAGCGCCTTGCTCTGCGCGAAATGCTCGAGCGATGCCTCGATGTCGAGTAGGCAGATGTCCTGCGGAGCCTGCGATGCCACTTCGACGAGGCTACGAACCGTAGCGTGCAGAGTGCCCAGTCAGCCGGCCCCGGCCTTCTGCTCCGGCCGCAGGGCGAGCAGCGTCACCCCGTCGGGAGCGGCCAGCGAATGGGCGGCGCAAACCTCTTCGAACGATTTAGTCAGCCGGTAGGCGCCGTCGGCGAACTCGACGAGGTCGGCCGACAGGGTCGGCATCGCCTCCATCTGCTCGGGCGTGACTCCGAGGGTCAGCGCCAGGTTGGGGTTCGGATCGCCGTCAATCGCCAATACGTGCCTCCCGCGGCGAGCGAGCAGGCGCGCCAGCGTCCCTGAAATGGACGTCTTCCCCACCCCGCCCTTACCAACCATCGCGAGCTTCATGACATGAAGCCTACTGTGACCGTTACGATGCCGAGCCGTGAATTTCGAGAGGGAGGCCCCATGTCCATTTCACGCGTTGTCGCTGTGCCGTTTCTGATCTCGGCTCTCCTCCTGGTGTGTGCCTGTGGATCAAGCTCCAACACGACGGCGGCGGCCTCCGGCGCCACGACCACGCACCGAACGCCGATGACCGCGTCGGATACCGGCACCATGAAGATGGGCCCGAGCCAGCCCGAGAACGATGCCGCCGCTGTGGCGGCGCTCAAGGCCCACAACGCCGCCGCGGCGACGCACGACCTGCGCATGGCGCTCGGCTCGAGGCACGAGCCGGCGGCCGCCAAGCGCTACGCCCGCCGGGCGCTGGGGATCCTCGGCAAGGGCAAGGCCGCGGCGGCGGAGGTCCCGGCGATCCGGGGAGCCGCCGTCGAGCACTTGACCTATGCCCTCGCCGCGCTCAAGGCCCGCGACGCTACCACGGCGGCTGGGCACCTGATGGAGGCAGCCATGCTGGCACCGGCCGCGCGCTCCGCCGCCGCCGCCATCGCCGCGATCAAGGCGCACAACCTCGCCCGGGCGCTCACCCTGGTCAGCCAGGCACTACGTGGCCTGGGCGCGTAGCGCCTGGGCCTTAGCGGCCGAGCTTCTCCGAGGCCATCCGCGTGCCCTCGACGCGCGCCGCGATCTTCTCAAAGACCGTTTCTCGCGACCGGGTGACGTCATCGGCGAAGGGCGAGAAGCCGCAGTCGTCGCATGATCCGAGCTGCTGCGCGGGAATGTACTCGGCGGCCTCGAGGAGAACGTCGCGGACTTCCTCGGGCGTCTCCACGCGTGCGCTCAGTGGGTCGATGACGCCGACGAAAACGCGCTGGTCGTCGCGGCGGTTGTCGCGGATGATGCCGAGCACCCGCGGCTTGTCGGACTCGCTCGCCATCTGGATGTAGAAGCTCCCGGCGTGCAGGTCGAACAGCCCCGGCAGCAGGTCGAGATAGTCGACGTCGAGGCTGTGGGTCGACTCCTGGTCGCCACCCGGGCACGTGTGGACGCCGATGCGCTCTCGCTCCTCGGCGGTGAAGCGGTCGAGCACCGAATTGTTGAGCGCGATGAAGTTCCGCAGCAGCTGCTTGCTGGGGTCGAGCTTGACCGATAGGCGACCTTCGGTGAAGTCCATCTGTACGCAATGCGCGCCCGCCTCCAGGCAGCGACGGACGTCGCTCTCCGCCTCGTTCACGAGGTCGGCGAGGAATGCGTCCTGTGGATAGTCCGCGATTCCCTCCTGGGGATAGAGCAGGCTCAGCGCCGAGGCGGCGATGACCGCCTGCTTGACCGGTACCGTCGCGTATTCCTGGGCCTTGCGCAGGTACTGGTCAGCGTTGACCGCGTAGCGGAACGGCCCCCCGGTGAGCTTTGGGAGCTCGCGGGAATGGCCGTCCTCGAAGGGGATCTGGACACCTCCGGGGGCCAAGTTCTCGAGGCCTTCGATCGGGTAGGTGACAAAGCTTGACTTGGCCTGCTCGCCGTCGCTGACCACGGGCGACCCGGTTGCCTCGAGTCGAGCGACGGTTTCGCGTACGGCCTCGTCGCGCAGGCGCGCGAGCTCGGCACCCGAGAGCTCGCCCGAGGCGGCAGCCTCGTTGGCCTCGACCAGTTCGCGGGTGCGCGGGACGCTGCCGATCTGCTCAGTACGGAGTGACATAGAAAGCGCGCGCACGATACCAGATATTGCTATATGCTCTTCGCGTCGAGTCGGTGGACTCCTAGCAGTCCGCTGTGTGAGGAGGAGGGTCTGACGATGAGCATGCTCCGTGACGGCGAGGACGCCTACATCCGTCTGCCGTCCGTCGAGGACGCAACCGCAGCTCGTCCCGATGACCATCCCTACAACTTTGGCTTCGTCGGCGCGATGGGCCGGCTCTTGATGGCCCATCCGCGGATCGGTGGGCCCTTCCAGGGACTCTTCAACGAGATCATGTTCGCTCCGGGCGCGCTCGACCGTCAGGAGCGAGAGATGGTCGCCGGGGTCACGGCCTCGGCCCAGACGTGCTTCTACTGAACGATGTCTCACGCAGAGTTTCTGCGTGCCGAGGGGGGCAATGACGAGACAGCCGCGGCGATCGAGCACGGGCATTGGTCTGAGGCGCCGCTCACACCCCGTGACCGCGCCCTGTGCGCTGTCGCCGAGAAGCTCAGCGTCGACCCCCACACCGTCGGTCCTGAGGATTGGGCTTCCCTGCACGAGGTGGGCCTCGATGATGAGGGCTGCCTCGAAGTCGCCCACATCGTCGGGATCTTCAACCACCTCACCCGTCTTGCCGACGGCTTCGGGCTGCGTCTTGACCCCGCCACGCTGGCCGCCGCCTCGGGCGGATCGCCGCTGCGAAGGCCGGTCTAGAGGCACCGCCCACGCGCTGGGCGCCGCGGGACCGCCCTCGCGTACGATGACTGGAAGTGGTGACGCTCCATTACAGCGGGAGGGGGTGGTCCGGGTGAGATATCGCTGAGCGAATCTGACCACGGCCACCCGGTCCGGGTGGCACAGCCCGTTCTACCTTCCCGAAGGGAGCGTTGTCTATGTCATCAGCGACAGTTTCGCTGGTCGAGAGTATCCGTGAGGTCGCGCGCGAATCAATAGCGCCGTCGGCTTCGGCCGTTGATCGCGAGCGATCGTTCCCCGAGTCCTCGGTGCGCGCGCTGGCGGACCAGGGAGCGCTCGGTCTTCTCGTCCCGGAGTCCTTTGGCGGGGCGGGCGGCGGCCTCGCGCAGCTCGTGGAGGCGTGCGAGGCGGTGGGGGCCGCGTGCGCCTCGTCGGGGATGGTCTTCCTCATGCATGCGGTGACCGCGGCCACCATCGCCGCCGGTGGAGGTGAGCGCGCCGGCGAGTTCCTGGAGGAGATGGCGGCCGGGCGCACCCTCGGGACACTGGCCTTCAGCGAGCGCGGAACCGGGGCGCATTTCTATGCGCCGGAGCTGTCGGCCGAGCGCGAGAACGGCGGTGTGAGGATCCGCGGGCGCAAGAGCTTCGTGACCTCAGGCGGCCATGCCGGGCTGTATCTCGTCCTCGTCCAGAGCGGCGACGGAGAAGGACTCGACAGCTATGCCGTCACCGGCGCCGACAGCGTCCGCTTCGAGGGGGAATGGGATGGGCTGGGAATGGCAGGCAACTCCAGCGTGGCCGCGGAGTTCGACTGCCTGGTCGACGACGGCTCACGCATCGGCGGCGCCGGCGAGGGCCAGGCCCTGGTCTTCACCGCGGTTGCCCCCTTCTTCCTCGCCGGCCTCGCGGCGGTCAACGTGGGGATCGCCTCGGCGGCCCTTGGCACCGCGGTGGAGCATGCCTCGACGCGCCGGTACGCGAGCGGCGAGTCGCTCGCCGAGATCCAGTCGGTGCAGCACGCGCTGGCCGAGATGGACATGAGCACCAGGGCAGCGCGACTGATGGTGCGAGAGGCGGCCCGGCTGGGCGATGCGGGGGACGACGACGCCCTCGTCACCCTCATGGAAGCCAAGGTGCTCGCGACCGAGACCGCGGCCTCGGTGACCGGGCGCGCGCTCGAGGTGTGCGGCGGCCAGGGCTACACGCGAGCGCTCCCGGTCGAGCGCCACCTGCGTGACGCCCGGGCGGGAGCCGTGATGGCGCCCACCAACGGGGTCCTGCGCAACTGGATCGGCAAGGCACTTGCCGGTCTGCCCGTTCCATGAGCCGCGCGAAGGCCGAGGTGCTCGTGGGCGCGGTCGCCTACCACCCGCGAATCGTCACCATCTGGGAGACCTTCCTCGAGCACTTCGAGCGCCACAGGGTTCCGACCGACTACCTCCTGTACTCCAACTATGAGCGGCTCGTGGCAGCGGCGCTCGCCGGTGATGTCGACGTGGGTTGGAACACAAATACCGCGTTTGTCGCCCTCGAGCAGAAGCTGGGGAGGGAGGCGCGGATCCTCGGGATGCGCGATGTCGACGCCGAGTTCGCGACGGTGATTGTCACGCCCCGCGGTGCGTCCTTCGCTGACGCGCGGGAACTGGCCGGGCGGCGCCTGGCGCTGGGAAGCCGCGACTCCGGACACGCGGCCATCCTCCCGCTCCATTACCTGGGCGAGCAGGGCCTCGACGCCGCGGCGGAGTGCGATCTCGTACGTTTCGACACCGATCTCGGTAAGCACGGGGACACGGGCGACTCGGAGCTCCGGGTGGTGCGCGCGGTGGCCGAGGGCAGGGCGGACGCGGGCGCGCTCGGCGAGACGACACTCGCTGCCTTCCGCGCCGACCACCTACCCGCGGTGGCCGAGCTCGAGGTCGCGTGGCGCAGTCCGACCTACTACCACTGCAACTTCACGGCGTTGCCGTCGCTCGAGGACTCAGTGGTCGTGCGGTGGCAGGCGGCGCTGCTGGCCATGAGCTACGACGATCCCCAGATGCGGCAGGCGATGACCCTCGAGGGCGTCAAGCGCTGGCTCCCCGGTGACCACTCGGGTTACGACGATCTCGCCGCCGCGATGCGAGACGCCTCCTCGCCGGCGTGAGCGCTCGGCGCCTCGACGCGGGTGAGCTCGAGCTCGGCGGTGGCCTCGAGGTGCTCCTCGCCGCCGCCCTCGAGGGCCTTTCGGCAGGTGAGCGTCTCGAGGTCCTCACCCCTTCGCGCGCGACCGCGCTCGAGCTTCCGGGCTGGGCCCGGAGCGCGGGTCACACCTCGGTCGCCGAAGCAATGCCGCCCGGCGGGCCCTATGTCGTAGAGATCGAACGGGGCATGTCGGACCGGGTGCTGGCCGGGCCGCTGCCCCCCAGGGGGCCGGGGCCGCCGCTGCGGGCCGGCGAGCTCCATACCGCGGACCTCCGTTCCCCGGGTGATGTGCCCGGCGCTGCCGACGCCGCCGCGGGGCTCACGCCGCTCGGGGCGATCCCCGAGGGTGGTGCGCCGGCCTTCCGGTGGGGGCTCAACGAGCGGGACGCGATCTGGGCCGATGACGTCGCCGAGCTCGCCGAGCAGGCTTCCGCCGCGCAATGGGACGCCTCGCGCGACATCCCCTGGGAGGCGGCGTGCGGCCTCCCCGACTTCATGGAGCGGGCCGTCTCCCAGGTGATGACGTTCATCGCCCAGAACGAGTACGCCGCCCTCTACGTGCCCGCGAGCTTCGTGGGCCACGTCAATCCCGGATACCCGGAGATGCTCATGTGGCTCGCCGGGCACATCCACGACGAGGCCCGGCATGTCGAAGTGTTCACCAAGCGATCGCTGATCGGCGGTCAGGCGAGCTATGCCCTCGCCTCGACCGAGCTCTCGCTGCACACGCTCCTCGAGGAGCGGGATTTCAGCAGCGCGGCGCTCCTGCTCAACGTGTTGGGCGAGGGCACTTTCCTCGACCTCCTGAACTTCGTGCAAGCGCACGCGCCCGACGCCGCCACGCGCGCCGCCGCGGCCTTGGCCCACCGCGACGAGGTCCGGCACGTCCACTTCGGCATCTCCCATGTGCGTTGCCGTATGGCCACCGACCCCGGCGAGCAGGGCAACCTCGTCGATGCCGCCGAGCGCCGCGCCTCCAAGCTCACCCAGATGTCGGGCCTGAGCCCCCTCCTCACCGAAGGCCTGACCGTCATGGCCGCCGGTTCGCTGCAGCCGGCCGAGCTCTCCGAAGGCGCGCGCGCCGTGCGCGAGCTCATGCACACCATGGAGGAGAACCGCATCCGGCGGCTACGGGCCGCCGGCTTCGATCTCGGCGCGGCGCAGCACCTCTCGGATCTCCACACACCGAACCTGATGTGAGCTCGTCACGGCCGCAGGC
>DASZLV010000046.1:0-39546 GCA_035552215.1 Solirubrobacteraceae bacterium | reverse complement strand
GACGTGATCTTCGGGTCGTGGAATGACTCCGGGAGCAAGACCCAGGCGGGCGTCGGGTGGGTGTTCAGTGGCAACGTCGCCTCGAACCAGCCCAACTTCGCGCGGATCGATGATCCCACCCCGAAGACAATGGCGCGCTTCGCCGACCCGGTGGAGGGGGTCGGAAAACTCGTCGGCGGCACTGCGGTCGGCAACCAGGTGATGGCCGGCGAGTTCTCGAATGTGCCAACGACGGGGATGGCCGATACGAACACCACGGTCAACTTCATGGACCCGCAGAACAACCAATCGCTACAGACGATCGCGGATCCGGACAATCAGGCCGCGGATGCCTTCGGCATGCATGTGATTCCCCTCGGCGATCTCAACGGCACCGGGTATCTCTCGTTCGCCGCGACGGCTCCGCGATGGGCGACTTCCAGCTCCCCCGCGGTGCTCGGCCAGGGCCGGATGTACATATTCACTGCCAACCCGAACGCGGTCATCCCGACCGTGCCCGGTCCCCCGGCTGGCCCGGCCGGACCGGCCGGACCGGCCGGACCGGCCGGACCGTCCGGCTCCGCCGGGGGTACGGTGGTCGCAATTGCGGGCCGGACCCTCGACCTCGACGCGTCGAAGACCTCGATAAAGAGCGGTCGCTCGGTGACTCTGCGCGGTGTGCTCGAGGCCTTCGCCAACCCGACCATGTGCCAGACGTCGCAGTCGGTTCTGCTCCAGGGTCGTGCTGCGAGCGGCGCCCTGTTCAAGACCTTCGCGACCGTGAAGACGACCGCGAGCGGACAGTTCACATCGACGATCAAGCTCAAGAGCACGGAGCTCTTCCGCGCCCGCATCGGGCAGACCTCCACATGCGCAGGTGCGCAATCGGACCGCGTGACGGTGCAGGTCGCCAAGGGCAAGAAAACGCATCACAAGAGGTCGTCGACGACCCGGAAGGTGGCGCGCGTCAGGCAAGCGGTCCTGACGGCCTTCAGGCCGTAAGCTCTCGCCCGACCGTCAGGCGCCGCCGCCGGTCGCTAGAAGGACTCAAAGCCTTGCTTTGAGCGCAGACCCTGTGATAGTGTCACAAAACACATAGTGCCAGCGAAGCCGGTCGGAGGTACATGATGAGTGGGCGGATGAAGATTCTCGTGCTTGGAACGATGTCGGTGCTCAGCACAGTCATCGTCGGTGTGAGCTTTGCGTGGGCCTGCACGTCAAACACTTTCGGTACACCGGCAACGCCCTCGTCCAAGACGCCGTCGACCGGTGCTAGCTCCGCGCCCGCGGCGCCCACCGCGCCGCCGACCGCGACCTCCGGCCCGACGGCGCCAACGACGGGCGCTGGAGCTCCGACGCCCGCGGCCCCTGTCACGGCATCGGGTCCAGCACATTCAGGGGTCGTTGCCGCGACGAGCGGAGCGGTGAGCGCGGCCGCCCCCAGCCCGGCGGCAAAGCGCAACCACACCCCGAGCACGGCGCCCGCCACCCCGGTACTGACGACCGGCCAAGCGCAGCTTGTGGCACGTGAGAACGGTGGCACAGCCGGCGTGACGCAGCGGGCGGGCCAGACAGTATTCACCAGCTCGACGGCTCCGAAGGTCGCGGCGAAGGCGCGCTCGACCGCGAAGAAGCACGGGGTCTCCGTGCACCGCGCACCGGCTCCTTCGGCCGCAAGTGCCGTGGGTGACCTCGAGAGCGGATTCGCGACGTCGGCGACGCCGACCTCCCTGGCGGCGGCCTCGGCGGCCGGCACGACCAACGGCGGCGGTTTGAGCTCGAGTGTGGTCGCCGGTCTGGTGCTGCTCGCGCTGGGTCTTGTGGCCCTGACCGGCGGCGGCGCTGTGATGGTGACGCGGTCGCGCCGGGCCCGCTCCGGATCCAGCAGGACGCGCTAAACCCAGTCACAACGCGCGGCGGCGCCGTCGGCACGATTCTGAATGGCGGCGCGGAAGGGGCCGCCGAGCGTGGCCGCGATTTCCGAGTCTGCCGACGCTTCCGCATCGAGTCCCGACGCGTCAAGGCGCCGGGGCTCGCTGGGACTCTTACTGCTGGGAGGAGGGCTCTGCGTCCTTGCGGCGGTGGCACTTCTTCTCTCAGCATCCGCGAGTAGACGCGCCTCAATTCGCCTCGCCGGGACCAACGCCACCGTCAACCCGTCGGCGCATATCCCTGGGAACATCGACGCGCTGAACTCGCCCACGCTCGTTCAAAACCCCGTCGATTCCGCAAACCTCGCGGTTTCCAGTCGCATCGATACGCCATTCTTCTCTTGCGCCCTCGACGTTTCGGTTAACTCGGGCGCAAGTTGGTCTCAGACGGCGATCCCGACACCGAAGGGCGAGCAGGCGAAGTGCTATGCGCCCAACGTCGCGTTCGCGCGCGACGGGACGCTGTACCTGTCGTTCGTGACGCTAGCGGGCGCCGGCAATACCCCACACGCGCTCTGGGTCGCCACTTCCAAGGACGGCGGTCGCACGCTCTCCACGCCCGTGCGCGTCCACGGGCCGCTCACGTTCCAGGTGCGACTCACGACTGATCCGCGTGACGCGCACCGCGTCTATCTGACTTGGCTGCAGGGCCTTAGCGTCGGCTTCCTGAAGTTCACCGGGCCGGGCAACCCGATCGTCGTCTCGCGCTCCGACGACGGGGGCGCGACTTGGAGCGCCGCGGTCCAAGTCAACGCCGCGGCGTACACCCACGCCATCACCCCGGTCCCCGCAGTCGCGGCCGACGGGACCCTCTATGTCCTGTACGTGGACACCGGTAATGACGTGCTGGATTACGAGGGGGCTCACAATGGCCACGGTGGGCCGCCGTACCAGGGTCGGTACACGCTCGTGCTCGCGCGCTCGCGGGACGAGGGCGCTCACTGGCAGGAGTCGATCGTCGACTCGCGCGTGCGCCCGATGTCGCGGTACATCGTCTTCCTGGCTCCATCGCCATCGCTTGCCCTCGACAGCAGCGGGCGGGTCTACGTTGCCTTCACGGACGTCCGCCTCGGCGACCCCGATGTCTGGCTCTGGACGCTCGCGCCCGGGAACCGTGCGTGGGTGGGGCCGAAGCGCGTCAACGACACCAAGCTGCACGACGGCACCGCCCAGTATCTGCCGCAGATCGCGGTGGCGCCGGACGGACGTCTCGACATGCTCTACTACGACCGTCGCGCCGACCCGCACAACATCGAGAACGAGGCGTCCTTCCAATCGTCCTTCGATCATGGCCGGACGTTCACGCCGTCGATCCGGCTCTCGAGCCGGCCGTCGGACTCGCGCATCGGGTTCGGCGCGAGGGAAGGCCTGCCCGACCTTGGCAGCCGGCTGGCGCTGATCTCCGACAATCGAGCGGCCGCCGGGATCTGGACCGACACGCGCGACGGCACGCCCCAGACACAGAAGCAGGATCTCGCCGAGGAGGCCGTGGCGATCCAGAACGCGAGCGGCCTGTCGAGTGGCGCAAAGGATGCTCTGCGCTACGCCGTGCTCGTCGCCGGGCTCGCCGGCCTCGTGCTACTGGGCCTTGTCCTGGCGCGAAGGGCGCGCGCCCACGTCTCGTAGTCGGGTCCAATCACGACTGTCGGTTGACAAACAGGGCCGGCCGCTGCCTATCCGATTTCTGAAAGGGGTCGGCCGCTAGTCCGATTTCTGAAAGACTCCGCGTTCCCCGGCGCCTAGGGTGTGCAGCGTGTCGATCGATCGTCGCGCCGCCGCCGACTTCATCTGGTCGGCGGCCCGGCTCGTGGACCGCCACCGGTACGGCGTGCTCTTCGCAGACGGTCCGGCGGGGCCGGTTGTCGAGGCGCTGCGTGGTTATCGCAATCCGGACGGCGGCTTCGGCCACGCGCTTGAGCCCGATCTGCGCTGCCCGGCCAGCCAGCCGGCGCCGACGCTGTATGCGCTCGAGGTCCTTGACGAGGTCGACGCTGCGGAAGGTGAGCTGGCGCGCGGTGCGCGCGGCTGGATCGCGCGGATCGCTGAGCGAGATGGCGGAATCCCGTCTGCGCTCCCCGGCTTCGAGCGATACCCGCACGCTCCCTGGTTCCGGCACGAGCCTGGATCCGTCCTCACCTTCGGACTGGCCGCGACCCTACATGCGAGCGGTGTGACGGACGACGCGTGGCTCGCCCGCGCTACCAGCTGGTGCTGGCGGTCGATCGAGACAATGGAGCGACCGGGCGCGTACTGGCTGAAGTACGCCTGCGCATTCCTCGATGCCGTCCCCGACGACCAGCGCGCTCGTGCGGCGATCGCGTCGCTCGCCGCCCGCTTCGACATCTCCGTGATCGCGCCCGTCGGTGGTGTCGAGGGCGAGGCGCTGCGTCCGCTTGACCTCTCCCCCCGCCCCCATAGCCGGTCACGCGGCCTGTTCAGCGAAGACCAGATCGAAGCTCACCTCGACGCCGTCGAGTCCGAGCAGCAGCAAGACGGCGGTTGGATGTTCGACTGGTTGGCGTGGTCGCCGGCCCAGACGACCGACTGGCGCGGCTACGTCACCATCCGCGCCTTGACCTGGCTGCGCGACAACGGAAGGCTTTTGACGCGCCGCAGCTGACACCGCCCAGGGCCGGCCGACGAGCCGGGAGTCAAGAGTGCCGGGAATGGGCGACACGGGCAAGGCTTTGCGGGGAGATGCTGCCGATGCGGCCCCCCGGGCCCCACACCAGGCCCGCGGGACGTCGCGCCTCAGGCGGCGGGAGTCGTAGGTTCGTCGAGTTGGCCTCCATACCCGTGCGTGTGGAGTCGATGCCCACACCATCGACACCACGAGCTCACATGAGGAGGTCCCTGATCCTCCCGTCGCCGAAGGCCCAGCGGGCGGCAGCGCCATGCGCGAGTACCAGCGACGCCATGCCGCGCGTGAAGAGCACGCCCGCGAAACGCTCGGTGGACTCGGCGTTCTCCTCGCCAAGGTGATCGAGGAGCCGCAGAGCACCCGGGTCTGGGAACAGGGTGCCCGCGGCGAGGTCAAAACCGGCGAGCGCCTCGCCAAGCATCTTCAGGGGCACGGCGTCAAGCTGCTGCACGACCGCCGCATCCCACGGCACGGAAACGCGAACATCGACCATCTCGCGGTCGGGCCTGGCGGCGTGACGGTGATCGACAGCAAGACGCACAAGGGACCGATCCGCGTCGAGCGCATCGGCGGCCTGTTCGCGCCGCGCCGACCGGTGCTGCTCATCTCCGGGTGCGACCGGACCGCATTGATCACCGGGATCGAACGTCAGATCGCCTACGTCCACTCCGCCCTCGAGAAGCTCGGTGGGCCCCCGGTCGATGTCCGCGGCGCTCTCTGCTTCCCCCATCCCGACGGCTTGCCGCTCTTCTCGCAGCTCAGCGTCAGGGACATTGCCATCGACGGCCCGAAGCTCGTCGCCAAGCTTGCCCGGCGCCCCGGCCCGCTGGACGCTGCAGCGATCGAGAACATCTGGGCTCACCTGGCTCGCACCTTCCCGCCCGCCTGATTCGCCCCGGGTGGCATGATCTAGCCATGAGCGAAGGAGACGGCGGACGAGGCAGTTTCGAGGACAGGCTCCGGGCACTCGCTCGCGAGATTGGCCAATCGGTCGAGCGCATCGCCGGACCGATCGACGTGGACGAGATCGCCGATCGCATCGGAACGGGCGGCGAACGCGTCAGGGACTTGGCGGCGTCAGCCGGACGCTGGATCAAGGAGCAAGCCGAGGACCGGGATGACCGGCCCCCCGCCGAGAGCTCGGCACGTCCGGATCGGCGTCACCTCGGCGGTCCGCATCCCCTGGACGCACCGAGCGAGGAACAGGGCCTTGCCCTCAGCGCCCTCGACTCGGGCCGGTGGAAGGTCGAGCCGGGAACCAACGAACTGGTCGCCGATGGCGAAGGACCGAACCCGAGCCAGCGAGTCGGCCTCGTCAGTGAACTGCGTGCTCGGGACTGGATCACCGCCGACGGCACCGTCACCATGCTTGGACGCGCTGCGCTGGGTCGGTGGCAAGAGAGCACGCCGCAGGGCTAGCGGCGGCGCGGCGTGTGCCCGCACTGCGCGACGCTATGACCGACGCTGCATCGTCGTATCCGTTCGATCTCGGGAGCTTCCACCGCTTCACTTCGACCTCGTCGACTGACGCCGAGCGGTGGTTCGACCGCGGGCTGGCGTGGAGCTACGGGTTCAACCATGAAGAAGCCATTCGGTGTTTCGAGCGCGCCATCGCCGCCGACCACGGCTTCGCCCTCGCGCAATGGGGCCTCGCCTACGCAGCCGGTCCCAACTACAACAAGCAGTGGGATGCCTTCGACGAGGCCGACCTGCGCGCCTCGCTGCGCCGGGCCTACGACGCGAGCTCGCGCGCGGTGGAGCTCGCCCCGCACGCGTCGCCGCTCGAGCAGGTGCTCATCCGGGCCCTGGCTCAGCGCTATCCCTCACCTGAGCCCACGGGTGATCTCGAGCACTCGACGGTCAGCTACGCGGACGCCATGAGTGCGGTCTATGCCGAGCACGGCGACGACCTCGATGTCGCCGCGCTCTACGCCGACGCGCTCATGAACCTCACGGCGTGGTCGTTGTGGGACCTGTCCACCGGCATGCCGGCCGAGGGCGCGCGCACCCTCGAAGCCCAGGACGTTCTCGAGTCGGCGCTTCGTCGACCAGGGGGCATGACCCATCCGGGTGTGCTCCATTTCTACATCCATCTGATGGAGATGTCGCCGCACCCGGAGCAGGCTCTCGACGCCGCGAACGCCCTGCGTGGGCTCGTCCCCGATGCCGGCCATCTGGTGCACATGCCAACACATATCGATGTGTTGGTGGGCGACTACGAGCGCGTGATCGAGGGCAACGAGCGAGCCATCGTCGCTGACGAGCGCTACGTCAACGAGGTCGGGGCGCTGAACTTCTACTCCCTGTACCGCGCGCACGATCATCATTTCAGGACCTACGGCGCCATGTTCGCCGGGCGTCGCGGGGAGGCGCTGAACGCAGCGGACGCGCTGGCCAGGTCGATTCCCGAGGAGCTCCTACGAGTCGACGTCCCGCCCATGGCTGATTGGCTCGAGAGCTTCGTTCCCATGAGGTTGCATGTGCTCGTGCGCTTCGGACAGTGGGAAGACATCCTTGCCGAGCCGCTGCCGCGGGATCCCGAGCTCTACAGCGTCACCACGGCCCTCACCCACTACGCCAAGGGACTGGCGCATGCTGCGTCATCGCAGGTGCGCGACGCCCAGCGCGAGCGCGATAGCCTCGCGGCCGCTGTGGCCCGCGTGTCCCCGACGCGCTACCTGTTCAACAATCAGGCGCTTGACATCCTCACCGTCGCGGCCGCCATGCTCGACGGCGAAATCCAGTACCGCGAGGGCAACTACGAGGGGGCATGGCTCAATCTGCGGCGCGCAATCGAGCTTGACGACGCATTGCCATACGACGAACCGTGGGGCTGGATGCAGCCCGCGCGCCATGCCTATGGCGCGCTCCTGCTCGAGCAGGGAGAGCTGGAGCCGGCCGCCTCGGTCTACGCGGCCGACCTCGGGTTGGACGGCACGCTCGCCAGAGCCTGCCAACACCCGAACAACGTCTGGAGCCTCCACGGCTATCACGAGTGCCTGCAGCGGCTCGGTCGCCACGAGGACGCCGCACAAATCAAACCGCAGCTCGAGCGGGCCCTGGCCGCCGCCGACGTGCCGATTCAGTCCTCGTGCTTCTGCCGCACTCACGGGTACTGACGTGTAAGCCATGCGGTAGGCGCCGGCGGAGGTGCTCACTGCAATCGCCGCTTGACAAGGTGCCGCCAGCCCACCACGACGGCGGCGAGCACCAGGACTCCCTCCAGTCTCCCTGCGGGCGAGGACAGATATCGGCGCGTGTATTCGACGTGGTCGGTCACCCCGGGGAGGCGGTCGAGGCCGAGACCGTATTCGCGGCGGCGCACCGGCCACAGAAGCGCGACGGTGTTGGCGACGGAGTCCTGAACGAGGTGCACGGCGACGCCGGCGCTGAGGAGGTTCGCCGCCTCCGGCGCCCATCCCGGAAATGACGATCGGCCCGCGAGCCTGCGCGCGCTGAAGGCGATCACGCCCCAGAACAGCGGCGTGTGGGTGGCCCAGCGGTGATGCTGGCCGGAACGAAGCTCGTGCTCGACCCCGAGGCGACCGAGCAACCTCGGGACCAGGAGATCGGCGTCCGGCAGGCAGGTACCGGCGACGGCACCGGCGATGACGACGCCAGGGTGCTCACCGGTCCGGCGGCTCCATCGCGCTCCGAGGAGAATCCCGGCGGCAATATGACCCGAGGGCAGCATCGCTCGCCCTAGGATGGCGCGGACGACCCGCGGGCGACGACGCGGGCGACGACGCGTGAGCGACAAGACTCCCGTTTGCGCCCACGCGGGTACGGGTATCCGGTCCGACTGTTCATGGTGGCGCGCACGTTCGGCCCGGTATGCGTGGCGGTGGCGGTAACGCTGGCGCTGACCTCGCAGCGACGGCGGCGGCCGCGAGCTCAGGCGGGAGCTACGCGCTCACGGCCAAGACGAGCGGCGGTCCCACCTACGCACCGACCTTCACGGGGAACGGCGTGCTCGGCGTCCGCGTGCCCGCCTCGGGGCAGGGCTATGCCGCAGGCACCGTGCCCGCGCAGTCGGAGCTCGCGGGCTTCTACGCCAAGCCCACGCATCCCAAGTCCGTCTCCGACGCCGTTCAGCAACGCGCCAACATCCCTACGTGGTCGACCCTGCGCTTCGGCGACGGGACCGACACGTTCTCCTCGAGCACCGGGCACACGACGCGCTGGCGGCAGGCGATCGATCTCCATACCGGGGTCGTGACCACATCGGGGACCTGGAAGGCGCCCGACGGGCACACCGCCGCGTTCTCCTACCAGGTCTTCACCGACCGGGCCGACGCGCACCTCGGGGTGGTCCAGCTCCAGCTCGTCCCGGGCTGGAGCGGCACCGCGACGGTGACCGACGAGATCGACGGCTCGCCGGCGACGCTCACCGACCAACTCACGAAGGGCTTCACGTCCGCCGAGAGCCAGGACTACGTCGAGGTCGTCACCCAGGGCACGGGAATCGATGCGGCCATCGCCAGCCGGCTCGCTACGAGCCCCAACATCACCGCAACCCCGACCGAGGTCAACTCCACGGCCAGCCAGATCGGGGGCTGCGGCCGCAGGCTTCCCGGCGGTGTTGTCGGCCAATGACGCCGCCTGGGCATCGCTGTGGAGCGGGAGGATCGACCTGCTCGGCGACCGGACCCTGGCCACTGACGTGAACGCGGGCGAGTTCTACCTGTGGTCGAGCACGCGCGCCGGGGCGAACTGGAGCGTCTCCCCCGCCGGCCTGTCCTCCAACGGCTACGACGGCCACATCTTCTGGGACGCGGAGACGTGGATGTACCCCCCTCTGCTCGCCCCGCACCCCGATCTGGCCGCGGGCATGAACGCGTACCGATTCAGCCGCCTGGGCGCCGCTCAGGAGCACGCCGCCGCCACCGGCTATCGAGGGGCACGCCTCCCGTGGGAGAGCGCCCTCGACGGCACCGAGCAGATCCCGCCGCCGGTGTCCATCAACAGCGAGGGTCTCTACGAGCAGCACATCACCGCCGATGTCGCGCTCGCGCAGTGGCAGTACTACGGCGTGACCGGCGACCGGGCTTGGCTCGCCGCCAAAGGCTGGCCGGTGATCTCCGGCGCTGCCGACTTCTGGGCCTCGAAGGCGACCCGCGCCGCCAACGGCAGCTACCACATCGACCATGTCACGGGGTCCGACGAGGAGAACCCTGACGTCAACGACGAGGTCTATACGATCGTCGCCGCAAGGACGACCCTCGTGGACGCGGTGGCAGCGGCCCGCGTCCTCGGGTTGCCGGCGCCCACCCGCTGGTCGGCGGTGGCCCACGGGCTGGCGATCTCGACCAGCCGTGTCGTCGGGCTGCGGATCTACCAGGAGTTCGCCGGTTACCGCTCCCAGCAGGTCAAGCAGGCCGACGTGACGCTCGTGCAGTACCCGTGGCTGTACCCGATGCCCGCATCGGTGGCGCACAACGACGTCAATTTCTACGTCCCGCATACCGACCCCGGTGGCCCCTCGATGAGCGACGCGGTGAACTCGATCGATACCTCGGCGCTGGGCACCCCCGGCTGCTCGACCTTCGTCTACACCGAGCGCAGCTACCAGCCGTTCATACGCGACGTCTTCGACCAGTTTTCAGAAACCAAATACGGCGGAGCGTTCACCTTCATGACCGGGATCGGCGGCTTCCTCCAGGAGTTCCTCTACGGCTATTCCGGACTGCGCTGGGAGACCGGGGACATCCGCCTCGCTCCCAGTCTCACCCGCCAGTCGCCGGGCGTCGTGCTCCACAACCTGGCCTGGCACGGGCGGGTGTTCACGGTCTCGGTAGGCCATGCCAGCACCACGTTGACCCTCCGGACCGGCGCGCCGCTTCCCGTGCGGACAACGAACGGGCTGCGGACGGTCACCGTCGGCCATGTGCTGCGGATCCGCACCGCCCGACCTGACCTCACGAAGACCGCCGACGCGCTCCGGTGTCAGGCCGCGAGGGCAACGAGCTCCGAGCCGGGGCGCCCGCCCTCGCGAGCGTGGACGGCAGCGCGGCCACCGACTGGCAGCCGGTGCACCTCCCGGCCGCATTCACGGCGCCGGTGCGGGCGGGCGAGCGCCTCGTGAGCCGGGCGACGGTGGTCTGGGGCCGACTGTGGCCCGGGGCGAGGAAGCCGAACGTCCCCCCGCGCCCGGACCAGTCAAGACGCTTCGTGCCACCGCGTACACGCTCCAGGTCTCCGCCGACGGTCGGAGGTGGCGGACGGTGGCGAAGGTCGCCGGCGTGAGCAAGGGCACGACCGACGTGCTCCGCTTCGCACCCGTCCGCGCTCGTTATGTGCGCTTGCGGCTCACCAAGGGCAGCGAGAAGCCGATCAAGAAGACCAAGACGAACGCCAACCCGCGGCCGACCACGCCGATGCTCATGGAGCTCACGCTCACGCGGTAGGTGGCGTTTCGTGCGAGGCCGGCAGCTGCATGGCCAAGGCTCGCCGGCGCCGGTGGTCTTGGGTGTTATCGGGGAGCAGGGTTATCGCGTTGGCAATGGCACCATCGAGGGCGGTGGCCCACAGCGGCTGCTCGAGCCTTTTCGCGAGGCGTCCGAGCGCGGTGCCGAGGCCCTTCCAGGTGAGTCCGAAGGCGGCGATGAGACTGCTCGCGCCGGCGACGATCCGTGAACTGCCGCCGATGGCCAGCAGGGTGATCCCCAGCCCCACGAGCAGGAGTATCGCCAAGGAGAGAAGGGGGAAATGCCGGATCACGCTGCGCAGGATCGACCGCATCTGCTTCGAGAGGTGGTGCGCGGCGTCCAGGTAATTGCCGGTCTCGAGCATCTCGGTTCCAGCCTTCTCCCCCGAGAGCAGGGATCGCCAGATCTCGCCCTGGCGCCCGAGCGCCGCGATCGTACCGTCGGGCATCGGCTGCGTGTCACCGAGCTCGTCGGTCCAGTCACCCCAGCGCTGAAGAGAGACGCTCACGGTGTGCGCGGCGTGCGCCGGGAACGCGCTACCCAAGTCGTCGAGCCAGGCGAGCAAGCTCGAGATCCGGTACTTCGAGAGCTCGGCCTGCAGACTGTGCTCATCGGTCGGCTTCCGGCACGTGTCAGCCAGGGCCCGCCCGAGCCCGTACGCCGTCCCGAGCCGAAAGTCGGCGGCGGTGAGCGACCCCAGGATCTCGCGATGAAGGGCCATGACCGCTGGCTGGCGCGCCTGCTCGTTCTCCCCCAGGCTCAGGCGCAGAGCATCGAAACCGATGGCAGGCAGCCCGGCCTTCCTGATCGGCTCGCCAAGGGCTGTCAGCCCCACCTGAACCTGACCGACGAGAATCTCGATCCGCGCCTCAGCCTTGAGCGAGCCGATGCCGGGCAGGTCGGCGTCGTCTTCGCGCTCGAAGGGGCCGCTACGCTTTGGCCGGTAGAGCTCCGCCATCTGCCACCCGAGCACGAAGGCAGCGCTCGTTCCCGGGTGAGCCTGCCCGGCGTCCAAACCCACACCGGTCTCGAGGTCAGCGGCTTCGCTCATCTCCCCGAAGCCTCCCATCTACGCAGGACGGCCTCAAGAAGGTCGCCCGGGAGCTCTTCAACTACGTGTGGACGCTGCTCGAAAAGGAAGACCGCCCTCGTGCTCAGTGACCTCGCCACCCTGCCCAGCCAGGACGCGGGAATCGGCGCCCGCGGGTGCCACCGTCCGCGAGCTGTCCGGCCCGTAGCCGCAGGAGTGCGACGGCCTCGGCGGTCGGGAGGAAGGGATTGGCGACGACACGCTGATCGAGAAGCGAGAACGCCGCCACGGCTTGGCCGCCGATCAGGGCGACGAGGATCTCGCCGCTGAGCTCGGGGGCGTCATCCAACGCCGCCAGGCGGCGAACGAGGCGAGCCTCGTGAGGGCACAGCAGCCGCAGCTCGATGGCCGGGGCGCAGTGCTCGCCGTCGCGGCGGCCGGCGCCGTCGCGCGACGCGGCTTCCCGATCCTGGGGTGCGGTGACCATCGTCCTCATGATGCGCTCCTCTCGTTGGCCTGAGCCATCATCGAGCTAAGACCCGCCATCCACATCGGGCAGATGGAGCGACATCGCGGCCGTGCTCCCTTAGCGAGCGGCGGCTATGCCTTATTGGCAACCGGAGCGCTGGCAATCGCATCGAAAAGTTTGCCCCGCGCGGGTTGCAAACGGTAACTCCGTGGGTTACGCTGGCCAGGCAGCGACCGATAGGTACATCTCATGCGCAACCTTCACGCCCACATCACTCGCACCGCCACCGCCGCCCGTTGGGCCGGCGCGGCGAAGGGTTCGCGTGTTTTCGAGACGGTGAACCCCACCCACTCCCTCACTGTCATTCGCCTGCGCTGACGTCGTAGCGCATAGGCAACCCAGTGAGGGCGATCCGGCGGATCGCCCTTTTTTTATGCCCTGAACCGATCCGACCTTCCGAAGGAGGAGCTCAACTTGGACACGTCTAACCCCCCGTAAGAGGACGCCGGACCCGGGTACCGATTGGTGAAGTGAGCACGCGCAGCGGCGTGTCGTTCACGCACGCCCATCTGCGGGTGACACTCGGGGAGGAGACATCCGTGCCAGCCGGGTTCGCACCCGGCCGGTCACCCCTGGGCGCATCTCGCGCCCGCAGTGCACACAACCAAATCCACACCCAAAGGAGCACCTACGATGCTGGGCCTGTTGACAACCGCCCGCGTAACACTCGCCAGACCGGGTTTGCCGATCACGAGGACGAGGGCCTCGCTGCGGGCGATGCTGCGACGCAGGCGTGAGCGCTTCGTCGAGCGCGAGTACCGGCGTGCAGTCGCCACGGGGCACCTCCCCCGCGAGTTCGGCACGCCGTTCTACAAGGAAATCCCGCGGCGGTATTGGTACCGATGATGCGATCGCGCCACCACAGCGATCCGCCCCGAGGGTTGCGTGCCTCGGGGCGGATCGCGTCGCTACGCGATCGCCGCATAGCCCAGGTGGACGACACCGTTCTCGTAGGGTTCCGCCTGTGCCAGCGTGAACTTGGCGGCGGGTCCGCCGTCGAGGAACAACCGCTCGCCGGTGCCGAGCGCCACTGGGTAGACGAACAAGTGCAACTCGTCCACGAGCCCGTCGGCGAGCATGGCCCGAACGAGGGTGCCGCTGCCGCTCACGTAGAGGTCGCCGCTCACCTGTTCCTTGAGGGCCTGGATCGACTCTCGGCGGTAAGGACCGATGATCTCCGAGTTGTTCCAGTCGGCGCTCGCCCGTGCCGAGGAAACGACGTACTTCGGTGACTCATTCATGAAGGGTGCACCGGGGTCGTCCTCAGCGGTCCGCCCCGACCATGCCGGAGCGAACATCTCGAAGGTACGTCGCCCCAGCAGCAGTCCTTCGGCCGATCCCATGACCGCGCCGATCGCTTCACCCATCTTCGGGTCAAACCCATACTCCATCGTCCACGAGGGATCCTCGTAGATGCCATCGACCGAGACGAATTCGTGTACCAGGATCTTGCCCATGGTTACCTCCTCGAAGGTGTGGTGGGGTCCGGAGTCGGTGCGCTCCTAGCCCCAAGACCGCCCCCAGGCGCGGAAATCATCGCTGACCGCCGGCCCCGGGCCAAGCTGCCCTCGAGAGTTCGCCGGGAAGGATCTCCTACGCTTCATCGTCCTACAGTTTGTAGTAGATCATCAACCCCAGAGATCGGAGAACCCGTGATCAAGCGAATCGCCCTCGTGGGCACCGCCGCGGTGATGGCCATGAGCCTCGCCATGGCCGCCATCGCCAATGCCCGACCGGCGCGCCACCGCCACCACGTGGCGCGCACCCACGCCGCCTCGACCCAGCCCGACCAGGTCATCCAGTGGAATGAGGAGCTCCAGAAGGTCCTCGTGGTGCCCGGCGCCCAACCGGCCTCGATCCACCCAACGCGCACCATGGCCATCACCCAGATCGCGGTATATGACGCGGTCACCGGGATTCTCGGTCAGGGGGAGCCGTTCCTCGTCGACATCCGGGGCCCCCGGTTCGCCTCTCCCGAGGCGGCCGCCGCCTCCGCGGCGCGCACCGCGCTCGATGCCCTGCTGCCCAGCCAGCAACCGGCGATCGACGCGTTCTTCCAGACCTCGCTGGCACAGATCGGCTCGGGCCCCCGCGTCGATCAGGGCGTCGCCTACGGTCAGAGGGTGGCGAGCGCCGTCCTCGCCAATCGCGCGAGCGACGGTGCCGCCCAGCCCGCGTTGGCGTTTATCCCGTTCCCCGGCCCCGGGGAATACCAGCTGACACCCCCGGCGCTGGCCCCGGCGGGCTTCACCCAGGTAGCCAACGTCACCCCGTTCGTGCTCCGCAGCGCCGGCCAGTTCCGCGCTCCGGCGCCGCCGGCGCTCGACAGCGCGCAGTACGCCGCCGACTTCAGCCAGACGAAGTCCCTCGGTGAGAAGACGAGCACCACGCGGACTGCCGATGAGACCGCCATCGCCACCTTCTGGGGCGCCGCTCCCGTATGGGTGGTATGGAACCAGGTGGCTGACCAGGCCGCCGTCGCCTTCGGCAACAGCGTCGTGGAGAACGCCCGGCTCTTCGCCGGCCTCGACACCAGCCTCGCGGACAGCGCCATCGCGCTGTACGACTCCAAGTACACCTACCACCGGTGGCGTCCGATCACCGCGATCACCGCCACCGATCAGGGCAACCCGAACACCGTGGGAGACCCGAATTGGCTCCCGTTCGCCAACACGGCGAATGACCCGGGCTACCCCGGCGCGCATGCCGAGTTCAGCCAGGCGGCGTCGTCCGTCCTCCGGGACTTCTTCGGCACCGACCGCTTCTCCTTCGCACTGACCAACCCGACGGTGAACGTCACGAGGATGTTCACGAGCTTCTCGGGGGCCTCGGATGAGGCCAATGCGAGTCGCATCTTCGCCGGGCAGCACTTCCAGTACGACGAGAGCTCCGGCCAGAGGCAGGGCTCGCGGGTCGCCGGCTTCGTCCTCGATCACACGTTCGAGCACTTCGGCGATCGCGGTTTCCACCCCCACCGCTGAGACACCGCGGCCTGCCCGAGAACCCTCTCGGGCAGGCCGCTACGTTTGTCCCTTGCACATGAGCGAACGAACCGGAGTGTGGGCGCGCTTCGATGACCTCTCGGGTGGCGGGGAGAGCCTGCTCCTCTCAGAGCCCTCGCATGAGTTCGTCGCTCGCGCCCCTGGGCAGGTGGCGGGCGTGCTCCGGGCCGCCGAGGAGGCGGCCCGTTCGGGGCAGTGGGTGGCAGGCTTCGTCACCTATGAGGCCGCGCCGGGGCTCGATCCCTCCCTGCCGGCGCTCTCGTGGACGGCGGAGCACCCGCTGGCCAACCTCCCGTTGGCGTGGTTCGCCGCCTTTCGGCATCGCCAGGCACTCGAACCCGCCCGGCTCGTGCGGGACGGCAGACCCGGCCCCGTGTGGACGCTCGACCGCGACCAGGCCTGGCACCGCGAGGCCGTCGCCACGGTCAGGGAGGCCATCGCCGCGGGCGATTACTACGAGCTCAACCTCACCGCCCGCCTCACTGCCGAGATCGACGACCCCCTCGAGCTCTATCTCCGGCTCGCGACCGCGCAGCCCGGCGGTTATCACGCCCTTATCGTCACCGGCGAGCACACCGTGGTATCGGCGTCGCCCGAGCTCTTCTTCGAACGCCACGGGGACGAGGTCCTAACCCGTCCGATGAAGGGAACGGCGGGGCGGGGCCGGTGGCCCGAGGAGGACCTCGCGCGCGCCGAGACGTTGCGGACCTCCGCGAAGGAACGCGCCGAGAACGTGATGATCGTCGACGTCATGCGCAACGACTTAGGTCGCGTCGCGCTCGCAGGGTCGGTGGAGGTCCCGGCCCTCTTCACGACCGAGCGCTACCCCACGTTGTGGCAGCTCACCTCAACGGTGACCGCGCAACTCGCGCCGGGCACCGACCTGGCCGATCTCTTCGGCGCGCTCTTCCCCTCGGGGTCAGTAACGGGCGCGCCCAAGCGCGCCGCCATGCAGGCGATCGCCGCCATCGAGCAGCGCCCGCGCGGGCTCTACTGCGGCGCCGTGGGTTACCTGTCCCCCGCGTCTCCCCAGCCCGCCGCGCGCTTCTCCGTCGCCATCCGAACCGTCACTCTCTCCAACCGGTCCGGCTACGGCGAGTACGGCGCCGGGGGGGCGATCACGTGGTCATCGACTCCGGACATCGAGTTCGCCGAGCTCGAGACCAAGGCCCTGGCGCTCGCCGCCCCGCCGCGTCCGCTGCGGCTCATCGAGACGCTGCGCTTCGACCCGCCCGACACCCTGGTCAACCTCGACCGCCACCTCGCCCGCATGCGCGGGTCGGCCGAGTACTTCCGCTTCCGCTACCGCCGCGCCGCCGTGGAGGCCGCGCTCACTGACGCCCTGCGGCCCCGTCGCGCGGTCACCAGGGTACGTATCGTGCTCGAGCGTTCGGGCGCCGTGCATGTCGAGGCCGAGGACTTCACAGCGACGCCCGGACCCGTCCGCCTCGGTCTCGCCGACCGTCCCGTGCGTTCCGACGACGTCCTCCTGTTCCATAAGCATGATGCCCGCGGCCTCTACGACGCGTTGCGGGGCTCGCAACCCGACGTCGATGACGTGGTGCTGTGGAACGAGCATCGGGAGGTCACCGAGTCGACCATCGCCAGCCTCGCCGTCCACCTCGAAGGCCGGTGGTGGACGCCCCCCCTCGCCGCCGGCTTACTTCCGGGTGTCGAACGCGGACGGCTGATCGATCTCGGCGTGCTCCGCGAGCGCGACATCACCATCGACAAGCTCATGCGCGCCGACGCGGTGGCCCTGGTCAACTCGTTGCGGGGATGGCGGGAGGCTTCGCTGGCGGTGGCGCAACTACTCCCAGCGGAGTAGTAGCGGGCCGTTCCCGCGGCCGATGACACGCCCTGAGCGGGCGCGTAGCGTTTCCGGGCCATGCCCATCCGGCGCCTTGGATATTCAAACATCGCTCTCGCGCTCGCCGGCGCCGTAGCGCTCATAGTCGACGGGGAGGTGCGCGCCAAGAGCGGTCTCTCCCCCGCCGCCGTCCTCCTCGCCGTCGTCGCGGCGGCACCGCTTGCCTGGCGAACCCGGGCGCCGTTGGCGGCGCTCATTGTCGTCGAGGTCGGGGCCGTCCTGTGCGTCGCCGCCTTTCATGCCGGCGTGGCCGCGACGGGACTGGTGCTCGTCGAGCTCTACACGGTGGCCCTACTCGGCGACCGGCAGCGATCGGTGATGGTGGGAGCGCTCACGGCGATCGGAGTGATCCTGGCCATCGTGCTCGTCGATGGAGCCCTCGACCTGGGTGCGGTGGGGACACGGATCCCGCTCGTGTTCGCCTCTCTCGCCCTCGGGGATACCCTCCGCTCGCGCCAGGCCCTGCACGCCGCTGCGCTCGAGCGAGCGCAGCGCGAAGCCCATGAACGCGAGGAGGACGGCCGGCGCCGCGTAGCCGACGAGCGGCTCCGGATCGCGCGCGAGCTTCACGACACGCTCGCTCACTCGCTCGTGGCCATCAACGTGAGGGCCGGCGTCGCCGTCGCCCTCGGCGACTCGGAGGACCCCTCGGAAGCACTCAGAGACATCAAGCAGGTTTCCGCCACGGCGCTGCGCGATCTCCGCCACCTTGAGGCTGCTCCGCGACCAGGACGACGCGGTGCCCACCGCGCCTACCTTCGATCTCGAGGCCCTTCCGGGACTCGTGGATCGGGTCAGGTCCGCCGGCCCACGCCGAGGCGTCGAGTGCCCACGTGGGCGTGCGCGCGACCCGGGACCTCCTTGACATCGAGGTCACCGACGACGGCACCTGCAGTAACGCCGGCGCGAGCCCCGGCCTCGGCCTGCGGGGCATGGCCGAGCGTGCCGCCGCGCTCGGGGGCCGGGTCGACGTCGGACCGCGCGACGGGGGCGGCTGGCGCGTCCACGCCGTGCTTCCCCTCACCGGCGGCGAGGGCCCGTGACGGCGATCCGGGTGGTTCTGGCCGAGGACCAGCCGATGGTTCGCGCCGGCTTCCGTTCTCTGCTCGATGCGCGCAGCGACATCGAGGTCGTGGGCGAGGCGGCCACCGGGTCAGAAGCGCTCGCCGAGGTCCGCGCCCAGAAACCCGACGTGGTGGTCATGGACATCCGCATGCCCGAGATGGACGGGCTCGAGGCCACTCGCCGGATCACCTCGGATCCCGCCCTCAGCGAGACGCGCATCCTCGTGCTGACGACCTTCGAGCTCGACGAGTACGTGTTCGGGGCGCTCGACGCGGGCGCCAGCGGCTTCTTGCTCAAGGGCGGCGAGCTCGCCGACCTCGTCCACGCCATCCGCGTCGTCGCGGGGGGCGAGTCGCTCCTCGCCCCCAGCGTGACCCGACGCCTGATCGACACCTATGTGTCGCGGCCGCGGCGGCCCGCGCCGAGCCCGCCTGAGGGCCTGACCGAACTGACGGCCCGCGAGCGCGAGGTCCTCGGCCTCATCGCCACCGGTTTGACGAACGCCGAGATCACCGAACGGCTTCACCTCAGCCCCTTGACCGCCAAGACGCACGTATCGAGGATCCTCATGAAGCTCGGCGCCCGCGACCGCGTGCAGCTCGTGGTCATCGCCTACCAGAGCGGCATCGCCGATCGCTGAAGCTCCGCCCGGGAGACCCCGACTCAGTTGGACGTAACCTTTCCCCCTCGATAGCGGAGGTTTTGTTACGTCCAACGCCGCACGCCGCACGCCGCACGCCGCACGCCGCGCCTTCTCCTCGCAGACGACCCCTGTCTCGCCGGCGCCTCGTCGCTCTCGCCCGAGCGCGGAAACGACCCCGCTACGCTCGTTCAGGTGAGCACACCGGACGCGGACCCGCTTCCCGAGGCGGGCAAGCTGCCCACCGGTCGTCTCGCGCGCACGGCGCGGGTCGGTGGACTCGTCACCGGGCAGGGACTGCGGTGGGCGGGGATGCGGACGGCGAACCGGGTCAGGACACCCGAGCGCGCCGCTGTCGCTCAGAGCGAGCGCACCGCGGCGCTCGTGCGCCAGCTCGTCGATCAGCTCGGCCAGATGCGCGGCGCGGCGATGAAGGTCGGCCAGATGATCTCGATGGTCGAGTTCGACGGCCTGCCCGAGGACGAGCAGGATGAGCTGCAGCGCAGGCTCGCCGCGCTCCGCGATGACGTCCCCCCGGTCCCCTTCGCCGAGCTCGAGAAACTCATGCGGCAGGAGTTCGGCGGCCCGCTCGGGCGCGTGTTCTCCGACTTCGACGAGCGCGCCTTCGCCGCGGCCTCGATCGGCCAGGTGCACCGCGCCACCACCCTCGAGGGCGATGACGTGGTCGTGAAGATCCAGTACCCCGGCGTCGCCGAGGCGGTGGAGACCGACCTGCGCAACGCCATGCTCCTGCTCCCCGTGCTCAGGCGGCTCGCCCCCGGCCTCGACGCCAAGGCTCTGCTCGCCGAGCTGCGCGAGCGCATCGCCGAGGAGCTCGACTACGAGCTCGAGGCTCAGAACCAGCGCCGCATCGAGCGCCTCATGCGCGGGCACCCGTTCGCGCGCGTGCCCCGCGTCGACATGGCTCTGTCCACGCGCCGGGTACTCGTGTCCGAGTACGTCGAAGGTGAGCGCTTCGAGGTGGTGCGCCGCGCTGATGAGGCGCAGCGTGACCGCTACGGCGAGATCGTCTTCCGGTTCTTCTTCGGCCTGCTCTACCGCAACCGGATCGCCCTCGGCGATCCGCACCCGGGCAACTATCTGCTCTGTCCTGACGGCGAGGTGTGCTTCCTTGACTTCGGCCTGCTGCGCGACGTCGACGCCGCGCGCGTGGCCGAGGAGCGGGCGATCGCGCTCGCCGTCCGCGACGAGGATGCACCGGCGCTGAAGGCGGCGCTCGTCGCCGGCGGCTATCTGCCCGCAGACCGGGCGCAGGCGGTGCAGGCCGACTGGGCGCTGAAGCTCATGCGCATGGCCATGCGCTGGTATGCCGTGCCCGGCTACCGGCGCTTCTCGCCCGAGACCTCTCAGCGCGGCCGCGACCGCGAGGAGGCCGACAGCGACCAGCGGGCCGAGGCCAAGGTCCAGGTCAACCAGTTCACCCTGCCTCCCGAAGCGATCCTCATCCGGCGCATGCACGGGATCGTCGCCATCGTCCTGCAGCAGCTGCGGGCGGGCGGAGACTGGGGCGCCGTCGCCGCCGAGTACCTCAGCGGCGCGGCCCCGGCCACGGCGCTGGGAGAAGCGGAAGCGGAGTTCTTCGCGCGGCGGGGCGGCCGGGCCGGCGTCGGCCTGGAGGCCGCCGGGTAGCACGCGCCGTTTGCGTCACCGCTGGCGTACTGGCAGACTCCCGGGGGCAATGCACGGTGGCATGGGGCAACGCCGCCGCCCGGGACGGTTGACGAATACGACGCGTGGGCAGTGCAGCTGGTGCGCGAGGACACCGTGGGCCATGGCCATCAGTGACCATCGCCACCATGATCGACGCCGAGCGCTTCATCGAGGTCATCACCCAGCATCCCGTGAGCGCGCGAATCGCCGATGACGTCGTCCGGGAGCGCCTGCCTCCGGCTCAGCCCGCGGGCGCCTGATCGCCCTCGACGGCCCGCCGGAGCACGTCGCGCAGGAGGCACTGATCGGCCTCGGAGAGGCGCCGGATGGCCTCGGGCGCGTCGGCCATGTGCGCGCGCACGCGGTCGCGGAGCTCGACACCCGCGGGAGAGAGGACGACGTGCTTGACCCGGCGATCCTGGGCGTAGGGGCGGCGCGTCACCAGTCCGCGAGCCTCGAGGCGGTCGACGATGCCGGTGACGTTCGAGTTGTCGCACCCGAGCACGGTCGCGAGCTCGTGCATGGGCATCGGCGTTGCCGGCTCGAGGTGGAGCAGGGCACCGGCCTGCGCCGGGTGGAGGTCGAGCTCGGAGGCGGCCACGAGGAACCGGCGCCGTCCCGCCGCGAGCAACCCGCGCAGGATCTCCCACGCCTCGTCGGCCGGTGAGGACTCCGTCGCACGGGCCAGGGCCATCGTGACCTCAGTTTATTGACTTAATCGATAGTTGACAACCTCAAGGTTTTTTGGCTACTGTGCTCGGGGTGAGTGACCCAGGCGCAGCCATCGAGGTGGAGCAGCTCGTCCGCGAGTTCCGCAAAGGCCCGCGAGCGGTCGACGGGATCGACCTCGCCGTCTCGCCCGGCGAGATCTACGGGTTCCTCGGGCCCAACGGCGCAGGCAAGTCGACGACCGTGCTCATGCTCACAACGCTGCTGCCGCCCACCAGCGGTTGCGCGCGCGTCGGTGGCTTCGACATCGTGCGCGAAGGCTCGCAGGTGCGCTCGACGATCGGAGCGGCCTTGCAGGAGGCGGCCCTCGATCCCATCCTCACCGGCCGCGAGCATCTCCTGCTCCAAGCGACCCTCCAGGGCATGGTCAAGGCCGAGCGCACGACCCGTGCCCAGGCCCTGCTCGAGCGCGTCGGCCTCACCGAGGCGGCGGATCGCCGGGTCGGCGGCTACTCGGGCGGGATGAAGCGCCGGCTCGACCTCGCCCTCGCCCTCGTCCACGGTCCGCGCATCCTCTTCCTCGACGAGCCGACCACGGGCCTTGACCCCCAGAGCCGGGCGGCGCTGTGGGAGGAGGTGGCGCGCCTCGCGCATGACGAAGGCATGACCGTGTTCCTCACCACCCAGTACCTGGAGGAGGCCGACGTCCTCGCCGACCGGGTCGGGATCATCGACCACGGCAAGATCGTCGCCGAGGGCACGCCGTCCCAGCTCAAGGCGGAGATCGGGAGCCCGAGCGTCGAGGTCTCGCCGGTTGACGTGAGCGCCGATGAGCGCCTCGCCGAGCTCCTCTCGCGCTTCGGCGCGTCCGCGCGCAACGGCCGGGGCAGCGTCACCGTCCAGCTTCCCGGCGGCGAGGCGCAGCTCGCCGAGATCGTCCGCGCGCTCGACCAGGCGGATCTGCGCGTGGCGTCGCTGCAGCTCCATCAGCCCTCCCTCGATGACGTGTTCCTGGCCAAGACGGGCCGTAAGCTCGAGGGCACGGCGCAAGGGCCCGGCGAGGAGCCCGCGAGCGCGCCCCCGCGGGGCGGGGGTCGTCGTGGTCGCTGACACCGCTCGCGCCCCGAGGCTGCTCGAGCAGGTCGCGGCGGTGGGGCGCCGGTCGATCACGCGCACCCTGCGGCAGCGGGCGCTGCTCGTGTTCCCGCTCATCTTCCCTCTCATCCTCTTTGCCATCAACGGCAGCTCGCTCAGTCCCGCCACCAAGATCCGTGGCTTTCCCACCACCGACTACCGCGCCTTCGCCCTCGCCATCCCTTTCATCCAGGGAGCTCTGTTCGTGGCCATCTCGACCGGCACCGACCTCGCCCGCGACATCGAGACCGGGTTCTTCAACCGGCTCGCGCTCACTCCGCTGCGTGGCACTGCGCTTCTCGTCGGGCAGCTCGGAGGGCCGCTCGTCCTCGCGGTCATCCAATCGGTCGTCTACCTGCTCGTCGGACTCGCCACCGGCGTCGTCATCGTCACCGGGGTCGGGGGCGCCCTCGTGCTGCTGGCCCTGGCGATCCTCATCGCCTTCGCCTTCGCCACCCTCGGCGCCCTCATCGCGCTGCGCTTCGGCACTGGCGAAGCGGTCCAGGGCATCTTTCCGCTGCTCTTCGTCACCGTCTTCCTGAGCTCCTCGAGCCTCCCGCGCAACCTCATCAAGGTCGACTGGTTTCGCGAGGTCGCGACCTACAACCCCGTCTCCTACCTGATCGAGGGCATCCGCAGCCTGATCATCACCGGATGGGACGCTCAGGCCCTGGCGCTCGGATTCGGCTTCGCCGTTCTCCTCATGGTCATCACCCTCGGTCTCGCGGGCCGCGCCATGAAGTCGAGGCTGGTGCGGACATGAGGCGCTTTGCCTACGTCGCGAAGGCGGTGGCCTGGCGCTCGATCCACAACACCGTGGTAAGTCCCGCGATTCTCCTGCCCTCGCTCATCTTTCCCCTGTTCTTCCTGGTCGCCTTCGCCGGCGGGCTCTCGCGCCTCGCCGATATCCCCAACTTCCACTATGGCCCCGGCTACACGGGCTTTCAGTTCGTCTTCGTGTTCCTGCAGTCGGCAGCCTTCGGCGGCGTGTTCACCGGCTTCGCGGTGGCGCGCGACTTCGACTCGGGATTCGCCCGGCGGCTGCTCCTGAGCGCCCCCCGGCGCAGCGGAATCATCGCCGGCTACGCGATCGGCGCCCTTCTGCGCTGGGCCATCACCGGGACGGTGGTGACCATCGCCGCGCTCATCGCCGGGATTAGCGTCGACGGGAGCGGCGTCGACCTCCTCGGCCTGCTCGGCCTCGGGATCTTCCTCAACCTGGTCGCTGCCCTGTGGGGTTGCGGCCTGGCCATGTTCCTGCGCACCGAGCAGGCGGGCGCGGTCATCCAGATGCCCGTATTCGTAGTCCTCTTCCTCGCGCCCGTGTACGTCCCCCTTTCTCTCCTCAGCGGCTGGATCCACGACGTGGCGAACCTGAACCCGGCGACCGCGGTCCTCGAGGCCGGACGCGGATTGCTCGCCGCCTCGCCGGTCAAGGTCGGCCTCGCCTTTGCCCTTCTCGCCGCCGGCGCCGTCCTCCTCGCGGTGTTCGCGCGCCGTGGCCTCGCGTCCGCAGAGCGCGCCGGCTGACCGGAAAACCGGCGCTGAGGGAGGTTCGGCCCCGCGCAGGTCGAAAGGGTGAGCGGGCCAGGGGACGACTCGAAACCACATAACCCGGGTAAGTTGAGTGAGGACGATGTCTTCAGAGAGCACGAAAGCACCGGAGCCGACCGACGCGAGCGGCTCCCCGCCGCCCGGAAGCGATCCCGCTCCGGACGCGAAGCCGTACCCCACCCCGAGCCCGACGGCGCCTTCGCGCCCCACGGCCAAGCGTCACTCGGCGCCGTGGCCCGAGTGGCTACGCGACGTCGCCGTGTCGCTGTGCCGGTGGGTGTCGCGCCCGCGCGTCCGCCTCACCGTCACCGGACTGATCCTTGTCCTCGTGGGCGGGTTACTGGTCAAGAACTCCATGTGGACTCTCCCCCTGGTCATCGCCGGCGCTGTCATGGTCGTCATCGCCTGGGTCGGGCACCGGCTCGACGGCCGCCTCGCGGTCGAGTGGGGCGAGACGGGCGCCCAGCTCGAGTTCCGAGCCAAGATGCGAGCCCCCGCGCACCCGCTTCCCGTTCTCGCCGAGCCCGCGAGCCCGCATTCGCTGGCGCGCGGAGCCGAGGCCGAGCCCGAGCCCGAGGACGCAGAAGTGATCGAAGGCGAGGCGCACACCGTGGAGATCGAGGTCGCCGAGCTCAAGGCGCTCATCGCCGCCGCCGAGGCTGTTGAAAACGCTGAAAGCGCCGAGCCCACCCACGCCGAAGCGTCCGAGCACGCGGCGCGCATCCTCCGGGTGGCCCACGGCGGCGGTCGTTCGTCTGACACCGCGGGCTGACCGCCGACGGCGGGTTTAGCCGGCGAGCGACGGCACCGCCTCGCTCGCCGCGAGGGCGCGCACCTGGACGGGGACCCCGTTGAAGGCGGCGGTTCCGGTGAGCCCATCGAGGAAGCCGTCGTCGGTAATGTCGTTGGCGCTGACGCCCGGGTGCGCCCGCGCCGTGCGCCACCCGCTGTCCTCGCGGTCGTGGCCCCAGCCGTGGGGGATGCTCACCACTCCGGGCATCATCGTCTCGGTGACCTCGACGGGCAGCGTCACCTCGCCGACGCGCGAGGAGACGACGGCGCTCCCGCCGTCGGCGAGCCCGCGTGAGGTGGCATCGCGGGGATGGATCATCAGCGTGCAGCGCGACTTGCCCTTGACCAGGCGGGCGCTGTTGTGCATCCACGAATTGTTGCTGCGGACCTGGCGGCGGCCGATGAGGACGAGCGCATCGGCGCCCGGCATGGGATCCTCCCCGGCGGCGCGCAGCCGTTCGAGCTCGGCGAGGTAGATTTCGGGCACGAGCCGGATCCGCTTTCCCGGCGTGAACAGGCGCTCGGGCAGCCGCCGCTCGAGCGGGCCGAGATCGAGGCCGTGGACATGGGCCTTGAGCGTGCGCAGCGTCAGTCCGGTGGCGCGGGCGCCCTGGGGACGCTGGGAACTCGGGGCCGCGAGCAGGCCCCGCCACGGGCCACGGGTAGCCAGAGCCAACAGATGCCGCCACGCGGCTCGGGTGACGCCGGTGGCGCCCATCGCCTGCTCCAGCGCTCGCGCGAAGCTGGCGCCGTGACCGTAAGGGCCCGAGCGAATCATCACGTCGAGCAGCCCCTCGACACCGAGTCGCTCGACGACCACGCCCAGCGCCCAACCCACCGCACGTCCGCGCAGGCCACGCCCGGCGTGCAGACGGACAATCAGGCCCGCGAGGGCCTGCCAGTCGTGACGGGCTCCCTCGGGCGGGTCGAACATGGGCGGCGAGAAGTGGGCGACGTTGCGGACCGTGAGCAGGCTCAGGGCCACGTCGTACTCGGAGGTCTCGAGCGGGCTCGCAGGCGGGAGGATGTAGTCGGCGTGAGAGGAGGTCTCGGTCACGTAATAGTCGAAGCACACGAGGAGATCGAGACCGGGCAGCGCGCGCTCGAGACGCCGGCCGTTGGGGGCCGAGAGCACCGGGTTGCCGGCATGGACGAGCAGCCCGCGGATCTGGCCCCGGCCGGGAGTCTCGATCTCCTCGGCCAGGCACGCGGCCGGGAACTCGCCCGAGAACTCCGGGAGTCCGCTCACCCGCGAGCGATGAGCGTCGAACGACCCCCCAGGTCCGTGGCCGGCGGTGAGCGGCAGCGGGTCGACGGCGGGGGTGGTGAACATCATCCCGCCCTCGCGGTCGAGGTTGCCGGTGACGATGCCGAGCGCGTAGACGAGCCAGGCGGCGAGGCCGCCGAAGGCCTGCTGGCAGATGCCGACGCGGGCATAGGCGATGGCTCGGTCAGCGCCGGCGAACGCTCGCGCCAGCTCGGTGATGTCGTGGGCCGGGATCCCCGTCCTCGCCGCGGCCTCGCGGGGGGAGAACCGCGCCGCGTGCTCGGCGAGGGTCGCGATCCCATCGGTGAACGCTGCCACCCGGCCGAGATCGGCGAGACCCTCGGCGAAGATCACGTGGAGCATCGCGAGCAGGAGCCAAGCGTCCGTCCCGGGACGGATGGGCAGGTGCTGGTCGGCGACGGCGGCCGATTCGGTGCGCCGCGGGTCGACGACCACGAAGCGACCGCCCCGGGCCTGGAGCTCGCGGATCCGGTGGCGCATCCCCGGAGCCGTCATCAGGCTGCCGCCCGAGGCGAGTGGGTTGCCGCCGAGACACAGGAAGAACTCGGTGCGGTCGATGTCCGGGACCGGGAACATCGCCTGATGACCGAAGAGCTCGAAGGTCGCGAGCTGCTGGGGGAGCTGATCGAGCGAGGTCGCGGAGAACCGGTTCCGGGTCCGCAGGGCGACGATGAGCGGGAGGATGAGGAGCTGCGCGCCGAGGTGATGGACGGTCGGATTCCCGGCGTAGAGGCCGACGGCATCGTCGCCGTGCTCGCGCTGGATCGCCCCCACGCGCGCGGCGATGTCATCGAGCGCGTCGTCCCAGTCGACCCGCTCCCAGCCGCTCTGGGTGCGCCGCAGGGGAAAGCGGATCCGGTCGGGGTCGGAGTGGACATCCGCGAGCGCGGCGCCCTTGGCGCAGATGTGACCGCGGGAGAAGGTGTTCTCGGCGTCGCCCCGGATCGAGAGGATGTCCTCGCCCGCGTGTCGGATCTCGAGTCCGCACATCGCCTCGCACAGCGTGCACGTCCGGTGGTGCACATCTGCAGTGGCGACCATGCCCGACGAAGCTACAGCACGCTCAGCGGTCGGTCGCGGCCACGCGCAGCTCGTGCTCGCCCACGCGCACGACGTCGCCGGGATGCAGCTGGCGGCCCCGGCGCGCCTCGCGCTCCCCGTTCACCCACACCGGCTCGGAGCTGAGGAAGGCCTTGACCTCGGCGCCGCTCTCGCTCACCCCCGCGAGCTTGAGCAGCTGCCCGAGCCGGATCATCTCTCCCCGGATCGGCACGTCGAGCGGCGAGTTCATGCCCGTAACGATATGAGCGACGGCCGGAGGGCGTACTCTTCCCCGGCGACTGCCCGACTACTTGACGTGAAGGTTGATGCCGAACAGGAGCAGGGGCCACAGGGCGACGGCAAGCACCGCCGAGATGAGCGGCTTGAGCGTGCCGATGTGCGCGAAATAGTGATGCGCCGAAGCCACGATCAGGCCCAGCACGAAGTACACGACACTGCCGATTCCGGATCTCATGCCGTCACCGCCTCGAGGTCGGGGATTGTCTCGCCATAATCGGGTCCATTGGCAAGTGGTCTACCCCGGGTTCGCGAACGGCAATCCGCCACCCCACCCCGGTGGTACCTTTCTCGCCGCGTGGGAAGGCACCAGGCCCTGAATAGGAGGCAGCCATGGCCGCAATCCTGACCTCGCCGATCGCCGTCGCCGCCATCGTCCTCGCGGTCGCGGGCCTCGCCAAGCTCCGCTCCCCGGCGGGCGCCAGGCACGCCCTCGCCGCCACGGGATGGTCGGTGTCCCGGGGGGCGGTCAGGGTGATCGCCTCCGTCGAGGTCGCCCTCGCCATGCTCGTCGTCCTCGACCCCGGCCGCGTGAGTTGCGCGCTCCTCGCGGCCATGTACGGCGTGCTCGCCCTCGTCGCCCGCGCCCTCGCGCGCCACGGCGCGGCCTGCGGGTGCTTCGGAGGCGAGGACGCTTCCACCACCGGAGTCCACGTGGCGCTGAGCGCGGCGCTCGCGCTCCTCGCCGCCGCCGGGGCCGCCTGGCCGCCGCACGGGGTCGGCTGGCTGCTCGGGGGCGCCCCGGGGGTGGCCGCCGCGCTCGTCCTCGGGATCGCCGGCGCGGCCTACGCGACCGTGCTTGTCTACACCGAGCTGCCGTCGGCGTGGAGCGCCTGGAGGCCGCGATGAGCGAGTGGCTGGCGCGAGCGCTCGGGGGAGTGCTCGAACGTCGCACCTCACGGCGAGGGCTCTTCGCCCGCTCCGCCGTCGCGGGCGCCGCCCTCGCCGTCGCCCCGGTCCGCTACCTGCTGCGGCCCGAGACGGCGTGGGCGGTGGTGACCGGGGCCCACTGCCCCGGCGCCAGCCGGTGCAACGACGGCTACACGGCGTTCTGTTGCGAGATCGAGCACGGCGACAACCGCTGCCCGCACGGCACCTATGTGGCCGGCTGGTGGAAGTGCACCCATTACCAGGGTGGTGGCCTGTGCTCGGCCGAGGGGGTGCGCTACTACCTCGACTGCAACCGGGTCCCCGGGGTCCCGTACCCGGGCGGCTGCCAGTGCGCCAACGGTAACTGCCACGAGCGCGGCGTCGACTGCAACCTCTTCCGCTACGGCCAGTGCAACACCGACGTCGCCTACACGACCGAGGTGGTGTGCCGGCTCGTCATCTGCGAGAACCCGGCGACGGTGCCGGGACTGAACTGCAACCACACGCTGATGATCGACAATGCCGTGTGCGGGCATGAGGCCAACTGCCTCCAGGGCCTTGCTGTCGAGCTGCCTCCGGGCGACGGGGGGGTGTGATGACCGCGCTCGTCGCGTGTGAGACGGTGCTCCTCGTCCTCCTTGTCGTGCTCGTCGCCGGTCTCCTCCGCAGCCACGCCGAGATCCTCCGCCGGCTCGGCCCCGCCGGCACCGGTGACGCCGCCGGGACCGCCCTCCCCCGCTCCGCGCCCGAGACGGTTCGCCGCGAGCCTGGCGTGCCCGCACCCGAGGTCGCGGGGACCACGCCCGACGGCGGGGCGCTCAAGCTCTCATTGGCGGGCGGGGGGGCGGCCCCGATGCTCCTCGCCTTCCTCTCCAGCGGGTGCTCGACGTGCCATCGCTTCTGGGAGGACCTCGGCAGCCGCCGGCTCCCCGGCGAGCTCGGGCTGCTCGTGGTCACCCACGATCCGAGCCAGGAGAGCCCCTCCCGTCTGCGCACCCTGACCCCGCCGGGGGTCACCGTGGTGATGTCCTCACAGGCCTACGAGGAGTACCACGTGCCCGGCGCCCCCTACTTCGTCCTCGTCGACGGCAGCGTCCGCGGCGAGGGGGTGGCGACCACCTGGGCGGCTCTCGAGTCACTGCTCACCGACGCGCTCGCCGATGCCGGCGAGGGGGCCACAGGGGCCGGAGGGGCCGACCGGATCGAGTCCAGGCTCGCCGCCGCCGGCATCGCGCCCGGCGACCGGAGTCTGTACCCGGGGTCCGGGGAGGCGCCGGGGACGCGCGGTCCCCGGTGAGCGAGCTCGTCCTCCTCGGGTGCGTGGCGGCGGTGGCCGGCGCCGTGCGCTCGGCCTGGTCGCCGTGAGGCGAGTCGATGCTCGCGAGCATCACCCCGCTCGGCGAGCGGGGCCGCCACTCTCGCTGGGGAATCACCGTCACCGCCTTCGTGCTCGGCGCGACGATCGCTGGGGGCGCCCTCGGCGCCCTCGCGGGCGAGCTTGGCGCCGTGCTCCTGCCCGTCTCGGTTGACCTCGAGACGCGCCTCGCCGCCCTCGCCGCCGCCGGGCTCCTCGCCGTCGCCCTCGATGTCCGGGCCGAGCGCGTCCCCGGTCCGCGCCGTCAGGTCAACGAGGACTGGCTGCAGGCCTTCCGGGGATGGGTGTACGGACTCGGCTACGGCGCGCAGCTCGGGTTCGGCCTGAGCACCGTGGTCAGCTCCGCGGCGCTCTATGTTGCGGTGATCGCGGCCCTGGCCACCGGCGATCCCAGCCTTGGCACCCTCGTCCTCGGCTCTTTCGGCGCCGCCCGCGGGCTCACGCTGCTGGCGGGCGCGGGGGTGCGACGCCCCGATCAGCTCATCGCCCTCCACGTGCGGATCGGGCAGTGGCGGGGCCGGGCCCGGACAGCGGGCGCGAGCACCCTGGTCGCGATCGCCGCCGCCGCGCTCATCGGTGCGCTGTAGTGCTCGTCGAGGCCCACGGCATCGCCGTCGAGCTTGCCCACGGCTGGAGCGGGCGGATCTTCCGGCTCGCGGGCGGGGGCGCGACGCTCCATGCCGGGACCTTTCCCCTCCCCCCCGACGCCTCGTCCTTTGGCGATGCCAGCACGGGGTCGATCCCCGCGGGCGGATCGTTCCTCGCGCTCACGGAGTATCTGGCCGGCCCGGGACTCGTGCCCGGCAGCGGCCTGTTCTCGCCCCGGCGCTTTCCCCGGCCGCTCGACCCGGCAAGCTTCACCCACCGCAAGCTCGCCCACGGGCGCCCCGGGCAGACCGCCACCCAGCACTTCTTCAGCGCCGGGGGCCGACCCTTCTGTCTCTACGTCGTGATCGCCGCCCCGCCGTCACGAACGGAGCGCCGCGCGCAGTTGGCCGGGCTCAACCGGGTGCTGGCGTCGGTGCGGCTGGCGTCGTCGGCACCGGGCTCGGAGGCGGAGGCGGGGTCGGAGGCGGAGGCGGGGTCGGCATGACCAGGGTCCCCGTGTACACGGCGGCGTCGCCCCCGAGCGCGGAGACGCAGCGCGTCCGGTTCGTGCGCCGGTAGCTCTTGTAGCTCGCCTTGATCGAGGTGGCGACGGGCGCGCCGTTCACGAGCATCGCGCCGGTGATCCGTACCTTGATCCTGAAGAACACGCGCTCGCCGCGCGGATAGATCTGCGCGCCGCACATGAGGGGGGCATAGAAGCTTCCCTGTCCCGTCCAGCGGCTGAACACCGTGGGCTTGCGCCCGAGGGTCAGGGTGTCCACGCCGGCGACCCGGGGGCGGACGAGGGTCTCGGTCTGGCACTGGCCGGTCGGGCACGGCGCCACGAAGTTCCACGTCCTGGCAAAGGTCTCCCCCACGTATTCGCCGGGCACGGCGCGGGCGGCGGTGATCCGCCCCGTCATCGTGAACTGCCCGGCCAGGCGGATGTGCGCGAGCGCACCCGCGGGGAGGGCGAGCGGGCCCAGCACGAGCAAGGCGACCAGGCGCCGTTTCGGCATGCGGGAAACGTTAGTCTTCCCGCGCTGTGAACCTCGCCTCCATCCTCACCGACTCGGCGGCGCGCGACCCCGACCGGGTGGCGGTCAAGCTCGACGGCGTCGAAGTGACGTACGGGCTCCTCGACGGCGCCACCGCCCTGATGGCGGGCCTCCTCGCCGAGAAGGGCGTGGGGCCCGGCGATCGGGTGGGGATCATGCTCCCCAACGTCCCCTACTTCGCGGTCTGCTACTACGGAGCGCTCCGCGCCGGGGCCGTGGTGGTACCGATGAACGTGCTCCTCAAGCAGCGGGAGGTCGCGTTCTATGTGCGCGACTCGGGGGCCAAGCTCCTGCTTGCCTGGCACGGGTTCGCGCAGGACGCCCAGGCGGGAGCGCAGGCGGCGGGAGCCGAGTGCGTTCCCGTCGCGCCCGGGGAGTTCGAGCAGCTCCTCGGGACGGCATCGCCGCGGCCCGAGGTCGCCGACACCGATGACTCCGACACGGCGGTCATCCTCTACACCTCGGGCACCACCGGGACGCCCAAGGGCGCGGAGCTCACCCACGACAACCTCAAGTGCAACTGCGAGATCGCCCGTGGGCTCTTCGGCCTCGGCGCCGAGGCGGTCACCCTCGGCGCCCTGCCCCTCTTTCACTCCTTCGGCCAGACGTGCGGTCTCAATGCCACCATTGCCGGCGGTGGGATGCTCACGCTCATCCCCCGCTTCGATCCCGCCAAGGCGCTCGAGATCATCGAGCGCGACCACGTCTCGGTGTTCGAGGGCGTGCCGACGATGTACAACGCCATGCTCCATTGCCCCGACGCCTCGAGCTATGACACCTCGACCCTCGAGGTCTGTGCCTCGGGCGGCGCGGCCATGCCCGTCGAGGTCATGCACGGCTTCGGGGAGAAGTTCGGATGCAAGGTCCTCGAGGGCTACGGTCTCTCCGAAACCTCGCCGGTCGCCTCCTTCAACCACCCCGACCGTGAGCGCAAGCCCGGCTCCATCGGCACGCCGGTGGCGGGTGTGGAGATGAAGGTGGTCGACGATGAGGGCCTCGACCTCCCCACCGGCGAGGTGGGCGAGATCGTCATCCGCGGCCACAACGTGATGAAGGGCTATTGGAACCGCCCCGACGCCACCGACGAGGCGATCCGCGACGGCTGGTTCCACAGCGGCGACCTGGCCAAGGTCGACGAGGACGGTTACTTCTTCATCGTCGACCGCAAGAAGGACATGATCATCCGCGGCGGCTACAACGTCTACCCGCGCGAGATCGAGGAGGTCCTCTACGAGCACCCGGCGGTGCGCGAGGTCGCCGTGCTGGGAATCCCGCACGATGAGCTCGGCGAGGAGATCGGCGCCGCCGTGGCGCTCAAGGACGGAGCGGAGGTCACCACCGACGAGCTGCGCCAGCATGTCAAGGGCCAGGTCGCCGCCTACAAGTATCCACGCCGGGTGTGGCTGGTCGACGATCTCCCCAAGGGTCCCACCGGCAAGATCCTCAAGCGCGAGATCGAACGCCCCACCGAGGACTGAGGTCTCACCGCCGCCGCGCAGTAACCACTCGTCAACAAGTCGGTCACAAGTCGGCCACTCGGTGCGGCCCCCAGCCGGAGAAAGTTCTGGAGCCAACTGACGAAGAGGAGACTTGGATGTCGCGCAAGCGAGCTGTCGTCCTGCCGCTGGCGGTTTCGGCCGTCACCGGGGGAAGCGTGATCGTCGCCGGGTCCCCAGAGGCCTCGGGCCGAGGGATGAGAAGCGCCGATGAACACGGGTGGCCCGGATGGCCGGGACGCGACCACGGGGGAACGCGGACGCCGATCAAGCACGTGGTGGTGATCTTCCAGGAGAACGTCTCCTTCGATCACTACTTCGGCACCTACCCGAACCCCGCCAACACCGACGGCCAGCACTTCACGGCATCCCCGGACACTCCGGCGGTCAACGGCCTGCCCCCGGCGACGAGCCCGTGGCTCCCCGCGAACCTGCAGCACACCACCGATCTGCTCACCAACAACCCGAACTCGGCGCAGCCCCAGCGGCTCGACGCGAGCGCGACAGGTCTCCCCGCCGTTCGGCACGCCCTGCAACCCGGCCGCGATGATGGATTACTACGACGGCAACACTGTCACCGAGCTGTGGAACTACGCCCAGCAGTACGCGATGAGCGACAACTCGTTCGGGACCACCTTCGGTCCCTCTCGCCCGGCGCGCTCAACGTGGCCTCGGGCGACACCGGCAACGTCGACATGAGCCACACCGCCAACAGCCCTTCGATCTCCACCCCGACCTCCCCCAACGGTGACATCACGCCCGACGGCCAGGGCGGTTACTCCCTCACCAGCGATGCCCAGCCGTATTGGGACGACTGCTCGACGCGCGACGCGGTGGCGATGACGGACACCAACATCGGCGACTCGCCTTCGCCACCGCGGCGAACCGGCCCGCCAACTCCTCCAACCAGACGCTGTGTTCCTCCGTCCACCCGATCGGCGTCGCCCTCGGCGGCACCGGCCAGTGGGGTTATAAGGACGATTACATCCCTCACCACGAGCCGTTCCAGTACTACGCCTCGACGGCCAACCCGCACCATGTCACCATCGCCACCGACGGAGCGGGCAACGACACCCTCGCGGGCCTGGCGCAGATCGGCACCGACACGCAGTCCTACGCCGGCGGCCAGCCCCAGTTCAACACCCCCAACCACCAGTACGACACGAGCGACTTCAGCCAGCTCGTGGGGGCGATCTCGGCCGGCCAGCTGCCTGCGTCAGCCCTTCCGGCGGTCAGCTACCTGAAGGCGCCCGGGTATCAGGACGGCCATCCCGGCTACTCGGAGCCCGCCAATGAGCAGCAGTTCATCGCCAGCACCATCAACGCCCTGATGAAGTCACCCGACTGGCGCAGCACGGCGGTGATCGTCAACTACGACGACTCCGACAGCTGGTACGACCACGTGTACAGCGGAGTCATCAATCCATCGCTGTCGCCGGCCGACAACCTGACGGCGACGACGACGACCGGGGCAACCTCGGGCCAGTGCGGCCCCAAGCCGCAGACCAGCCCGCCGCTCGCCGGCGAGCAGGGACGCTGTGGCTTCGGCCCGCGGCTGCCGATGCTCGTGATCTCGCCCTACGTCAAGCACAATCGCATCGACCACAACCTCTCCGACCAGGCCTCGATCGTCAACTTTATCGAGTACAACGGGCGGCTCCCGAGCATCCCCGGCTCGGCCGACCAGGTCCTGGCCGGGACCAACCACAGGAACGGATTCCCTTCGACCTCGCCGGGATGTTCACGTTCGACGGCCGGGTCAACGAGAAGCTCATTCTCAATCCCACCACCGGCCAGCCGGTCCACCGCCACCGCTGAGGCATGGACGGTCGGGGAGCCCTCCAGAGCTCCCCGACCGCTTCCACGCGCCGAGGCTCGCTACCTTGTGGCGATGCTCAGCGACCGCCACCTGATCCTGCGCCAGGCCGAACACGGCGACGTCGACACCGTCTATGAGCTGATCGTCGCCCTCTCCGAATACGAGCGTCTCCGGGACCGGGTCACGGGCACCCGAGAGCTTCTCGAAACCGCGCTCTTCGGCCCGCGCCCCGCCGCGGAGGCGATGATCGCCGAGCTCGACTCCGATCCCGTCGGCTTCGCCCTCTACTTCCACACCTTCTCGACCTTCGTGTGCCGTCCCGGACTATGGCTCGAGGATCTCTTCGTCGTCCCGGAGCACCGGCGGGCGGGCATCGGCACGATGCTCCTCTCGCACCTGGCCAAGGTCGCCGTGGAACGGGGGTGCGCGCGCTTCGAGTGGTCGGCGCTCAACTGGAACGAGCCCGCCCTGAAGTTCTACGACGCCCTCGGCGCCGAGCTCCTGACCGACTGGCGGACACTGCGGATGGAGGGCGAGTCGCTGCGGAAGCTGGCGGGCAGCTAACCGCGGCGCATCAGGCGGCCGACGGCGGCCATGAGCTCGACGGTTTTCTCGTCGCGCTCCTGCGCGGGTTCGGCGCCCACCACGCAGTGGCGCGCGTGGCCGTCGAGGAGCCCGAGCGCGACCTTGTCGAGGGCGGCCTGGGCGGCGCTGATCTGGGTGAGGACGTCGATGCAGTAGCGGTCGTCCTCGACCATTCCCTCGATCCCCCGGATCTGGCCTTCGATGCGCCGCAGGCGCGCGAGGAGCTGATCCTTGGTGGCGCTGTAGCCGCGGGTGGGGGGAGAGGCGATCTCCGGCATCGCGGAGTAGCATACCACTACCCCCTACGGGTATGCTGATGGGTATGGTGATACTCGCCGTTAGCCTCGCGAACGTCGGGCACGTGCTCTGGCACGGGCTCCGGGACTCGTTCCTGATGGCCTGGGAGGTGTGGTGGGCGCTGGTTATCGGCTTCGCGTTCTCGGCCATCGTTCAGGCCTGGGTCCCTCGCCGGCGCATCGAAAGCGCCCTGTCGGGCTCGGAGGGACGGACGATTGCCCTCGCCACCGGTCTCGGCGCCGCTTCGTCCTCGTGCTCCTACGCCGCGGTGGCGATCGCCAAATCCCTGTTCGAGAAGGGCGCTTCGGCGGCCAGCGCCCTGGCCTTCCAGTTCGCCTCCACGAACCTGGTGTGGGAACTCGGCCTCGTGCTCTGGGTGCTCATCGGCTGGCAGTTCACCCTCGCCGAGTACCTCGGCGGCATCGTGATGATCGTCCTCATGGCGCTGTTCCTCCGAGCCTTCGTCTCCCCCGCCCTCGAGACGCATGCCCGCGAGCACGCAGCCGAGGCCTCCACCGGGCACCAGCACCATATGGCGGGCGCGGAGATGCCGTGGCGCAAGCGCCTGAAGAGCGCCGCCGCGTGGTCGAGCGTCGCCCACAATTTCCGCAACGACTGGCAGATGGTCTACCGCGAGGTCATCGTCGGCTTCCTGCTCGCCGGTTTCACCGCCCAGCTCGGCAACGGCTTCTTCGCATCGCTGTTTCTCAAGCACGCTCCGCAGCCGCTCCCCACGCTCGAGAATGTGATCGTCGGCCCCATCGTCGCCGTCGCCAGCTTCGTGTGCTCGGTGGGCAACGTGCCCCTCGCCGCCGTCCTGTGGTCGGGAGGGATCTCGTTCGCCGGCGTGCTCGCCTTCCTCTTCGCCGATCTCATCGTCCTCCCCCTCATCGTCATCTACCGCAAGTACTACGGGGGCGCCTTCACCGCCCGCATCGTCGCGCTCATGCTCGTGACCATGATCATCGCCGCGCTCATCATCAACGCCCTGTTCGGCCTCGCGGGGATCATCCCCTCCGGGGCTCGTCCCTCGCGCGCCGACGTCTTCGGGCACCTGGCCGTCGACTACAAGCTCGTGCTCAACGTCCTCGGCGCGGCGAGCTTCCTCGCCCTGTTCGCGCTCACGGTGCGGCGCGGCGCTACTGACCCGGAGTGCGGGATGAAGGTTGACCGGGCGTCGGCGCTGAGAGCCCATGTGCATGGCCGCACCTTTTACTTCTGCTCGGCCGGGTGCCTCAATTCCTTCGAGGCGCGCGGCGGGCTATCCGCGCCACACGGCGAGGAGAACGGTGCACACCACCACCTCGGCGAGCGCCACGGTCGCGCCAAGGGTGTCGCCGGTACGGCCTCCGAGGCTCGCCCGGACGTGCCCCACCGATAGAGCCGCGACGGCGCTCGCCGCCGCGACGGCCGCGAGCCCGGGGCCGAGTCCGCACAGGGCAAGCGCCGCCGCCACCGCCACCGCCGTCCCCAGGGCGAGCGCCGTGCGCCCCACCGCGAAGCTTGCTCCGAGCCCTTCGACCCGGGCGGGGGATGCCCAGTGGGCGTGGAGCAGCGCCCCCCAGCGCCCGAGCGCCCCGGCGGCGACGAGCGCCTCGAGCGCTCGCTGCGTGCTCATCTCGTCGAGCACGACGACGAGTAGGAGGCTCCAGCCGATCAGGGCCAGCGCTCCGAACACGCCGATCGACGAGTCGCGCATCACGGCCAGGCGGCGAGCTCGGTCGCCGCGCACGCCGAGCCCGTCGGCGGTGTCGGCGAGCCCGTCCTGGTGCAGGGCGCCGGTGACGAGGACGAGGGCGGCGACGGCGATGACGGTGGCCGCGGTCGGGCCGAGGACAGGGTCGAGGCCGGCCCGCACTCCTCCGGCCAGCGCTCCCACGGCGGCGCCGACGACGGGGAACCATCCCGCGGCGCGGCGCATGTCCCCGCCGATCCCCAGGGGGACGATGGTGAGGAAGGTAATCGCCGCCACGAGCCCGGACCACCCGGCTCGGAGCACCCCCCGAGACTCAGCCGGCGCTTCGAGCAACGCCGGACTCCTCGAACGTCGCCATCCCGCGGTGGAGCGCCCCCGCCGCCTCGATCAGCGGCAGCGCGATGAGTGCGCCGGACGCCTCGCCGAGGCGCAGGCGCAGATCGAGGAGCGGCTCGAGCCCGAGCTCGTCGAGGGCCAGAGCATGCCCGGGCTCAGCGGACCGGTGCCCGGCGATGAGCACCTCCCCGGCGGTGGCGTCGAGCCGCACGGCGGCGAGCGCTGCGACGCTGGTGGCGTAGCCGTCGAGGAGCACGGGCAGGCGCAGGCGCGCCGCCGCGATCGCCGCTCCGGTCAGCGCCGCGAGCTCGAGGCCGCCGACGGCGAGCAGCGCCTCGCGCGCGGTCAGACCGGTCCCATGGTGGGCGAGCGCCGCTGACACGACGGCGCGCTTACGCTCGAGGCCGGCGGCGTCGACTCCGGTGCCCCGCCCCACCGCAAGCTCCGGAGAGGAGCCGGCGAGCGCGGCGATCAACGCCGCGGTGGTGGCGGTGTTGCCGATGCCGATCTCGCCGAGGACGAGGCAGTCGACGCCGCGCTCGACGAGCTCGCACGCGAGCTCGGCCCCGCGCGCCATCGCCGCGTCGAGCTCAGCGGGCTCGAGCGCGGGCCCGCGCGTCATGTCCGCCGTCCCCGCGGCGACCTTGACCTCCCGCACCCCGGGCGGCGTCGGTCCCACGAGACCGACGTCGGCGACGATGAGCTCGTGCCCTCCGCGACGGGCGAGGACGCCGATCGCCGTCTCCCCGCGTGCCGCGGCCGCCGCGACCTGCGCCGACACGTCGGCGTCGAACAGGCTCGTGCCGTGGACGACGTGACCGTGATCGCCCGCGCACACGAGCACCCCGGCGCGGACCCGCGCCGGGGGGGCCGAGCCGGTGATCTGCGCCCAGCGCTCGATCAGTGGCTCGAGGGCGCCGAGGCTGCCGGCGGGCTTGACGAGACGGTCGAGGCGGTCGCGGGCGGCGATGGCAGCGGCGCGGTCGGGGCCGGGGGCGGGGGCTTGCGCAGGAGCTCCGGCGAGTGTGTCGGCAGTCCCGGGCGCGAGCGGCGCCGCGGGAGCGCCCGGTCGCCACCGCTCATCCATGACCACCTCGCTCAGGGGCATTCGCGCCGACCAGCCCGCCGCCTCGAGTCCCGGGCGGTCGGGGCGCTCGTCCGGCCACCCCACGCACAGGTAGGCCATCGGGTCGACCGCGGATGGGATCCCCAGCACCGCGCGCAGGTCGACCTCGCGGTAGAAGCTCACCCATCCGACGCCAAGGCCCTCGGCACGCGCGGCGAGCCACAGGTTCTCGATCGCGCACGCGGTGCTGTACACGTCGGTCTGGGGGATCGTGCCGCGCCCGAGGACCTCGACGTCCGGGTCACCGTGGTCGCAGCACACGCACACGCCGAGCGGCGCCTCGACGATGCCCTCGATCTTCTGGTCGAGGAACTGGCGCGCTCGCGCGTCGAAGCGCTCGGCCTGGCGCAGGCGCTCGCGCTGGGCGAGGCGGCGCACGGCGATCCGCGTCTGGAGTGAGCGGACGACGATCAGGCGCCATGGCTGCATCAGCCCCACCGAGGGCGCCTGGTGGGCGGCCGCGAGCACGCGGTCGAGCACGTCGGCGGGGATCTCGTCGGGCCGGAAGCGGCGGATGTCACGGCGCTCGGCGATCACCCGGTGCACCGCCTCGCGCGCCGCGTCGGGGTAGCTCCACCCCCGAGGGTCGGCGGCGCGGTCCGCCGCCCGCGAGCGGTCGAAACCGGGCGGGGTGGGCGGGCGCTGGAAGCCACTCTCGATCGTCATGTGGCCAGCAACACTAGAACGAACCAGCGGTGGCCGGGGCGCCGGAGTAGGATCCGCCGATCAGCGTGGCGGC
>DASZLV010000045.1:0-39893 GCA_035552215.1 Solirubrobacteraceae bacterium | reverse complement strand
GGCGGACGCCGTCGTGCGCTTCCAGGGCGGCAACAACGCCGGCCACACCATCGTCCGCGACGGCCAGACCTACAAGCTCCACCTCATGCCCTCGGGCATCCTCCATCCCGGCAAGCTGTGCGTGATCGGCAACGGCGTGGTCATCGATCCCAAGGTCCTCACCGACGAGCTCGACGAGCTCCGCCGGCGGAAGATCGACACCGGCGCGCTGAAGATCTCGGCCAACGCGCACATGATCATGCCCTACCACATGATGCTCGACCACGCCGGCGAGGCCCGCCTCGGCAAGCTCCAGATCGGTACGACGCGGCGAGGGATCGGCCCGTGCTACGAGGACAAAGCGGCGCGCCTGGGCATTCGCGTCCAGGACCTCCTCGACGAGAAGATCCTCAAGAAGAAGATCGTTGTCGCGCTCGAGCCCAAGCGCTTGACCCTGCGTCCCTTCGCCAAGGACCCGCAGCTCGACCTTCAGGCCATGACCGAGGAGTACCTCTCCTACGGTCACCGGATCGAGCCCTACGTCGCCGACGCCAGCCGCCTTGTCTGCCAGCGCCTGGATGATGGAGCGGTGGTCGTCTTCGAAGGGGCCCAGGGTGCGCTCCTCGACGTCGACCATGGCACCTATCCCTTCGTCACTTCGTCGAACCCGATTGCCGGCGCCGCCTGCGTGGGAGCGGGCGTCGGGCCCAAGGACATCGACGAGGTGTGGGGGATCACCAAGGCGTACAGCACCCGCGTGGGCTCGGGGCCGTTCCCCACCGAGCTCGACGGCGAGCTCGGCGAAGTCCTGCGCGACCGCGGCGGCGAGTACGGGACGACCACGGGCCGCCCGCGGCGGGTCGGCTGGATCGACCTGGTGGCCCTGCGCTACACGGCCAGGCTCAATTCGCTCACCGCCCTCGCCGTGACCAAGCTCGACGTCCTCTCTGGCCTCTCCGAGCTCCAGGTGTGCACCCGCTACCGCGGCGCCGACGGAGCCGAGTTCACCCATTTCCCCTACCACCAGACCGTGCTCCACCACGCCGTCGGCGAGTACGAGACCGTCCCCGGCTGGAGCGAGGACCTGACCGAGTGTCGCAGCGAGGAGGACCTCCCCGACGCCGCCCGCGACTACCTGCAGTTCATAGGCGACTTCGTCGGCGTCCCCATCGCTGTCATCGGGGTGGGACCGAGCCGCGATCAGGTCATCTGGACGCAGGCGAGCAAGGGCATGGTCGGCGCCGCCACGGCCGCCGCGTCGTAGGCGCACCCAGCTCGGAAGTTCCGCCGCGCGGAACCCTCAAGGCCCCGCGAAGCGGAACTCTCAAGGCCCCGCGGAGCGGGGCCAATGCTCGATCAGATCCGCCTCGGGCACCTCGCGGACCTTCCGCGCGGGCACGCCCATGACCACGGCGCGCGCCGGCACGTCGGTGCTGACCACGGCGCCCGCGGCGACGAACGCCTCCTCCCCGACCTCGACGCCCGGGACGAGGACGGCGCCGCCGCCGATTCGGCAGGCGCGGCGAAGCACCGCGCCCCGCAACGGCTCGCTCGCGTCGTGGCGCCCCATCGCGTTGTCGTTGGTTGTCACCACGCCCGGGCCGAGGAAGACATCGTCCTCCACCACGGTGAGGGCGGTCACATAGACGTCGGTCTGAATGCTCACCCGCGCGCCGACCTGGGCGCCGAACTCGACGGCCGAGCCTCGGCCCACCACCGTGTCCTCGCCGATCGACGCTCGCTCGCGGATCTGGCACTGGTCGCCGAGGATGGCCCTCGCGCCCACCCGCGCGCCGGCGTAGACGACGGCGCCACAGCAGATCTTCGCCTCGGGCCCGACGACCAGCGGCCCCGCAGGGTCGGCCGCGGCCGAGGAGCCGGGGCGCAGCCGCGGGCGCTTTCCGAGCACGACGCCGTCCTCGACGAACACGTCCGCTCCCACCTCGGTCCCGGCGTGGACGATCGAGTGGGCGCCGATCTCGACGCCCGTGCCGAGGGTGACGCGATCGTAAATGACGGCGTGAGGACCGATGCGCACGCCGCTGGCCAGGCTCGCCCCATCACCGATCACCGCGCCCGGGCCCACCACCACGTCTGTCTCCACGTGCGCGCCGGGGGCCACCGTCGCGGTGGACGCGATCACCGCGCCCCCGGCTGCGGCGCGCCGAGCAGTGACTCGATCCGCTCGCGCAGGGCGGCGGCGGCGGCCAGCGTTCGCGGCCCGGCGGACTCGAAGACCTTCTCGTCCACGGCGGCGACGGACTGGACTTCGCGGGTGGTGGAGGCGAGGAAGGCCTCGTCCGCGGCGTCGAGATCCTCGAGCGTGCACACCCGCTCGCTCGCCCCGGTCAGCTCGATCACGTAGGCCCTGGTGATGGAAGCGAGGATGTGGTCATCGAGCGGCGGGGTCAGGAGTTCATCGCCCGAGACCCAGAAGATCGAGCTCGTCGGGGCCTCGAGCACCCGCCCGTGGGGAGTGACGAGGAGAGCCTCGTCGAAGCCGCGCTCACGGGCGAGGCGGCTCGCGAGCATGTTGGCGGCGTAGGAGAGCGACTTGACTCCGTCGAGGATCCGCGTGGGGGTGTAGGTGACCGAAGTGAGCCGGACCCGCTCGGGCGTCGGGGCGAGCGGCTCGGTCATCATCACCCGACGCCCGCCGCGGGTGAGCATGATCCGCAGGGTGTCGTGGTCAGGGCCGACGCCGGCGTGGGCGAGGAGCCGGTTGGCCTCGGCACGGACCGCCTCGAGGTCGACGGGGAGACGGAGGTTGGCGGCCGAGCGCTCGAGCCGCGCCATGTGCTCCTCGAAGGCGAAGGGCCGCCCGTCGTAGACCCGGATGACTTCGAAGACGCCATCGCCGCGGATCAGCCCCTCGTCGGTAGCGGGGATCGTCGCCTCGACCGCGGGCATGATCTCGCCATCGAGGGAAGCGAGCGACTGATCGCCGGTCGGTGACACCGGTGGAGCCTACGCGACCCGAGGCGGGACTGCCGACGCGGCCCCCGGAAGAACTCCGGGGGCCGCGCACGGAAATGGCCTTTACAGGCAGTGAACGTCGACGCGGTACGTGAACGACTTCGACGTGCCCGTGACCTTGATCGGGACCGTCATCGGCCCATGGCCGTAGACACTGCCCAATACGTCCACCTCGCCCACCGTGCAGCCGGGCTGGTTGGAGACGGTGATCAGGTTGATGCCCTGGCTTACATCCTCGACATGCGCCTCGTGGAAGATCTGGAGGCTGGGCGCGTAATAGGACCACTTCTGGTTCGTGGCGCCGCTCGGATCGGTCCAGGTGATCCCCAGGCCGTCGAGCACGTTGCCGCTCGAGTCGAAGTAGCGGGTGTCGATCTCCTGCGGGACAACCTGCCCGACCTTGAAGTTGTCGGTCTTGGAATCGCTCGGGATGAAGCCGTGCACGGCCGTGCCCGCCTTGCTCCCGCAATCGACGACCGCGAGTCCGTTGGGCACACCAAGGCTCGCGCAACCTTGCAGGTAGTTAGCCAGTGAGGTCGCCCACACCTTGTATACGCCGCCGGGGTTCGGCGTGTCGTTGTAGGGCATAAGCTGCACCGTCGTCGAGCCGTGGTCGACGCTGACGCCCGTGAGGTGCGAGCACGTGGAGGACACGACGCCGTTGATCTGCCCGCCGCTGACCGTGAACTGACGGCAGGACGCCAGGTCGGTCGAGAGCAGCGTCTTACCCGATGGATCGGTGACCTGGAAGACGTACGATCCGTCGGGGAGCCCGGCCGCCGTCGAGGGTGCGCCCGGGCCGGGGCCCCCGTTCAGGTAGACATCGAGTTTGCTGGAATAGATGTTGAAGTTGACCTCCGACCCGTTAGGGAGGGTCGTGAAGATCGCTCCTGAGACCGGATCGGCCTGGGCCATCGCAGCGAAGCATCCGAGTGCGGCCGCGGCCGCCAGCACCGCGATTGTCGTGCGTCGGATGACGCCTGCGGCGCCAGGTAATGAGGCTCCGCTTCGATGCGGAGCACGAGCAGTGTGCATCATGGTTCTCCCTCTCCGTCAGCTTGTCGAGGCGCGTCCTTCGCAGTCGCCCGCTGATGAGCTCCCAGCCCGGCCGAAACCCCAGATGTAACTCAACAACGGATGGAGCCGTGACCTACTTGCGCTGGGCGCGGCCCGCGAACCGCGGGTGCGTCCACACCTCGGCCAGGCGCACGATGGTCGCGGCCGCGGCCGCCATGTCCTGGAGGGAAACCCATTCGCGCACCGAGTGGTACTCGTGGCCGCCGGTGAAGATGTTGGGGGTGGGGAGCCCGCGCTCGGAAAGCTTCGAGCCGTCGGTGCCGCCCCGAATCGCCGTCCGCACGGGCTCGATGCCCTCGGCGCGAATCGCCGCCTCGGCCGCCTCGGTGACGTAGGGCGCCGCCTCGATGAACGACCGCATGTTCGGATACTGGTGCGTGACCTCGACATCGAGCCGCGCGCGCGGCTCGGTGGCCACCACCTCCTCGGCGGTGCGGCGCAGGAGGTCGAGGTGACGTTGGAGCTCGTCGTCGTCGAAATCGCGGACGATCGTTTTGATCGTTGCCCGCGCCGCGGTGCCGCTGAGCTCGTAGGGATGGATGAACCCCTCGCGTCCCGAAGTCGTCTCGGGGGCGAGGCGGTCAGGCGGGAGGGCGGCAACGATGCGCGCGGCCAGGCGCAGCGCGCTGACGAGCCTGCCCGTCGCGAACCCCGGGTGGACGTCGACACCATCGACGGTGAGGATCGCCTGTGCGGCGGTGAACGTCTCGTCCTGGAGCTCGCCGATGGTAGATCCGTCGATGGTGTATGCGCACAGGGCGCCGAAGCGTTCGATGTCGAAGAGCGTGGCGCCCTCGCCGATCTCCTCGTCGGGGGTGAAGGCCACCCGCAGCGTGGGCCGGGGAAGCTCGGGGTGGGCGGCCAGGTGGGCGACCGCGGTGATGATCGCCGCCACCCCGACCTTGTCGTCGGCGCCGAGCAGGGTGTCTCCGCTCGCGGTCACGATGTCGTGACCGGCCTTGCTCGTGAGCTCCGGCATGCTGGCCGGGTCGAGCCGGGTGCCGTTCCGGGGGAGCTCGATCACGCCGCCGTCGTAGCCCCGATGGACGATCGGCTCGACGCCCGTCCCGGGAGCGTCGGGGCTTGTGTCGAGGTGGGCGATCACCCCGATCACGGGCTGCGCGGCCTGAGCGTCGCCCCCGACGGTGGCTGGCAAAGTGGCCATCACGTAGCCGTTGGCGTCGAGCTCGGCGTCGAGGAGACCCGCCTCGCGCAACTCGTCGGCGACCAGGCGCCCGAGCTCGAGCTGACCCGGGGAGCTCGGGCTCCGCGTCCGGTCCCGGCGCGCCTGGGTGTCGACGCGCACGTAGCGCTGGAAGCGCTCGAGAAGGCCCTCCGCGAGGCTCTCGGCCAGCGGCGAGGTAAAGCTCGCCGTCGCGCTCATGGCGTCGCGGGACCGAGCGGCGAGCCCTCGGGCCCGACGCACCACGCGACCACCGGACCCTCGACGGTCACGGCCACGGAGCTGCCCACCTGATAGGGCACCTGTCCGGCGATGCGCGCGAGGATCACCGCAGGGGCGCCCTGGTCCTCGGCCTTGACCCGGATCACCGAATCGTGACCGTGATACTCGCGCTCGAGTACGCGCCCGCACAGGCCGCCTGCCGGGCCGACGGGGCAGAGCTTGACCTGCTCGGGACGAATGAGCACGACGGCGTCGCGGTCTCCGTTGCGGCTCGCGGCCCGGCAATGGCAGGGCAGCTCGCCGAACGCGGTCCTCACCGATCCGTCGTGGAGGACGCCGGGGACGAGGTTGGCCTCGCCGATGAAGCCGGCGACCTCGGTGTCGGTGGGGTCGTCGTAGAGCCCCTGTGGGGTGTCGCACTGGCACACCCGCCCGACGCGGATCACCGCCACGCGGTCGGCCAGCGACAGCGCCTCGTCTTGATCGTGGGTGACGAGGAGCGCGGTGGCGCCGGCGGCCTGGAGCAGGCGCTTAACGTCGGCGCGTACCCCCGAGCGCAGCGAGGGATCGAGCGCCGAGAAGGGCTCGTCGAGGAGGACGAGGTCGGGTCGGGTGGCGAGGGCGCGGGCGAGCGCCACACGCTGCTGCTGGCCACCGGAGAGCTGATGGGGATAGCGACCACCGAGCCCCTCCATGCCGATGAGCTCGAGGAGCTCGTCGACGCGTCCGCCGCCGCGCGCAGCGCGCGGCAACCCGAACCCGATGTTCTTGGCGACCGTCAGGTGCGGGAACAGGCTGCCCTCCTGGGGCACATAGCCGACACGGCGCCGCTCGGAGGCCACCCAGGCCGACCCCGGGGCGTCGACCACGGTGCCGCCGAGGGTGATCGCCCCCCGGTCGATGCGCTCGAACCCGGCGATCAGGCGCAGAAGGGTCGTCTTGCCGCTCCCCGACGGCCCCAGGATCGCCGTCAGCGACCCGGTGGGAACGGTGAGATCGACGCCGGTGAGGACGGCGTTGGTCCCGAAGGACTTGTGGAGGTCGGTGATCGCGAGCTCGGTCATGAGGCGGCCTGGGCCCGTGAGGGAAGGCGGTCGAACCAGCGGCCGAGCACGTAGCTGGGGATGACCGCGATGAGGATCATCAGGCCCGCGTAGGGCGCCGCCTGCCCGTAGGAGATGTTGCTCTGGAAGGCCCAGAACTGGGTGGCCAGCGTCTGCGCGCCGGTGGGGATGAGCACGAGCGTGGCCGTGAGCTCGGTCACCACCTCGAGGAACACCAGGCAGAAGGCGGCCGTGAGCCCGGGGGCCACGAGGGGCAGGGTCAGGCGCCAGAGCACCTCGAAGCGGGAGCGACCGAGCGACCGTCCCACCTCCTCGAGAGCGGGAGGAGCCTGCGCCACCGAGGCCCTGACGGCCACGAGCGCGAGCGGAAAGAACATGATCGCGTAGGCGGCGACGAGCATCGTCGTGCTCTGGTAGAGGAAGCCGGCGGCATAGCGCTCGCAGAAGTAGGTGAGAGCAAGGGCGATGACGAGCCCGGGCATGGCGAGGACGAGGTAGGTGCTGCGTTCGAGCATCGCCGAGGCGCGTCCCGGATGGCGCACCGAGAGGATGGCGACCGGGAGGGCGGCGAGCGTGGCCACGAGTCCGGCCGCCGCGGCGTAGAACACGGTGTGCCAGGTCGCGGAGAGGATCGACGCCGACGGGAGGGTCGAGCTGCCGCCGTGGAGCATCCAGTACACGATCGCTCCCACCGGCACCCCGAGCGCGAGCCCGACGAGGGCGACGAACCCGGCGAGCACGGCGGGCTTCGAGCGGCCGAGCCGGTGCGGCCGGGGGACGCGAGCGGCCAGCCCTCCAGTCCGGGCCTGCCGGCCTCGCCCGCGCGAGAGCCCCTCGCCGGTGAGGACGAACACGCTGAGGACGACGAGGACGAGGGACATCGCGCACGCCGCGGGCGCGTTGAATCCGGTCAGGAACTCGGTGTAGATCTCCGTGGTGAAGGTCCGGAAGCCGAGGATCTCGAAGGCTCCGTACTCGGCGAGCATGACCAGGGCCACAAGCACGCAGCCCCCGAGGACGGCGTGGCGAACCTGGGCCACGGTGACGCGCCAGAACGTCTTCACCCGTCCCAGCCCGAGGCTCCGGGCCACTTCCTCCTGCGCCGGGTCGGCTCCCCGCAACGCGGCCGCGACGGGGAGGTAGACGAGGGGGTAGACGGCGAGGGTCATCACCAGCGCCGCCGCCCAGAACCCGCCCAAGGACGGGAAGATCGACTTCCAACCGAAGCTGGTGACGAAGTCGGGGATTCCCACCGGCACCACCACGAGCGCGGCCCAGATCCGGCGGCCGGGAAGGTCGGTCCGCTCAACGAACCACGCAGCGAGGGTCCCGACCACGGCGCACAGCACCGTGACCACCGCCATCAGGCTCACCGTGTCCCACAGGAGGGTGGCGGTGAGCGAACGGAAGAGCAGTGGGTGGAGCGTCCCCCATCCGTCCTGCGCCGCCTCGAGGATGAGAAAGGCGAGGGGAAGGAGGAGCACCAGAGCCGCCAGGATCCCGGTGGCGAGGAGAGCGCGCGGCCTCGGCCGCCGGCGGGCGGGGACCGGCGCATCGCCTCCCGGCAGCAGCGGCGTGGAGGGCTCGCGGACGACGGTGGCGCTCATAGCAGCTGCGCCTTCTGGAGCAGCGCCAGCGCCTTCGAGCCGTCGCCGAGGGCGCCGACGCCGATCGGATTGGCCTGGAGCTTGGCGAACGGCGTCTCCGGCTGGGCCGACTTGACCCCGGAGGCGATCGGATACTCGAAGCTGTCGCTATGAGAGATGATCTGCTGGCCCTGGGCGCTGACCAGAAAGGCGAGGAGCTTCTGGGATGCGGCCTGATGGCTGCTCGACTTCAGCACCGCCGCCCCGGAGACGTCGATCACATAGCCGGGGTCGCGGGGAGCGAAGTAGGCCAGGGCCGAGTGCACCCCCGAAGCGCCGAGCTGTGCCCGCTGGCGGTACCAGTAGTACTGGTCGATAACGCCGACGGCCGCTTGCCCGCGATTGATCTCGTCGGTGACGGTCTCGTTGTCGGGGTAGATGCGCGCCGCGTTGGCCTTGATCCCGTCGAGCCAGCGAAGGGCCGCGGCGTCGCCGTAGGTGCGGGCGACCGAGGTGACGACGGGCTGGAAGTCCGTTTCCCCGGCGGCGAAGGCGAGCTTCCCCTTCCATTGCGGCTGGGCGAGCTCCATGACCGAGGTCGGTAGCTGGCTCGGCTTCAGGAGCTTGGTGTTGTAGACGAGGACGCTGACGCGGCCGGAGACGCCCACCCAGTCGCCCTGGGGCGAGTTGTAGCGGCTCGGCGTGTGCGCGAGGGTCGCGGGCGTGACCGGAGAGAGCAGGCCCTTGTTCTGCAGGTACTCGAGCGAGGGCGAGTTCTCGGCGTAGACCACGTCGGCCGGGGAGCCTGAGCCCTCGGCGGTGATCTGGGCGGCGAGCGCGCGCTCGTCGTTGCTGCGCACGTTGACGGTGATGCCTGTGAGCTTCTCGAACTGGGCGACGAGCTTCAGGGTCGTCTGCTGGTGCTGGCCGTTGTAGAGGGTGATCGACTTGGACGACGACGACCCTCCGCACGCGGCGAGCAGGGAGCCGAGGAGCGCGAGGGCGACGCCAAGCCGGAAGCGTTGGCCCCTTGACCCCGGCGGGGAAGGACAGATGTCCTGCACCATTCGCTGCCCACGCTACCACGAGTTAGGGTTCCCTAATGCCATCATCGTTGCTGGCGAACCCGGGGCGTGGACACGGACCCCGGCGGGTACCATCCCAGCAGATCGGAGGTTCGCGTGTCTGTCCTGGCGTGGCTGGTAGTGATCCTGGTGGTCGTGGTCATCATCCTCGCCCTCGGCGTCTTCGTTCAGCGCCGTCGCCGGCGGGGCGGCGTGATCGCCACCCGGAGGAGAAGGCAATGAGGCTGCTCGTCACCGGGTCGGCCATCCGCGGTCTGCCCGTGGTCACCACCTCGGGTGGCGAAGATGTCGCCGAGGTCCGCGATCTCATCTACAACCCCGAGGCAGGACGCGTCGTCGGCCTGACCCTCAACAAGCGCGGCTTCCTCGCCGGACGCCGCCGCGAAGTGCTCCCGGCCCAGTCCATCCATGCCATCGGCCGCGACGCGGTGATGATCGACGACGCGGACAGCCTCGTGCTCCCGGGCCAAGCGCCCGACGAGGTGGGCGCCCCCCCGACGGGCCGTGACGTGACCGGCAACGAGGTGCTCACCGAGGACGGCAAGCGGCTCGGCAAGGTCAAGGACGTCGTCGTCCTCGTGGGCAGCAACGGCGAGGTGGTGGGCTACGAGATCGAACCCGAATCGGGAGGGACCGGCTATATCCCGCTCCCCGCCCAGCTCGCCGTCTCCGGCAGTGCCCTGGTCGTCCCCGATCCCACGCAGGACTACGTCGAGTCCGACCTCGTCGGCCTTGGCGCCGCCGTCGACGAGTTCCGCTCGCGGCTCGGAATGAAATGAGCGAGCGCTTCACCGCCGCCACGGGCCGCAAGCTGGTCAGCCGCGCGAGCGCCGAGGCGCTCGGCACCCTGAGCCACCTCGTGATCGACGTTCCCAAGCGTCAGGTGACATCGCTGGTCATGGGCAAGGGCCGCAAGGCGCGCTTGGTCGACTGGGACGAGGTCAGCGGCTTCGGGCCTGACGCGATCATGATCGCCGACGAGAGCGCGCTGCATGAGCCCCGCGACGATCACGAGAGCGCGGCCGGCGGCGGCAAGCTCGAGCTCGTCGGTAAACGCGTGCTCAGCGACATGGGCAACGAGCTCGGGGCGGTGACCGACGTGGTCTTCGACCCGGCGAGCGGCGCGATCGAGACACTGGTGATCGGCGAGCAGGAGGTCGCGGCGAGCTCCATCCTCGGCGTGGGATCGTATGCCGCGGTCGTCAAGGCGCCGAGGGACTAGCCTCGGGCGGCGCCGGCGTCTCCGCCCGCGCCGGCGTCTCCGCCCGCGCCCGCGCCGCGATCTGAGGTAGCTCGATCGCCGGGCACCGGTCCATGACCACCTGCAGGCCCGCCTCGAGCGCACGCTGAGCGGCAGCCTCATCGACGACGCCGAGCTGCAGCCACACGGCACGCGCGCCCACGGCGATGGCCTCGTCCACGTGCCCGCCCGCCTGATCGACGCGGCGGAAGATGTCGACGACCTCGACGCCCTCCTCGGCGGGGATCGCGGTGACGCTCGGGTAGCAGCGTTCGCCGACGAGCTCGTCCACGGCGGGATTGACCGGTATCACCCGGTAGCCGTGTTCCTGGAGCAGGCGCGCGATGCGGTGTGAATCGCGCCACGGGTCCGGTGAGCAGCCGACCACGGCCCACGTCCGCGTCTCGCTCAGGACCTCCCGGATGATTGCCGGCGTGGAATGCGCCACCAGGGAAAGTATGGCGCCTGTCGATTTCCGCGCTCTAGGCGTTTCCCGCGTTCGCTCCGAGGCTGTTCAGCCACTGCCGGATCGACTTGCCCGCCGGTGTCACCTGACCCTCCTCATAGCCCGTGGTGGCCACGGCCAGGGTCACGCCGTCGGGGGTCGACCAGCCGTATTCGATGCCCGTGCCCCGCGCCGCGTAGCGGGCGATGGCCTGGCCCTGGGAGAGGATGGTGCCGGGTGGGGCGATGCTGGTGATCTCCTCGGCGACGTACTGGACCTTCCCCGCATCCGGGCCGTTGAGGAGCTCAAAGTAGACGAGTGGCTGCCCGGCGTACCAGTTGGGGATGACCGCGAGGATCTTCACCGGGCACGGCGCGAGGATGGGCGCGCCCACCGGCATGTTGGCGTCCACGCCCTGATCGGTGCGCTCCCACAGCGTGACGTACTGCAGCGGGTCGATGTACCTCGCGTTGGTCACCCGCTCGGCGACGATCTCGAGCTTGAGCTGGGCCCTGACCTGGGCCAGGGGCGTGGCATGCGCGGTCGGGTCCCCGTAGCGATTCGCGGGCGTCGTACGCGTCGGCTGCACGCCCGCGATCGGCTCGATGACCTGGGGATGAGCCTGGGCGACGGCGCCCGGCGTACCGCCGGCCGCGCTGCCCGCCGCGCCGCACCCGGCGAGGCCCAGCGCGAGGACGACGAGGACGACGGCGCTCACGCCCGGGCGGGCGTGGGGGCGCCGAGCCCGTGGACGTGAGGGGCGATGTACCGCGGTCAAAATGCCGTTCCCATGAACGTGATCGCCCGACTCGACGAACCGCGCACACGCTAACAGGCGTTCTCGGCCCCGGCGCGGCTTCAGCGGCGCCACCCAATCCTTACCTCAAGGGTAATGGCAGCCATTCGGGGCCGGCGCTAGGTTTTCCACGATGTCCATTGCCGCACGCCGCGACCGCGATGCGGCTCCTCGGGGACGTCGGCGCTACGCCGTAGCCGGGCCAGGATCCGGCTCCGGCGAGGAGCGCTGGAGCGCCGCGGTCAGGGAGGCGACGGCGATCGCTCCTGCCACCGCCTGGATGCCGAGGGAGACGAAGCGGTAGAGGATGATCGCGGCGGCTCCGAGCCCGAGGTTGACTCCCGAGGCGGTGAGGACGCCGAGCATGATCGGCTCGACGCCGCCCACGCCCCCTGGGAGGGGAAGCGCGTTCCCGAGCTGGCCGAGCATGTACGCGAGCACGATCACCCCGATCGGCGCGGAGCCGTGCGCGGCATGGAAGGCGACGATGAGCACGCCGCAGTCACCGGCCCAATAGCCGGCCGAGGAGAGCAGGAGGCTTGGGCGGCGCAACTGGGCCGGAAGCTCGCGCACGCCCTCGGGGATGGCCTCGACGATGTCGCGTCCCACCCGCTGCCAGCGCCCCCGAGGCTCGGACCCGAGCCGGCGCGCGAGCAGGGCGGCGCCGGCGGCGATCGCCATCGTCCCCAGCACCACCCCCAGGGGGGCAAGCGCGACGGCGAGCGGCGCGCGACCCGGTCCGACCCCGAACGCGACGCTCGTTCCCAGGAGGATCGCCGCGAGGATGTAGGGGAGATTGAAGATCGCTGCGTGAATCACGCTGCGAACCATCTGCGCGCGAAACGCCAGTCCGCTGCGCAGCAGGGCCCAGATCCGCAGGGCCGGTCCCCCCGCGCCCGTGGGGACGACGACGAAAGCGCCGAGCTCGCCGATCGCGATCTGGGCGCTGCGGAGGTAGCCGAGCTTGACCTCACCGCCGGAGAAGACCCCGTGAAACAGCGCCGCGTAGGCGATGCAGGCAACGAGCTCGAGCACGATCTCGACCGCGATCCAGCCCGGCGCGGCATTGCCGAGCCGCTGACCCGAGCCGGGAACGATCCCGGCGATGGCCAGGACCACGGCGCCCACGAGGACGGCCAAGAGGGCAACCTGAAGCCCGCGTGCTCGCCGGCCGCGACGGCGCGGCCACATTGTGGAGTTCACGCTGCTCTCGCCCGGCGCGCGGCCATACATCCAGGCTAGCCGAACCCCATTGAGGACTGAATTTGGCCGCAATTGCCCATAGGGTCCGGCTCCACGCCGGCCCCTCACACGAACAGGAGTTGCGAATGGATTGGAAGCTCGAACTGGTGGCCATCCCCGTTTCCGATGTCGACCGCGCCAAGGCGTTCTACGCCGAGCAGGTGGGCTTCCACGCCGACCAGGACCACACGATCAGCGAGGAGATGCGCTTCGTGCAGCTCACCCCGCCCGGGTCGACGTGCTCGATCGCCCTCGGCAAGGGCATCGTGAGGGGCGAGCCCGGGAGCGTGGCCGGACTCCAGCTCGTGGTCGACGATGTCGAGGCCGCACGCGCTGAGCTGGTGGCCCGGCGCGTCGAGGTGAGTGAGGTCCAGGAGTTCCCGTGGGGCTCCTTCGTGTTCTTCAGCGACCCCGACGGCAACAAGTGGTCGGTGCAGCAGGTGCCGGCCCGTGGCTGAGGCCGCTCACCGAGCTTAGGTTCCGTTCACAGCACGGCAACGTCCACGCGCCCGCGCGTCATATAACGACGCGCAACCCAACAAGGAGTCGGATTTCATGCGTGGACGTTCCAGAGCAGAGGCGTTTGCCGCCATCGCGGTGCGTGCCGTGGCGGCGGGCATCCCGGTAGCCGCGCTCGCGTGGCACAGCCGAGGTGACGGCGGCGGCGGCAGCCATCATCATGCGATCGGGCATGTGCTCCTGATCTCGGTCGACGGCCTGCACCAGTCAGATCTCAACTGGTATGTCGCCCACTATCCCGGCTCGGAGCTCGCGAAGCTCACGAACGGCGGCGCTCAGTACACCTCAGCCCATACGCCGGTTCCGTCCGACTCGGACCCCGGCATGACCGCACAGATGACCGGCGGCAACCCGAGGACCACGGGCGTCTACTGACGTCGAATACAACCGCGCGCTGTTCCCGCCCGGCACAACATCGTGCACCGGCCCGCCCCCGGGCGCGAACGTCGTCTACGACTCACCCGACGACATCGACGTCACCCGGCTCGACGCCGGTCAGGGACTCACCGGCCTTCCGGGCAGCATCCTCAGCATGACGAGCACGCCGCAGGATCTGCTCGTCCCCTCGACCTTCCCGGTCGACCCTGCGACCTGCCAGCCCATCGCCCCCAACCAGTACCTGAAGGTCAACACGATCTTCAACGTCGCCCACGACCACGGCATGCTCACCGCGTGGTCCGATAAGCACCCCGTCTACACATCGTTCAACGGCCCGTCGGGGAACGGGATCACCGACTCCTTCGACCCGGAGATCGACAGCAACGCTTTGCAGCCCAACGGGCAACCGTGGCCGGGTCCCACCATCGCCTGGACGGGAGACAACGCGGCGACCATGCAGTACGACTCCTACAAGGTCCAGGCCGTGATCAACTGGATCGATGACGGTTCGATCATGGCCGGAGTCAACTCCGCATGGGCGGCCACCCATCCGGGAGCACCTCCGCTGGTCGCGGCCGGGACCGACGATGATGCCATCATGTGGTGGCTGTCGGATACCTCGCCACAGGCGACGCGGTTCGTCCAGAACTACCTGTGGATCCACTCGGCCACGGGTAACACGGCGACCGGCGCTTCGCGCACGCTGCCCCACTCGGGGCTCAGGAAGCTCTACGTCGGCGCAGCCTCGGCCCGCTACTTCGGGGTGCCGGTCTCAGAGCCACGCCACCCCGACGTGTGGGGCATCGTCCAGGTCGGGGTCGTGTACACGGGCGGCAAGGGAAAGATCGCCGAGCACGGGGGTGCGAACCCGGCCGACCGCGGCGTGCCGATCGTCGTCTACGCGCCCGGCCTAAGGCCTCAGGTGTCCGACCAGTGGGTCGAAACGACCCAGATCGCTCCGACGATCATGCAGCTCCTGGGACTCAACCCGGGCGACTTGCAGGCAGTCCAGGCCGAGGGCACGCCGGTCCTCCCCGGCATCAGCGGTCAACCCCACTGAGGCACTTCCCCGGGGGCGGCCGCGCTGGTCACCCCCGGGGAAACCCTCTATCGGATGGGTTCTTAGAACCAGCTGAGAACTCGTTTAGCGGCCGGAGAGCAACGCGCGCCATTCTCGCTCACATGCATCCTGGCTATTGCCCTCAGTGTGGTGAACGCGTAACACCGTTCGCGGCCGGTTGCGCGCTATGCGGCGCCGAGCTCGACCCCAAGCGCTGGCAGCGCCCGGCCTCCGTCACTCAGCGGTTCTCGATCCGCCTCCCACGGTGGCGGCGGCGTTCCGCGCCCGTGCGGAAACTCAAGGCGTAAGCGCCGTGGCCTCGTCGAGGAGGTCGCCCGCCAGCGCCTGGGCGTGGAGCCGTTTGGCCACCGCAGCAGAGGACCCGGCGCCGCCGATCCCGACTCGCGCCGTGGCGGCGAGGGCGATGAGGTCGTCGGCGCTGTCGAGGAAGCGGGCGGGGTCGACGGCGGCCAGGACGACGATGACCGGAGAAAGCTCGGCCGCGCAAGAGGCGATGTCGCGGATCGGCGTGTCCGCGCCCAAGTAGGTGATCCGCCACCCCCGCTGGCGCAGGGCGAGCCCAAAGCAGAGCAGGCCGAGCTCGTGCCGCTCGCCCGGCGGGCACGCCAGAACCGCCTGGGGGCCCACCCCGTCTCCCCAGCCCTGGGCCAATCTGCGCAGGCGCCCACCGATGATGCTGCTGGCGAAATGCTCGTCGGCCACGCTCACCTCGTTCGTGGCCCAGCGCTCTCCGAGTTCGTGGAGAAAGGGCAGGATCACTTCGGCAAGCCCTTGGCGAAGGCCGAAGCTGCTGAGCAGGTAGTCGAGAGCGGTCTGGGCCGCCGGTTCGTCGAGCGCGTCGAGGCTGCGCGTGAGCTCGGCCTTGATCGGGGACAGCGTGCCCGTGCCGGCGTCGTCGCGCTCCTCCTCGTCGAGTTTCGCCAGCCGCGCGGCCTCGGCCGCGGACAGCCCCGCGTTGATGTGACGCCGCATGGCGCGAACGCGTCGCTCGTCGAGGTCGGTGTAGAGGCGCAGTCCGCCACCGGTCCGTTCGGGCGCCACGAGCCCGTAACGGGCCTCCCATGCGCGCAGCAGCTCCGGGCTCTCCCCGACCCGGCGGCTGAGCTCGCCGATCCGGAGTCGTCCGCCCGTGGCCATGGGCGGATATTACCGGATCTCGACTTTTACTGGACAAAACCTCTACAGAGTCTGTACAGTGCGCTCCACCATGACCGCGACACAGATCAAGACACTCGGCGACCACGACCTCGTGCTCCGCACCGCCGACGGGGACGCGCAAGCATTCGAGGCCCTCTACGGCCGCTATCGCGGCCAGGTCTTCCGCATGGCCATGCGGGTCACGGGCCGACCGAGGGCGGCCGAGGAGGTCACCCAGGACGCCTTCGTCGGCCTGTGGCGGAACGCGCGCAACTACGACCCCGACAAGGGAACGCTCAACACGTGGCTGATGACGGCAGCCCGCAATCGGGGCATCGACTGGCTTCGGCGCGAATCCCGGCACGACCGAGCCTGTGAGCTCGACGACGCTCTCGTCGAGCGGCTCGAAGCCAACGACTGCACCGAGGAGGAGGCGGGGAGACGAGAGCAGTCGCGAGAGACCCGCCAGCTCGTGGCCGCCCTGCCCGCCGAGCAGCGTCAGGTCATCGAGCTTTCCTACTTCGCGCAGCTAACCCAGACGGAGATCGCCAAGAGCGTCGGCATCCCCTTGGGTACGGTCAAGGGCAGGCAACGCCTCGCCCTGCGTCGGATGCATCGCAGCCTCGATTGGGAACGCTCGGCGGCCTAGCCAACGTGTCGATTTCGCCCGTGTCGCTGCGTCGTAGGTACAGAGGCCCAGGAAAACGGGCCGACACCAACGACGAAGGGGTCCGACCATGCCGCATCCCGTTGTTCACGCAGAGATCCGCTCCACCGATCCCGACGCCACCAGGGAGTTCTTCGGCGCGCTCTTCGGCTGGACATATTCCCCGGGTGCCTTCCCCGGGTACACGTTTGTCGATATCGGAGTCGAAGGTGCACCTCCGACGGCGATCGGTCCGCTCCAGGGCGGCGATGACGCCGTCCTCTTCTTCGTCGGCGTCGACGACGTCGCAGCAACCCTCGAGCGCGCCCAGGAGCTCGGAGGCCGCATCGTCCAGCCGGCGCAGGAGGTGCCGGGAGTGACCTTCGGTGTCTTCGCCGATGCCCAGGGCCACATGGTCGGAGTGGCGGCGTCCTGACGAGCCCGCGGCGCCGGCGCCGGTGCAGGTCGGCGGGCTTGAGTCAATCTGCACCGCGCCGTCAGCCGGCACCCTCGGTACGGGCCAAGGCAACATCTCTCCCGGCGTGCCGCTCCGCCAGCTCTCCGACCATGGCACCCACGAAGCGGCTCTACCTCTCCGATCCCGACGGTAACGACCTCGAACTGGCGTGCGACAGGCCGATCGACCAGTGGCCCCACGGCGAGGGCGGCGGTCTCGCCCCGATCTTCGCCGATCTCGATCTCGACGACCTCCTGTCCGAGCCGGAGCCGGAGCTTCAGACCCGGCTTTAGGTGCCGCGGAGCCTCAGGGTTGCCTTCGTCGCCTCGCCGGACATGTCGTACGCAGGCTCGCGCGCAGCAGCAGCGTCGTGACCCTTCGTGCGCGTGCCGCTAGGCCCGGCCCTCTCCGCGACGCCCGCTCGGGAGGAAATCTCCGCTCGGATTTACTGGATGTTCCGGACCCGGTTCCACCCGGCGCCGCCCTTGACGGCCTCGCTGTCGCTCTGCGACGGCGCGAGATCCTCGAGCTCGTCGTTGGTGATGACTGCCGCTTCCTCGGTCTCCGGCTCCGGCTTGTGATCCCGTGTTTCCTCTGCCATGACTGCCTCCGCTTCTTGCAAGCTTGGCTCGCTGTCGAGGTTCCGATTTCCGTGAACGCTACTCCGGATTGGACTCCGATCAAATGTCATTTGACCGGTTCCGGCCGGCCGCCTACAGCTGAAGCTGCTGCGCTACGAGGTAGTGGTAGAGGCCGCGTCGTGCCATGAGCTCTTCGTGCGTTCCGCGTTCGACGATCGTTCCGGCTTCGAGGACGACGATGAGGTCAGCGTTGCGGACGGTGCTGAGACGGTGGGCGATGGTGAATGAGGTGCGGTCTTCGAGCAGCTGGTCCATCTGCTCCTTGACGGCGCGCTCGGACTCGCTGTCGAGCGCGCTGGAGGCCTCGTCGAGGATGAGGATCGGGGGGCGGTGGTACACGGCGCGGGCAATCGCGATGCGTTGGCGCTGGCCGCCGGAGAGCATCAGTCCCGAGTCGCCGACCTTGGTCTCGTATCCGAACGGGAGGCGTTCGATGAACTCGTGCGCCGCGGCGATCTTGGCGGCGGCGATGACCTGGGCGAGGTCGGGTTCCTGCTCACCGAAGGCGATGTTGCGCGCGATGGTGTCGTCGAACAGGTAGTTGTCCTGGAGCACGAAGCCGATGTGGCGCCTGAGGGCGCGCCAGTCGAGGGTCCGCATGTCGATGCCGTCGTAGTGGATCGACCCGGTGGACGTTTCGAGCAGGCCGGCAAGGAGCCTGACCAGGGTGGTCTTCCCGGAGCCGCTGCGGCCCACGATCGCCACCTTGGTTCCGGCGGAGATCTCGAGGGTGACGTTCTTCAGGACCGGCGCGTCGGGTGCCGAGGGGAAGGCGAGATCGACGGCGCGGATCGAGACACGACCGGAGACGGTCGGGACATCGGCGAGCGCGGAGCGGTCGGCTCCCTGCTCGGGTTCTGGTTCGATGATGTCGTTCATCCGGCCGATGAGGACACCGGAGTATTGGAATTGATCCCACACGAGCATGAGCGTCGCGAGCGGGGCATTGGCGAGCAGGACAAGGGCGTTGAACCCGACCAGTCCACCGAGGGTGAGATGCCCGGCGATGACTTGGAGCGCGCCGAGCCACAGGAAGAGCGCGAGGGAGAGGAACCCGAGGGTCACGACCGTGGCCTCGAAGAGCATCGAGGCGAGGTCGGCGCGGAATACGCGGGCACGCACGCCCGTGAACTGCCGCAGGATGAGCGCTCGCAACGCGTCTTCGCCGCCGATCGCCTTGACGGACTCGATCCCCTTGATCGCGTCGATCTGCCGCGATTGATATTTCCCGAACGCTTCCTCGAGCGCATCGTAGGCAGGGCGTAGCTGGTGCCGTGAGATCCACAGCAGGACCGCGTAGAGCGGAGCGACGGCGAGGTACACGAGCGTCAGCAAGGGGCTGTAGATGAGCATCAGGATCAGGGCGACGATGACCTGCGCGGCCGCCGTGACGGCCATCACGCCGTATTGCACGAGGTATTGGCGGATGAGAGCGACCGAGTTCAGCCGTCGCTCGATGTCGCCGGTCTGGCGCGTGTTGAAGTAGCTCATCGGGAGCGCGAGGAGCCGGCCCGTGAGGAAGTCGAGGAGCGAGCCGTCGATCCGTGCTGCCGTCCGAGCGAGGATGACGCGTTGCACCACCATGGCGATCGCCGTCACCGCGAGAATCCCCAGGATCGCGAGCGCGAGGAGGTTGACCTTCGCGCGATCGTGTCCCGGGATCGCATGATCGACGATCACCCCGCCCACGACGGGGATGAGCATCTCGAGCCCGGCCGCGAGCAGCGCGAGGACGGCCGCCAGAGCGAGCATGCGCGCGTGCGGTCGCACGAACGCGAGCAGCCATGTGGGAGTAGTGCTCTGGTCAGGCAGGGTGAAGAACTGATCGCCTGGAGACAGCGTGAGGCCATAGCCGGTGAGCTTCTCCTGCGCTTGCGCACGTGAGAGGCGTTGCAGGCCGCGGTCCGGGTCCGCGATGCGAACGACATCGTCATCGATGGAGTAGACGACGACCCAATGGTTACCTTGCCAATGGGCGATGGCGGGGAGGGGCAGCTCGGGGAGACGGCTCCCGGACACCTTGATGGCGTGCGCTTCGAAACCGAGTACCTCGGCGCCACGCGTGAGCCCGAGAAGGCTTGTTCCCTCGATCGTGGTCGCCGCCGCCGAGCGAATCCTGGTCAGGCTCACCCGGCGTCCGTGATGACGGCAGACCATGGCCAGACAGGCAGCACCACAGTCGGCCTCATCCAGCTGCCGGACCAACGGGAACCCGCGCAGGACGCGCTTGCCGTCCGTGGACCGCCGGCTGGGCGGCGCGAACTCGGCGTCGCTCTCGGGCGGCTCCTCCGCCGAGACGCGGGCGGGGGCCGGGAGCAGCTCTGAGGCGAAATCGAGCGGTACGTTGCGCGCCCCCGCACGCGGCGCGGAGGTGCGAAGCTCGAGGAGCTCGCGGAGCTCGGGATGTACCGCCTCGAGCTCGTGGAAGGCATCCAAGGAGAGCTCGAGGAGCGAGGCGTCGGACACCGCGGTGACGCTCACGGCCTCGGGGGCGTCCCCCAGCACCGCGCGCTCGCCGAAGAGATCGCCCTTGCGCAGAAACACGACATCCGCGCCGGGATCCTCAGTGTGCATCCGCAGACGCCCGTCGCGGACGACGAACATCGACTGACCCTGCGCGAAGACCCGCTCGTGTGCGGGCACCTGCCGGGCCTCGAGGCTCTCGGCCAGAGCAGCGCGAGCAGGCCGGGGCAGCGCCCGTAACGGAGTATCGAGAGCGAGGAAATCCCTGATCTCCTGCCGGTCGCGGCGGCGCTCGAGCTGCACGCGCAGCTCCGGACGGCGCTGGAGCAAGGCAAGGAAGAGCCCGCGGTCCAGGCGCAGTGCCACTACCGGTGCTCGCGCGCGGACGGTCGCCGTCCGCGGGCCACCGTCGAGCAACGCCAGCTCCCCGAACGCATCCCCCGCCTCGAGCAGGTTCAGGGGAACCTCCTCGCCCGTCTCGCTCACCGTCAGTACCCGCGCCGTGCCCTCGACGATGACGTACATGCCATCCGCGTCCTCGCCCTCGCGAACGATCACCGCCCCGAACGGATACGTCATCCGCGAGAACGCGTCCTCGACGAGCAGGCGCACGTCACGATCGAGCCCGCGCAACAGCGCCAAGGAGTCCAGCGCGGCGCGCGGCGCACCGCCGTCGTCATCGAGTGACCCGAGGGGACGACTAGAGACGGTCATGCCAAACGATATTCGCGGCGCTCGCGCGATCGAGCGCCCGTGTCACCGCCAACGCCCGGGCCCGCGCGAGCACAACCGGATCAGTCGCGTCCGGGGACGACTTGGATACCAGTTTCAGCAGCCGATATGCGCCCGCATCCGCGAGCGGCCCCAACACGTCGCCGGGAAGCGCGCTGGCCACCAGTCGGCGCACCGGCTCGCCGAGGTCGTCGAGCAGATCCCGCGACTCCACCACCTCGGCGCCTGATAGCTCCGACACGTGCGCGAAGGTCAAGCCGTCGACGCGGACGCACAGGAGGGCCTCCCGGGCAACGTCGAGATTGGAAAAGGCCAATCCGTGGGCAACGACAGAGACCCACCCCGCAGCGTTGGACTCGATTATCGCGAAGACCGCGTCGCCCGCTTCGATCCCTTCCCGCCAGCGTCCGAACTCAGCGTCAAGGCGCGCGAACGCCGCCGCGTCCAGCGCCGACTCCGAACTCGGCGGGTCTGTGCTCACCGCCACGCGCGCCGCCAATCCCCACGCGACCCCATCCAAAGCGCCCGAGCACACCGCCTCCGCCCACGCCACACGCTCGAGGCCGTCACCCACCGGCGGTTCGGGGGCATCCCCAGCGTGGCCGAGGTGGCGATGGACGTCGGACATCTCAAGGCCCCAACGATCAAGCCACGTCACGGTCTCATCCGCCGAGAGCAGGCCACGGGCGCGGCGCCATTCCGCCACCCTCCCTTTGGCAGCAGTCCCCCCCGCTACGCGCTGCTCGGGGACAGCCCAATCACCCCGAGCCCGAGCGGCCGCGATGACATCCGACCAGCGGTAGTCGCGGCCCGCCGCGGAGAACACGACCCGCTCCGCGGCCTGCGGAAACCCTCGGGGCTCGGCCCCCCGGTGCCCTGAAATCCGTCCGCCGCCGTTCGAGCCCGCCGCCATCTCATCCTCGCCTTAGCCGTTGCTGATAGGCAGCGGATGATTCCCGAGCCACGCCGCCGCCGCAACCCTCGCCTGCGCAAGCGATGACTTACCGACCCGTCGTCGGCGGCCGGACCCCGAGCAGGCGGCGAGATGAGAATCCCCACGTCGAATACGAGCGCTTACGATCATTGGGCGTCACACGGGCGTTGATCACGCGCACGGCTTTCGCAACATCGGTGAGGAGCCGCTACTGGTGGTGGCGGTCCATGAGTCACCGACTCTCGTACAGGAGTTCCTCGGCCGAGAGCCGGCGTAACGGGAACCGCGGCGCGGTCGGGACTACTCCTTGATCCTCTGCCCTGGCGCCCACCGCTCCCGCACGATGAGCTCGACGCCGTAACGCGCGCATACCTCCCGCGCCTCGGCGATGGGCGCGCGAAAGTCTTGTCCTGGCTCGCCGATGTGTTTGCATCGTATGAGTGCCATCTCCGGTGTCACCCCCGCGATGGCACGGAATCCTGGGTGCGTCGAGTGCTCGAAGACGTACCGTTCCAGCTGTGAAGCGCCGGGGGGAAGAGGACCGCGTTCGTGCCCGCGCTCGCCCCCGCTCCGGCGGGCGTCGAGCATCTCTTGCCACTCGCGGGAGTCCATCTCCATAGCATGACCGCTCAGCAACGCGGCCGTCGGGCCGCGCCAGATCCCCGGGGGCGAATACTCGCATGAGACACTGGATGGCTCAGTATCTGCGAAAGGGGACCGAGGTGGGCTACCGACTGCTGAGCGCTGAGGATGCCTATTGGCGTCCCTCGAACCAGATGGGCGTTCTCAACACCGACTTCGGCAAACAGCTCGAGGCGCGGACGCTCGGGGCGCGGCTGTGGCGACTGGTGCCCGGTCAGGCGTCCACCCGGCACCGTCACGAACAGACAACCGAGCTCTACATGGTGCTCGAAGGTACCGGTCGTATCCGCGTCGACGGCGAGTTGCTCACCTTGTCCGCGCTCAGCGCCGTTCTCGTCGACGCTCAAGCAATCCGGCAGGTATTCAACGACACCGGCGCGGAGCAGCTGTGGCTCATCGTCGGTGCCCCACCTGAAGCCGCTGACACTCTCGAGATGACACCGGAGAAGCTCGCGATCCTGTATCCCGATGGGCCCAAGGCGCTCCCACCCGAGCTGGAGGCATGAACGGAGAGGACCGGGTTACTGAGAGCTTTCTTCCTCGGCGGGGAGTAGGGCTGCGATCATCGCGTCGGCGATGAACCTGCCATAACGCTCAAGTGTCCAACGGCGAATGAGGACGAGCAGTTCGTAGAGCTCCGGCGAGCTGTAGGTCCACAGGATCTCGCCCGCAAGCTCGACGGTGAGGCCTTCACGCAGGTGGCCTGCGGCGGCGAGGCTGCGGGCGTTGTGGGTCATCCGGTCAAGGCGCCGGGCGTTGAGTTCGGACTGGAGGCTGGCCATCTCGGGGTCGGCCGCGGCCGCCACGCGAACGAGGAGCAGGATCGGCGCTATCCGAGGAGCGACCTCAGTGGTGAGCTGCCCCCAGCCGCGAATGATTTCTCGGGGATCACGACCGGCCGTATGCAGTGCGTCGGAGCGCGCTTCGGCGGCGACCGGCTGTTCGCCGAGCAGGGCCTGCACACAGATGGCGCGGACCAGTCCGGGCTTCCCTCCGAAGGCCTTGTAGATCGTGTCGGCGGAGACCGAGGCGCCAGCGGCGATCGCGGCGATCGTCGTTGGCGTGAATCCCTCGCTCAAGAAAAGCTCTCGCGCGGTGTCAAGAATCGCCTCACGAGTCTGGCGGGCTTGTTCGCGCCGCCGGGCGGACTCGTAGGGTCGTTTCCCCTTGACATGAGATGGCTTTGGGTCCATAGTGCTAGAACTGTTCCAGTCTACTAGATCCAAATGAACGGACGCCACGATGAACGAAATGCAAGCACTGACGACGCCGGCAGCGATGGTCTCTCGACTCGAGCGGGCAACCAATGAGCACGACCTCGAAAAACTCGTCGCCTGCTTCGCGGCCGACTACCGCAACGAAACGCCCGCACATCCGGAGCGGGGCTTCACCGGCAGAGAGCAGGTGCGGGCAAATTGGACACAGATCTTCGCCGCCATCCCTGATGTCATCTGCGAGGTGCTGCGGTGCACCGTGGACGGCGACACGGTTTGGAGCGAGTGGGAGCACCGAGGGACGCGGCCCGACGGCAGCGCCCACCTGATGCGGGGGGTGGTGATCTTCGGCGTCGCCGACGGTCTCGCGGCGTGGGCGCGCTTCTATCTCGAGCCCGTCCAAGTGGCCGCCGGTACCGTTGATCGGGCGGTGCGTGACCAGGTCCTGCCCGGTGGCCGGGCATGATCCTCCTCGCTGGTGGTACCGGCAGGCTGGGCACCCTTCTCGCTCGCCGCCTCATCGCCCGTAATCTCCCCGTTCGGGTCCTCACCCGGGAGCCTGCGCGCGCCGAGCATCTCGGCAACATGGTCACCGTGGTGCGCGGCGACGCTCGCGACCGCGAAAGCCTCTGTGCCGCCGCCGTGGGAGCCGACGTCGTGGTCTCGATGGTCCACGGCTTCACCGACCGCCACCGCGACGCCCTGGCGGCAATCGATCGCGACGGCAACGCCAATCTGATGGCAGCGGCCAAGTCGGTGGGCGCCGAGTTCGTGCTGATGTCAACGGTCGGGGCGGCCGCTGACAGCCGGATGGAACTGTTCCGCATGAAGCACGCGGCCGAACAACATGCCGCCGCGGGTGGCCTTCCGACCACGATCGTGCGCGCGACCGCATTTTTCGAGCCCTGGATCGACGTGCTCCACCAGACGGCCGCTCGCTCTGGCCGTCCACTCGTGTTCGGCCACGGTCAGAACCCGATCAACTTCGTGTCCGCCGTCGACGTCGCCGCCCTCGTCGAGCACGCGGTCATCGACCACGGCACCCGTGGCGAGATCCTGGAGATCGGGGGCCCCGACAACCTCACTTTCGACACGTTCGCCCACGCCACCCAATCAGCCGCCGGGCGCGCGGGAGCGCCGAGGCATGTACCGCCCGCGATGCTGCGGCTCATGGCCAACAGCATCGGACGCGTCAAGCCAGAGCTCGGCCGCCAAGCGCGTGCCGCCCTGGTGATGGACCAAGCCGATCTCACTTTCGACACCAGCCCAATCCGCCACCGCTATGCAGACCTGCCTTGCACCGAGCTCGGGGACGTGCTGGCCCGAAACGACTCGCGGGTAGACGCGAGCATGATCGCGGCAAGCTAGGACGCCCGCGTGGGATAGCGGACCGTCACGCGGCGCGGTTCTCGGTCGACGCGAGCACGTCACCTGCGTCACGGACAATCTCAGCACGCATGTTCGTCTCCATCATGCGCAGGGCCGCGTTGGCGAGATCTTCGTGGATGTGAGCGGTGACGGACTGCGGTATCACCACGTCGAAGTGCCGAACGTAGGCATCGAGTGCCGAGTAGAGGATGCATTGCTCGGTCACCTGACCTGCGAGCACGAGGCGCTCGATCCTTTCCTGCCGAAGGAGGTACTCGAGCTGAGTCTCGTAGAAGGTGGAATGACGGGCCTTGACGATGAAGGGCGTGTCAGCAGGCGGCAGGATCGGCTCGACCAGCGAACGGTCGCTTCCCTGCATCGCCCACTCAGCGAGTTCTGCCCGACCGGCGCTCCAGTCCCCGTGGTTGTCGTTGACGTAGATGGTGAGGATCTCGCAGGCGCGGGCGTGGGCGATCAGGTCGCAAAGCGCGGGAAGCATCCCTCGAACCGAACTCATGAGCCGGTCGGCGTCTTCATGCTCATAACGATTGAGCATGTCAGTGATGATCAGGGCAGTGGACATGGAGACGAAAACCGGGACGCCCCAGCGAGCGTCCCGGTCCTGTGCTTTTAGCGGCTGGCCAAGGCTAAGGCGCGGCCGAGATCGCCTCGATGAGCTCGCCGACCCGCTCACTGTCGATCTCTGCCGCGAGGTCGGCCTGGCTAACCACCCCGATCAACTTATGTCCATCGATCACTGGCAGCCGCCTGACCTTGTTCTCGGCCATTGTCCGGAGCGCCTCGTCGACAGAATCGTCGGCGCCGATCGTCACCACCTCGTCCTGGGTAGCGAGCTCCCCGGCGCTCATCTGCGCGGGGTCTTTGCCCTTCGCGATGACCTTCACGACGATGTCGCGATCAGTGAGCATCCCGTGCAGGCGATCGTCCTCGCCGCAGATCGGCATCGCACCGACATCAATCTCCGCCAGCTTCTTGGCGGCCTGCTCGATTGTTTCCTTCTCGCCGATGCACTCAGCGCCACCGGTCATTACCTCTCGAGCGGTCTTGCCCATGAGTCCTCCTTGCTGGATAGCTGATCGACATCGGCTACCCGGCCGAGCTCGCCGTCAAGCGTCACGAGTCACCACCGACCAGCGCCACGCGAGACGAGGCCATTCCCTCTGCGTGCGTCGGCCACTGACGGTCGCCCAGGGGCGCGCTCGGCGCTCGGCGGCCCGGTTGCGCCGACGCGGGAGCGGGTAGCAGCGTGGCGATGGAGAGCACGGCCAAGAAGACGCTCAATCGGGTGAAGGACGGTGTCAAGCAGCGGCGGGAGAGCCCGGCGAGCGCGGATCAGTCGACGGTTCCGATCACAGATGCGATCCGCGCCTACTGGGAGCGTGATCTGCTCACTTTCTCGATTCCCGCCCATAGCGGCGGCCGCGGTCCGGCGCCGGAGTTCACGAAATGGGCCGGGCCACAGCTCGCCCGGGTTGATCTGCCCGCCACCCACGGGATCGACACCCGCAACCAGGCCTACAACGTGCAGGCCACGGCCGAGGCACGGCCTGCCGCTGGTCACCGACGACGCCTGGGCGATGGACTATGCCTTCGGCGAGCACGAGGACCTGCCCCAGCCGGCGCTGGGGCAAGGAGCATATCTGGCAATCGGGTCCGTCCACAAGACGCTCACAGGCCTGTCTCAGACCTCGGTGCTGTCGGTCGGCTCAAACCGGATCGATACCGAGCGGCTGTCGCTGTGCTTCGAGCTCGAGGAGGGCACCAGCAACTCGGCACTGTTGCTCTCGAGCATCCACGGCGAGCGCCCGGATCCTCGTGGAAGCGATGCTGCGCAATGGCAGCCCTCAGCGGCGCGCGCTCGGGTTCGTTCTCCCGCGCGGACGAGGGCAGCGGCGTACTGATCGCCGTGATGATCTGCGGTTCCTCCATCAGCCTTGGCACCTCACGCGCTCGATTGGGCAGGACATGCAAAGTGGCCCCGCCGCGACCACGGCCGAGCTCGCTGCCCGGCACGGTCAGCACCTCAATGCCAGCGGCGGTGAGGCGTCCATCGTCGCGATATTTCGCTCGTAACCCACGACCACGCCGGGAGCGATCGCGAGCACGTTGTTACCGTCATCCCACTGTTCCCGCTCAGCCGCCGGTGCGTCGCCACCGGTCGCGACAGCGCGTACGCGTGGTACCTCGAGCGCCTCAGCGAGTGCGGTGAACAGATCCGGCAGCTGCTCGATCTGTAATGCGGAAAAGCGTCCCGCACGCAGCCGGTACGTTCTCGCCGCGGTGGTCACCACGGGGTAACACGCGAAGGCGTCGCGATCGACCATCGTGAGAACGGTGTCGAGGTGCATCACAGCGCGAGTCGCGGGCAGCTCTACGGCTATGACCTCACGCGCAGCACGGCGCACGAACAGGTCCGCGGCAAGCTGCTCGACCGCAGCCGCGCATGTACGGTCTCCGACGCCGACGACAATGCAGCCGTTTCCGACGACCAGGATGTCGCCGCCTTCAATGCCGATCGCAGCTTCCAGTGCCGGAGCCGGCTCGCCCACGGCGGCGAACAGCGGGTGTCGCCGATAGATCGCGTCGAGGTGGAGGGCCTCGCGCCTGCGTGCCGGGCGCGCCATCGCATTCACGCGAACGCCGTCGCCGATCCACACCGAGCTGTCGCGCGTAAAGAGCTGATTCGGCAGCGGCGGTAACACGAAGTCCTCGCCTACCGCCATCCGCGCACACAGGGTGTCGGCCCCCACCGGAAGCTCACTGAAGGTGATGCCCCCGATGAGCCATTCGGCTAGTGCCGAAGATGACAGGGCGCCAAGCCAGTCCTCCACCTCGTGGGCGAGCGTGGGCGCCAATTCGGCCGCCGCCAGGCTGCGGCCCACGAAGTCCGCCCGCGCCGCGGGATCTTCAAGCACGTCAGCCAGCAGCTCATCGACGTAGAGGACTTCGGCGCCGCGGCTACGCAGGACGCTCGCGAACGCGTCGTGTTCCTCCTGCGCCCGCTCGACCCACGGGAGCTCGTCGAACAGGAGCGCATCCTTGTTCGACGGGGTGAGCCGCGGAGCTCGCGCCCGAGGCGGTGCAGCAGGACGCGGAGCAGCGGCTCGACCTCTGAGTCGATCCAGGGCCGCAGGGCCGCCGTGTAGCCTGGCGCTCGCCACGGTTCGCCGGGGGCAAGCGCCGTCGTCATGCCGCCACCGGAGCTGCCCGGGACGCGGACCTCGTGGTCTCCTCCACCAGGGCGCGCAGCAGCCCAGCCATCCCGCCCTCAGCGAACGACCCGCGCTGGCGATCGGCACCGTTGCCGTGGTGGGCCATGCGAAACGCTTCGGCGACTTCGGACTCGCAGTTCACCTCGCGCGCGAGTGCGCCTGCGCTCCTGGCGTCGGCGAGCAGGAGCTCCTCCTCGGCCCCACCGTGAAGGGCGGACCCGCGCCGAATGCGGGTCGGTCAATTGTCCTGCCACGTAGTGCCATCCGAATCCCTCGCTCAATGTTGCATGCGCGCTAGATCCGGTTGAGTCCGCTGACCGCGGCCACGCCCGTCGCTCGTCGCTATCAGATGAGTCGGCGCCCCCTGATGGAGTCGCCCACCAGCGAGGAATTACCCGGCCGTGCCCGTCTCTATCTTAAGGATGTCGAGTGCCGTACACCGAAGTAATAACGATTACCTGCGTAGATGAGGCGCGGTTCGGCTTGACCTTCTCGGGTTAAGTACCGCGCTCGCGAGGGTGTGGTGCTACCTAGCCAGTCAGTCGTCGGTCCCGCGGCCGGCGGCAAGATCGCGGTCAAACACCGACGTCGCCGTTCTCGAGCCGGTGCCGCGTCTCCTCGGCTTCAGCGAGCTCCTCGCGCGCATGGTCCGCCTCTTCGGCGTGATCTTCTCCTCCACCTGCGGGTAGACCGGCACCACGCAGCCATGCTCTCCTTCAAGTTCGCCGTGGGGACTTTCTCTACCCAGATCGCCTCACGCACACACGGTGGCCGGGCGGGTCCGTGCTGGGAGTTCAAAGCCACGGGGCGGCAGAAGAACAGCATCCCCGACCCCTCCGATTGCTTGCTCACCGGTTCGGGTATCGCCACCGGTATGAGTGGAGAGGAGGTGCTGATCGTGCCTTACCAGGACGGTCCCTACCTCGTGCGGGGTCCGGTCGTCGTTCGCGATCAGGCGGGTGGCGAGATTAAGCTCTCACGACATCCCGTGGCTCTCTGCCGGTGCGGCAAGTCTCGGATTCGTCCCTTCTGCGACGGGACCCACCGACTCGTCCATTTCGCAGCGCCTTCCTCACCAGAGACCCATCGCTTTGAGTTCAAGGTGGTCATCGGCCGCGGCGACAGGCGGGCGCCGACGGGCGCCGCGCTCGCCCGTCCGTGTCTCTCCTCTGAAGCGGTGGCGCCATCCGACGACCCTTCTGTCCAGAGCGCGAGCGACCGCGCAGCTACTCTGGACGAGGCTGGATCCTCCGCCGTCCGGCGTGCCCTGGCCCGGGTCAGGGACCGCCTCGGGACCCAGCTGGAAACGGGACCCCACCTGGCACGCGAGCACAACGCAATGCGCTCGGCTGAACCGCTGATCGGGGCCGCGTGGCTGTTGCTCGGAGAGCGCCGAAGCGTGACCGGTGACAATGACCCCCAGGACGTCAAGGCTCCGGTCAGTCACCTGATTCGCGGCGCCCTGGAGCTTCTGGTGGGCGCCGCCTCCGACGATGAAAGTCGCATGTCTGCGCTCAGCCGACAGTTGGAAGCGGCGCTTGCCCTACTAGAGCGTGGACCGGCCCTGCCGTGAGCGCCGTCGGCACTGCGAGTTCCGGGAGGCACATCGTCCTTCCCACCGTGCGGGGACCCTGGACGCAGGCGCTGTACGCCCTGCTCGAGTGTCCCTCGGCAGACCGTCTTGCCGCCCCTCAGCTACCGGCCGTCGAGAACGTGCTCGCTGACGATGATCTTCAAATGGCGCTTTACCTTTGTTATGAGCTCCACTACGCGAGCGTGAACGGTGTCGATGATCGGGCGGAGTGGGACCCGGTGGTGCTGATGTTTCGCGCCGCGCTCGAGCGAGAATTCGAACGCGCGCTGATGGATCTGGTCCCTGATCGCCAGTCGGAGGCCGACGGCGTCGGCGGCGAGTTGCAGCGGCTTGTGCAGGACGACGACGGGCCTCCCCTGTCGCGTTACGTGGAGACGCAGTCGAGCTTAAGCCAAGTGCTCGAGCACGTGGTTCACCGTTCGGCCTACCAGCTGAAAGAGGCCGATCCGCATTCATGGGCGATAGCCCGGTTGACCGGCGGGCCCAAGGCGGCCCTTGTCGAGATCCAGGCCGACGAATACGGAGGCGGGAGGGCGGAGCGGATTCATGCGGTTCTGTTTGAGAACACGATGCGAGCGCTGGGTCTGAATCCGACTTATGGGGCCTACCTCGACTGGCTCCCCGGGATCACCCTCGCCACGGTGAACCTGATGTCGTGGTTCGGATTGCACCGACGCCTGCGGGGCGCCATCGTCGGCCATTTGGCGATATTCGAGATGACCTCCTCGATCCCCAACCGGCGCTACGGCAACGGCCTTCGGCGACTGGGCTTCGGGCCCGAGGCGACGGACTTCTATGACGAGCACGTCGAGGCCGACGCCGTCCACGAGAGCATCGCCGCCTGGGATCTCGCGCATGCGCTGGCAGCTGCCGAGCCTGAGTTGACCAAGGACATCCTCTTCGGAGCCAAGGCGCTCCTGGCCTTGGAAGCACGTTGGGCGGAGCACTTGCTGCGATGCTGGAGCAATGACCGGACATCGCTGACCCGCCCGTTGGACCTCGTCGCGGCGCGTGCGTGACGCTGAATTCTCCTACGTACTTCCGGTTCGCTGGTCGAGTGGCGAGCACGAGGCGAGACGAGCGCTGGCTGAGTACCTCGATCAGCTTGGGGATTGGTGTGATGACGTGATCGTCGTCGACGGGTCTCCGCCGGAGATCTTCCAGGCCAACGCGAGCCTGTGGAGCGGGCGCCTCCGTCACGTTGCGCCAGACCGCGCGCGGCAATGCCTGATGGGAAAGGTCGCCGGCGTGCTCACGGGGCTCGATCTGGCCCGCTATGAGCGGGTGGTGCTGGCCGATGACGACGTGCGTTATGACCGGGTCAGCCTCATGCGCCTGGTATCCGCACTCGATGACTATGACCTCGTCCGTCCCCAGAACGTCTTTTCGCCGATGCCCTGGCATGCCGTATGGGACACAGCCCGAACCCTGCTGAACCGAGCTACCGGGACGGACTTTCCCGGGACGCTCGGCGTCCGGCGATCGATGGTGCTGTCGGGCGGCGGCTATAGCGGAGACGTGATGTTCGAGAACCTAGAGCTGATCCGGACCGTTGAAGCCCTCGAGGGGCGCATTTCCTCTCCGCTGGATCTCTTCGTCAGACGACTGCCGCCCAGTTCCGCTCACTTCTGGGGCCAGCGCACCCGGCAGGCCTACGATGATTTCGCCCTCCCCGTTCGGATGAGCATATGGTTGGGTGTCCTGCCGGCAACCGCGGCGGCCGTGCGGCGGCGTCGACCGAGGCCCGTGGTGTTCGCCGCGGCAGCCTGCATGCTGCTGGCCGAGCGTGGGCGCCGAAAAGCGGGAGGAGCTGAGGTATTCCCCTGGATGTCGTCAATGCTTGCTCCCGTGTGGGTGGTGGAGCGCGGCGTGTGCGCGTGGCTCGCTGCATGGCAACGCGCACGCTTCGGCGGGATCCGATACGGCGACAGCATCATCCGTGTGGCGGCTCATTCGCCGCGGCAGCTGCGACGCCAGTCCCCGCTTGCGAAGCAAAAGGATCTCGAGGTCCGAGCACCTTGATCGCGAGAGCGCGGTGATCGCCATCGACACACTGCCGGCGATGAGTTTTCCTGACGCCGCAGGTCTCATCCTGTAATCGGTAGCGTCCGCCTGACGGCGGATCGACTGCGCCGGGAATGTCAAAACAGGAGGCGATGATGTCTGATCACGCGATAGGCACGCGCGAGGACTGGCAAGCGGCCCGGGACGCGCTGGCGAAGCTCGAGGCCGAGCAGGCGGAGCGAAACGAGGAGATAAAGAGCAAGCGACGCGAGCTTCCGTGGGTACCCGTGGAGAAGGAGTACGAGTTCGATACCGAAGCTGGCAAGAAGACCCTCGCCGAGCTCTTCGACGGCCGCTCGCAGCTGCTCGCCTACAACATCATGTTCGGCCCTGATTACAGCGTCGGCGCGTGCCCCGGCTGCACCAACCTTGGCGACGGCCTCGACGGCGCGCTCGTCCACCTGAACCACCGCGACGTGACACTGATCTGCTTCTCGCGGGCGCCAATCGACCGGCTCGTCGCCTACAAGCAGCGCATGGGCTGGCAGTTCCCCTACGTCTCGACCTACGCCACGGACTTCGCGTTCGACTTCGGCCTGGCCATGACCGAAGAGCAGGCACACCAGGTCCCCGAGGTACAGAAGATGATCGACAACCCGCCAGACTGGCTCGAGGAATGGTCGCGGCAGACCGGGGCCGAGCTCAAGGACGGCCTGCGCGAAGGTCCGAGCTGGATCGCCTTCGCCTACGAGAACGGGACCGTGTACCACACCTACACGGTGATGGCGCCCGACCCGTTCGTCGCCCCGTACTACACCTTCATGCTCGATCGCGCCCCCAAGGCACCGCCCGCGGAGCCGCGCGCGTGGCGCAAGGACGAGTACCCAGACTGAAGCGGGCGCCCTCCGGTCAGGGTTCGGTGCTGACGGGAGGGTTCAGATGCCTGATGCCCATGATGAATCGGAGTTTTTGCGCGACGTCGGTGAGTTGCGGGTCACGGTGTCGAGCGGGTCTGAGGCGTACACCATCGACCTCCGCGGGCTTTGTTTCATCGATTCCGCCGGCCTGCACACGATCGCGTGTGCGCACCGAGAGGCGCGGGGGCGGTGGATCGTGCTCACGGGTCCTGGCCAGGTTCGGCGCATGTTCGAGCTCTGCCGACTCAACGAGCTGCTCACGAGCACCGATCCCCCTGCTCATCGCGAGCAAGCTCACCCCTCGAGCGTCCCCCCTCGCACCGACGGCGCTAAGGATCTCCTCACCCTTCCTCGCCCACGCATGAATCCGCTGGGGACGGCCCGGCGGGTCAACCAAGCAGCGCTCGCCGCCGCCGTCCGCGAGCTGTGCTCCCGAGGGCCGATACGCTCGATCCTCTAAACATCACGCCCCGCGCGCTCCCGGTTCACAGCGGTAAGTCGCTACCACCCGTCTCCGGGCGGCGCTCGGTGTCGCTCGGCTCGAGAATGATCGTCTCGACCGCCAGGTCGGGATCGATGTGGTTATCGCTCAAGAACGCGAGCACCCGCCGGCCCGTGAGCCCCTCGATACCAGCAACGATGTCCTCACGCATGGCATCCTGAAACAGTCTGCGTGTCTCACGCACATGATCCATCTGCCCAGTCCTCGCGAGCCGAAGCTCGGCTTTGGTCAGAGTGTCACGCAGCACCACCGTGATCAGATCATCCTGCATGTACGTACGCGCCCTGGTCGGCCCTCGACCCGTGTACTCACTGAGCAGCCGAACCATCATGTTGGAGATCGCATTACTCACCCCCCCGCGCTTACCATCATGCGACTCGCTCTCCTGAATCATCTCGCCTGCTTCCCCCGCTCCTTCAACAACCCAAACGCGCAAGGCAAAAGAGCGGCCAAAGAACCCGACGACGCACACCCACACTAGCGCCTCCAACCAAGGACCGCTACACCCGCGGGCACCGCCTCCGCTCAGCCTCATGGTGCTGGCGCTGACCGCTTGAGTGAACACCCGGAATGCGATTGGCCTGGCGTTTCCCCCGTTGGTGACCGGGTACCTGTGTAACTGCTCAAACATTCACCGAGAGGGAGGTTTCCCGTGTCCGAGCAGAGCGAGACCCGCAGTCACGAAGCTGGAGATCTAGGTCGGGCCGATGTCGATGAGGATCTGAAGAGGGAGGTCGCGGACGGGCCGCTCGATGAGCAGAGCGGCGATCCGCACAACGCGGGGGATTCACATGACGCGGTTGGCCAGACGGCGCCAACCTCGGAGACCGACCTAACGCCGTAGGTCCGAGATACCCACGGATTGGTGTAAGCGGCATGCCGGGTTGCCACGCGGCCTTCGGGGCGACCGAGGGCTGCGTGAGCGCCCCGCAACGGGGGATCCCAGCTCGAGTGTGACGCCTCCGGCGCCTCGCCGGCGCCACGAGCGGCGTGATCCTCGGGGCGAAGCGATCGGTTCCCCGGTTCTGCCTCCGATAATGTCGTTGAACGGACAGAACTCCGAGCAAGGAGCAGGCACGGCTGAGAATGAGCCTTTACCGAGGCGCGAGCCGCACGCCGCCGACCGGGGCCACGAGCACCAGCGATCCCCCACCACGAGACGGACCCTGGCGTCGACCCGCGCAAGGCTAATCCGCACGAGTCCGACAAACGGAAGTAGCCTCGTTCGCCGCCGGGACGCCGCCAGGGCGCGCCTTCTGCCTCAACCGGCCAGCCGCTTGCGTAGCTTGTCCTTGCCCTGCTCGGCGCCTTTGCGACTCTCGGCCTGGGCGCGCTTGAAGAACTCCGCGAGCTCAGAGTCTCCATCACGCTCGGCGTCCTGAGCGTAGGTTTCCAGACGCAGCGCATTGCCCAGGCACTGCTCGGTAAACCAAATCAGGTTGTAGTCCTTGTCCTTGGTGCCGGTAACCTGCCCGGTCTCGGTGTGCGCTTCCATCTCGTCCCTCCTGATCGGCGTTTTCCGCTACAGGAAGATCTACCCGCTTTCGGGCGCGATTATTGGGTCGCCGTCGTGCGAGCTGCTCAGTCGAGATCACCCGCAGCTCGGCAACCTCCGCGAGCGCGGCGAACACTCGATCCGATGAGCTCGTCGCCCGCACCCACGGGGCGAACGGGATGGTCCAGTCCATCTGTCCTTACTGCGCCACGACCGTGTTGGACATGAGCGACTTCCCGACGGGTCATTCGTATTCGCTCGGGATCTGGCAGAACCGGATCGAGCGGATCATGGCCGCCTGACTCGCCGAGCTGCCGGTGCGGATCTATTACGGATCTGAGGTGAAGGGCTTCGCGAAGGACGACACCGGGGTCGAATGCTCGCTAGGCGACCGAAAGCGGAAGCGTCCCGGGCGTGCGGCGGAGCGCATCGCGGACCGGTTCGGCGCCTCGGGTAGAGTCGTTGAAGGGACAGAACTCCGACCAAGGAGCAGGCATGGCTGAGAATAAGCCTTCACCGAAGCGCGACGTGCACGCCGCCCTCAACGAGCCCGCCACGAACCCCGACCCGACTGAGTGGCCGGACCCCTACGACAAGCGGCCCGACCCGCGCGACCCGACTGCGCCGGATGAGATGGACTTCGGCGATGTGCACACCCCGACCGGTGCCACGAGCACCAGCGATCCCCACCACGAGACGGACCCTGCTGTCGACCCACGCAAGGCGAATCCGCACGAGTCCGACAAGCGGAAGTAGCCGCCGCTCCTGCTGCAGCCGTTCGAGCGCTACCGGGCTCGCTCAAAGCGGGCTCAGGCGTTTGCCGGAGTGCGTGGGACCCCGGCGATGGATGGCAGCCAGCCCCGCACGCCGAGGAGATAGGCGCTTAGGGCGACGAAGGTGCCCTCGACAAACAGTGACGCCAAACCGAGCGGCTCGAGCCAGTTACCAATGTCTCCGGTAGCGTCGGGCAGGCCCACGGTCCGTGTCAGGGTGTAGCCCGCCATCGCTCCCAGCGCAAACACTCCCCCGGCCATCCATGCGCGATCGGACCCGGTGCGCACGAGGTTGAAAGCGCACAGGACCGCTCCGACGATGAGCCCGATGTACATCCAGCCGAGATATGGTGTCTCCCTCAGCTTGGCGGGGAGATGCAGTAGGTGGATTAGCCCGATCCGCAGCAGGCCAACGACACCGGCGGCGCGCGCGACGCCATCACATACCGCCGCGTCGAGTTGAGCTTTGATACTAGGGAAGGTGCCGTGCGCCGACCATGACCGCAATTGGACAAAGGTCCTACGACGGTTCGCCCGGGAGTTGGGTGCGGGGGCGCGCCAGATCTGGTTCTCCTGGTTGAGTAGGTAGGGGGTGTGCACCAGACGGGTATGGACTGCCGCCGATAAACAGATACCTGTCGACGAATCATCGGCGAGGAGCTGAGTGCCGGGAACCTACCTGGGGGCGAGATCACGCACGAAGAGTTCTCTGCGCATCCGATGAATCACCAGCTGACTCCCGTTCGTCGGGTTCCCCTTGCCAGCTGTAACGCGCAGGGCAACTGCAGGAGGGCGATGCGCCGATTGCGACCGGGTTGTTCGTTGCTGCTGCGTTGGCTGGTTCCGCTGTTGTACCGACCGCGTCGGCGAAGACATGTTCGTCGGGGTTCACGCACGCGACCATTGGCGGAGAGCAGAAAGGTTTGCACGCTGGTGAGTACTGCTCGCATGCAGAGGGTCAACAGTACCGGCGCTACCATTTCAAGTGTGTTCGTGTCAACAGCGTATATCGCCTCGAACATTCATCGGGGCGGGTGCGTCAGGGAACCAGGCAGCGCGTGTGGTATTTAGGGAGGCCATGCATATGGGCTTCGGAATCGGTGTGATGCCTGAGCGAAGCTGCTGGTTTTGGCGATGGCTGGCGCCATCATGAGGAAGTTCGGCATGTAGGCGTTGTTGCGTAGGAGCGTGTGACCGAGTCCGGAGGCGATGAGCCCCTCCTCGATCTCAGTTTGCACGCCTGCGGGCGATCGCCGGGTCCGCCGACGCCTTGCTGGGATCGCCAGGCTCACGAGGATCACGGAGGAGACTTTGCGCATAGCCGCATCGATGGTTGCCGGCACGTCCTGGTCGCCGTCAACGACTTCGACGCTTGCCTGGGAGGACGGCGACTTTCCCCGGGGGGCGGACGAGCACTCGGAGCGGTTCGCCTCGCGTGGCGAGCAGGCACGCTGCCTCGGCGCCGACCCCGCCGGCGGTGGTGATGAGAATCATGTTGATGGCTCCGTTGCGGCCGAGTTGCGGGATTCGGGTCGGGACTCACACGGCGACGCGGCCGCCATCGGCAGGCAGGATCGCGCCGTAGATGAAGCTCGCGTCGTCCGAAGCGAGGAAGCTGACAGCGGCGGCAATCTCGTCTGGGGTCGCCCCGTGCCCGGCGGGCGTGCTCGAAGCCAGGACGTCGAACATTTCGCCCATCGCGGCGCTCGCGGGCGTGCGTGTCGGCCCGGGCGCGACCGTGTTGACACGGACACCGTGGGCGGCGTACTCGGCGGTCCAGGCCTTGGTGAGCGATTCGACCGCGGCCTTCGACGCACCGTAGGCTGCCAAGCCGTTCATGCCGATGGTCGCGGCCATGGTCGAGATATTGATGATCGAGCCACTGCCCTTCGCGGCCATGCGGGGTGCGATCGCGGCCGTCAGGAAGAACGGCGCTTTGACGTTGACATCAAACGTGACGTCGAACGCCTCCTCCGTCGTCTGGTCGGTCGGTCCGCCCGGGAAAACCCCGGCGTTGTTGACGAGCACGTCGACATCGCCCGTGGCCTCGGCGAGGCGCCTGACGTCCGCGAAGCTCGCGAGGTCGGCGGCGATGAACTGTGCCTTGCCCCCGGCGGCCTCGACAGCCTCCACGACCTCGCGGCCACGGGCCTGATCGCGGCCGGTGATGATCACCTCAGCGCCCTCGCTGGCCAGGCGCTCTGCGACTGCGCGGCCGATGCCCGATGTGCCGCCGGTAATCAGGGCGGTCTTGCCTTGAAGTGTCATTTCTTCGTGTTCTCCCATCGGATGGTGGTGGTCGCGAACCAGACAGACTGGAATGCGTGTTCCACTCTAGCAAGGAGTGGAACGCGTGATCCAATCGTTGCTAGAGTTCTGGGGATGAGCACGGCTAGTCCCGCCCCTCGACGACTGACCCGCAAAGGTCAAGAGACGCGCCGGCGCATCGTCAGTGCGGCGGCCGATCTGATTTTCGAGCACGGCGTCGCCCACACGACAATCGAGGACGTACGCGAGGCAGCGGACGTCTCAAGCTCCCAGCTCTACCACTACTTCGACGACAAGCCGGGCTTGGTGCGGGCCGTAATCGAGCACCAGGCGGACACGATCGTCGCCGGGCAGGAGACATTCGATCTCAGCAGCTTGGATGGCCTGCGCGCCTGGCGTGACTGGGTGATCGAGTACCAGCGGAAACTCAACTGCAGCGGCGGCTGCCCGATCGGCTCGCTCGGAAGTGAGCTGGCCGATACCGATCCCGAAGCGAGAGCCCGCGTCGCCGAGGGTTTCAAGCGTTGGGAAACCACCTTCCAGAGCGGCCTTCGAGAGATGCACGCGCGCGGCCGGCTCACGCCCGACACTGACCCCGACACCCTCGCGCTCGCGCTCCTTGCCGCATTACAAGGCGGCCTGCTCCTCACCCAGATCGAACGCGACACCAAACCGCTAGAAGCCGCGCTCGACGCGATGCTCGAACTAATCGCCAGACTCGGCGGCCGCAGCTAGCGCGAAACCACCGCCGGACAGTTGAGGCGATAAAGAGAGTGTGACCGGGTCGGCCGGCGGCGACCCGACGACCCGAGGCCGCACCCCCCGGATGGCGAATTCCAGGGCCGCGACGTACGCCGGCGAGACACCTGTATCGCTGGGGTCGCGGTACTTATCGCCGTCGCGGTCGACGCGCTCGTGCTCGTTCCACCGTCACGTTCGCTCATCCGCCCTCCTCCCGCTTGCTGTCGTACTCGTCGTGGCGGCACCACCACGCATAGGGCGGGGATTGGGGCTAGCCCTTCGGCGAGGTCTCCCACGTCTCCTGACGGCCGAGCGGGGTGAGATCCAGGAGGGTCCAGACGCTGCCGAGCGCTTCGACTCCGCGACCGTTGGTGTAGTAGGTGCGGTAGACGACGTCGCCGTCGCGCAGAAAAGCGCTGAGGCCGAACGCCTCTCCGTCTTGGTACTGGTCCGGCCGGGGTCGCTCAGGCGAGACCCCAAAATCGACGTTGAAGTCGCTGTCGGCGGATGAGTACCACGGGATCCCCCAGCCCATTCGGCGGCGATAACGCTCGAGCTTGTCCATCGGGGCTCGCGAGACGAGGGCGAATGAGACGTCGCGCGCGTGCAGGTGCGCAAGGTGGCCCACCTGTCGGCGAATATGGAGCAGCCGTCGCAGCCGTCGCTCTGGTTCGGACCGAACATGAAGTGGTAGAGGAGGAGTTGCCGGCGACCCTCGAACAGGTCGGGAAGGCTTGCCGGACCGTTCGGGCCCTGCAGGACGTAGTCCTTTTTGATGAGAAGCCGCGGCAGACGTCGGCGTTCGGCGGCGAGCGCGTCGCTCGCTCTGGTTGCCTCTTTCTCTTTCACCCGCAGCTGCTGCTGAGCGGATTCCCACTCGTCCTGCGACACGACATCCGGGAGATCCATAGCTTGCTCCTTCGTTCTGTTCACGGCTCGTTTCACTGCTGTGGCTCCGAGATGTTGATCATCCACGAGATGCCGAACCTGTCGATGCACGCACCGAACTCGTCGCCCCAGATCTGCTTCTCCAGCGGCACGGTCACGGTGCCACCATCGGACAGCTTCTCCCAGTAACCGCGCAGATCGGCGGCGTCGTCACCGGAGAGGCTGACGATCATGTTGGTGCCGGCCTTGAACTCCATGCCCTGCGGGGTGTCCTGCGCCATCAGCGTGAAGCCCTTTGACGTCTCCAGCTGGCTGTGCATGACCTTGTTTGCGTCCGGCGAGTCGACCTGGCCGAACTTGGCGAACGTGCT
>DASZLV010000044.1:0-4675 GCA_035552215.1 Solirubrobacteraceae bacterium | reverse complement strand
ACGCCGAACGCGCTAGGTTCGGGCCGTCATGCGCACCGCCCTCCGTGCTGTCCGTCGCTTCCGGGACTCCCAGCCATGGTGGCTCGCACTTCCGCTCGGCGTGGTGTGGGGCGTTCTGGCCATCTTCTTCTTCATCTGCCTGGGTGTGTGGGTCCTCGCTCGGTTCGCGACGCAGCAGGTGCAGCGGGGCTGGCGGGCGTGGCAGGCGCGCCGAAAGTAGGCCCGCCCAGCGGCGGTGGCTGCCGCGCAAACGCCCCTTTGCGCGACAGCCAGTCGGTGGGCGAGACGGACGTCCCGCCAGAACTCGGCTTCAGCCGCTCACGGTGAACGGGGCGGCCATGCCCATGGCCAGGTGCGGCATGCCATTCGGCCCGGGCAGGAAACACACGAGCGCGTAGTTACCAGCGGGCAGGGTCCCGTGGGTGAACCAGGCGTGGGAGTGGCCGGACAGGGCTCCGAAGCCGCCCCACACGCCGCGCTTGAGCCCGTCGATGGGCGGGAAGCCCTTCTCGCCGTGCTTGGCCCAGCTCACCAGGTCGGCAACGGTCTTGCCGGCCGACAGGCGCACGATCGAGGCTTCGTGGGCCTCGCTGTCGGTGTTGTCGAACTCCCACGTGCCGGCGGCGGCGAACCCGGGCGGCACCCGGTAGCGGTCGGTGGGCAGGGCGGCGACGACCCCGAGCGCGGTGGGCACCGCTGCGCTTGGGCCGGAGGCCGAGACGGTGAAGTTGCGGGCGAACCCCTTGCCGTTCCCGGCGGGGATGTCCATCACCACCAGACGCCCCTTGGCCACGTGGATCCAGATGTCCATCGTCGTGCCGGGCGCGAGCTGGCCGTTACCGCCCACGATGCGCGAGAGCTTGAACGGGTTGCCGCGGTTCTGGGTGGCCGCGAACTGCTTGAACGTCACTCCCGGGTTGAGCTGCCAGAAGATCAGGTGGTGAGGTTCGACGCCGGTGCTGACGATGTGCAGCCGGAGCAGGCCGGCGTGAAGCGGCCGCGAGAAGTGCACGGTGTGCTCGTCGACGCGAGCGGTGATCGTCGCCGACGGCCCGGACCCCGCGCCCGCGAGTGCCACCGCCGTCCCGGTGGCGCATATTGCGAGCACCGCACTGCCGGCCGCTACTAGTTTCCTCATTTGAGCGCCTCCACTCGGTGGGTTTGACTGTGACCGTCAGTCAACCCGGCTGCGAGCTAGCCGTCGTCAACCCCCGGGGCGATCTTCGCGTCAGCCTTGCGGTGTACGAGCCCGATCTCGCTCCGCGACGTCTCGACACTGAGCCGCGCCAGGAAGCGCCAGCCGCCGTCCTCGAGCGGGCCGGCCCACACCTCGCCGCCGTGAGCCCCGAGGCGCTGCTCGATGCCCGCCAGCCCGAGCCGCGAGCCGGTATCCGCCAGGTGCGTGCCGGTCGCCGCCGGGTTGTGGTTTCGCACCTCGATCTCGAGCTCGTCATCGCGAGCGTCCACGCGCAGCTTGACCTGCGACCCGGGCGCATGCTTGAGGACGTTGGTCAGCCCCTCCTGGATTGCGCGGTAGGCCGCGTGCTCGATCTCGGCCGGGAGGGCTGACTGGCGCAGCGACAGCTCCGCCGTCACATCGAGACCGGCGGCTCGGGCCTGGTCGACGAGGTCAGCCACGCTCGCCAGCGTGCGGGCATCGGGCGCGCCGGGATGCAGTCCGAGCACGTCGACGAGCTGGTCCATCTCTGCGAGCGCCGCGCGGCCGGCGGTGCGGATCCGCTGGAAGGTCTCAGCGGCGGCGCGGGCATCACCGCCCGCCGCCAGGCGGCCGGCCCCGGCTTGGACGACCATCACCGCCATGTTGTGGGAGACAATGTCATGCAGCTCGCGGGCGATCCGGGCACGCTCGCGACGGACGGCGAGCAGAGCGAACGCCCTGCGCTCGTGTTCGAGCTCCTTGGTGCGCTGCTCGAGCTCGGAGACCAGGCGCCGGCGCCCGCCGATGGCCCGACCGACAAACCACGGGGCCAGCACGATGTAGACGTCCGGCACCCACGTGTCGCTGGTGATTACCGTCGCGACCTCGAAGGAGGCGATCAACGCCACGGCGGCGAGGACGGCGACCCGGGCGCCGGTGTGGACGGCGCACGCGTAGGCGACGATGGCAGGCGCGAGGAAGGAGACCGCCGGTGCCGCGTCGCTCTCGTTGCCGAGCCCGATGGCAACGAGCACCGCGGCCAGCACCGAGGCAGATACCAGCGGGCGCCACCCGCAGAGCCCGACGGACGCGGCGGCCCCCAGGGCGAGGAGCACGGACGCCGCTGACGGCGGCCGGCGCAGCAACGCGGCGTCGAGACCCGAGGCGCAGAGCATGAGCACGCCCAGGACCGGGTAGGACCAGCGTGACGCGGCCACCGTCCGCGTCGATGCGATCAGCCGGTCACGCATGGGCGACGGCAACGGGCAATTGCGCCCGCAGCAGCCGCCGACCAGCAGCAGGGATCTCGACTGTGAAGGCGCCGCCGTGCACGGCGGCCCGTTCTCGGATCGCGAGCAGTGACTCCGTGTCCGCGCCGTCGTCGCCGGCGTCGCCGGTCACCTCGACGGCGATGCTGTCGGGCGCGTAGCGCAGACGCACGGTCACCGGACCCCCGCTGCCGGCGGCCAAGCTCTCAGCCACCAGCTGCTGCAGGATGCTATAGGCGGACACCTCGACCGCGTCGGGGAGCGATCGCGGCTCGCCGTCGACGACGAGCTCGGCGACGTGGCCTCCCGCTCGCGCGCGGGCGAGCAGGGTGTCGACTTGCGCGAGGGTTGGGCGAGGTGCGAGGTCACCGCCCTCGTCGCTCCGGAGCACCCCAAGCAGGGAACGCATCTCGTTGAGCGATGCGCGCCCCGAACGCTCGATCCCGGCGAACGCCTCGCGGGTGGCGTCCGGGTCGACCCCGGCGGCGCTCTCGCCCGCGTCGGCCAACTGCACGATCTCCGCCACCCGCTCGCGCGCGGTGAGGTCGAGATCCGATGCCACGCGGAGCTTTTCCACGTCGACGGCCAGGCGTGCCGTCTCCTCGCGCTGGCGCTCGAGCGCGTGCGTGCGGGCGGCGAGCACGTCCGCCACCTGGGTCCGAGAGCGCACGACCCGCCCGGCCCCCCAGATCCCGACGGTGAGGACGGCGATGAAGGGAAACACGGTGATGTCCACCTGGCCGTCGGTCACCGACTCGAGCAGCTGGCCCGCCAGCGCGACTCCGAGGCCCTGCACGGCCAGCTTGCGTTCGCAGCGCAACCCGACCGAGTAGGCAATCAGGATCCCCGCCGGGAAGACGGTGGCGCAGCGGACGCCGTGGTGCGTGGCCAGCCCGCTGATTCCCACCCCGATGACGAACACGATCGCGCACGCGACCGGCGCGCGCCGGCGCCAGGCGACGGGCAGCACCGCGACTATCACCGTGAGCGCGGGAATGATGCCCGCGGGCTGGCGGTGACCCACCTTGCTGATGGTGATCGACACGACGGCCAATCCGAAGAGCAGCGCGGCGCCGAGCACATCAAGCGCCGATGCCCCGTGCAATCCCTCGCGGGGAGCTCGCAACCGCCCCCAGAAGTGGTCCACAGCCATGATCCTAACCCCGCTTGTTGTCGCTGACAAACCGCTCGTCGGCGAAGCCGCCGCGTAAGCAGCAACGAATCTAGGCGCTGGCCCGTGGCCGCGCGTCATCCGCAAGATTGACATTCGCGTGCACACAGCGAACGATGCCGACGCCCGCCGCGGACGCTACGTTCCGCAGCGATGGATTCCTCGAACGCTCCCGGCAGCCCCGTCTCGGTGCTCATCGCCGATGACCAGGCGCTCGTGCGGGCCGGGTTTCGGGCGATCCTGGAAACCGAGGCGGACCTGACCGTAGCCGGTGAGGCCAACGACGGCTACGACGCCGTCGACCTCGCGCGCCGGCGCAAACCCGACGTCGTCCTCATGGACATCCGCATGCCCGGGCTCGACGGCCTCGAGGCCACACGCCGCATCCTCGCCGAGGCGGGCACGGCACAGCACCACCTCGCCGTCCTCATGCTCACCACCTTCGACCTCAGCGAGTACGTGTACGGCGCGCTACGCGCGGGGGCGAGCGGCTTCCTCCTCAAGGACGTCCCGCCCGAGCAGCTGATCGCCGCCGTGCGCATCGTCGCGGCCGGCGACGCGCTGATCGCTCCGGCCATCACCAAGCGGCTGATCGCGCAATTCGCGCGCTCGGCGCCCCCCATGACTCCAGACTCCAACCTCTCCGAGCTCACGCCGCGCGAGCTCGAGGTCCTCACCCTCATCGCCCGTGGCCTGTCAAACGCGGAGATCGCCGCCGAGCTGGTCGTCAGCGACGCCACCGTCAAGACCCATGTCACCCGCCTGCTGGGCAAGCTCGACCTTCGCGACCGCGTGCAGGCGGTGGTCTTCGCCTACGAGACCGGACTGGTGGCGCCGGGAGGCGACTAGCACGGCGCGTCGGTCGAGACGATCAGGACGCTGCACGGGGCGCGGTGGGAGACCTTGTTGGGGACGCTCCCGAGCACGCGCGTCATCCCATGCATGCCCCGGTTGCCGACCACGATCAGGTTGGCCTGCTCCTGACCCGCGATCTCGAGCAGCGCGTCGGCCGGGTCGCCCGTGACCATGTGCGTCTTGGCATCGATGCCGTTCACGCGTACCGCGGCCGCTGCCTCG
>DASZLV010000043.1:0-21450 GCA_035552215.1 Solirubrobacteraceae bacterium | reverse complement strand
CACGGGTACTACAAGGCGGCCGTCATCGGACACCTGCCATCGCGATGCGACGCTCACCCCGGACGTCGCTGAGCGCGCACCCGCTTCGCGCAGATCTCAGGTCTCCGGCGGCTTGTGCATTCGTCGTGATCGGACCGTGCAACGCGCTTGTGCCTTCGCGTCCGCCCACCAGGCGAAGAGGCGACGCCGACCGCCAGGCCCGCGCTTGTGCGTTACCGCTCGGTCGCGCGTGGCAAGTGGCTCCTCTCGCCAGCGCCAAAGCCGAAGGAGACATCTCGAACGACGGCCGCACCAGCGGCGATGCAGGCACGGTCACGATCCAGATGTCGCCATAGCGTCGTGCCCCGCGACAGGGTTGGTCATTGCAAAGCACTCGTTCTCCTGGAGCGAGATCACCGTTGTCGGCATGGCCGTCAGACCGCAGCGCTGGCGATACGTTGCCCGTGGTTCTGGCAGTCTCGAGCTGACAGGAACCTGGCGATGAGGACTGTGAAACGGTCCGTTGCCTCGCTGGCTACGGGACGCTGTGGCTACGGAGGTCCACGTAAACGAGGCCCTCACGCCCGACGGCTTGCTCGAGTCTTCGCCCGATCGTCAGCCCAGTGATCTCCGAATCGTCGACGTGGTCGTGCACCTCGGTGAGGTTGTTGATCGGGTAAAGCTCTACGCGCAGATCGGAGGCTGCCGATACCAGTTCATCAACGGTCGCCGTCCCGACAGGCACGTGTTCCCGATACTTCGGAAGCCCGCTCGTCTGCGTCTCGCGCGTCGAGGCGGTGAGTCGCCAACTCTCGGCGCGCAGGTGGCGAACCTCTTGCACGATCAGGTCCTGGGAGCTGACACCGACGCGCTCGATGAATATCCACCTGGATTGACCGGGGTACATCTCCATGCCCTGATCGGACGGTCCTGTGCCAACCTCCAAGATCGCCACGTGTTGCGCGAGCGGCAGGCTGTCCGCAGCGGGCGGCCCGGGTGGCCCGCCACACGCCGACAGCAGGATCCCGGTGCACCCGGCGATCGTGAGATATCGGCATCCAGTCTGCGGCACCGGTCAGAGGCTACGAACAAAGGGACCGTGATGGAGCCTACGGCGTCCCATCGGAGCCGGACGTGAGGCCTCCGCTCCGTCCTATTAGGCAACGCGTCTCCGAGGTCGACTCGGTGGCGGGTAGCTGTCAGGTCCTGCCGATAACTGCCCTGACGAGCCCGTCTCTCAGACGCCGACGAGTCCCGTGGCGACGAGGTAGCCGCAGATTACGTAGCGATGGTGGTGATGTCGACGGGCGCGATCGTGTCGAGGAAGCGGCGGACGTCGCGACGTCGTCGGAAGAGGATTGTGTGTCCCTCGAAGCCAGCGAGCTTGGCGAGAAGCACGGGACGGTGTCGGCGGCGGAACGACCACACCCATCGCAGGAACTCCCACGTGATGCGGTCATAGACGCCGAGGTCGGGGCGGAGCTTGCCGCGGTAGCGCATTCGACGGCGGACGATCCCGCTCAGGCAGGCGGCGGTACGCAGATCCAGGTAAATCACGGTGTCCGCACGGGCGAGGCGCTCGTCGAGCACGCCGAGCTTCATGCCGTCGATGACCCATTCGTTGGTCGCGATCAGCTGGCGATGACGGGCCGCCCATTGCTGAGGAGTCGACTCGACGCGCTCGCCGTCGATGATCTGCCAGTAGTACGAGTCGATATGCACGACGGGAACCTCGAGACGACGTGCCAGCTCGTTCGCCAAGGTCGTCTTCCCCGAACCACCACATCCGATCACCGCTACCCGTCGCATACCGTCACCGTAGACCGCTGGGGGGACAGCATTCTCCTCATCGCGATGCACTTGGAGATCCGCGGTCCACCGTGCCGGCGACGCTACGCCGGCATGCGCGCCCGCGAAGATGAAGATCGTTCGATCGTCGTTGGACTGCGCCGAGCGGCGCCGGTTCGCCGGCCAAACTGGCGAGCGTCCACCAGGCACCCCCGCCTCGCAACAAGAGCGCTCGGTACCCGCCCGACGCGCCAACCGTCCAGGAGATCCTCGCCGTCATCAACGCCGCGGGCGAGGATCGCAAAGGGCTCAGACCGCGGCGCGTGATCGTCCCGCCGTGGCCGCGCTGGTGCGGGAGCGGTACGGGGACCGCCTCGTGGTGGAGTGGTTCGGTCCCGAACCAATCCCGAGGTCGCGGAGCCGTGGCACTCCTTCGACGTTCTCGGTGAGCGGGATCTCCTGCTGCACTACCGCACGGGCCTGCACACGGAGCGGTCTCGGGTAGGGATCGTGGAAACGCCGACTCAGGTGACGTTGACAGCGTGTGAACGAGGGTGGGTCGGTGGCGTGAAGCGGCTGCCTGTTGCCCGTGCGGTGCCTGTTCATCTCAGCGCCCGGCTGGGAGGTCGCAAAGTGGTCGATGGGGCCGAGGCAGCACGGCGCGCGTGGGACGTTCCGAGTCTGTGGCGCATGTTCGACGATCTCGAGGTGCCGTCTGAGATGTACCGCCTTGACGGAACCCGCTCCGAGCTCGCCCATGTCCTGATCAAGCGGGAGGAGGGATGGGTCGTGTTCCGAAGCGAAGGCTCAGACGAGGTAGGCCCCGTCGAGTTCACCAGCGAGCACACCGCCTGCACGTACCTGCTCGGTTGCGTGTTCGAAGCCCTCTACAACCGTGAGCAGCTCAGGATCATCGCTTCGGATGAATGATCGCGACTGAGTAGTCCGGTGATCCTGTCGTGGTCGCCGCGTTGTTGCTATCGACGCTCGGAACGGGCAGGATGAGTTGATGTGGCGCCGGAGGATCGCGATCGCGCTGGCGTCAGGGGCCGCTGGCTGCGGCGCCGCGTCAGGCGCTCTTCTGCCGTCGGGGAAGCGCGTTGCGGCTCCTGCGCATGCTGTGCCGCGTCTGGCGATGGTGCGGCTCCGCGGTGGGCTGACTCCCTTGAGCGACCTGATCCTCGTCACGCCGGGCGCCAAGCACGACCTGGTGCTCTCGGCAGGATCACACGGAGGTCGGCTGGAGCCCGCCACAGGCCCACCTACCTGGTCGCCCAATGAGCGGGAGCTCGCGTTTTCACGGATCACGAGCGGCCAGCTCGTCGGTCCCCATGGAGTCCCGTACCTCCGTGACGACATCTTCGTCATCAACGCCGACGGGTCCGACCTCCGCCGACTCACTCACGCCAGCGACGCCAGGGAGCCGGTGTGGTCCCCGGACGGTCAGCAAATCATTTTCGTCCAGTCGGGAATCTCGCCCGATGGGAAGTCGCTGACCGGCAACATCTGGTCGATACGGCCCGACGGAACCGGCGCACACCAGCTTACCCCCGCGATCAACGGTCAGGCGGACTACCCGAACTCGATCTCGCCCGATGGACAACTGCTCGCATTCACACGCGTCACCACCTCCCCACCCAGTGAGGGCATCTACCTGCTCCGCCTCGCTGACGGAACCGTCCGCGAGGTCGCCCGCGGCGCCACGGACCCATCGTTCTCACCCGACGGCAAATCCCTCGTGATCTCCAGTGGCCGCAACGGCGCGACGTCCAACGGAGACAACTCCCCGACCCCCGCGGGAGAGCTCTACACGATCGGCATCGACGGGCGACACCCGCGAAGACTCACCGACACCCGCAACATCGACGAGAGGTTCCCAGCGTTCAGCCCCAACGGGAAGCTGATCGCCTACGAACGCACCGGCCCCGGCTTCCATCACGCCGTCTTCGAGATGAACGCCGACGGGAGCTGCCCCACCCCCGTACGCGACGACCACAAAGACGTGATCTGGTACTTCGCGCCGACCTGGCAACCCGGGCAAAGCCACCGCGGAAGCGAGACCCTGACCTGTCGTCCGTGAGCGACCCACACCAGACACCTCGTCCCTGGCTGGTCCGCTTCACCGCTCTCGAGACCTCGCCCGCGGTCGCGAGCGACGTCGCAGCGTTCAACCAAGCACTCGCTGACCAACTCCGAACCCTCGTGAACGAACTGCAAGACGTTAGCCCCGGACCTCCCGAGCAGCCGTACATCATCCTCCAGGGCCGCCTCGACGCGGCGACGGTCGACGAAGCATGGAGTCGCGCGCTTCGTATCCGTGACGCGGCCGCTCCTGAGGCGTGGGCGGCACTCCATACGACCCGGGCAAGTACCGACCGGCGCCCGTTCTCCTGGTACGGACCTGGCGTCGAGGTCTACGCGCTGCGGGCGCAGGACGAGACCAACACCGCTTTCCTTCAGCGCGCGAGCGAGGCCAACCAGGACCGCGCTACCCGCCGACCCGTCAACGTGACGTATCAGCACGCCCGACCCGACGGGTTCGAGGATCTCGACAGCCTCGCCTCGCCGGTGCCAGCCGGTCGCGACTTCCCCGCCGACGATTGCCGGTCCGCTGTCGGTTTCGAGTCGGCCAGACATCACATCTCGCTGCTGCAATCGCGCCAGGAGCAGGCACCGTGGCGAGACGACGGCGTGATCCCTTTCGTCATGCGCCGGTCTCAACCCTCACGATCGAAATGGCGATGAGAAAATCACCCGCGTCGGCGGAAACGGAGCGAGCGCTTTGCGCGAAATCCGATCGTCGCGACCGCGCCGGCTACGCCGTCCGGTGCGCTGCCCCTTACGTGCGACTGGATACCCAGCCGGGAATTCAGGGGCGCCGCTTCGAGCGCCCGCGTCATGGCCGTGTTGAGCGCGAGCGCGTGCGCCAGCATGCGCGGGTCATTTTTGATGTGTGGATCAGCTAGATCTGGGTGGTAGAGACTCCCGGCCGAGGTGCGGCCTTGGATGGCCGCACCTCGGCCGGGAGTAACGCGACCACGCGCTCCTGGTCGCCGCGTAGGGTGTTGTTCGCGTCCGGAGCGCTTTCAAGGAGCCATGAGACCGGCCGGATGAGGCCCGGCGCCAGCGTCGAGTTGCACCGAAATTGGTGCGCGTCTTTTTGCCGATTCGAGTGGACTGATGGGTAGTTGGAGACGATGGCGATCTAGACGTGCCGAGCGTCGTGGCCGTTCGCGCAGTCGCCGCCCCGCTAGTTTGTGCTCCGGTCTCGCCAAAGCAGGTGCGATCCAGCTGGCACGGGCGGGCGACCGCTTGGTCACGATCGGGTCGCCGCGGCGCCGGGGAAGCTTTCCTTGGCGCGTTGTTTTGCTGGGGTGGGGGCGGTAGGGTGCCGGGGTCGATGCGTCGGCTTGTGGGGATTTCGTTCGCGTACGAGGATCCGGTGCAGGGCGGGTTTCTGCGTTTCGGGGATGTGACGGTGCTAACGGGGCGCAACGACTCGGGCAAGACGCGGGTTCTTCGGCTGATCGAGACCGTGTTGACGGACTTTGAGCTCGCCGAGATGGTCGACGTGTTCGGGATCGTCTCCGGGGAGGAGCTGGCTGCTCTGGTCGATCCTGATGGCCACGATCTGTTTGGCATCTGTGAGTTTGTTGACGATGTCGCGCCGTGGGCCGATGCGGTCGAGCTGCCGAGCGAGGGGAACGAGGTTCGGATTGGGGTGCGTCTGGACGGCATTGACTTGGGCGTATGGCGGTCTGGCCGGGCGCTGATCGAGCTTGAGCCGGCGGTCCGGGACGAAATCTGGGAGGCGCTGCCCTCGTCGGCCGCGTTGGGGGATGCGGAGGAGCCGGTCAAGGTCGAGTATCTCGGCAGCGCGGAGTGGGCAATCCTGCCTGACGCGATCGCCGTGCCCTCATCGGCGTCCGCGGTGTCCGAGCGGGTAGGGGCGGCCGTGATGAGCGTCTGCCGGTCCCTCCAGGAGCTCGCCAACGATTGGTGGTTGTTCGAGGGGCATGCTGGCGCGCTCGAAGGCGCACCACCTGAGAGCTTTAGGCAGTTATGGCCGTCTAAGCCGTATATCGACGGGGCTCCGTCGTGGCCGTGGCTGATTGAGGAGCAACGACACGCGAGCGTGGTTCACCCGGCGGCCGTCGAGGCGTGCGCCGCACTGGAGCGGATCGCAACTCCTCTGCTGCCCGATTTCATCGCCGGCGAGTACCGGCTCGAGATCACGCCGGCGCAGCCGAGCGACATCGCGCAAGGCCGCTTTGTGCGCCTGGCGCTGATGCGCCGCGACACGGCGGACCCGGACTGGGATCCCGCGCAGGAGGCAGACACAGGCGAGGAGGACCCCGACGACTGGGTCCAGATCAACCCCAACGATGGAGCGCTACGGTTCGGTATCGATGACGCCCCCGCCGGGTTCGCGGTGTGGCTTCAGCTCGCGCTCTACGAGGCCGCGCACCGTGCTCTGATCGTCTCGCACAACCTCCAGATCGGGTGCCGCCACCTCCTCCGGATCTGGGACCAGAGGCGCGACGAGCGACCAGACATCGCCGAAGGCATTGAGCTCGACGACCGCGATGAGCCGCCCGAGCATGATGAGCCAGAGTTGAACCTTAACGGGCTCGACGAGGTCAAGGAGATGCTCGAGGAGGCGCTTGGCTACCTGCGCGAGCCGACTCTCCTTCCCCCTCGCCTCGAGGCAGCAGAGGACGCGCCGCCGGAGCACGTCGCGGCGTTCGACGATTTCGACGTAGCGGAGTTCTTCCGGGCACCGCGCTACCGGGTGTATCTCCTCGATGAACCCGAACAGCACTTGCACCCCGCGCTCGAGCGTCGCGCGGCGCGGTGGCTGAGCACCGCGATGAGCCAATGGGGGGCGCAATGCATCATCGCAACCCACGCGATCGCGTTCATCGACATCCCCGGCGACCGCCACGTCTACGAACTTTCACGCACCGACTACACCACAACAATCGCTTCGCTCGACCCGACAGCCCTGACGCCGTACACGCCAATCGCAAGGGCGATCGGCCTTGACCGCGGCGAACTCCTCGCTCGATCCCGAGCCTTCGTGTTCCTTGAGCCCGCCACCGCCGCGCTACTGGAGGAGCTCTTCGCTGAGCGACTTGACCGCTCGCACATCCGCCTCGTAGCGATCGAGCTCCAACAGCCAAGCGAGCACGCCGAAATCAGCATCCTCGCTCAACTCACCGCCGCGCCCCTCACCGCCCTGCTCCTCTCCCCCACTCCGGAAGAGATCGCACGACTACGGACTACAAGCGCCGATGAACGCGCTGAAGCGGCCCAGCAACCGGGTGAGCTCGGCGGTGCCGCCCAGATTCTCGACCTCGCCGCCCACACACAGCGCGAGATCGAGATCCTCACCCTCGGCGTCCCGGACATCCTCGCCCTGCTCAACGACGACGCGATCCGACAAGTCATCAGAGACCGCGGTGGAGCGCTGGCCTTCCCCGGCTACCAGGCCGCCCGCGAGCTCCACGCCGGCACCGCAGCACAGCTCAGCTACGCCGACTTCCTGCAGGGAACCTACGGACTGACCGCCGACCCCAAGACCGTGCGATCCATCGCGCGAGCCATGCGCGACGCCGGGCAACCACCACCGCCACCCATCGATGACGCCATCTGGCAAATCGAGCATCAGATCATCACAGCCGAAACAGGCGAGCACCTGTGAGCCAGGACCGGGGCTGATCCATCACACCCGCGGCCGGCAGGACCAAACAGCCCCCCGTCGCCACACCGGTCCCATCGGGCCGTCCGGCTACCCCCTGGTCTCTCGGGAGGCAGGACATGGCAGAAGGCGAGCGAGGAGCCGGTTCCCGGACCGCAGCTTGGAATCGGCCTTGCGGTGATGGAGTCACAAACCGTTCACGACGCTCAAGCCGCGGGTTGGGACGCCGAGCGCTCACGGGCGCTCCAGAAAAATCCGGAAGCGAAATCGACGATGAAGGGTCGACCTGCAACGGTTCGATCCAGAAGACAGCCCACAGTGACGCTTCGGGCGGCAACGCGCGTCTTGGCGGGTCGCGCCTACTTTGGTAGAAGCTTGGTAGATCGAGCCTGCTCTTCTTTTGCGTACATTCGCGAACCGGTCAGGCCTAACATTGCCATTTGCAAGGACTTTCTCGGAGGGTGAGCGAGGGGACTCGAACCCCCGACCGCCTGGACCACAACCAGGAGCTCTACCAACTGAGCTACGCCCACCGTGGATCAACCAATCTACCAGCGACCCGGGAGAGAGCGGTCGCAGCGTCGCTGTGGCACGCGCGGCCGTCCTGCGCGCAAGACTACGGCGACGATGCGGCGGGATCCTGATCGGCTCGCGCGCGCGGCACGAGGCCGCGTCGTCGCGCTCACCCTGGCCGTCCTCGCGCTCGCCGTGAGCGGCCTCGCCGGATGCGGGGCAGCGGAGCCACCCAAGCGGGCCGCCCACCGGCCCGGAAGCACGGGGGCGAACGGTTCCAGGCTTCCCGCCCCGACGACGCCCACCCGGAGCACGGGGACGGGCGTCGCGCCCGCCGGGCCGGCGCCGCTCGGCGGCTTGCATCAGCTTCAGGTCGACCTCGAACACGAGATGAAGCTCGCCGGCAAGGGGTCGGGCGCCTACGTCTACGACCTCACGACCCGCACCCCGGTGTTCTCCTTGCGCGCCGCCGGCAAACGGCCGCCGGCATCGGTCGAGAAGCTCTTCACGTCGATGGTGGCGCTCTACCAGATGGGTCCGGACGTGCGCTTCCGCACCACCGTGCTCGGGCACGGACGGCTCAGCGCGAGCGGCGTCTGGCACGGCAGCCTCTACCTCCGCGGCGGCGGGGACCCCACGTTCGGATCCTCCGGTTTCAATCACCTCTACGAGCTCGGCTACGGCCCCACCGTCACCCAGCTCGTCGCGCAACTCAGGGGTGCGGGGATCCGGCGCGTCACCGGTCGCGTGATCGGCGACGCGTCGCTCTTCGATACGAAGGTCGGCGTGCCCTCGGGTGGCTTCGCTGCCGATCTCGGCGACCTTGGCGGCGAGCTCAGCGCCCTGACCTACGACCACGGGCTGAGCGGCAAGCTGACACCCGGCGCGTTCGCCGCCCACGCGCTCGCCCTCGCCCTGCGTGCCGATCACGTATGGGCGCTCGCGGACACCCGCACGGGTACGACTCCGGTCGACGCTCGCCCGCTCGCGAGCGTCTCCTCGCCACCGCTGGGGACGCTGCTGCGGCTCATGAACGTACCCTCCGACGACCTCTTCGCCGAGACCCTGACCAAGCAGCTCGGGGTCCGCTACGCCGGCGCCGGCACCACGGCGGCGGGAGCCAAGGTGATTGCGAGCACGCTCCAGGCGTCCTACGGGGTGCACCCGAAGATCGTCGACGGCTCGGGGCTGTCGCGCCGTGACAGTGCCTCCCCCCTCGAGGTCGTCGATCTCCTTCGCACCGTATGGCGCACCCCGCTGGGGAACATGCTGTGGGATTCGCTCCCCACCATCGGCGTCGACGGGACGGTGAGGACGATCGCCACCGGCACCCCCGCGCAAGGGCATTGCATAGCGAAGACGGGCACGCTCGACAACGTGAGCAACCTCGCCGGCTACTGCCACTCCGCCGGGAAACAGGTTCTCGCCTTCGCGCTGTTCGTCGACGGCCCCGCGAACTGGCAGGCGCTCCCGCTCGAGGGGAAGATGGTCGCCGCCATCGCACGGCTCAACCCCGCGAGCCCGTGAGGAACAGGCCGAGACGGCACCGGAGTCCTGCGCAGCTCAAGAGCGTCGCGTGACGGCGCCCCCGGTCGCCTACCGCGCCGTGGCCTGATCGGCAACCACCTTGCGCCACCGCTCCGCCACCGGCGCCGCCCAGCGCCCGACCTCCACGGCGCCACCGGCGGCCCGCCACAGAGTCGCCCGCCCGTACGCCTGCATCGCCCCGGCCGGGGGATCATCGTCGCGGACCCCGCCCAGGGTCAGGGCCGAGATCACGCTCGCGTGCCCGGCGACCACGGGCGAGCGAACCGTGTCGGGGTCGCCCGTCTCGAGGGTCTCGTCGACCGTGGCCCGTCCGTCGCAGACGATGCGCATCCGGGAGCTGAGGTCCCCGTAGGACTGGCGCGCGCGGCCGAGGACGACGGTCTCGCCGAGGAGCACGCAGCCGCGGCCGGAGAGCTCGACGCACATGGTCCTCCGCACGTCGGCGCCGCGCGCGACGACCACCGGCGCGCCGAGCCAGGTGAGCCGGCCGCCGTCGCGCACCTCGACCTCGACCACCACCTGAGCTCGGGCTCCCCCACGGCCGTGGTGGGTGAGCGTCGCGCCGATCTCGACGAGCTCGAGCGTGGCCCCCTCCCCCACGCTGATCGACAGCTCGACGTCGTCACCTGCGAGGATCGACGCCCGGCTCTGCACGAGGGCGACGCGGGCGCCCTGGCCTCCCGCGAGGATCCGCGGACTCCAGGGCTCGGTCCCGGCGAGCTCCTCGAGCACGGTGCCCGTGCCTCCCGCCGCCGCCGCGATCCTCACGCGGCCGATCACCCGTGGTGGTGGAGGTGCGGCGCCGGGGGCCCGGGGTCGGCGCTGCACAGCGACCCGGCGCGCCAGTCGGCGAGTTGCCCCCTGACCCAGTCGACGAGAGGCGCCACCAGTGAGCGCTCGCGTACGCTGAGGGCGATCACCGGCCGCCCGCCGCGCTGCGCCGCGGCGTCGGCGACCATCCCCTCGACGCTCGCGCCGACGTAGGGGGCGAGGTCCACCTTGTTGATCACGAGCAGATCCGAACGGGCGACGCCGGGACCCCCCTTGCGGGGGACGTCGTCCCCGCCGGCGCAGTCGAGAACGAAGATCTGGGTATCGGCGAGGGCGGGGCTGAAGGCGGCCGTCAGGTTGTCGCCGCCGCTCTCCACGAACACGAGATCGAGCGGCCCCTGGCTGTGCTCGAGCTCGCCGACGGCATCGAGATTGGCGCTGATGTCGTCACGGATCGCGGTGTGCGGACAGCACCCGGTCTGCACCGCTTCGATCCGCTCCACCGGGAGGACGCCCTCGGAACGCAGGAAGCGGGCGTCCTCGTCGGTGTAGATGTCGTTGGTCACGACGCCGAGCTCGAGCTCGCCCGCGAGCTCGCGGCACATGGTCGCGATCAGCGAGCTCTTACCCGTGCCGACCGGGCCGCCCACCCCGATCCGCAGCGCTCGCGGCACCGAAACGGGCTCAGCTGGCAAAGAGCCTCCTCTCCTCACCGGCATGCACGAGCGCGCGCCGATCGAGCAGGGGCGTCGAGGTGCTGGGCACCGCCGCCTCCGGGCCGCCCTCGAGTGAGGCAGCGAGGGCTTCGATCTCGCCGCCCAGCGCCACGAGCCAGCCGCTCGCTACCGCCGCGTCGAGGGGCAGGAGCTTGACCGCGGCGGCGGCGACGGTGGCGGCGTCGTCGTAGAGGCTCAAGCGCGCGGCCGCGGACGGGGAAACTCCCCCGGCGCGGGCGATCGCCCCGAGCGCCACCGGCCGCGGCGTCGCTTCGCTCGCGACCCGGTAGCCGGCCAGGAGCTCATCGTCGGGCCACCACGTCGCCGCCGTGCGCAAGAGACCGCGCCCGAGCTGGCGCGTGGCGCGCCGCAGCGGTTCGGCCGGCGTCCTCGCCACCGCCTCGAGGTCGAGCGCGAGGAGCTCGTCGAGCGTCGTTGCCGCCGCCGCGCGAAAGGCCAGCGCCGCCTCGCAGCGCCCCACCGTGCGCAGACGCGCGCGGAGGAAACCGGCCACCTCGCCCGGCGCCAGCCCTCCCTGGAGCGCCGCCTCGAGGCCGCCGGAGTGGGCATGGCCGCCGCTCGGCGTCCGCGCGTCGGCGAGCACGAGCTCGAGCACGCTTGGGCCGCTCATCAGAACAGCGAATAGCGCTGGGCGAGGGGCAACTCGCTCGCAGGCGCCGGTTCGATCTCCTCGCCGTCGACGGTGACCACGAAGGTCTCCGGGTCGACGACGATCTCGGGCAGGGCGTCGTTGCCGGGCAGGTCGCGCTTGCCGACCCCGCGGGTGTCGGCGACGGGGACGAGCGAGCGCCCAAGCGCCAGGCGCTCCTCGAGCCCGTCCGCCAGGGCCTCGGGCGCCACGAAGGTCAGAGACAGGCCCGGCGCGGCCGCGGGCGCGGCCGCGAACATGGGCCGACCGAGGATGGGTTGCGGGGTGGGGATGGAGGCGTTGGCGTCGCCGATCGGCGCCCACGCGATCGCCCCCGCCTTGAGCACGAGCCCGGGGCGCACGCCGAAGAAGGCGGGGTCCCAGAGCACGAGGTCGGCGAGCTTGCCCGGCTCCACCGAGCCGATGTGGGCGTCGAGCCCGTGCGCCACGGCGGGGCAGATCGTGTACTTGGCGACGTAGCGGCGAACGCGATGGTTATCTGCGGGCCCATCGCCCGAGAGCGCTCCCCACCGGGCCTTGGCCGTGTGTGCGGTCTGCCACGTGCGGATGATCGTCTCCCCCGCCCGGCCCATGGCCTGAGAGTCAGAGCCGATGATCGAGATCGCGCCGATGTCGTGGAGGAAATCCTCGGCGGCGATCGTCGTCGCGCGGATCCGGCTCTCGGCGAAGGCCAGATCCTCTTGCGAGCGAGGATTGAGGTGGTGGCAGACGATGAGCATGTCGAGATGCTCGGCCAGGGTGTTGACGGTGTGCGGCCGGGTTGGGTTGGTGGAGGAGGGCAGCACGTTGGGATGAGCGGCGATGGCGATGATGTCCGGGGCATGGCCGCCCCCCGCCCCCTCGGTGTGGTAGCTGTGGATGCTGCGCCCGGCGATCGCCGCCACCGTCGACTCGAGGTAGCCGGCCTCGTTCAGGGTGTCGGTGTGAATGGCCACCTGTACGCCGAAGCGCTCGGCGGCGCGCAGGCAGGCGTCGATCGCGGCGGGCGTCGAACCCCAGTCCTCGTGGAGCTTGAAGCCGCCCGCGCCGGCCATGACCTGCTCGGACAGTCCCTCGGCGCTCACCGTATTCCCCTTGCCGAGGAGCAGGACGTTGACGGGATGGCCGTCGAGGGCGCGGTGCATCATCGTCAGCGATCCCGGGCTCGGTGTGCACGTGGTCGCCCGGCTTCCCTCGCTTGGACCCGTGCCGCCGCCGATCACCGTGGTGATGCCGCTGGCCAGAGCCTCGGTGACGATCGTCGGGGTGATCAGGTGCACGTGGCAGTCGATCCCTCCGGCGGTGAGGATCCGCCCCTCACCGGCGATCACATCGGTGGTCGGGCCGATCCGCAGCGCCGGGTCGACGCCGTCCATGATGTCGGGGTTGCCGGCCTTTCCGAGCGCGATGATGCGGCCGTCGCGGATGCCCACGTCGGCTTTCACCACCCCCCAGTGGTCGAGCACCACGGCGTTGGTGATGACCAGCTCGGGGGCGCCGTCGGCATGGGTGGTCGAGCCCTGGAGCATCGACTCGCGGATCGTCTTGCCGCCCCCGAACACGGCCTCCTCGCCCCCCGCGCAGCGGTCCGCCTCGACCTCGAGCCACAGGTTGGTGTCGGCCAGGCGGATCCGGTCGCCCGTCGTGGGGCCGTAGAGCTGCGCGTAGCGCTCGCGGTCGACCGAGCTCACGCGGACCCGTCGCGCCGCCGCAGTCCGGCCACCACTCGCGCCCCGCCGAGCGCGACCAGCGCGACCTCGCGTTCGATCCCCGGCTCGAAGCGCACCGACGTCCCCGCCGCGATGTCGAGCCGGAAGCCGGAGGCGGCGCCACGGTCGAACTCGAGGCCGTCGTTGACGTCGGCGAAGTGGAAGTGCGAGCCGACCTGGATCGGGCGGTCGCCGCCGTTGAGGACCGCGAGGGTCCGGCGCTCGCGCCCAGGGGCGAGCTCGATGGGCTCAGCGCCGAGTGCGAGCTCGCCGGGTATCAACGGACCGGGTCGTGGATCGTCACGAGCTTGCGCCCGTCGGGGAAAGTTGCCTCCACCTGCACCTCGTCGAGCATCTCGGGGATGCCCTCCATGAGCTCCGCGCGAGTGAGCACATCACGCCCGTCGCGCATGAGCTGCTCGACGCTGGCTCCCTCCCGCGCGCGCTCGATGACCCAGCAGGAGAGGATGGCCACCGACTCGGGGTAATTGAGCTTGATCCCGCGCGAGCGCCGGTCGCCGGCGACCATCCCGGCCACGCTCAACAGGAGCTTGTCCTGATCGGAGGGGGTCAGGTACATCGCAGGAGAATATCGGCGCCCTCAACCCCCTGGCTCGCCCGGGTAGGCGCTGAGGTCGATCCCGGCCGGATCGTGCCTGCGGCGCTCGGTCGCAGGGTCGGCCAGCGCGCCCTCGGCGACCTCGCGGCAGGTCGCGAAGCGCACATCGCCGCGGCTCAGGGCCGCCTCGATGACCATGCGCAGCCCCTCGGCGCGCCCCGCCCGACCGCTTAGGAACGGGTGACAGGTGAGCAGGAAGAGCGCCCCGTAGCGGCGCATGGCATCGAGCTCGTGGATCCACATCTCCGCGACGGTGACGGGTGAGCGCACGAGGCTCCCGACCGCGGGCCTCGGCAGGAAGGCGTACTGCTCCCAGTCGTCGAGCCCCCAGAACGGGCACAGCTCGACGATCGCGCCGGCGCCGGTGGCCAGGACGTAGGGCTGGTCGGCGTCCATCAGGCTCGAGTCGTAGATGAGGCCGTGCTCGGCCACGAGCGCGGCCGTGCGCCAGGTCGCTTCCCACATGGCCGCGCGGTGACCGCGAACCTCCACTCCCTGCCCCTGGAGAACCGCGAGCGCGCGTTCGAAGTCCTCGCGCTCCTCGGCCTCTGAGAGGTCGACGGCACTCACGTGATTGTGGGAATGGTGGCCCACCTCGTGACCGGCGGCGAGGATCGCCTCGACGGTCTGCGGGTAGCGCTCGGCGGTCACCCCGGGCACGAAGAACGTCGCCTGCAGGCCGTAGTCGGCGAGCAGCGCGAGCAGTCGCGGCACGCCCACGAGCGGCCCGAAGGCCTGGTGAGTCATCACCATCGCGTGCTGGGCGTAGGCACGGTCGTGGGCTAGGATCGGCGACTCCGCGTCGACATCGAAGGACAGGATCGCGGTGCAGCCAGAGCCTTCCAAACGAGCCGGGAGTCTAGAAGATCATGATGCGCGAGCCGCCCGACGCCACCGAGAGCCCGAGGTTCACCGGACCCAGGACGTTCGCGCGACTCCCCCACACGTCCGACCTCGACGGCGTCCACGCGGCCATCTACGGGATGCCGTGGGACGGCTCGACCTCGTTCCGCTCGGGCGCCCGTTTCGGGCCTGAGGCGGTCCGCTCCATGAGCGCCATGCTCCGGACCTACAACCCCGTTCTCAAGGTCCAGGTCTTCGGCGCCCTATCGACCATCGACTACGGCGATGCCCCCACGGTGCCCGGCTACGTCGAGGAGACCCTGGCCCGAATCGAGCGCTTCGTCTCAACTCTGCCCGAGCACGGAGTGGTGGGCGTCGGTGTCGGCGGCGACCACAGCTGTACCCTGGCCGAACTTCGCGCGCTCGCCAAGGTCCACGGTCCTCTTGGGCTCGTCCACCTCGACTCGCACACCGACCTATGGAGCGCCTACTTCGGCAAGCCGCTCTCCCACGGCACGATGTTCCGGCGTGCCCTCGAGGAGGGCATCCTCGATCCGGCGCGGGTCACCCAGGGGGGCATGCACGGCTCGCTCTACGCCGCCTCGGACGAGAACTTCCCGCGCGAGCTCGGCGTCGAGATCGTCCCCTGGGTCGAGCTCGCCAAGCTCTCGCCCGATGAGTTCGCCGAGAAGGTGCGCGAGCGCACGGGCGACGGCCCGACGTTCCTGACCTTCGACGTGGACTTCGTCGATGTGGCCTACTGCCCGGGAACGGGAACGCCGGAGATCGGCGGCCCGACGAGCTTTCAGGCGCTCAGCTACCTGCGCGCCCTCACCGGGATCAACTTCGTCGGCTACGACGTCGTTGAGGTCGCCCCCCAATACGACCCGGCGCAGATCACCGCCCTGTTCGCCGCCGGCGTCGTCTTCGAAATGCTCTCGCTCATCGCGCTCTCCCGCGAAGCGAACGCGTGAACGTCCTCGCGCTGAGCTCGAGCCCGCGCCGCAACGGCAACTCCCGCCTGCTCGCCGACGCCCTGCTCGACGGGGTCGCCCACGCCGGCGACGACGGGGAGCTCGCGTTCATCGACGACCATGTGACCTCGTTCCTGCGCGATTGCCGGACCTGCCGGGGCGCCGACGGGCGCTGCGGGATCGAGGACGGCTTCGAGGACCTGCTCCGGCGCGTGCTCGCCGCCGATGCCGTCGTGTTCGCGACGCCGCTGTACTGGTACGGCGTGTCAGGGCAGCTGAAGACCTTCCTGGACCGCATGTTCTGTTACATCGCCGCCTCGTACCCAGGAGCCGAGGAGGTCGTCGCGGGTCTCTCGCACAAGCGCCTCGCCCTGCTCATCAGCTCCGAGGAGACCTACGTCGGAGCCTCCCTCGGCGTGCTGCACGAGATTCAGGAGTACGCCCGCTACACCCATTCCGCGCTCGTGGGCGTGGTCAACGGCATCGGCAACAAGCGCGGCGACGTCGCCGCCGACCCCGGGCAGTCGCTCGACCGGGCCAGGGCTCTCGGGCGGAGCCTCTTCGCGCTGAAGTCGACCGATTACAGGATCGACACCGACCGTCCCGGGTCGGTGTGGGGCACGAGCTAGTGCTCGCCGAAGAGCTTCTCCTGAGCCTGCTCGGTGAAGAAGCGTGAGGTGACGGTCTTCTTGCGCGTGTAGAAGTCGACGGCGTCGGTGCCGTGGGCGTGGACGTCGCCGAAGAAAGAGGCCTTCCACCCAGAGAAGGGGAAGAAGGCGACGGGAGCGGCAACGCCGATGTTGACGCCGACCATGCCGGCCTCGACGTCGTGGCGGTAGCGCCGGACCGCCGCTCCAGACTCGGTGAAGATCGACGTCCCGTTTCCGAACGGGCTGGCGTTGACGATCTCGATCGCCTCCGTGAGGTTCTCGGCGTGGATGATGGCGAGCACCGGCCCGAACACCTCCCGGCCGACGACGTCCATCTCGGGCGTGACGCCGGTGAGGATGGTGGGTCCCACGAAGGCGCCCTCGGCGCGCAGCTCCCCCGCCCCGCGTCCGTCGACGGCGACGGTCGCGCCCTCGGCGGCCGCCGCCTCGATCGCTCCCTCGATCCGCTCCCGCGCCGCCACCGAGATCACCGGCCCGACCGCCACCTCGGGGTCGAGGCCGTCGCCGACCTTGAGTGCGCGTGCCGCATCGGCGAGGGGTCCGAGCAGGCGCTCGTGCGCCTCGCCCACCGTCACCACCACCGATCCCGCCATGCAGCGCTGGCCCGCGGCTCCGAAGGCGCTCGCGAGGATCCCATCGACGGCGCGGTCGATCACCGCATCGGGCATGACCACCATGTGGTTCTTGGCGCCGCCGAGAGCCTGCACGCGCTTGCCGTGCGCGGCGGCGGTCGCGTAGACGTGGGCGGCCACCGGCGCCGAGCCCACGAAGGAGACGGCGTCGATCCCCGGCGATTCGAGGATCGCCTGGGCGACCTCCTTGTCTCCGTTGACGAGATTGACCACGCCCGCCGGAAGCTCGAGGCGGTCGATGATCTCGAACACCCGGTTCTGAGTGAGTGGCACCTGCTCTGAGGGCTTGAGCACGAAGGTGTTGCCGGTGGCGATCGCGAAGGGCAGGAACCAGAACGGGACCATGGCCGGGAAGTTGAAGGGGACGATCGCCGCGCACACGCCCACGGGCTGGCGGATGGTCTCGCAGTCGACGCCGGAGGCGACGTTCTCGAGCACGCGTCCCTGCATCGTCGTGGGGACCGCGGTGGCGGCCTCGACCATCTCGATCATCCGCCCCACCTCGGCCCGCGCGTCCGCGAGCGTCTTGCCCATCTCGCAGACCACCAGACGGGCCAGCTCCTCGCGCTCCCCCACCAGCGCCTCGCGCAGGGAGAAAAGCCAGCGGGCGCGCTCGATCGTCGAGCGCGAGCGCCAGGCCGGGAAGGCGGCGCGGGCGGCGCTCACCGCCTGCTCGAGATCCTCGCGACCCGAGAGGGGGACGCGGGCGAGCACCTCTTGGGTGGCCGGGTTGACCACATCGAGCCGGCGCTCGCTCGACGGCGCCGTCCAGCGGCCGCCTACGTAGTTCTGGAGCACTCTGACTTGGGTTTCCGTGGTCATGCGCGGCTCAGATTGTCGCTGGACACGAGCACCCGCGTCGAGGCGCGGGGGATGACCGAGAACGGTACGACACGATGCGCCACCGCGGGCGCCCCGTCGTCCATGAGCGAGATGAGGACGTCGACGGCCTCGGCCCCGATCCACTCGGGATGGACGCTGAGCGCGGTCAGGGTCGGTCGCGAGGAGCGGGCGGCGTCGCTGTCGGTGCAGCCGGCCACTCGCAGGGCCTCGGGCACGCGGATGCCCTTGGCCTCGGCCGCGAGCAGGGCGCCGAGGGCGAGCCGGTCGAGGGTCGCGTAGATGGCGTCGGGCGGACGGCCCGAGGCGAGCAGGCGCGAGGCGGCGCCGTAGCCTCCGCTCTCGCTCAGCGAATCGGTCACTCGCTCGACGATCGCCTCAACGCCGAGCTCGGCGCACGCCGCCTCGAAGGCCGCGAGCGCGTCGATGGTGTAGGACTGGAGCGGTGGGGCGGTGAGGAGCGCGACCCTGCTCGCTCCCTCGTCGACGAGGTGGGCGATCATCGATCGGGTGCCCGCGAGATGGTCGTTGTCGACCCAGCACGCCCCTTCGGGCCCGTCGGGGCAGCGGCCAATGGTCACCACGGGGATGCCCCGCTCGCCCAGGAGGTCGACGATCTCATCGCCCCGGACCGGGTCCATGACGATGGCACCGTCGAGGGGCAGGCGTTCGAGGAGTTCGCGCCGTGACTCGGCGGGCACGAGGATGAGTGAGAAACCGCGCTCGAAGGCCTCCGAGGTCGCGGCGTTCATGACCTGCATGAAGTAGTCGAAGTCCCCGATCCGCAGCGCCAGCTCGGCGACGGTCGACACCGTCACCGCGAGCATGCCCGTGCGTCCGCCCGCCAAGGCGCGAGCCAGAGGGCTCGGCGTGTAACCGAGACGCTCGGCCACCTCGCGCACCCGCCGGCGCGTCTCGTCGGGGAGGCGCCCCTTCCCGTTCAGGGCATGCGAGACGGTGGTGATGGACACTCCGGCGGCGGCGGCGACGTCGCCGATCTTGACCGGTCTGGACACGTGGCCAAGGACTCTAGCGGCCGCCTCCTTGACATGCAAAAGCGCTTATGCGACGCTGCCGTCGGTCATGGGAGTAACCGCCGACCAACTCCAGCAGACCGCGCGCGACCATCTCCTGCTGCACTTCTCAAAGCAGGGGATCGACGACCTCCTCGTGCTCGAGCGCGGCGAGGGCGCCTACGTCTTCGACACCCGCGGGAACCGCTACGTCGATGCCCTCTCGAGCCTGTTCTGCGCGCAGCTCGGCTACTCCTACGGAGAGGAGATGGCGAGCGCCGCTGCCTCCCAGCTCACCACCCTGGCCTTCAGCACCAACTGGGGTACCGCCCACCCCCGCTCCATCGAGCTCGCCGAACGACTCGCCGACCTCGCGCCCGGAACCCTCACCCACGCCTTCTTCACCGGCGGCGGGTCAGAAGCGGTCGAGTCGGCTTGGAAGATCGTCCGTGAGTACCACATTGCCAATGGCCAGCCGCAACGCACCAAGGCGATCGCCCGCGACATCGCCTACCACGGCGTCACGCTCGGCGCCCTCTCCTTCACCGGCGTCGAGCGCTTCAAGGAGCCGTTCGGGCCGCCCCCCATCGATGTCACCCATGTCTCCAACACGAACGCCTTCCGCGCGCCCGATGGCGACGACCCCGAGCGCTTCTGCGCTCGACTCCTGAGCGAGGTCGAAGAGGCAATCCTTGCCGCCGGGCCCGATGAGGTCGCCTTGATCATCGCCGAGCCCGTGCAGAACGCCGGCGGCTGCCTGGTCGCCCCGCCCGGATACTGGGCGGGGCTCCGCGAGCTCGCCGATCGCTACGGAGCCCTGCTCATGGCCGACGAGGTGATCACCGGCATGGGGCGCCTCGGCGAGTGGTTCGGGATCACCCGCGAGGACGTCGTGCCCGACCTCGTCAGCCTCGCCAAAGGTGTCACCTCGGCCTACGCCCCGATGGGCGCGGTGATGGTGGGCGAGAGCGTGGCCGAGGTGCTCGTCGAGGGCGGCGGTGCCCTGCGCCACGGCATCACCTTCGGAGGCCATCCGGTGTGCGCGGCCATCGCCCTGCGCAACATCGAGGTCTTCGAGCGCGACGGCGTGCTCGAGAATGTTCGCGCGCTCGAGCCCTACCTGGCCTCGCGGCTGGACGAGCTGCGCGCGCTGCCCATCGTCGGCGACGTCCGCGGGCGCGGATTCTTCTGGGCCTTCGAGCTCGTCAAGGACGAGGAGAACACGCGCTTCGACCAGGCCGAGCGCGATCGCCTGCTCCGGGGCTTTCTCCCGGGCCGGCTGCTCGAGGCGGGGATCATCGCCCGCTGCGATGACCGTGGCGACAGCGTCCTCCAGATCGCTCCGCCCCTCATCAGCGATCGCACCGTACTCGACGAGATCGTCGCGGACCTCCACGAGGTCCTCCTCGACGCCGGGCGCCACATGGGCGTCGCCGGCGCCGGGTAGCCCGATGCCGAGCCCGGCCCAGAACGGCTACGCGCTCGCCCCCGCGGCGATCGAGGCGGTGTCGCGGCCTACCATCGAGGCATCGACGCTCCCGCCCGAGTGTTACTCCGATCCAGCTCTCTACCGGCGCGAGCTCGACCGGATCTTCGCCCGCGAATGGATCTGTGTCGGCCGCGCCGACGACGTCGCCGGGGTGGGTGACTACATCACCGCCGCGGTCGGCGAGGACCCGGTCATCGTCGTGCGTGACGGGACGGGAACGCTCCGCGCCCACCTCAACGTGTGCCGCCATCGCCGCTGCGCCCTCGTCGAGGGGAGCGGCTCGGTCAAGTCGTTCCGGTGCCCCTATCACGGGTGGATGTACGCGCTCGACGGGACGCTCCGGGCCACCCCGGCGTTCAGCGCCACCCTGAACTTCGACAAGGCGGACTTTCCCCTCATGTCCGCCAAGGTGGAGGTGTGGGACGGGTTCGTCCTCGTCAACCTCGACGAGGACGCACCGTCGTTCGCCAGCCGGGTCAGCGACGCGGCCAAGTGGGGGGCCGAGCATTACCGCATGGGCGAGATGGTCACCACCCACCGGTGGGAGTACCAGGTGCGGTGCAACTGGAAGGCCTACGTCGAGAACTACACCGAGTCCTACCACGTCCCCTGGGTGCACCCCGAGACCTTCGAGCTGCTGACCCCGCTCAAGCGCTGGGTCGAGTTCCCCCAGATCACGGCGCAGCCGTGGGCGGTGCAGGTTGGCCAGACCCCGGGTCTCACGTGGAGCGACAACGGGGAGGCCCTGCTCCCGGTCACGCCGGAGCTGGAGGGCCTGCCGGTCGACTTCGACGGTATGCCGGTGTGGCTCGTGTTCCCCACGCTGATGGTGCTCCCGAGCGTCGATGCGCTCGTGTACTACGTGGCCTTCCCGGACGGCCCCGAACGGTGCCGCGTGATCGTCCGGCTGTGCGTCCCGCCCGAGTCGGCTGAGGCCTATGCGGCGGGCGAGGACCCCGAGGTCGTCAGAGCTGTAGAGACGTACGAGCGCAATG
>DASZLV010000042.1:0-1773 GCA_035552215.1 Solirubrobacteraceae bacterium | reverse complement strand
AACTCCACCCAGAAGCTCCACGCCCGCGGCCCGATCGGGATGCGCGAGCTGTGCACCTTCAAGTACCTGGTCGAGGGCTCGGGCCAGATTCGCCCCTAGCCGCTCCCCGTGCGCATCGGCGTCTTCGGCGGCACCTTCAATCCGCCACATCTCGGTCACCTTGTGTGCGCCCAGGAGGCCTACGTTCAGCTCGATCTCGACCGCGTCATGCTGATTCCCGTTTTCACCCCGCCCCACAAGCCGCTCGAGGACGATCCCGGCCCCGAGCACCGCCTCGAGCTCTGCCGCCTGGCCGTGGCGGGCGATCAACGCTTCACGGTCTCCGACCTCGAGACCTCGGAACCGGGACCGTCGTATACGGTCGATACCCTTCAGATGCTGCACGCAAATGAGCCAGACAACGAGCTGTTCCTGATCCTCGGCGGGGACGTCGCCGCGGATTTGCCTCGCTGGCGGGATCCCGAGGCGGTGGTCGCGCTGGCCACGCCCGCGGTGGCCAACCGGCGGGGCACTCCCCGCGCGCGGGCCGAGGCAGGGCTCAGCGAGCTGCCGGGAGGTGCGCGTGCGCGGTTCTTCTCGATGCCGTGGATCGGAGTCTCCTCGACGATGATCCGCCGGCGCGTGAAGGCCGGCCAACCGATTCGCTACCTCGTCCCTGACGAGGTAGCGGCCTATATCGAAGCGAAAGGGATGTACCGCTGACTATCACTCCTGAAGACATCGCCGTCGCCGTCGCCTCCTACGCCGAGGACCGCAAGGCGCTCGAGATCGTCGAGCTCGACCTCCGCGGGGTGATCGGCTACACCGACTACTTCGTGATCTGCTCGGGGAACACCGATCGCCAAGTCAAAGCGATCCACGATGCCATCCACGCCGGCATGAAGAACGACCATGGGATCCTCCCTCGCCGCGTCGAGGGCCTCCCCGAGGCGCACTGGGTGCTGATGGACTACCTCGACGTCCTCGTCCACGTCTTCACCCCCGACATCCGCGAGTATTACCGGCTCGAGCAGCTGTGGGGCGAGGCCCCCGCGCGGACGCTGAGCACTACAGCCACGCCATAAGCTTCGGCGCGACCTCCTTCTTGCGGCTCATCACGCCCGGCAGCTCGATCGTGCTGTCGGTGCTCGCCGCCCCGAACGCCCTGGCCACGGCGGCGACGTCGCCGGCCACGAGCAGGTCGGTGCCCTTGCTCAGGACGTCGGTGATCATCAGGGCGTAGAGCAGGTAGCCGCGGTCCGTCTGCCGGCGCTGCATCGTCTCCAGCAGCTCGCTCGAGCGCTCGAGCAGATCCCGGCCCACGACCTCGATCTGGGCGATGCAGATCACGTGGTCGCCGCGCACCTGGTACTCCTTGGCGTCGCGGGAGATGATCTCCTGGGCGCTCACCTCGGACACATCGGAGGTGGCCTCGAACATCTCGCGGCCGAACTCGACGGCATCGACTGCGAGCACGCGCTCGAGGTATTCGATCGCCGCGTGGTCGCGCTCGGTCGTGGTGGGCGAGTTCAGGATCACGGTGTCGGAGAGGACCGCGCCCAGCAGCATCATGGCCGCGGGACGGCTCGGCTCCATCCCGTTCTGGCGGAAGCGCTCGATGACCAGAGTTGCCGTCGAACCCACGGGATCGAAGGTGGCCCGCACCGGCACCCTGGTCTCGATCGACCCGATGTGGTGGTGATCGAGGATCTCGACGATCTCGGCCTGCTCGATCCCCGTCACGCTCTGTCCCTCCTCGGCGTGATCGACGAGGATGACGCGACGCGGGGCCGG
>DASZLV010000041.1:0-16671 GCA_035552215.1 Solirubrobacteraceae bacterium | reverse complement strand
GTGAGTACCGAAGTGTCGGTGGAGCGCCTCCCGTCCGGTGTGGAGGCGACGGCCTATTTCGTGATCAGCGAAGCGCTCACCAACGTGGTCAAGCACGCTCACGCACCCAGCGCTGCCGTGACCGCCCGACTCGAGCACGGCTGGCCCTGGACAGTCCCCCTGGCCAGGGCACCCGCGTACGCGCGGTCCTGCCCGCCTCAGGCCAGGACTAACGGTTGGGCACGTCCGTCATCCTGCCGTGGGCGAAGGGCCAAGTACGTTTCCCTGGCCGTTATGGAAAAGCGGCCCGAGCGCACCCTCGGTGTAGTGGCGAAACGGAATCCTCTCGCTGCCCGAGAATGGATAGTCGAGCTTAAGGGAGAGCATCAGGGTGAAACCCAGCAGGCAGGCGAGGGTCACGGGAACGGCGAAATGGTGCCGGCGGCCGAGTCCGAGCATGTACGACGCCAGCACCGTGGCGACCGCTCCGAGGATCAGGAACCAGACGAGCAGCGACGGCAGGGTATCGATGGCCGCATCGACGCGCCGATGCCGTCCTACGTGGGCATCGTGGAGAAAACTGAGCGCCTCCTGGTATAGGGCCACCGTAGCCGGGTCCGCCGGTTTGTAGCTCACCAGGGTGGCGTACAACAGGTCGAAGTCGTAGGCGGCGCGGGGGCTGTCGCGACCGTGGGCCAGGTCGTTCCACTCCTGAAGCACCACCGTACGCACATAGTCGGTGAGCACCGCATCAACCCGACCACGAGTCGGTTCAGAGAACCCCTGCGCGGCCCGGTGCACATCCTCGAGGTTCAGCGCCTCACTCTGGACATCATCGCGCGCAGCGGTGAAATCGGTGTACTGGTTGACGATCACGAAGGCCAGGACAATCCCGTACACCGCCAGGGTTGCCGGCAGCACCATCGATCCCGTTTCCCGAAAGTCGGTCCCGGACAGCTTGGGAAACAGCTTCCGGGCCAGGACAGCCCCGCCGAAGGCAAGGGCGCCTGGCACGACGATCGACGCGACCGCGAGCAGCCACAGCGGAAAGTCGTTCAGGAGAGCCCTGCCCACGCGCGGGAATTCTCTCAGACCCCCCGGCGCCGGGGAGTACAGCTGCGCTAATTGGCGCCTACGACCGTGAAATGCTGGCTGACGAAGATGTGGTGCGGCCAGTTGACGCCGATGTTGTGGACCTCGTACTCGCCGTTACTCAGCTTCACGACACGGTCGACGACGCCCCCTGGGTAGGCCACTAAGGCGGCCTTGGTGGCCTTATTCGCCGTGGCGCCGCTGACGATGGTGCCGGACCCCTGCTTGTAGTTCGCCGGAATCTGCCCGACCTGCTTTGACGTGGACGGTGCACCACGCTTGAAGGGAACGACCTTCGACGTGTTCTTGGACCCACTGTTATTCGGTTGCACGATGACCTGCGTGGCCGTGATCGTCGTCCCAGACGTGGTTCCTACCACGAGGGCGGTCTTGCCTTTGGCAACGGCGCTCGACGATGCCGACTTCGTGCCCTTTTCATACGTCGTGGACGACGTCTCCTTGATGGTCACCTTTTGACCTGCCGAGGTCAAGAGCCCGAACTCCGAAGTGGACACACTGCTCACCTTTCCGATTGATCCACCCGCGGCCGGTCCGGACCGAGCGTTGGCTCTCCCCCCCGATGCGGCCGAGGCAGGGGTGGCGGTGCGCGCGGCGCCTGAGCCGGTGCTCGCGGTTGCGCTGACGATGCCGTAGGCGCCGCCCCCGATGGCGACGGCGGTGGTGGCTACAGCGAGCGACCTGCTGAGTCTCCGAGCGAACATGGACTGATCCTTCCGTCGTCTGTTGACCGCGAGTTATCGGCTTGCTCTCACGATGCCCCGACACGCTGGGAACCGCCTGAGAGGGGCCCCAAAGGTTCCTGAGCATTCGCGTCAGGGACGGAATGGGCGTCGGCGCGATTGCGTAGATAGCGGCGGACAAGGAACGCCGTGACGGCCAGGAAGAAGATGTTCAGCACGGTGGTGTAGTTCCAGTGGACGCCCGCCTCGACCACTTTGGCGTCGCGGGCCGTGCGTTCGAGACCGACAAGCTTGAAGCTCAGATCGACGACAAGCCCGGCCGTGACCATCGCCGCGTAGAACGTGGCGGCGATGAACGTGGCCATGCGCCACCCGTAATACTTGCGGTAGATGTTGAGGATCGGCACGATGATGAGGTCGGCGAAGATGAACGCGAGGACGCCGCCGAAGGAGATCCCGCCGTTCCAGAGTATGGCCGCGAGGGGCACGTTGCCGATCGAGCAGACGAACGAGATGACGGCGACGAGCGGGCCGATGAGCGGGCCCCAGATTGTCGACAGAGCGCCGTGGTGCTCGAGGAACAGCGAGCGCCAGAAGCTGGTGGGAACCCAGGCCGCCAGCGCGCCGGCGATCAGGAGACCGCCGAAGATGTCGGGTGCCACGGCAGCCCAGTCCATCACGAAGTAGCCGGCCGTCGCGTCCAGGCCCTCGCGTGAGAAGAGCCGCTGGATGATCGTCCCCCGGCGCCCCACCGACATGTCCATCTCGGCGTGCTCCTCCATCCGGCCCCGCCGTCCGCGCTCAGCCTCGCGGCGTGCCTCCTCGCCCAGCCCCGGGGAAAGCAGTCGCCGAAACAGGAACGCGACGATCACGATCATCAGCGGGCCGCCCACGAACTCACCCACGGTGAACTGCCAGCCGAGGACCAGGGCCAGGATGACCCCGAGCTCGACAACGAGGTTCGTCGAGGCGATCTCGAAGCCCATTGCGGCGGTGAAGTTCGCGCCCTTGCGAAACAGGGAACGGGCGAGGGCGACAGCGGCATAGGAACAGGACGACGAGGCCGCACCGAGCAAGCTGGCGATGGCGATCGACCGCGGTCGGTCATCTCCCATCAGGCGGCGCATCTCGTTCCTGCGCACCACCGCCTGCACGGCGCCGGAGAGAAGGAATCCGAGGATGAGCGCCCACAGGATTTCCCAGAACATCCCGAAGGCGAACGACAGCGCGTGGCCGACGCTGTTCGTCACCGTCGCGACGGGCATGAGCGCAGCGGCCATGGCCAAGCCTCAAGTGGTCTCGGCAAGCACCTCGTGGAGGGCGGCAAGGTCACGATGTGCGTAGCCGAGCTCGCTTGCCCTGACGAGCATCTGGTCCGCCACAGCGGTCGATGGAAGGACGAGGTCGAGCTCGTCGGCTGCCTGACGGGCCAGGCGGATGTCCTTCTCCATCAGGGTGACGTCAAACCAGGCGTGCTCGGGAAGATCGAGCAGGAGCGGGACGCGCGCCTTGAGCATCGGAGACCCGATCGAGCTCGTGCTCATGGCCTCGGCCGCGACTCGGGGGTCGACCCCCCCGCGCTCGGCAAGGAGCAACCCCTCGCTGAAGGCGAGGGTCTGGACGGCGAGGCTGATGTTGACCGCGAGCTTGATGAGCAGGCCCTGACCGTTGGTGCCGACCCGTGTGACCGCTTGCCCGAGCTCGTGCAGGAGCGCCTCCACTGTCGCGAACGCATCTTCGTCTCCTCCGACGAAGATCGCCAGCGTTCCACTCTCGGCCTGGGGAATGCTTCCCGAGACGGGGGCGTCGAGCATGCGGGCGCCGAGGACGGTGACGCGGTCGGCGAGCTGCCGGCTGGCCTGCGGACTCACCGTGCTCATGTCGATGTAGATCTTTCCCTCGTCGAGCCCGGCGAGAATCCCCTCGGACCCTGAGGCGATGGCGTCGAGCGCGCCGTCGTCGGTGACCATGCTGAAGACGACGTCGGCTGCGGCGGCAACCTCACGGGGCGAATCGCGCCATTGCAGTCCGCGGTCGATCACCGGCTGGGCTTTTGACTTGGTCCGATTGGTTCCGCACACCTCGTTACCGGCGTCGAGCAGCCGCCCGGCGATGCGGCTCCCCATTGCTCCCAGACCAACAAATCCCAATGTGCTCATGGTGTCTCTCCTTGCATGTGTGGAGGTCCTGCTCCCCTCGCACTCTCCCATCACCCGTGGTGTGCGCACATACAGAGCCGCCAGAGAACCGGCTCCGGCGCTCCGGAGCGGCCGAGTAGGGAAACCCCTACTCGAGCCCCCAGCGCCACGGACCACGATCTCGGGTCTGTGGCCCTAGGAGCCGCAGCCCGCAAACGCGACGATGCTCGCACTGCTTTGTTAGCGACAAGCGGCGCATGGCGCCGCTTAAGAGAGGGCGCGATGGCGACTATTGAGCACATGCCGGGCACTGCGATGAGGAACGGCTCGGGTAGCGAGATCGACACCAGCATGCGCGTCGGCGAAGCTTGGGTCGGGGTCGACGAGCGCGAGACAGCGCCCGTCATCAACCCGTCTACCGGGCAGGCATTCGCCGAAGTTCCGCAGGCCACCGAGGAGGACGCCCAGTTGGCACTCGAAGCGGCGCGGAGCGCGCAGCCCGAGTGGGCCGCGCTGGCGCCAGGAGAGCGTGCTGGATATCTGAAGCGCGTCGCCGAGCTGATCCATGCCGACTCCGACCGACTCGCGCGCATCATCTCGCTCGAGGAGGGCAAGCCGCTGCGCGAGTCCCGCTTCGAAGTCGAGGGTTGGACGGCCGGGTTCTTCGAATACTTCTCGGGCTTCGCGCGCGCGGCTCACGGCGAGATCCTGCCCTCCGACAACCGCGGCGAGGAGATCGAGATCCGCAAGGTGCCCTACGGGGTGTGCGTTGCCGTCACCCCGTGGAACTTCCCGTCGGCGATGGTCGGTCGCAAGGTCGCGCCGGCGCTGATGGCAGGCAACGCCATGGTGGTCAAGCCGAGCTCGACGACCCCCCTGTCCGCACTGGCGCTCGCGAAGATCTTCGAACGTTCCGGCATCCCGGCAGGGATCGTCAGCGTACTCACGGGCCCGGGAGGCAAGCTCGGCGAAGCGCTCGTCCGCAACCCGATCACGCAGCTCGTGACCCTGACCGGCTCGGTGGGGGCGGGCGAGAAGATCGCCGCCGGCGCTGCCGTGAACCTCGCCGCCGTCTCCCTCGAGCTCGGTGGCAAAGCCCCGTTCGTGGTCATGGACGACGCCGACGTAGAGAGCGCGGCGCGCCATGCGCTGACCGCACGCTTCCAGAACAACGGCCAGGTCTGCACCTGCAACGAGCGCACCTATGTGCACCGACGGGTCTACGACGAGTTCATCGACCGGTACGTCGCGCTCGCGCGGGAGCTCACGCTCGGCGACCCGCTCGACGAGAGCACCGACCTAGGCCCGAAGGTGACCGAGGAGGAGCTCGAGAAGGTGGAACGGATGGTCGACCGGGCGCGCGAGCAGGGCGCCGAAGTCCTGACCGGAGGCAAGCGTGCCGAGGTCCCGGGATTCGACGGCGGCTACTGGTACGAGCCCACGGTCATCAGCGCGACCAGCAACGACATCGAGATCATGCAGGAAGAGATCTTCGGTCCGGTGTCGCCGGTGATGGCCTTCGATTCCTTCGAGGAGGCCCTCGAGCTCGCCAATGACAGCCAGTTCGGTCTCTCCGCCTACCTGTTCAGCAACGACGCGAAGACGGTGCACCGCTTTATCGCCGGGTGTGAGTTCGGCGAGCTCTACATCAACAAGATCGGCCCTGAGCAGCTCAATGGTTACCACACCGGCTATCGCCACAGCGGTGTCCTCGGCGACGACGGGACCCATGGCCTGGAGAAGTACTCGCGCCGGCGAACCGCGTACCTGAGCTGGCGCGAGGACACCGCAGCCGACCTGATGCCCGCTCGCGCCCAGCGAGCTCAGAACTAGCTGGCAAGTCGCTGTGTCGAAGACGCCAACAGCTCGGCGGTTAGCCGCCTCGGTGCTTGCCGCGGCGGTGGTCGCCTCGGGTGCCGTGACCGGTCTGCTCTATGCGGTGGGAGCTGCAGGGGGAGCGTCAAGGACGGTAGTCACCCTCTCGGGGCAAGGATCGGCCGGAGCGCGTTCAGATGGCTCTCTGAATCCGAGCGCGCTCTACCAGAGCGCGGATCCGGGCGCGGTGGCGATCGAGGCCACGGGCTCCGGCTCGGGCTCGGGCTCCGGCTCGAACGGACTTCCTTATACGCCGCCGGGCCAGTCGGTCGATACCGGCACCGGGTTCGTGATCAACAGTCAGGGCGACATCTTGACTGCCTCCCACGTTGTCGCCGGCGCCACCGCCATCACCGTCAAGTTTCTCAACGGGACCGTGCGGGCGGCCAACGTGGCTGGGACCGACACCTCTAACGACGTGTCCGTCCTCCACGTCAGCTCCTCCGGGTTGACACTGCACCCGTTGGCGTTGGGAAGCAGCCAAGCGCTCGTCGTGGGCGACCCTCTCGCGATAATCGGTAACCCCTTTGGCTATAACCGCAGTCTCAGCACCGGCGTGGTCTCCGCGCTTGACCGCGTCATCCAGGCGCCGAATGGGTTCCTGATCGCGCACGCGCTGCAGACCGACGCGGCCGTGAACCCCGGCAACTCGGGCGGACCGGTGCTCGACGGCCAAGGGCGAGTAGTGGGGATCGTCGATCAGATCGCGACCGGCGGGTCGAGCGTCGATCAGGGCAGCGGCGTGGGGTTCGCGGTCCCCATCGACCCCGTCAAGACGGAACTCGCGCAGTTGGAGACCGGCCAGAGCGTCGCGCATCCCTACCTGGGCGTCGCTCTCCAGGAAGCCTCGATCAACGAGCAGGGGGCTCAGGTCCAGAGCGTCTCGCCGGGCAGCCCCGCGGCCGCAGGCGGTGTGCGCAACGGTGACCTCATCACCGCCTTCGACGGAGCGACGGTGCTCGGGCCGAGCCCGCTGGTAGCGGATCTGGACGCGCTGGGCCCCGGCGACAAGGTCACCCTCACGGTGATGCGCGGATCCACCGCCATCAAGCTCACTGCCACGCTCGGCAGTGAGGCCAACCAAGCCCCAGGCGGCTGAGGAGGGTCCGGGACGCCGACGCCGCCGGCCAAGTGGTCAGGGTCATCGACTTGCATATCCGTCCTCGAAGCCGTTAGGTTGGCCGCATGGGCAAATTCGAGAGTCCGACAAATATGAAGTTCAACCGGGGTTTGATCGCCGATCCGGAGGCCTTCGCCCGTGATGCCGATGCTGCCTCATGGTTGTTCATGTGCGGCGAAGAGTTCGCGGCCATGGAGGGTGGAATGTCCTACGCGAGCGTTCAGGCCGCCGTGGAGGAGTCGATCAACGTGGTTTCCGATCCTCCCCAGGAACTCGATATGGACCTTGCTCGCCGGAATCTCGCCGCGCTTGACCGGTTGCCTCGACCGACGCTCGTCACGTGCCGGACCGGCCCGCGCTCGTCCGCGCTCGTGTACCTCTATGCCGGACTCAAGTCCGGCACGGCGGCTGACGAGGTGTTGGCCCGCGCGACGACGGACAACGCTCCCTTCGTCGCTTCCGCAGAGCTCAAGGCATGGGTCACGCAAGGTCTCGCGGAACTGGAGAGCTAGATCAAGCGTTCGTGCTGGAGCTCTTGATGGACCCGAGCCACTCTCGTGGCCACGGTCACGAGCGCATCCTCGAGACCGTCGAGCTCCTCGATCACCGTCTGCACGCGCGCGGCGGCTGGAGTTCCCAGCCGCACGAGCACGAGCCGCCGCTGGGTCGTCGCTACCCGCAGGTCAGCCAGGCATTCGAGCAGATCAAGAAACCGGTCGGGTTGGCCCTCGCGCTCGGACCTCTCCACGAACGGCTCCACCAGCCGACAAGTCGCCTCAAGCATCTCACACCCCCGTGTAACGTCAATTCCTAATGCCTCATCATCCATCGAGCGTCGGGCCGGATGAGTGACATGCCGCACAGCGGGTTCACGGTCAGGTACTTTGGTGGCCAGGGTTGGGTTCGACTGGTACTGCTCGAAGTAGGGCAGGACGTTGTCTCCGAAGTTGCCATCCGGGCTCGAGAGGATGGGTCTCCCGGCGCTGCCGTGCGGGCCGACGGGATGTGACGGGCTCGTGACCTCTTGGCGCGGCGCACGCGTTTCATTAGCCTGTGGTCCGAATGCTTGCCCACTGGGATGACGTCGAAACGACGCGGATCGACCGGGGCCCGCTGCAGGGCTCACGCCAGCGCCTGGGCGCGGCGGCGGGCACCGCACGCGCGGGCCTCAGTCGCTACCGGCTGGGCCCCGGTGAGCGGGCCATGCCGGTGCACCTGCATGCTGACGAGGAGGAGATCTTCTACGTCCTCGGCGGGAGCGGACTGAGCTGGCAGGACGACCGGACCTACCTGGTGGGGGTGGGTGACTGCATCGTCCACCTTCAGGATCGCGAGTCGCACACCATCATCGCCGGTGACGAGGGCCTCGACGTGTTGGCCTTCTCCAATGGCAGCGACACGGGGATGACGTGGTTGCCCCGCGCGAAGGCCTGGTGGATGGGGCCGCGGTGGCTGCCGAGCGACGGGCCGAACCCGTTCGCGCTCGAGGCCGCCGCGGGCGAGCTCGAGCTTCCCGAGCCCGAGCGGTCTCGGCCGGCGGGCATCGTCGCGACGGACGCTGTGGCGGCCGATCCGATGCGCCACGGGCGCGTCGACAGCCAATGGCGCGACGTGGCCAAGGCGGCCGGCTCGGTCATGAGTGGCCTGAGCCACGCTGAGGTGGCGCCAGGCGCGTGCGCGTGCCCGTTTCACTGCCACGGTGCCGAGGAGGAGGTCTTTGTCGTCCTCGCGGGCACCGCGACGCTGCGCCTCGGCGACGAGAGCCACCCCGTGCGCGCCGGCCACGTCGTCGCGCGACCCCCCGGGACCGGCATCGCCCATCAGTTCATCGCCGGTGAGGGCGGCCTGACCTTGCTCGCCTGGGGCACGCGCGAGGCCAATGACACCATCTTCTATCCGGACTCGGGCAAGGTCAGTCTGTCGGGCGTCGGGGTCATGACGCGCGTCGAACCTCTCGACTACTGGGACGGGGAGAGTTAGCTGACGCCCGCGGGGAGGGCGGCCGGAAGCGAGAAGCGGGGCACGCCTACGACCTTGACCCGGTGGTGGCGTAGCGCTTGCCCCAGCCAGCGCGCGTAGCGCTGGCGACGGGCCGCAGTGCCCTTGGCGCCGCGGACGATCGAATCGCGAAGTGCCCCCAGGGCGAGCAGCGATCGGTACGCGCGCAGGCGCTGCGGGGAGGAGAAGTAGCGCCGCGGCGACTCGCCGCTGGGGACGCGCACGCCCGCCCTCTCGGCCGCACGTGGGCTGCGCTGGTAGGCCTTGGCCAGGGCGTCGAGATTCGCGGCGAGAATTCGCGGCGCCACCGGGCGGCCGGCGATGGCCTGGCGGGAGAGGAGGACATCGAGAACGGCCGTGGCCACGGCCTCGCGCACGGCGGTCTCGGGGGTGAGCTTCTTGTTCTGGCCGGCGAGCGTCACCGCCGTCCTGCTCAGCGCCGCCGGGGCGAGCGCGCGCCCGTCGGCGGTCACCCGCGGAACACGGACCTTGCGGAGCGCGGCGGGGGCGCCGTCAGGTGCCCGCGCGACCGCCGCGACGGACGCTGGGGTGGCAATCCCGAGGTGAGTGCGGCTCACCCGGGCGCGGGCGGCGCCGGCGAAGGAGGAGCACCCGGGGCTGACCAAGCCCACGCTCGGGGTGTCGAAGGAGAACAAGTTCGACCCGGTCTCGTACTCATAGTCCTTGGCGTAGCCCAGTGCCGTCACGATCAGCTCGGGGTCATAGAGCGAGTAGCCGACCGGGCCGTCGCGGACGATGATCGATGCGGACGGATCGACGGACCCCAGAGGCGCGGTGGGGATGACGCCCGGACTGATACTGGACTTGACGCCTTGGTTGATGCAGGGGAGCACCTGCCAGTTCTCGGCCAGATAGGGGGCGACGCCGGGAACGATCTGGATTCCCCAGCCGTTGCTCCACCCTTGATCGATGACCAGGCTGGAGCGGAGCCTGGTGATGCGCGTAAAGATCCACGGCGCCTGGCCGACACCGTAGACCTCGAAGTCCATGGAGCCCCGCAGCGTGTAGGTGAACGACACCGGGAAACAGCCGACGTCGCTGGCGCAACTCTGGCCCCACGTGACACCTTGGACGCCGCCGGTGCCTGCCGTGCCGGGACCGCAATCGATCGGGCTGCCACCGGGTGGCGGTAGGCGGCAACCACTCCCTCCGCTCCCATCGACGGCCACGCCAAACGACTGCCCGGCTCCGGTGATGAAGGTGTTGGTGGCGCCCGTCCCATCCAGATTCGCACGCCCGACGGTGCCGTCGTCGTTACTCCAGTAGATCGTCGGGCCCGCGACCGCGACACCCTCGGGCGCTCCCGCGGCGCCGATGAGACTCTCGTTGACCCCGGTGCCATCGAGGTTCGCGCGGGCGATGGTATTCGTCGAGTCGTTTCCCCAGTAGATGTGCTGGCCGTCGACCGCGATGCTCACGGGCGCCCGTGCCCCGGTTATGAACCTCGGGTTCACGCCGGTGCCGTCGAGGTTCGCGCGCCCGATGGCGTCGGCTCCGTCGCTCCAATAGATGTGCGAGCCATCCACGGCGACGCCGGTGGCGCCGCCGGGGGAAGCGATGAAGCTCTGGTTCACGCCGCTGCCGTCGAGGTTCGCGCGCCCGATGGTGTCCTGGGCGGAGTTTGAGGTGTAGATATTCACCCAGTAGATGTGCTGGCCATCGACGGCGATCCCGCCAGGTTCGTGCGCCCCCGTGATGAAGGCCACGTTGACGCCGCCGCCGTCGAGGTTGGCGCGGCCGATGAGGGTGCCCGGCGAGGCGCTGGTGCCAGAGTCGCTCCAGTAGACGTGCTGGCCGTCGACGGCGATACCCAGGGGGTAGATGCGGATGTAGGGAGGCGGGAAGGTGATGAACTTCGCGTTCACCCCGGTGCCTTCGAGGTTCGCCTGCCCGATCGCGTTACCGCTGAGGTTCGTCCAGTACACGGCCGCGCTCGCCGGCGCCGCCAAGCACCACGAGGCAGTCAGGGCAAGCACCCAGACCAAGCCCAAGCCCAGACACCTGAGCTGCGCACGCGACGAGCCCGCCCTCGGTTTGGACTTGCGGTAATCGGTCATGGCCCGCTTGCGAGTCACGCTATCCGATTGTGCGGAGGCGATCCAGTCGCTAGTAAGAACCGCGCAGGAGCGAGTACATGACCGAGGCCGAGCCGCCGCCGACGGGAGTTCCGCTCGCGTCGCTGAAGCCGATCTCCACGTGGGGGCCGCTGGAGAGGCCGACGATCCCGGGCCCGACTTCGCTCATGACCTGCCCGGCGCCGACGTGAGTGCCGACCGGTAGCTGGTTGGCCGGGCCGGCGTGCCCGTAGTAGACGTAGCTGTAGCCGCTGAGAGAGCTGTCACAGTGGAGCACCGGGGCCCAGGGGCCGAACCCGCCGATGCCGTGCAGGACGATTGTCCCTGAGCACACGGCGTACTCCGGCGTCCCGCCCGGAGCGGAGATGTCGACGCCTTGATCGAGTGACCAGCTCGCCGGCGACGCGGCGGCCGAGGTCGGGAGTGGGAAGGTGAAGCCACCGTGGCTGGCCGGCGGGCCGCTTGCAGGGGGTGTGCCGGCGGGGGCGCTCGACGACGGCGCCGTCTGACTCGCCGCCCGCCGCGCGGCCGCCGCCTGAATCCGAGCCAGATCGTTCTGGAGACCGGTCAGATGCGCGCGGGCGCCGGCGAGCTTGGACGCGGTGACGCCGCGCGCCCGGAGGAGACCGGCCCGGCGCGAGAGCAGCGTCGCCTGGGCGCGGGCGAGGACGTCGCGCTCACCGAGGATCTGCGAGGTGAGCGCCTGCGCCCGGACCTGAAGGGTCCCGAGCCGGGTGGCCTCGGCCGCGACGAGCCGGCGAGCGGCGCGGACGTTGGCGATCTCGCGAGCGTCGGTGCGCTGGATCGCGCGCACGAAGCGCAGGCGGTCGAGGAGATCCGCGAAGCCCTTGGACTCGAGGATCACCGTGACGATGTTCGGGGCCGGGGACTCGTAGGCGCCCACGAGTTCACGGCGCAGGACCCCTTCGGCGTAGGACTGGTATCGCTCGAGCCTGAGCAGGTGGGTGTGGGCCGCCTGGTACTCGTCCTGGAGGCGGTGCAACTGCGCGATCTGCCCGTCGAGCTTGACCTGGATCCCGGCGAGGCGCTGCTCCAGGGTGGCGATCGACCCGCCGAGCGCCCCGATCTGCTGGGACTGGGCGTGCACCGATCCAGCCAGCCCGCCGACCTGCGTCTGGCCGGAGCTGATGCTTTGCTTCAGCCGACCTACCCCGGCCGCCCGGGCGCTCCCCGACAGCGAGAGCACGACGAGGAGGAGTCCGGCGCCGAGCAGGGTCGCACAGGCCAGACCAGCGGTCCAAACGGTCTGGGCACCGTGCCCGCTGCGGATTCTTCCTGCGCGCATAGGACTCCTGGCCAGCCACGGTAACAAGCTCGCAGGGGCCCGGGCACCGCAACTGCCTGCGGCCGCCGGTTTGCACGAGTCCTCTCACCGCCCGGACCGCCGGGGGATCAGGGAGTCACGGTGTGCCCGGCTAGGTGTCATGAGTCGGAAATGAATCACCGCATTAGTACCGGTGCTGACCCAGCCACTCGGCGTAAGCCCGGATGCCGTCCTCGAGCTCCCACGCGGGCCGGTAGCCGAGGTCGCGTTCGGCGGCCGAGATGTCCCAGGGACCCTGCCGGTCGAGGTTGGGGATGTAACCGGGGCCGATGGAGATTCCCGGGCCACCGAGGAGGTCGTGGACGAGATCGGCGGTCTCGCCGAGGGTGAGCTGGCGCCCACCGGTGACGTTGTAGACGCGCTGGGAGAATTCGGTGGCGAGGGCCGCGGCACAGGCGGCGGCGGCGACGTCCTCGACGTGGATGAACTGGAAGCGCTGCTCGGCGCCGTGGTCAAGCGTGAATGGCTCGTCCTGCACCGCCGAGGCGACCATCTCGCGGAGAACCTCGGGCATCGGATTGCCGGGTCCGTAGACCTCGGTGATCCGCAGCGAGACGACGTCGAGGCCGTAGAGGTCGGTGTAGATGTCGGCGAGCATCTCCGTCGTGGCCTTGGTCACGCCGTAGGGCGTGATGGGACGAAGGCGAGCATCCTCGTGGACGAGATCGGTCTCCTGGTGGCCGTAGGCGCACTCCGAGGAGAAGTTGACGATCCTGCGCACGCCGGACATGCGCGCGCTCTCGAGCACCGACAGCGTGCCCTGGACGTTGGCGGCGAAGGTGGTCACCGGCAGCTCGATCGAGAGCTCAGGGTGCGACATCGCAGCGGTGTGGATGATGCACTGCACCGAACCCTCATCGAGGGTCCGCACCAGGCGGGGGATGTCGAAGAGCTCCCCCTGGATGCTGGTGACCGCAGGGTCGGCGCTCTCGGAGAAATCGCGGTTGTAGGAAACGACGCTGTGGCCGTCCTCGGCGAGGCGGCGCACGAGATGCCGGCCCACGAAGCCAAGGCCCCCGGTGACCATGATCGAGCTCACGCCGGCATCAGGCTGGTGATGGGATCCTCGATCGGACGCGGTAGCTACAAGGGGCGCGCATCGTGTCGTGCCCGGCAGATGAGCCGCCCGGGCGCCGTCGCCATACGCGAGAGGGCGTGCATGTCCTCGATCAGGTCCTGGCCACGACGGATCAGATGCCATTGCCCGAAGTCGATCCTCGCGCCGGAGAAGATGGCGCCGCCCAGGACCGACTTCATCTCAGCGGCGACCTCGTCGCGTGCGCTCTGGCACGCGGTGAGCTGGGCGTCGAATGCCTTGGCCACCGCGTCCCCCGGGGACACGCTCTCGGCGGCAGTGGTGGAGACGATCTCGCTGTCGTGCCCGAACTGGCCGACCGCCGCACGAGCCCGACCGAGCCGGCCCAGATCCGCCCGCGGCCTTGCGTCAGCAACCTCTTCATTCGACCTCTCCCTGTGATCGCACGCACCGAACCGGGAACGTACCGCTCGCCGGGCCGCCTGGGTGTAGCGCGGTCGTGAATCTGACGTGCTCAAGCTGTGGCCTCTGTAGGCTGAGCCTCGATGACGCCGGGCGAGGACACGCGACTGTGGCACCCGTTCGCCGACATGGGCTCGGTGCGCAGCAGCGAGCTTGTGATCGAGCGCGGCGAGGACGTGTGGGTGTGGGACAGCAGCGGTCGCCGCTACCTCGATGGCACCGCGAGCTTGTGGTACGCGAACGTCGGGCACGGGCGGCCGGAGATCGCGTCCGCGGTGACCGAGCAGATGGCGAAGCTCGAGACCTACTCGGCGTTCGGCGATTTCGCCACCGAGCCCGCCCGCAAGCTGGCGGAGACGCTCTCCGACCTCGCACCCATGCCCGCCCGCGTGTTCCTCGCCTCGGGCGGGGCGGACGGGATCGACACGGCGGCCAAGCTCGCGCGTCGCTACTGGTTCGAGCTCGGCCAGCCCGAGCGCACGCTGCTCATCAGCCGTACCGCCGGCTATCACGGCACGCACGGGTTCGGCACCGCGCTCGCCGGGATCCCCGCCAACCGACTCGGCTTCGGACCTCAGGTCGAGACGATCCAGGTACCCCACGATTCGCTCGAGGCTTTGGAGGCGGCGATCGAGGAGGCCGGCGCGGAGCGGGTGGCGGCCGTGTTCGTCGAGCCGGTGATCGGAGCCGGCGGGGTGTATCCACCCCTGCCCGGCTACATCGAGGGACTGGCAGCGGTGTGCGAGCGGACCGGCGTCCTCCTCGTGGCCGACTCGGTGATCTGCGGATTCGGTCGCCTGGGGACGTGGTTCGGGATCGAGCGCTGGGGCGTCAAGCCATCCATGGTCGTCTTTGCCAAGGGCGTCACCAGCGGCTACCTGCCGCTCGGCGGGGTGCTCATCTCCGAGCACATCGCCGAGCCCTTCTGGGAGGCGCCCGGAGGACCGATCTTCCGCCACGGTGCGACCTACTCCGGGCATGCGACTGTCTGCGCGGCGGCGCTCGCCAACATCGCGCTGCTCGAGCGCGAAGGGCTGATCGCCCGCGGGCGTGAGCTCGAGGGGGAGCTCCTCGCCGCCTTTACCCCTTTCGCGGACCATCCCGCCGTGGCCGAGATCCGCGGCGGGGTCGGACTCTTGGCGGCGCTGGCCTTCACCGACGAGGCCCTCGAGCAGCGGCCCGACGCGGTTTCGCGAGTGGTCATGGCCGCGCGAGAGGCAGGCGTGCTCCTGCGACCGCTCGCGCGAGCAGTGGCGGCATCCCCGCCGCTCACCGCCACCGGCGAGCACTTCGAGCTGATCAGCGCCGCGCTCGAACGCGGGCTCGCGGCGCTCTAGGTTCGCGGGCCTTCAGCGCATCTGACCCGAGGCCCGGCGCCTGACCAGCGAGTCGAGCGTCACCGCCGCGATGAGGACGATGGCGGTGGCGATGTCCGTACCCGCCGCGTTGATGCCCATCAGGCCGAGGCCGTTGAACACGGTGGCGATGACGATGCCGCCGAGGAGGGCGTGGAGCGGCTTGCCGCGCCCGCCGAACAGGCTCGTCCCCCCGATGACCGCCGCCGCTACCGCGTAGAGCACGTACTGGCCGCCGTTGATGTCCGTCGACATCGAGCCAAGCGTCGACTCGTAGATGAGGCCGGCGATCCCCGCGGTGAGGCTGCAGAGCATGAAGGCGATGGTCTTGATCCGGTTGACGTTGATGCCGGCGCGGCGGGCGGCCTCGGGGTTGGCCCCGATCGCGTAGATGTAGCGCCCGAGGCGGGTCCGGGCGAGGAGCCACGTCCACGCGAGGAGGATGACGACGACGAAGGGGATGACCCAGGGAACACCCTTGAGCGAGATGGGGCCGTTGGAGCGGTTGGCGGTGCAGATGAGCATGAGGACGATGCCGCCGATGGCGGTGACGCCGATCGTCAGCATGGTGATGCCGAGGGGGGGCGCCGTGAGCCCTTGGGCCCGGCGCTGTCTCGCCCGCAGGAGCATGAGCGCCGCGAAGATCCCGAGCGCCACCACGAGGACGATCCACCCGAGGCTCGTGCTCATGTTGCTCTGGACGAGCTTGTACACGGGACTGTTGGGGTCGATGGTGATGACGCCGCCGACGGCGGTCTTGTCGACGCTGGAGCTGGCGAGCTCGAGCATCAGGCCGAGGAAGCCTAGGTACCCGCCCAGGGTGACGACGAACGACGGTAGGTTCAGCCTCGTGATGAGAGAGCCCTGGATGAAGCCGAGGAAGGCGCAGGCGGCGAGCCCGCCGAGGATCCCCAGCCACCATGGAAGGTTGACGGGCGGGGCGATGAGCTCGGCGATCACGAAGGCGCCGACTCCCGCGAGGTAGCCGATCGACAGGTCGATCTCCGAGAGCAGGAGCGCGAAGATCTCCGCCGCCCCGAACATGATGAAGATGGTCGCCTGGACGAGGAGGTTGACCAGGTTGCCGGCGGTGAGGAACTTCGACTCCTCGATCTGGAAGAAGACGATGACGACGACCAGTCCGAGGAGGACGGGCAGGGCACCGCTCTCGCCGTTGCGGATCCGCCTGCCCCACGCCGAGAAGTACTCCCCCAGCGAGTTGGCGAGGATCTCGGGGGAGACTGCCGTCAGCTCCGCGTCGCTGATCGCCGGCGCCAGGGTGTCGTCACTGGAACCGGTCGCGAGCGCCACACCCGGCTCAGGCTTGGGTGGTGTTCCCATCGTGCTTCCGGAATCGTCCAAGGCTGTGCTCCTCTCTCCGCAGCCCAGTCTAGGCCGCGCCGGCGGCGGGCGAGCTGCCCGCGGTACCGGTTGTCATGTATTCCACGACGCTCTGGCGATCGAACTCGGATGC
>DASZLV010000040.1:0-1954 GCA_035552215.1 Solirubrobacteraceae bacterium | reverse complement strand
CTCGACGATCTCGTCAAGATCGGCGCCGCCGCCACCGCGCTCGGCGTCAGCCTCGACACCATGCGCCGCTGGGAGAGGGCGGGCCGGATCACCTGCCAGCGCCGCGGCAACCAGCGCTACCTGTCCGCCCACGACCTCTCGGCCCTGCTCAGGGAACGCACCACCAGGGGGCAGATGAGCGCCCGCAACCGCATGCAGGGAACGATCCTCGCGGTCAAGAAGGACGGCGTCATGGCCCAGATCGAGATGTCGTGCGGCCCCTACCGGATCGTCTCGCTCATGTCGCGTGAAGCCGCCGACGAGCTCGACCTGAAGCCCGGCGACCGGGCCACCGCGGTGGTCAAGTCGACCACCGTCATCGTCGAGACACGCTGACGAGATGCGCTACCGCAAGCTCGGCAGTTCAGACCTGGAAGTGTCGGAGATCTCGCTCGGGTCCTGGCTGACCTACGCGGGCGGGATCGAGGCCGAACAAACGCGTGCGTGCACCGAAGCGGCCTTCGAGGCGGGCATCAATTTCTTCGATACCGCCAACGTCTACGGCCGCGGCGCCGCCGAGGCCGCATGGGGCGAGATCCTCTCCGAGCATCCGCGGGACTCCTACCTCCTCGCCACCAAGGTGTGGGGTCAGATGTCCGATGACCCCGAGGACCGCGGACTTTCGGCCCCGCAGATCGCCAAGCAGATCGACGCATCGCTGGCGCGCCTGCGGACCGACCGCGTCGACCTCTACCAGGCCCACCGCTTCGACGTCGAGACCCCGATCGAGGAGACGATCGAGGCCCTGCAGCAAGTGGTGACGGACGGCAAGGCCCGCTACCTCGGCTTCAGCGAATGGACCCCGGAGCAGATCCAAGCGGCGCTCGATATTGCCGGCCCCGACCTCTTCGTGTCCTCCCAGCCCCAGTACTCGATGATCTGGCAGGCACCCGAGGCCGAGGTCTTCCCACTGTCCGAGGCGAACGGGATCTCCCAGATCGTCTGGTCGCCGCTCGCCCAGGGCGTGCTCACGGGCAAGTACAAGCCCGGCCAGCCCCCGCCCAGCGACTCGCGGGCCGCGAGCGAGGCGATGAACTTCGCAATGAACAGGCTGATGAGCGACGAGGCACTCGAGGCCGTCCAGCGGCTCGCGCCGATCGCCGACGGCGCCGGACTCACCCTCGCGGAGATGGCGCTCGCCTGGGTGCTCAGGCGCCCCGAGCTGGCCTCGGCGATCGTGGGCGCGTCGCGTCCCGAGCAGGTCCGAGCCAACGCCGCCGCCTCGGGGATCGAGCTCTCGACCGACGTCCTCGAGGCCATCGACGCCGCTCTCGGCGACGTCGCGGTCAAGGGCCAGACCCTGGCCCCCCTCGCCACCGCGGGCGTGAGACACCGGGCGTGACGCCGGCGCGCAGGAAATGCGCGTCGCCACCGGCCGCTACGGCGGGTCTGGTGGTGGCCATATGCACGGGCACAGCCCGCATCGAACGGGATCGCATCAAACCTCGCCTCCGTGAGGTGCAGCCGCTCCTGGTTGCGCAGCGTCTGCAGCGGATGGAGCGCCATGAACTCCGGCGGATACTGCGAGACACGGGTGAGCAGCGTCGGCGGCAGGGCAAGGCTTGCGACATGCGAGTGCAACGCCACGCGAACCGGCTGCCGCGATAACTCTCTTACCCAAACCAGGCTGCGGACACTACCTACTTGCCCCGGATAAACCCGTGAGGTCGGTGACTGGGTTTGGGTCGGCGCCGCGGCCGGGTGATGGGATCCGAGGTGTCTCGTTCTCATTGGCGTTCCCGGGCTTCTCGGCGCGGGGTTCCGGGTGGTTGGGTGTCATCCGAGCGTTGTGTATGTGTTGGCGTTGTAGGTGAGGGTCGCCCAGCCGTCCCAGATCTGGTGGCCTTCGTCGCCTTTGAGGCGTGATCGGCGCAGCCCGTACCCGCGTTTGAGGTGGCTGATTCGTCCCTCCATC
>DASZLV010000039.1:0-9420 GCA_035552215.1 Solirubrobacteraceae bacterium | reverse complement strand
GATGCCGGGCTTTCCCCAGAACGTCGAGAAGAAGTCCGTTCCATGTCCGATCGGATGACCGAAGCCCAGCTTGAAGCCCCAGAGCACCCAGACGACGAGCACCACTGAAAAGGTCCCGAACGTGAGCATCATGCTGTTGATGGCCCAACGCTTCTGCATCACCCCGCCGTAGAGAACGACGAGGCCAGGCACGCTCATGAGGCCGACGAGAGTCGCGGCCGTGAGCTGCCATGCGTTGTCTCCTGGGCTCAGCCACGGGGGATACGGTGTGAATGGCGGCATGGATCTCCTTGTCCGGGGGAACGGGCGTGTCCTCCGCTCGCGCGGGGGTCGGGCCGACGACCCCCTGGTCCCAAATCGGCCCTATTGTCTGGTGGCGGAAGACTTGTGGAGGTCCCAGGAGGCTTCTATGGCCTCGCGTCCAGCAAACGAATTGGCCACCTGGACATACGGATAAACGATTTCCGCGTGCGCCGGGGTTACCGGCTCCCGGAACCGCCAAAAGTTCCCGCAAACGCTCGACTAACCTGGGAAACCCGCAGCGGCCCGGGCGTGCGGCGCGGTCCGCGAGCATGCCGGACGCCGGGAGGTGTGCGACGATCGCCGAGAGCGATGACCGTCCCATCGATCGCCGATCCTCTGGAGCGCGGCCGCGATCTGCGCGCAGCCGTTGCGGCCCCGGGGTGAACACGTTGGTCGCGTCGGCGATCCATCTCCATCTCCATCTCCACCTACATTTCCATCGCTTTCACGGACCGCCGTTCGACTACGCCGGCCTGGCCATCGCCGCCTCACTCAGCTGGATCGCCGGGGTCGGTCCGGGCGAGCCGCTCCTCGTCGCCGCGGCCATCCTCGCCGCCAAGCACAAGCTCGACCTCACCGAGGTCATGCTCGTGGCGTGGGTCGGCGCCACCTTGGGAGGGGTGATCGGCTGGCTCGTCGGCTATCAGGCCGGGCGCGCGGTCCTCACCGCGCGCGGTCCCCTGCGCAAAGCGCGGCTCCGCGCGGTGGAGCGAGGGGAGAAGGTGTTCGAGCGCGCCACCGTGACCGCAGTGATTCTCTCGCCATCGTGGCTCGCTGGAATCAATCACGTGCCATGGACCGTGTACCTTCCCGCCAACGCCCTGTCCGCGGCGATCTGGGCTCTGGTCATCGGCCTCGGCAGCTTCTTGATCGGCCCGCCGGTGGCTGATGCCTTCGGTGATCTGGGCACCATCGCGCTGATCATCCTCGGCGTCGTGATCCTCGGCGGCGGGGCGGGCGAGTTCGCTCGCAGACGTATCAGAGACGGCTGAACGCAACACGTGACATTTTTCACAGTGGCGATGTCAACGACCAACGACTCCTTCGAGCCTCAGCAGGTGCCGTTCTTGCGCCAGCTCGCACCTGAGGATGCTGAGGCACTGCTCGGGCGCCTGCGGCGCCGAGCGATGCCCAAGGCCACCCCGGTCCTGCGCGCGGGCGCCGCCGGGGAGGACGTGATCGTGGTCATCGAGGGCCGCGTCAAGCTGGTGGCCGCGGGGGCGGGCGGGCGCGAGGTCGTGCTGGCCATCCGAGGGCCCGGTGAGCTCATCGGCGAGATGGCGGTGCTCGGCGGGATCCGCCGGACGGCGACCGGCGTAGCGGTCGACAACGTCGAGGTCGGCGTCATCGCCGGCGACGAGTTCCGGGCCTTCCTCACCGAGCACCCTGACGTCGGGCTCGTGCTCATACGCATGCTCGTACGGCGCCTGGCCGAAGCCGATCGTGACCGGATCGACCTCGCCACCCACGACAGCATCGGGCGCGTGGCCAAACGACTGCTCGAGCTCGCCGCCGATCACGGGATCCCGGCCGAGGTGGGGCGGCGGATCGATCTCTCGCTGAGTCAGGACGAACTCGCGAGCTGGACGGGCGCCACCCGCGAGACGGTTTCGCGTGCCCTGCGGCTGATGCGCGCGCTCGGCTGGATCGCCACCGACCGCCGTGCCATTACCGTGCTCGACCCAGCGGCTCTTCGGAGGCGCTGCCGGGGAGCCTAGGCCGTGGCTATTGCCCTGGCGATCGCGCGGCCCGCGGTCCGCCCGGAGAACAGGCAACCGCCGAGGAACGTCCCCTCGAGCGCGCTGTAGCCGTGCATGCCGCCACCTCCGAAGCCGGCCACCTCGCCGGCCGCGTAGAGGCCCCGAATCGGATCGCCACCCGGTCGCAGCACGTTGGCATCGAGGTTGGTCTCGAGGCCGCCCAGGGTCTTGCGGGTGAGGATGTTCAGGCGCACTGCGATCAGCGGTCCCGCCGCGGGGTCGAGCAGGCGATGAGGTGCGGCGACCCGGCTGATGCGATCCGGGAGGTAGCGCCGGGCGGCCCGGATCGCCGTCACCTGCATGTCCTTGCCGATCGGATTGTCGAGCTCCCGATCGCGGGCGACGATCTCGCGTTCGATTGCCGCTCGGTTGAGCAGGGGCTCGTCGGTGAGGGCGTTCATGCCCCGCACGAGGGCGGCCAGGTCCCGCTCGACGACGAAGTCGGCGCCGTGGTCCATGAACTTCTGCACCGGACCGGGAACGACCGGTAGCAGTCGTGAGCGGATCGTGTTGGCGATGCTCTTGCCCGTGATGTCGGGGTTCTGTTCGGAGCCCGAGAGCGCGAACTCGCGCTCGATAATCTTACGGGTGAGGATGAACCACGTGTGGTCGTAGCCGGACTTCCCGATGTGGGCCAGGGTGGCGAGCGTGTCGAATCCGGGGAACAGGGGGACGGGGAGACGATTGCCGCGTGCGTCGAGCCATAGCGAAGACGGGCCGGGGATGATCCGGATCCCGTGGTTGCTCCAGATCGGGTCCCAGTTCCGGAGCCCTTCGGTGTAATGCCACATCCGGTCGCGCCCGATCAGGCTCGCCCCCGCACACTCGGCGATCCCGAGCATCCGCCCGTCGACATGGGCGGGCACGCCCGAGATCAAGTTCTTGGGTGGTGGCCCGAGGCGGGGAGGCCAGTTGTTGCGGATCAGGTCGAAGTTATGCCCGATCCCGCCGCTGCTCACGAGCACGGCCTGGGCCCGGGCCGAGAATTCGCCGACGATCTCGCGCGAGCTGTCCTGCCCCCGCTTGATCTGGTGGGGGGCGAGCACCGAGCCGCTGACCCCCTCGACGCTGTCGCCGTCGAGGATGATCTCGTCGACGCGATGGCGGAAGGCGAAGGTGACCAGGCCCCGCTCGTGTGCGGCCCGGACTCTGTGCACGAAGGGCTCGAGTAACCCCGGACCCGTGCCCCACGTCAGGTGAAAGCGCGGCACCGAATTGCCGTGCCCGCTGCCCGTGGTCCCGCCGCGCTCGGCCCAGCCCGGGCTTGGAAGGACGCGAACGCCCATCCCGTAGAGCCAGTTGCGCTTCTCGTGCGTGGCGAACTCCACGTAGGCCCGCGCCCAGCGTCGCGGCCACTCGTCCTCGGGGCGATCGAACCCGGCGCTGCCGAGCCAGTCCTGCCACGCGAGCTCGAACGAGTCACGGATGCGGGCGCGGCGCTGCTCAGGCGAATTGACAAAGAAGAGACCGCCGAGCGACCAGAACGCCTGGCCGCCCATCGACGTCTCGGGCTCCTGGTCGAGGAGGAGAACTCGCCGGCCCGCGTCGGCCAGCTCGGCGGTGGCAGCAAGGCCCGCGAGTCCCGCCCCGACGACGATCACGTCGGCGACTTCCAAGGTTGTGGGCGGGTGGTCTGAGCTCACGGTTCCGAGGATCCTATGAAAGCCGATTGCAGGAGGATCTGCGCAGGGCCGATAATGAGGGTGATGGCTCCGACCCTCGCCGAGTTCATCCTCGACCGCGCGCACAGCGCGGTCGTTTCCATGGACGAGCAAGGTGTGGTGACGGCGTGGAACCCGAGCGCCGAGGTCACCTTCGGGCTCAGCCGCGACGAGGCGCTTGGGCGGCCGGTGGCCGAACTGATAATTCCCGAGGATCTGCGAGACGCGCATCGCGAGGGGTTGCGTCGCTTCCTGGCCACGGGCGAGAGCCGCCTGCTCGATCGCCGGCTCAAGATGCGGGCGCTACGGGCGGACGGGACCGAGCTTCCGGTGGAGTTCACCATCTCCGCGCTCGAAGGGGACGGTCATTGGTCCTTTCATGCCTTCATCCGCGACGTCAGCGAGCGCGCGGACGCCGATCGCGAACGCGAGCGGCTGGTCGATGAGCTCAACCGGGCTCTGCGCGGCAGCGAACGGCGCTTCGAGGCGATCGTTGGTTCACTGAGCGACGCGATCACCATCCGTGACCATGAGCACCGCTTCCTGTACGCGAACCCGCCGGCGGTCGCCCACCTCGGGTTCGCGTCGTGGGAGGAGCTGCGTGACACGGCGCCCGACACGATCATGAGCGACTTCCTGGTGTGGGACGAGAATGGCGGCGAGATCCGCATGCAGGACATCCCCTCGGTGCGGATCCTGCGCGGCGAGGAGGCCGAGCCGCTGCTTATTCGCACGGTCCATCGCGAGACCGGCGTACAGCGCTGGAACCTGCTCAAGGCGGCTCCGCTGCTCGGCGAGGACGGGGAGGTCGAGGCCACCATCACGATCATCGAGGATGTGACCGACCAGAAGCGCGCCGAGCAGCGAGGCGCCTTCCTCGCCGAGGCGAGCGAGGTGCTGGCCTCCTCGCTGGACTATGAGCAGACGCTGCGTAACGTCGCTCAGCTCGCGGTCCCCGAGGTCGCGGACTGGTGCGCGGTCGACCTCGTCGACGACGACGGGGACCGCATCAAGGTCGCGGTGGCGCACATCGATCCCGAACGCCTGAGCCTGGCCGAGGAGCTCCGGGCTTACGAGCCCGAGCGGCTGGACCCCGACCAGGGCCTCGGGTTCGTCTTCCGCACCGGCCAGTCATTGCTCTATCCGGAGATTCCGGAGCCGATGCTCGTCGCGGCCGCGGTCGACGAGCGCCACATGGAGCTGATCCGCGCGGTGGGCCTTCACTCGGGACTGGTGGTCCCGATGCGCCTGGGCGCCCGCATCCTCGGCGCGCTGACGCTCGTGACCTCGGAATCCCACCGCACCCTTGATCAGTTCGATGTGCAGCTCGCCGAACAGGTCGCGGCTCGGGCCGCCGTGGCGATCGAGAACTCGAGGCTGTACAGCCAGCGCTCGTCGATCGCGCGGACCCTGCAGCAGAGCCTGCTCCCCGATCAGCTGCCGGAAGTCCCCGGCTTCGAGCTCGCGAGCGTTTACCTACCGGCGATGGAGGGCAGCATGGTTGGCGGCGATTTCTACGACGTGTGGGCACTGGGGGGCAGCTGGATGGTCATCATCGGCGACGTCACGGGAAAGGGCGTCGAGGCCGCGGCCCTGACCTCGCTGGTCCGTCACACCATGCGCAGCGCCTCGGAGTTCCTCTCGAGCCCAGCCGAGCTGCTCGCCCACGTCGACAGCACGCTCAAGAATCGCCCCACCCTGTCCGTGTGCACCGCCCTGTGCCTGCGGCTCGACGGTGACCGCGCCACGCTGGCGATCGGCGGGCATCCGTTGCCGTTGTACGTGACCGGTCAGGAGGTCACGAAGGTCGGTGAGCACGGCCCGCTCCTCGGCGCCTTCACCGAAGCAGCGTGGGAGGACACCACCGTCGAGCTCGAGGCCGGCAGCACGCTCGTCGCGTACACCGACGGGATCACCGATGCCGTCGACGAGGAGCGCGGGCGCTTTGGGCTCGAACGGCTACGCGACGCGCTCCGGGGCGCGGCCGGGCGCCCCGCCGCCGATGTCGCAGGGGCTCTGACCCGCGCGCTCGCAGCCTTCCAGACGGGGGCGCACGCAGACGACACCGCAGCGATCGTTATCCATCGCCCTGATCCCGTCGGAGCGCCCGTGTCGCAAGGTCACGACAATCGTCTAGCAGGGGTGAGGCGTGGTCAGACCGACTGAGTTCAAGATCGCCCACCGTGCCACCGAAGCCAGTGTGACGCTGACGATCACCGGCGAGCTCGATCTCAGCACCGGCCCCGTGCTCTCGGAGAGCATTGAGCTCCTGCGTCGCGACATGAAGGCGTTGACGCTCGATCTCAGCGAGCTGAGCTTCATGGACTCAACGGGCCTACGGCTGCTCATCGAGCTCGATCAGCGCGCGAAGCGCGAAGAGTGGAAGCTGGTCCTCGTACGTCCCCAGTACGAAACGGCGGCCGCCGTGCTCACGGCCACCGGAGCGGACGCTGCGCTTCCCTTCGAGGACGCCGCGCCATGATGATGTCGCTCTCCGGAGAGTCGTCGCGGAGTGTCGACGCTCGGGCGTTGTGCATCAGCCTCGAGCAGACTCCCAACGCTCCCTCGCTCGCCCGGGCGGCGATCGCCGGATTCTCTGAGGGCACCGATATCGCGCCCAGCAGGCGGGCGACGCTGCTGCTGCTCGTATCGGAGGTGGTCACCAACGCGGTGATCCACTCGAGCGCGCCGGCGCACGCCGAGATCACCCTGTCCGCCCGCTTGACCGACTCAGGTGCCATGCGTGTCGAGGTCATCGATGCGGGGGGCGGGTTCACCCCGATGGCGCGCGACCCGAGCCGGCCCGGCGGCGGCTACGGCCTCTACCTGGTGGAACGGGAAGCTCGGACCTGGGGAGTGGACCGCGAGGGCGGCACGCGCGTCTGGTTCGAGCTCGCGGCCCACGCCTGCTGAGCCCAGTTGGCAGGCGGATACGACACGGCCGTCGTCGGGGCCGGCATCCTCGGGCTGGCCGTCGCCCGCGAGCTTCTCGCGCGCCGGCCCACCGCGCGGGTGATCGTCATCGAGCAGGCGGGTTCCGTGGGTGCGCATCAGACCGCTCACAACAGCGGCGTGATCCACGCCGGCGTGTACTACGCCCCGGGTTCCCTGAAGGCCCGGCTGTGCGTGGACGGCGCGGCCCGGATGTACGAGTACTGCGAGAGCCGTGGCATCGACGTCCAGCGGATCGGGAAGCTCATCATCGCCACCAGCGCGAGAGAGCTCGCCGCGCTCGAGAGCTTGGAAGGCCGCGCGCGCGCGAACGGCGTGCCGGGAATCCGCCGCCTCACCGCCGAGGAGATCCAGGAGATCGAGCCGCACGCGACCGGAGTGGCGGCGCTGCACTCGCCGGCCACGGGGATCGTCGACTTCGGTGCGGTATGCGCGCGCATGGCGGACGACGTCCGCGAGGCCGGAGGCGAGCTGCGCCTGGGCCACCGCGTCGAGGACGTGCGTGTCGCGGGGCGGGGGATCCGGCTCCTCGGACCTGACGGAGACGGCGTCGAGGCCTCACGCGCGGTGTTTTGCGCCGGGCTGTGGTCGGACCGGCTCGCCGTCAAGGCGGGGGCCCCGGCGGACCCCCGGATCCTGCCCTTCCGGGGTGGCTACCTGCGCCTGCGCGCGGACCGGCGGGCGCTCGTCCGCGGGCTCATCTACCCGGTACCCGACCCCGCCCTCCCGTTCCTCGGCGTCCACCTCACCCCTCGGGTCGACGGAGAGGTGCTCGCGGGTCCAACCGCCCTCCTCGTCGCCTCCCGCGAGGCCTACCGCCTCGCCACCGTCACGCCCGCGGATGTCCGCGACACTCTGAGCTGGCCCGGGACCTGGCGGATGGCCGCGCGCTGGTGGCGCACCGGTCTTCAGGAGATGCACCTGGCGGCGAGCCGCCAAGCCTTCGCAACGCAGGCCGCTCGCTACGTACCGGGCCTCGGGCCCGAAGATATGGAGCCCGGCCCGGCCGGCGTCCGCGCCCAGGCGGTGGGACGCGACGGCCGCCTCGTCGACGACTTCGTCCTCTCCTCTACGCCCCGCGCCGTGCACGTACGCAACGCTCCCTCGCCCGCGGCGACCTCCGCGCTCGCCCTGGGCGAGCGGATCGCCGATATCGCCGAGCGGGAGTTGGGGTAGCCGGAGCCGCCCTCGTACATCCGTTGAGGCGCGTGAATTGAACGCGCACCCGGGTAGTTAGCCCACCAGCGCTCACAGGGGCGCACGGAAAGGGAGAGAGAGACATGGCCTCGACAAGCCAGCGCGGTTCTGCGAACCGCACTTCGTCAAACGGTAACTCGGCTGCCAAGGCAAGATCTGGCACGCGCGGGCGCAACGCGTCCGCGAGCCGTGCCAAGCCGGCGCGGACGAGTAACAGTAAGCCTCACACGGCCGCCCCGGCGAAAAAGGCCGCAACCGACAGCAACCGGGTATCGGTGACCAGCGTCGCGATTCCCGCGGTGACGGCCGCGCTCGGCGTCGCCGGGGGCGTGTTACTCGGCCGCACCGCGTTGCGGCGCAATCACACGCTGCTCGGTGTCCCGGTCCCGGGGATGAAGGTGGATCTCTCCAACATCAGCAGCAACATCGGCGACGCCGCTCGCCAATTCGGCAGGCTCGCGCGTGAGGTGCAGGTGGCTCGCGAGAAGGCCGAGCAGGTCGCTCGCGCGCTGGGCTGATTGCACATGCCGGCCAGCGCCACAGCCCGCGCCAAGAAGGCCAAGCCCAACCGCCCGACGGGCGCGCGCAGCGGGAACGGCCGTGCCCCCAGGACCAAGGCCGCGACCAAGGCGCGGGTGAAGCCGGCGGCGGCCAAGACCGGGCGCGCCGCTGGTAAGCTCGCACGCGCCACCGCTAAGGACGCGGCCGCCCGTACCCTCCTAACCTGGGTGGGTCTGCTCCGCGGCGCCGCCGAGCGGGCCGCCACCGCGGGCGCGGAGTCGCTCACGACCATCTTCGCGCACGCCCACCAGCGGAGGCTTCCGATCCAGCGGTCGATCGACATCGCCGTTCCTGTGCGTGTCGCGTGGCAGGAGTGGATGGCGCTCGAGTTCATCCCCGAGGGGGTGCACACGGTGACGGGAGTTACGCGCGAGGGTGACAGGCTCAGCGGCCGCCTCGAGGGGCCGCGGCACGCGAACTGGTCGGCCGAGGTCCTCGACGAGCGCGAGGAGCAGAGTTTCGCCTGGCGGTCATTCGAGGAGTCCGACTGCGCCGGGCTGTTCACCTTCCACGAGCTGAGCGAGCGGCTTACTCGCATCGAACTCAACCTCGATGTCGTTCCGACGGCGCTGGCGGAGACGTTCCGGCTTACCACGCACCTCGCCGATCATCACGCCGGGACCGAGCTGCGCCGCTTCAAGGCCCGGCTCGAGCTGATCAACCCCGACCTGTACGAGACACGGGGACCGCAGGGCTAACCCAACCAAGGAGAGGCAGCGAGATGGCAACCATGGCAATGCAACGCGGCGGCGGGGGAGGCGGCTACGTCCAGCGATCGAGCTCGGCCGGACTCTACGAGATCCTCGACCTCCTGCTCGACAAGGGACTCGTCGTCGACGTGTTCTTGCGCGTGTCACTCGTGGGTATCGAGCTCCTCACTGTCGATGCCCGCATCGTGATCGCGAGCGTTGACACCTACCTGCGCTTCGCGGAGGCGGTTAATCGGCTCGATCTCACCGAGAGTGGGGGCCAGGGCCTTCCGGAGC
>DASZLV010000038.1:0-27066 GCA_035552215.1 Solirubrobacteraceae bacterium | reverse complement strand
AGTCGTCTAATGGACCCAGCCCTGGCGGGCGTGGATCCGAGGCACCCACACGAGGGAGCCCGCGTACACTGGCGGGCGTCCGGGGTGCCAGACGGGGTCAATCTCTGCTCTTGAGCCGTCGTCACGAGTCCCGCGAACGGGGCCAGGGGCGACGGCGTCGAACCTGGACACACTCCTCGACCGAGGGATTCGATCGAGTTGTGCATGCTGTTGAGTTTTCAAAGACCGCCGCACCTCTCCAGGAAGGGAGTCCTTCTCAGGGGCACGCCCTGAAGCCGCACGGGCATTCCAGGGACGGACCGACGAGTATAGCGCGGTTCCGAGGGCTCGAGCAAGCGCGCCTTTTTCCCGGCGCGCTGCCCCAGTCGCCGGGACGTCGGGCAGCATAGCGGGAACGCGGGTCGAGCGTCCCGCCGAGGCAGCGGGCGCCAGGCGGCTCTCCTCACGAAACGATCTGCACCGTCACCGTCCGCTTGCGCGGCCGGTTGTCGAAGTCGATCATCACGATCTGCTGCCAGGTCCCGAGTGAGAGCTCGCCGTCGAGGACGGGAACGGTGACCGAAGGCCCGATCACCGCGGCTCGGAGATGCGCGTGAGCGTTGCTGTCGTGGTTGAGGCGGTTGTGCTCGTAGTCGCCGGCGCTCGGGATCAGGCGGTCCAGGAGCGCCTGAAGGTCGTGGACTCCTCCGGGCTCGTATTCCATGGTGGTCACGGCGACCGTCGACCCGACCGAGGCCACGCACGCGAGCCCGCGATCGACACCCGTGGTGGCGACGATTCTCCGCACGCCGTCAGTGAGGTCGACGATGTGGCCGTCGCCCGGCGTGTCCATGCGCAGGGCGCCTCCGTGCACCGCCATCGCCGCTAGCCCACCCGCACCCGGGCGAAGCGCCGCTTCCCGAGCCTCAGAACCTTGCCGTCGAGCTCAGAGGCGGGCATGTCGAGCACGCCCGCAAGGACCGGCTCACCCTCGATGCTGACCCCGCCCTGGCCGAGCGCCCGCCGCGCGTCCGAGGTGGAGACCCCGAAGGCGCGCCTGAGCAGCTCGGGCAGGTGAATGCTCTGCCCCAGCTCACCCGCCGGCCACGTCACCTCTTCGACCTCGTCCGGGGTGCCCCCCTCTCGGTGCACACGGTCGAACTCGACCTCGGCCGCCTGGGCCGCCTCGCCATCATGGAACTCGGCCACGAGATCACGCGCGAGCGCACGCTTGGCGTCGCGCGGGGGCAGGTCCTCGGGCACCGGCCGACCGAGCAGGAGCTCGTAGTACAGAGGCACTACGGCGTCGGGAATGCTCAAGGTCTTGCCGTAGATCTCCGCCGGAGGTTCGGTAACCCCGATGTAGTTACCGAGCGACTTTGACATCCGCCTCTCACCGTCAGTGCCGGGGAGGATGGGCATGGTGAGGATCGTCTGCTCGGGTACCCCGTAGGCGCGCTGGATGTCACGGGCGAGCAAGAGATTGAACTTCTGGTCGGTGCCCCCGAGCTCGACATCGGCCTTGACCTCGACCGAGTCGTAGCCTTGCAGAAGCGGGTACAAGAGCTCGAGCAGCGAGATCGGCGCACGCGCGGCCTGGCGCTTGGCGAAGTCGTCGCGCTCGAGGATCTGGGCGACGGTGGTGGTGCGGGCCAGGCGGAAGAGCTCGTCCATCCGCATGTCGAGCCACTCGCCGTTGCGGCGCACCTCGATCCGCTCGCGGTCGAGGATCTGGAACGCCTGCTCCTGGAAGGTCCGGGCGTTGGCGTCGATCTCCTCGCCGGAGAGCATCGGCCGCATCTCCGAGCGCCCGCTCGGGTCCCCCACCCGCGCGGTGTAGTCGCCGATGATGAGGACGACGATGTTCCCGAGGTCCTGGAACTCGCGGAGCTTGCGCAGGACGACCGTGTGGCCGAGGTGGATGTCGGGAGCGGTCGGGTCGATTCCCAGCTTCACGCGTAGGGGCCGGCCCTCGGCGAGCTTGCGCTCGATGCCACCCGCGGGGAGAGAATCGACGGCGTTGCGCGTCAGCCAGGCGGCCTTCTCGGCGGGCGTGGCGTCTGCATCCCCAGCCGGCCACGCAGCCCTGGCGGCGGGCGTGGCTTGCTCTCCTGGCATCCGAGCCAATGCTAGACTCTCGGCCCCCGGCGGGGGATGTTGCCTACCCCGCCACGTGGCCCCGACCGGGGGCCCGCCGGGCTGACTTCCCCCCCAGTACGCAGCCCCTGATCGCATGAGCGACGACGTTCACAGCACCACGCCGGGCGATGACCCCGGCGGGCCCATTCCTTTCGCGCCGCCGCGTAGGCGCCGTCTGCACCGCCGCGACGGGCGCGGCTCAAAGCCGCGGATACGTAAGTTCCGCCTGACCCTCATCCTCCTCGGCTTCGCGGCGCTGGCCGTCGTCTCCACTGCGTTCGGGATGATGATGGCCGTTGCCCAGGACCTGCCCCAGCTCGAGAACATCGCCCAGTACCGGCACGCCGCGAACTCGATGCTCTATGACGACGAGGGACGCCTGATCGGGATCTTCGCGCCGCCCAACAACGTCGTGGTCGTCCAGCACATCAGCCAGATTTCGAAGTACATGCAGGACGCGATCATCGCCGTCGAGGACAAACGCTTCTACTCGAACCCGGGGATCGACTTCCGCGGCATCGCCCGAGCGGTCCTCGCCGACGTGACCGGCGGCGCGCTCCAGGGCGCCTCGACGATCGAGCAGCAGTTCGTCAAGGTGGCGCTGTCCGCGCAGTCCAACCGGACCATCTTCGAGAAGCTTCGCGAGGCCGCCTTGGCCTACAACCTCGACCACCGGTGGTCAAAGGCCAAGATCCTCAGGCAGTACCTGAATGCGGTCTACTTCGGGAACGGCGCCTACGGCATCGAGTCGGCCGCGCGCGTCTACTTTGGCTCCCAGCTCGGATTCGTCAACACCGCCGCCTCGAACGGCTCGAGCGCCTCGCTCACGGCCCCCGGCACCGCCACCACTTCGGCGAGCGCGACCGCCGCGCCGGCGGGCGCGTGCGGCGACCCCCCGCTCCCGCTCTGCGCCTCCAAGCTCCAGCCCTACCAGGCCGCCATGCTCGCCGGCATGGTCGCCTCGCCCTCGGGATATGACCCCGTGGCCGAGAGGACGGCGGCGATGGCCAGGCGCAACCAGGTTCTCCGCGACATGGTCCAGCAGCGCTTCATCACCCGCGGCCAGTACACCACGGCGATAGCGCGACCGGTTCCTACGGCGAGCCAGATCCTCCAGCCGCAGGAGCCGACGGCGGCCCCCTACTTCACGAGCTGGCTCGCCCCGCAGATCCTCCGCGCGATGGGATCCAGCCCCGCGGTGGCCGAGTACCGGGCCTACTACGGTGGCCTGAAGATCCGCACCACGATCGATCTGCCCCTCCAGCAGGCGGCCGAGAGCGCGGTCAATAACGAGCTGCCGCCCGGGTCGGGCCTCCCCTCGGCGTCCCTGGTGGCGATCGACAACAAGACCGGCGAGGTCCGGGCCATGGTCGGCGGACCGAACTATCAGACCAACCCGTTCAACCTCGCCACCCAGGGACTGAGGCAGCCCGGGTCAGCCTTCAAGCCCTTCACCCTCGCGGTCGCCCTCGAGGACGGCATCTCCCCCTACTCGACCTGGGCCTCCGCGCCTCAGGACATCAAGTTCAGGGGTCCCGGCGGCGTCACGGGGCACTTCATCGTCCACAACTTCGCCAATTCATACTCGGGGACCAACACGCTGCTGGGCGCCACCACGGTCTCCGACAACTCGATCTACGCCCAGGTGGGAATGAAGGTGGGAACCAAGCGCATCGCCAAGCTGGCGCACGCCTCGGGGATCCGCACCCCGATCTCCACCAACCCCTCGATGATCATCGGCGGACTCAAGACCGGGGTCAGCGCACTCGACATGGCGCACGCCTACGAGACGTTCGCCACCGGCGGCCTGAAGGTCTACAACCATGTGATCGGGGACTCAGGCGGCGGGCCGATCGGGATCCAGCAGATCACCTGCCCGGCCCAGACCGGCTGCCCGCAGCGGGTCATGGCCAACCACCCGACCCTGCAGCGGATCATGCCGGCAGCCGTCGCCCAGGAGGTGGGCCAGGTCCTCAGCACCGTGGTCCAGTCGGGTACCGCCACCTCTGCGGCCATCCCCGGCGTGTACGCGGCGGGCAAGACGGGCACGACGACGAACTACGGCGACGCCTGGTTCGTCGGCTGGACCCCGAAGCTCACCGTCGCCGTCTGGGTGGGATACCCAGACGGTCTCAAGCCCATGACCACACAGTGGAACGGCCAGCCGGTCGAGGGCGGAACCTACCCGGCGGCGATCTGGCACAACTTCATGGTCTCGGCGCTGCAGATCCTCGTCCAAGAGGCGGCTGCCAAGACCACCAGTAAGACCACGACGATCACCACCCCGGCGGTGACCAGTTCCGGTAACTCCGGTTCCGGGGCGCCCTCGACGACCGTCACCCCGTCTCCGACCACCACCGCACCCACGACGCCCACCACGGCGCCGACCACGCCCGCGACGACCACCCCGGGCGCCGGCGGCGCCCCGGGCGGGAACACCGGTACGGGCACGCCGCCCGCGACCGGCGGTAACACGGGCACCGGCGCGCCCCCCGCCGGCGGTGGCTCGGGCGGCGCCGCTCCTCCCTCGGGCGGCGCCGGCCTCGGCGGCTCGCCCTAGTACCGAGTCGGGCTGGCCTCGAGCAGTGGCCATACCGGGAGCTCGCCGCCGCCGAGCCGCGACGCGGTCGCCCTGCGCGAAGGCGCCGCGCGTCAGGTCCCGGCGATAACGGCGGGTGCCCGCCGCGACACGAACCGGCTCCCGGCGGCGGAGAACCGCCATGGCAGCTCCACCGCCTTGGTGATCCCGATTCGCGGCCCGGAGACGATCTCCACGTCGCGCCACGAGGCCGGGCGAGGCGCGATGAGCACCGGGCCCGCTGACAGGTCGGCGCCGTTATCGACGAGCTCGACATCGAGGGCCTGCGTGAGCTTGCCCGGGCCCGAGCACAGATCCTCGAGACGATCGACCCCCCGTCGCGCCTGCATGATCTCGATCCCCTCGACGGGCTCCAGGGCGCGGAGCAACACGGCGGCGCCGACCCCCTCGACCTCGCACACGGCATTGAGCAACGCGTGGATGCCATAGGAGCGGTAGACGTAAGCCCGGCCCGGGGGACCGAAGAGCGGCGCCGTGCGTGGCGTCAGGCCCACGAAGGCGTGGCACGCCGGCTCGCAGTCGTGGTAGGCCTCGGTCTCGACGATGACCCCGCTCACCGGGCCATGCTCAACCACGCAGCCGATCAGGTCGCGGGCGACGTCGACCACGTCCCGGGCATAGAAACGCGCGGCAAGCGGTCGCGACACCACTACCCGGCGAGCGCCTCGCGGGCACGCTCGAGCTGCTCGCGCACGCGCACGAGACTGGTGCCGCCCTCGGAGACCTTGGTCTCGAGCCACGCCCCGTCGCCGAGCACCGCGTAGTACTCGCCGTCGAGCAGGGACGAGTGCTCGGCCAGCTCCTCGGGACTGAGCTCAGAGAGAGACTTGCCCTGCTCGATCGCGCTGCGCACCAACCCGGCGACGACGCCGTGCGACTCGCGGAAGGGCATTCCCCGCCGCACCAGCAGGTCGGCGACATCGGTGGCGGCGAGGAGCTCGTCGCCGGCGGCCGCGGCCAGGCGCTCGCGGCGAAACGAGATCCCCGTGAGCATGCCCCGTGCCGCCGCCAGGCACAAATCGAGCGTGTCGACCGCGTCGAAGAGATGCTCCTTGTCCTCCTGCATGTCCTTGTTGTAGGTCAGGGGCAGGCCGTGCATGACGCCGTGGAGGGCGATGAGGTGGGCGGCGACCCGGGGAGCCTTCGCACGCAGGAGCTCGGCGGCGTCAGGATTCTTCTTCTGGGGCATGATCGAGGAGCCCGAGGCCCACGCATCGGAGACCTCGCAGAACCCGAACTCCTCGCTCGACCACAGCACGATCTCGGCGCCGAGACGCGAGAGGTGGGTGGCGCACGTCGCGGCAGCGGCAAGGTAGTCGAGCACGAAGTCGCGGTTGGAGACCGCGTCGATCGAGTTCTCGGCCACGCCGGTGAACCCGAGCGCGGCGGCCACCGCGCGGCGGTCGGTGTCGAAGTTGACGCCCGCGAGGGCGCCCGCACCGAGCGGGAGCTTGCCGGTGGCGGCGCTAACGCTCGCGAAGCGCTCGCGGTCGCGCACGAGCATCCACACGTAGGCGAGCAGGTGGTGGCTGAGATACACGGCCTGGGCCCGCTGCAGGTGCGTGTAGCCGGGCATGGGCCAGTCGAGGTGGGTCTCGGCGAGCTCGACCAGGGTCTCCGCGAGCCCGGCGATGGCCTCCGAGGTCTGATGGGCGTGAGCGCGCACGAAGAGCGCCATGTCGGTGGCGACCTGGTCGTTGCGCGAGCGGGCGGTGTGGAGCTTGCCGCCCACCGGGCCGGCGATCTCGGTGACCCGCCGCTCGATCGCCATGTGGATGTCCTCATCCCCCTCGGCGAACGGGAAGGATCCGTCGCCGAGCTCTGACTCCACCTGGTCGAGCGCCGAGTGGAGCTGATCGCGGTCCTCCTCGGCGATGATCCCCTGCGCGGCGAGCATGGCCGCGTGGGCTCGCGACTGCTGGACGTCGTAGGGGCCGAGGCGCCAGTCGTAGCCGATCGAGTCGTTCAGCCCGCGGAAGATGACGTCCGGGGGTTCGGCGAAGCGGGACATGGGCCTGATGTTATGGGCCGGGCCTGACTCCGGCCCGGGCCGCGGCGATGACCGCGTCGACCGCCTGGGCGACCCGCGCCACCTGGCCCTCACTCAGCTCGGGGTGGAAGGGCAGCGCGATCGAGCGCGCCGCGACGTCCTCGCACACCGGGAACTCGCCCTCGTGATGGCCGAAGCGCTCGCGGTAGAAGCTCATCAGGTGGATGGCCGGGAAGTAGGGCTTGCTCGGGATCCCTCGCGCCGCGAGGGCGCGCACGGTCTCGTCACGGTCGAGCCCCCGCGGCAGCTGGACGACGTAGACAAACCACCCGCGCCGCGCTCCCCCCGCGTCAGGGCACGGGAGCTCGAGCTCTGGAATCCCCGAGAGCGCCTCGCGATACCAGCCCGCTACCCGCGCCCTCCCCGCGAGCATCTCGTCGAGGTGCCCGAGCTGCGCCAGGCCGAGGGCGCAGGCAACGTCCGAGAGCCGGTAGTTGAACCCCAGGCGGTCATGGTCGAGCCAGCCCATATCGGGCGCGCGGCCCTGGTTGCGCTCGGAGTCCAGGCGCTCCTTGAAGGCGGGGTCGGCGGTGGTGACCATCCCCCCCTCCCCCGTCGTCAGCTGCTTGTTCGGGTAGAAGCCGAACACGGCGGGATGGGTGCCCCCGGAACCCACCGGGGTGCCGTCGGGGTGGACTGCTCCGAGCGCCTCGCACGCGTCCTCGACGATCGGGAACCCGAGCCGCTCGAGGGCGGCGATGTCGGCTGGGTAGCCGAAGACGTGGACCGGGAGGATGGCCGCCGTGCGCTCGGTCACCGCCGCGGCCGCCGCCTGCGGCGAGATGTTCAAGGTCACCGGGTCGATGTCGGCGAACACAGGCCGTGCGCGCTCGTACAGGGCGACGTTGGCACTCGCCACGAACGAGAAGGGGCTGGTGATGACCTCGGTGCCGTCGGAGACCCCGACGGCTCGCAGGGCAAGGTGCAGCCCGGCGGTCCCGCTCGAGACGGCGCTGGCCAGCGGCACCATGAGCTGCGCGGCGAAGGCCTCCTCGAACTGGGCCAGCAGCGGCCCGAGCGAGAGCTGGCCCGAGCGCAGCACCGCGAGCACGCGCTCCTCCTCCTCAGCGCCGAGGATCGGGCGCGCGAGCGTAATCGGCGCCTGGGCGCTCACCGGCGCGGGGCGGCGCGCTCCGCGGCCGCGGCGGCCCACCGGCCCGGCTGCATGCCGTACTCGAGTGAGTCGACGAGCGCCTCCCACGAGGCCTCGATGACGTTCTCGGACACGCCGATCGAGCCCCAGACCGCCTGACCGTCGGAGGCGTCGAGGAGCACGCGGGTGACGGCGCCCGTCCCCTTGGTCTCGTCGAGGATGCGGACCTTGAAGTTGACGAGCTCGATGTCGCGGAGGTGGGGGTGGATCTCGCCGATCGCCTCGCGCAGCGCCTTGTCGAGGGCGTGCACGGGCCCGTTGCCCTCGGCCGTGCGCACATAGCGCTCGCCGTCGACCCAGATCTTGATGGTCGCCTCGGTCTCGACGCGGCCGTCGGCGCGCTTCTCGACGATGGCCCGCCAGGACTCGAGGCGGAAGAGCGGCTCGTACTCGCCGGTCTCCTTGCGCAGCAGGAGCTCGAACGAGCCGTCGGCAGCCTCGTAGTGATAGCCGTGGTGCTCGAGCTCCTTGACGCGCTCGACCACGCGCCGAGCGGTCACGTCATCGAGGTCGATGCCCGCGTCCTTGGCGCGAGCGAGCACCGTGCCCTTGCCCGAGAGCTCTGACACCAGCAGCTCGCGGCCGTTGCCCACCACCGCGGGGTCGATGTGCTCGAAGGTGGCGGGGTCGGTCCGCACGCCGGCGACGTGCATCCCGCCCTTGTGGGCGAAGGCATTGCGTCCGACGTAGGGCGCGTCCGGGTCGGGGGTGAAGTTGAGGAGCTCGTCGATGAAGTGCGAGGCCTCGCTGAGCGACGCCAGCTGCGCGGGGGTCAGGCATCGGTAGCCGAGTTTGAGCTGGAGGCTGGGGATGATGGACACGAGGTTGGCGTTGCCGCAGCGTTCGCCGTACCCGTTCATCGTCCCCTGGATGTGCGTCGCGCCCGCCTGCACCCCCGCCAGGGTATTGGCCACGCCGCACCCCGCGTCGTCATGACAGTGGATGCCGACTCCGACGCTCATCTGAGCGAGCGTGCGTGCCACTTCCGCCGTGGCCGCGGCAACGCTGTGAGGCAGCGTTCCTCCGTTGGTGTCGCAGCACGTCACGGTCTCCGCGCCCGCCTGGGCCGCCACCACCAGGCACTCGAGCGCGTAGCCAGGGTCGTCGCCGTAGCCGTCGAAGAAATGCTCGGCGTCGTAGATGACGCGCTTGCCCTGGGCGACGAGGAAGGCGACGGAGTCGGCGATCATCGCCAGGTTCTCCTCGCGGGAGACCCGGACGACCTTCTCGAGGTGCAGCCCCCACGTCTTGCCTACGAGCACGGCCACCGGTGCGAAGCACTCGGCGAGCACGCGCAGCCCCGGGTCCTCCTCGGCCAGCGAGTCGCGGCGGCGAGTCATCCCGAAGGCGGCGATGTCGGCGTGCGAGAAGCGTTCGGCCGCGAGCAGGGAGAAGAGCTCGAGCTCCTTGGGGTTCGATTCCGCGAACCCAGCCTCGATCACGTCGATTCCGAGCTCGTCGAGCCGGTGGGCGACGCGGAGCTTCTCTTGGGCAGACAGGGACATGCCCTCGCCCTGCATGCCGTCGCGGAGCGTGGTGTCGAAGAGCTGGATCTTGGCCATGAGGGTCCTTTCGGTCGGTAGCGTGCGAGATCGGAAAAGCGGTCAGCGACGTGCGCTGACCGCGTCCGTAATTCGCATGCTCCGAAGCAAGTCCCCCGCCATCACGCCGCCTTGGTCGGGACCTTCACGACGTCGAGCCAGTCCAGGTAGCGCGGGTCGCGTCCGTGCAACGCGTTGTCGAACACGCGCTCGAGCTCGGCCGTGATCGGTCCCGGCTCGCCGCTGCCGATCGTGTGGTCGTCGATCTCCCTGACCGGGCACAGCTCGGCCGCCGTCCCGGTCATGAACACCTCATCGGCCAGGTAGAGCTCGGCCCGCGCGAGGTCGCGCTCGACCACGGTGTACCCGAGGTCACGGGCGATCTGGATGATCGACTTGCGGTTGATGCCGTCGAGGATGGAGGCCGTCTGCGGCGGGGTGAGGATCTCCCCATCGTGGACGATGTAGATGTTCTCTCCCGACCCCTCGCACACGAAGCCCCGTGAGTCGAGCAGGATCGCCTCCTGGTAGCCCGCCTTCGACGCCTCGACCTTGGCCAGCACGCTGTTGAGGTACTGCCCTGAGGCCTTGGCGTGGGGAATGAGCGAATCGTGGGAGATGCGCCGCCAGCTCGAGACCTTGGCGCGGATGCCTTTCTTCTTGCCGTCCTCGCCGAGGTAGGCGCCCCACGACCAGGCGGCAATGACCACCTCGACCGGGCAGTCGAGCGGGTACAGGCCGAGCTGTCCGTAGCCCCGGAAGGCCAGCGGGCGGATGTAGCACTCCGACAGGCCGTTGGCACTGATGAGCTCGTGCGTGGCCCGGCGGAGCTCCTCGGGCGTGAAAGGAATCGGCATGTAGTAGAGCTCGGCGGACTTGAACAGGCGCGTGAGGTGATCGCGGTGGCGGAAGATCGCCGGTCCCTGCTCTGTCTCATAGGCGCGGATGCCCTCGAACACTCCGGTGCCGTAGTGAAGACCGTGCGTGAGTACGTGTACCTTGGCGTCCTCCCAGGCGACGAGTTCCCCGTTCTGCCAGATGAGGTCGACTTGGTCCACGTGAGGCTCCTTGCTACAGATGTTTGAGGACAGCCTCGGTGGCATCGCGCGTCGTGGCGGTGCCCCCGAGGTCGCTCGTGCGCAGCCCCTCGGCCAGCGCGCGATCGACGGCCGATTCTATCGCCGCTGCCTCGGATTCCAAAGCGAGTCCATGGCGGAGCATCATCGCCGCGGACAGGAACATGGCCAGGGGGTTCGCCGCGCCCGTCCCGGCGATATCGGGCGCCGAGCCGTGAACGGGCTCGAAGAGGCCGGGTCCATCTCCACCGAGCGAGGCGCTCGGGAGCATTCCGATCGACCCGGTGATCATCGCCGCCTCGTCGCTGAGGATGTCGCCGAACATGTTCTCGGTGACGATCACGTCGAACTCGGCGGGGTGGGCCACGAGCTGCATCGCCGCGTTGTCGACGAGCAGGTGATCCAGTGGCACCTCGTAGTCGCCGGCGAGGCCACTGATGACCTCGCGCCACAGCCGGCTCGTCTCGAGCACGTTGGCCTTGTCGACGCTCGTCACCCGGCGTCGCGCGGCCCCGAACGCCACCCGCGCGATCCGCTCGATCTCCGCCCGCGTGTAGACGCACGCGTCGCTGGCCGAGTCGGCGGTCCGGGTCTTCTCGCCGAAGTAGATCCCGCCGGTGAGCTCGCGCACCACGAGCAGGTCGGTTCCCTCGATCCGCTCGCGCTTGAGGGGGCTCGCGTCATAGAGCGCGGGCACCGGACGAACGGGACGGAGGTTGGCGTACAGGCCGAGACCCTTGCGCAGTCCGAGGAGGCCCTGCTCGGGGCGCGGCTTGGCCGGGTCGGTGGTGTCCCACTTGGGCCCGCCGACGGCGGCGAGGAGGACGGCGTCGGCCGTCCGGCACGCGGCGAGGGTCTCGTCGGTGAGCGCCGTCCCGTGGGCGTCGATCGAGGCGCCGCCGAACTCGTGCTCCTCGTACTCGAGGTCGGTGACGGCGTTCAGGACCTCGACGGCGGGCGCGGTGATTTCCGGGCCGATTCCGTCGCCCGGGAGAAGAACGATTTTCGGGGGCACCTGATTGACGCTAGACAATTGAGCACGAGCTGCTGTTGCCCAACGTGCCCTTGCCGTAGGGCGTCCTCCGTATGCCCCTCGCTGACATGTGCGTCGCTCCTTGCTCGGACTGCCGACCGTTGGCGGCGAGTCTAACTCGCGCCGGAGATTCGGAAGGGCTTTGCTCCATTCCCGCCGCCCGGCTCGGGATCGCCCACGCGCTCGCTGTCGTCCTGCCCGCGCGACCACGGGGACGGCATCGCGGTGCCCGCGGCGGCCCGCCCGCGCTTGCGCTCAAGCGGGGCGGGAGCGGTCGAGACGAGCACCCAGCAGCCGTCGCGGAGGCGGAGGGTCCAGTACTCCGCGAACTCGGCGCGGCGCCGGTCGCGCCGTGCCTGCAGGCGAATCCAGGCAATGACGAGCGCCGCCGGGACGAGGAATCCGAAGGCGCTGTACCAGTGGCCGAGATGCGCGAAGAGAATCATGCCGACTGCGACAGCAACCAGAGGCCGAGACAGGTGAAGGCGACCATCACCGCGAGCATCCAATATTGCGAGCGGGTGGCGTCGTTGGCGCGGCCCTCGAGGACGAGAGCGCCATCAGGCGCGCCGCGGGCGGCCGTGAAATCCCACGCTTGTCGATACAGCCCCACCGCGCGGTCATGGGCGAGCACGAGTCCGGCGATGTGCCCCGCGAGCAGGACTGCGACCTCGGCATACCATGCCCGGCTCGCGCTGACGATGTCGTAGTTGATGCCGGCGTGGGCGGTGCCGAACACGTTGGATCCGTTGCCGAGGGGATCTGAGATCAGGTAGGCCACCGACTGCCCCTGCTCCACGAAGAAGGTGAAGTAGTGGGCGACGACATAGCCCAGGGCGATCGGCACGAGCGTATGCAAGAAGCTGCGGGACAAGTCGCGAGTGGGTAGGCGCTGCCCGACGCTCGTCATCCCCCGGACCCCAAGCCAGTAGATGCCGGCGACCAGCCCGACGACCGCGAGCAACCCGAAGGTGTCAACGACCTCCAGGGCACTCTCGGCCCCCAACCCCAGGCTCCCGAGGTCCGACTGGAGCGAGGCAAGGGCCTCGGTCCACGCCGCGCCCTGGGAGAGCCCGTCGAAGGCGGTACTGCCGATCATCACCGCCAGCAGCGCCATCGTGCCCGGCAGCACCTCCATCGCGGTGACGCCCTCCAGGGGCCGGCGGAGCACGAGAGCGCCCTCGCCCCAGCGCAGCGGGGACAGCTTCGCGAACAGGCCGAAGTACACCGAGAAGGGATCGCCGCGGGATTCCCAATCCTCGATCCCGAAAACCGCCATCCCCATGATCTGCGTGCCCGCGCACGCGAGCGCGAGGACCGACAGTGTCGAGGGGACGTCGCGACCGACGTAGATGAGTTCCACCCAGGCGAAGGCGAGAATGCCGGCCGCGGCCGGCCACTGCCCGAGGCGGCGGGGATACCGTAGCGGCGGGGAGGAGCGAACCCCGAGGCGCCGACCCAGCCAGGCGCCGGCTCTCGCCGTCGCGCGCCAAGGGTTGAAAGCGCGGAAGACATCGCCGAACAGGCAGCTGACGATGGCCACCCCGACCCAGAAGAACACGTACACGAACACGGGCGCGAGGTTTTGCGCCGGCTCGCCCTGCTCGCCGGCGAACCCGGCGTAGACCACGAGCGCGAAGACCGCCACCCCCACCGCACCGCACAGCGGGCCGAGCAGCCCGGGGACGCGCGCCACCACGTGCTCGCGGGCGTCGGCCAGGCGTGACTCGGGCCACAGCGTCGCCAGCCCGACGAAGGAGGCGACGAGGGCGATCGAGGCCGCCCAAGCGAACAGCCAGGTGGGGATCGGGAGCCCGGAGGCGCCGCCGATGCCGTGCGCGGAGGCACCGCTCGGGAAGATCGCCTGGGCCGCGAGCGCGAGGGCGGTGCCCAGCGCCGTGTTCCCCAGGGGACGGACCCGTCTCATGGCTGGACCGTCACCTCCGCGAGGGTCTCCCCCTCGTTCTCGAGCTCGAGCGGGAACGAGCCCTCGATCGTCGCGCGCAGGCGCAGGTGCGCGGCCCCTCCGGCCGGGAGGTCCCGGTGCAGATCGTAACCGTGGAGGTGGAGCGAGTCGGCGGTGTTGCTCCGCACGGTGATGTCGATCATCGCCCCCTTCCTGTACGTGAGCCGGTACTGGCCGCCCACGGGCACGCCGGCTCGTACGAGGATCGTCGTCGGCCCGGCGCTGCGGATCCTCGTCGCCGGCGCGAGCGCGAGGCCGACGAAGGACCCCGTCAAGATTGCCGCTGCGATCCCGATCAGGACCATGCGCTGAGATCCCCTGAGCGCGGGCCCGCGAGAGCGAGCCCGCAGCCGGCCCTGGACGCGGATGAGCACCCGGCGCTCGCCGGGAGGGCCCGGACTACCGGGACCGATGTACTCGAAGCGCACGGGGCCATCGACGGCCAGCGCGTCCGGTGCGCCACCGCGCAGGCCCGGCCGCCACCGGCTCAGCAACTCGGGCCCGATCACGCGCCCGAGCCGCGCCTCGTCGCGTGCTGCCCACGCGGGCTCGAGCTCGCTGAACAGGCGCGCGCCCGCGAGCAGCGCATCCCGCGCGGCGGGATCCTTCTCGGCCCGCGCGATCGCCTGGGCGCGGTCACGGCGGCGGTGGGTAACGCGAAGTCCAGCGCTGATGCCCACCACCATCACGGCCAGTAACACCGTGCCGAGCACGAGCCCGAGCGACCCGGGAGGCGCCTCCTCGGGGGGGTTCAACGGGTCGTACCTCGCGGCCGCGAGGGCGGTGGAAGCGAGGAGCGTGGGGCTGTGGCTGTGGCGCTCGTGTTGGACGTGGACGCCGAGAACCACGATCAGCGTCGCGATCATCAGTAGCCCCAACCCGAGCAGCGCCCGTTCTCCATGCTTCGGCATCGACGACAACGCATCGTACTGTCGCGCCGGATGTCAGCGGATTGCTCGCGACACTTGACACAAGCGCCGTTGAGTGCCATCGTCCACGTTGGGGTGAGTACAACTACAGCAAACCAACCTGCATCCGGAACGGATGCCTTGCAGGCCGACACTTGGTGGTCGAAATTCAACGTCCACCGTGTCCCTCCGGGCAAGATCGTCCTTACAGCGTTCGGGTCATACCTGATTGTCGGTCTGTCGTGGCTGGCGGGCGCACCCGTGTGGATTGCCTTTCCCCTGTCGATCCTGCCGTGGCTGCCCATCGCCTTCCTCGAGGTCGAGTGGACCTACAAGCACTACGGATGGTTCGTCCTGTTCTTTGTCATGGCTCTCGTGCAAACGATCCATTACAGCGAGCACGTGATCGAGGTCATCCAGGTTCACATCTTCAATACGCCGGTGCCCAAGGCCCTGGCGCTGTTCTCTCAGCTCAACGTCGAGGGTGTGCACTTCTTCGGCGACACCTTCCTGACCCTTGGCACCCTTGGGCTCATTTACAAGTTCCCTCGCAACCCGTGGCTATGGGCGGCGATCCCCTTCCAGATCGCCCACCAGGCCGAGCACACCTTTTTGTTCTGGCAGCACTTCGTCAACGGCTACCCGGCCGGTGGACCCGGCCTCCTCGCCAGCTCGGTCCGGGGCAACGGTGCGATCGCCGGGCTCATGGACAGACCGGACCTGCATTGGATTTACAACACGCTGTACACGATCCCCTTCGTGGCCGCTTTCCTCTACCAGCTGAAGCGAACCTACGACGAGAGCCTCGACGAGGCTTTCCCGACGGCTTCGCACTCCGATCTCCTCGTCGCCAGTAGGCACATGGAGACCTTCAATTACGCTCCGGGCGAGACCGTGGTGTCACCGGGTGACCTCGCCCATCGCTTGTACATCATCACCGAGGGCGAGGCCGCGGTGCTCGACAACGACAGCGGCCTCGAGGTCGAAATTGCCACCCTCGGCCACGGCAAGGTCTTTGGCGAGCATGGGCTGTTGGTCCCCGGGGCCGTGCACGACAAGACAATCCGCGCCAAGACCAAGCTCTCGTGCCTGGCCATGGACGAGGAGACCCTCAAGCACCTGATGGCCGCCTCCCATGATCCACCACCGCCAATGGTGCCCGACCTCCTCATGCCCATACCCGATCCAGCGCTTTAGCCATGCTCGAACTAGCAACCCAGTTCTACACCCATGACAAGGCCCAGGGCTTCATCGTCGTGGCAATCGTGTGCGGAGCGATGATCCTCTTCGTGACGTGGGTGTGGTACATGAACTTCGGGCCGGCCGCCAAGCGACGCCGCGCTCCTAAGTAGTAGCTGCACCGAAGGTTCGCCGGGCCAACGCGAGGAACTCGGCGGCGGCGGGTGCATGACGGCGCCCTTCGCGCCATGCCAAGGTGATGTCACGCGCGAGGCCGGGACTGGTCAGAGTCACCGCGGCGATCTCAGCGCCCGGGCTCTCGGCGTCCGAGCGCGGGAGGATGGCCACGCCGAGCCCGCGGGCCACCAGCCGCCGGATGCGCTGACTCTCGTTCGATTCGAGGGTGACGTGCGGCTCGAAGCCCGCATCGCGCCCCGCTGAGACCAGCACCTCTCGTAGCCGCGAGCCGTCGCGGTAGCTGATGAAACGCTCGCCCGAGAGCTCGGCCATACGGATCCGCCGGTGGCGCGCGAGCGGATGGTCACGGGGGAGAATGGCGACGATCTCCTCGGAGACGAGCTGCTGGAGACCCAGGCCGTGGCTCTCGATCCGCTCGGTGACCGAGAGGAAGGCGAGGTCGAGCTCGTCGACGCGGAGCATCTCTGCCAGCTCCTCGCTCGACTGCTCGCGCACCGTGAGCTCCACGCCGGGATGACGCTCGTGGAAGATCGCGAGCACGAGCGAGAGGTCCACCGGTCCCATCGTGTGCATCGCCCCCACGGTCACGTGCCCGATCTGGACCCCGCGGAGCCCCTCCATCTCGGTGTGCGCGGCGTCGACCTCGGCGAGGATGCGCCGGGCGCGCGCGACGAGGAGCTCGCCGGCCTCGGTGAGGGCGACGCGTCGCGTCGTGCGCTGCACGAGCGGGAGGCCGACCTCGTCCTCGAGGCGGCGGATCTGCTGAGAGAGAGCAGGCTGCGCGATGTGTTCGCGTGCCGCCGCACGCGTGAAATGCCGTTCCTCAGCGAGCGCCACAAAATACCTCAGCTGCCGTAGTTCCATAACTACAGCCTATATATCTCAGGCAATACTGGTCTTGGACATATGGCGCCGTCGGGTTCATCCTTGTTCAGGCAATACCTCTCCTCCCTCGAGCGCGCCTCGTTCCCGGCCTCATAACCCGCCGGTGCGAGGCGCTCTCATTTAACGAGCCGGTCGAGGCGCTTGGTGGCGGTGGCCGCATGGGCGGGCATGAGGTCGGCGCGAGAGATCTCCGCCACGTGGGGCGCGACGGCGAGCACGCCCTCGTCGGAGTCGATGCGCTGGTAGGTCAGCGTCTTGAGGAACTTGGCGACCGACAGCCCACCGGTGTAGCGAGCGGCACCACCGGTGGGCAATGTGTGATTGGTGCCGATCGCCTTATCGGAGAAGGCGACGGTCGCGCGGCTGCCGATGAATATCGAGCCGTAGTTGCGCAGCCGCTCGAGATACCAGGCGTCCTCGCTCGTGTGCACCTCTAGGTGCTCGGGAGCGACGAGGTCCGAGAGATTGGCGGCATGATCGCGGTCGGCGGCCACCATCACCACGCCGTGCTCGCTCCATGCCTGACGCGGTGTGTCCCCGGCACCGTCGGCGAAGCGGTCGAGCTCGTCGAGCTGTCGGGCCACCTCCTCGATCACGGCCCGCCCGAGCGGCTCGGACGTGGTGATGAGGACCGCCGGGGAGGTGGGACCGTGTTCGGCCTGGGCCAGCAGGTCGGCGGCGACGAGCTCGGGGTCGGCAGTGTCGTCGGCGATCACCGAAACCTCGGAGGGGCCGGCGAGGAGGTCGATGCCCACACGCCCGAAGAGCTGGCGCTTGGCCTCGGCCACGAACGCGTTCCCGGGACCGACGATCATGTCGACCTGGTCGGCCGGCTCGAACCCGTCGAGCAGTCCGAAGGCCATCGCCGCCAGCGCTTGCACGCCGCCCAGCGAGTAGATGCGGTCCGCGCCCGAGGTCGCGATCGAGTGCAGCGTCGGCGCGTGGAGCGCCCCGGCGCGCGCGGGCGTACACGCGACCACCGACTCGACACCGGCGACCTTGGCGACAAGCACGGTCATGAATGGGCAGGCGAGCATGGGCACGCGCCCACTCGGGCAATAGGCGCCGACCGAGCGCACGGGAACCTGGCGTTGACCAAGAAACACGCCGGGCAGGGTCTCGGCCTCGAAGTCGGTCAGGGTGGCGCGCTGGAGCTCGGCGAAGCTCCGGATCTGGGCCTGGGCGAACTCGATGCTCCGCTTCAGCCCCTCCGGAAGCGAGTCGCTGGCCGTGGCGAGCTCCGCTCGGGAGATCTCGAAGCTGGGCGGGTCCCAGCCGTCGAGTTCTCGCGAATAGCGGCGGACCGCGTCGGCCCCGTCACGCTCGATGGCCAGGAGCATCTCTGACACGCGTTTCGCCACCTGAGGATCGGCGCGGACCGGAGCCCCGGCCGAGGGGGTCTTCAAATACCGCGGCTCGCCCACTAAGTGACCGTGCGAGCGATCGCGCCGTAGAGCTCGGGCCGGCGGTCTGCGAAGACGTCGGCGTGCTCGGTCAGGCGCTTGTCGAGCGCGGACTCGAGGTCGACGTCCGCGGCGACGAGGCCAGGGGCTCGGGACTCGGCGGCCACCCAGCCGTCGGCTCCGACGATCGTCGTGCCGCCGGTCCATTCCTGCTCACGCTCACGACCGAGCCGGTCCGCGCACGCGACCGCCATCCGGTTTACCCGAGCGGCGGCCATGGCGATCATCGCCTCCGGTGGATGCTCGCCTTCGGGCCGGGGCACGAGCGGCCAGTTGGTGGGCACAAGCAGGAGCTGGGTTCCCGCGAGCGCAACCGAGCGGGTCAGCTCGGGGAACTCGAGGTCGTAACAGATGATGACGGCGACGCGTCCCACGCTGGTGTCGAGCACGGGCGGTAGTGCCGATCCGGGCGTGAAGATGAACCGCTCCCGATCCCACAGGTGGAGCTTGCGATAGACGGCGCGAAGTCCGGTGGCGTCGAACACGGCGGCGCTGTTGTAGATCTTGCCGTCGTCGCCGAGCTCGCAGAAGCCACCGGCGAGGACGATGTTCGCGGCGGCGGCTTGCGCCGCCCACTCCGCGAGGATCTCGTGATCGGGGGCGATGGCGACCGCGGCGGCCTCCTGCGGGGATTCGAACATGTAACCCGAGGTGATGAGCTCGGGGAGAACGACGATGTCGGCGTGATCATCGACGGCCTCGCGGATGGCGCCGAGGGCAATCTCCCGGTTGGCGGCCAAATCGCCGAGCACGGGGGCCAGCTGCTGGCAGGCGATCCGCGTCACGGCACCGCGCCGGCGGCGAGCCCGGCCCGGACCCGGCGCGCCAGGCCCGGCGCCACGCACACGATCACCAGTCCGACGAGCAGGAAGATGCCCTCGATGTACGGCAGGCGGGCGTACGTGCCTTCCTGTCCCACGAATACGTTGCGATAGATCGTGTAACAGACGAAGGCGCCGCCGAGCACGGGAATGGCGATCTGCCAGAGCGGTGCCTTGGCCTCGCCTTTGAAGAACAGGAAGTAGATCGCGCCCACGGTGGCCATCACGTAGGCGACGAGGATCAACACCGTGCCGATCTGCAGCGCGTAGAAGGTGGCGTTGATCACCGTCGAGCCCCCCAGCTGCTGTCCGACGAGCGCGCCGGCGAAGATCACGAGCACCACGAGGAGGGCGGCTCCGGGGGCGCCGTTCTTGGTCAGCCCGGCCAGTCCCGTCCGCTTGCCGGTGGCGTCGCGCGCCTGTGCGTACATGATCCGGGCCGCGCCGCTGGCCACGCCGAGCGAGATCGCGAACAGGCTGATGGTGGCCATCAGGTTGAGGATGTCGCTATACCACTTGCCGATGTACCCGCTGCCGAGGTCGGAGAACGGGAGACCGGCAGCGTAGGCCTTGGCCCCCGCGGCGGTGGCGCCGTAACCGAGCGATTGCGCAGCGGCGGTGAGCAGATAGAAGGCGCCGACGACGACCACCGCCGTCTTGATCGCCCGCGGGATCTGCGTCTTGGGGCTCGAGGTCTCCTCACCCAGGGCCGCGGCGCCCTCGAAGCCCGCAAAGGCCAAGAAGCCATAGACGGCGGCCTTGGCAATCGTCCCTACGCCGCTGCCCTTGGGCAGCGACAAGAAGTTGATCGAGAAGGTCTGGCCGCCGGGTCCATGGCTGAAGATCACCTTGGCGAGGATGACGATGCTGAGGATGGTGACCAAAATCGCGCCGATGACCTCGGAGGTGAGCAGCGCGCGGGTGATGATGCGGATCTCGGTATAGGCCAGCGCGCCGACGCCGAGGAGGCCGATGAGTGCGATCCACCACCACTGGTGCGTGGAGAGGATCCCCGTGTCGTGCAGGAACTGTCCGCCGAACAGCCCCATCTCGATCGTCGAGCCGCAGCCGATCGCCGTGTAAGCCCCCATCAGCGCCCAGCCCGCGACGAATCCCGCGCGCGGGCCGAGCGTGACGCCGACGAGCGCGTACACCGAGCCGGTGTGCGAGATGTGCTGCGAGAGCTTGACGAAGCAGTAGGCGACGAGTGCCACCCCGACGACGGCGAACACGAAGGACAGGGTCACCGCCCGTCCGATGATCAGCGCGGCACCGGTCCCCAGCAGGCCGATGGCTCCCACCGGGCCGATGAGGCCGACAGAGAAGGCCGCGGCGTCGACCAGGCTGAGCTCGGTGTGCAGCCCCTCACCGGTCTTGGTGGTGTCCATCGGGCGACGCTATACGCTCAGCGAGGTCTTTGCCAGGTCTTGGTCATCTCTAACTTGGGAGTTCTCGATGCGCCGCGCCTTCCTCCGCCTCCCCTCTCCCGCCATCGTCATCGCCGTGCTCGCCCTGTCGGTCGCGCTCGGCGGTACGGGGGACGCCGCCTCGTCGCTCATCAAGAGCGCCCGCGTCCACGCCGGTCCTCGTGGTCCCCGTGGGTTCACGGGGAAGACCGGGCAACGCGGGCCTGCCGGTCCGGTCGGGCCCGCCGGTCCGGTCGGGCCTGCCGGCGGGGCCGGAGCGACCGGGGCGCCCGGCGCGGCCGGGACCGCCGGCTCCGCCGGGCCTCCCGGTCCCAGCGGGACCTCGGAGTTCGCCGAGTTCTACGCGCTCATGCCCTCGGACAACGCCTCCACGGTCGCGGTCGGCAGTCCCGTCGCGTTCCCCGGGGATGGACCCCAGAACGGGTCGATCACGAGGGTCAGTGCCTCGAGCTTCGGCCTGGGCGAGGTCGGTACCTACCGCGTGTCGTTCGAGGTGCCGGTCACGCAGGCCGGTCAACTCGAGCTCATGCTCAACGGGGTGGCGCTCCCCTACACGGTCGCCGGACGAGCCACGGGCACCTCGGATATCACGGGCGACTCCTTGATCAGCGTGTCCACCGTGAACTCCATCCTCGAGGTGGTCAACCCGAGCGGGGAGATCACGGCTCTGACCATCACCCCATCGGCTGGCGGGACGCTGCCGGTCAGCGCCTCGCTGGTGGTGCAAAAGCTCAAGTAGTCCCACCCGGTCCTCGACGCGCGGTCATGTTCAACCGCACGTACTCGAGCACCAATGGCTTGCCGGCCCGGGCCAGCACCCGGTCGATGAAGGGTCCGCGCAGGCCCTCGGGCAGGGGATCGAGATGACGCACGAGGCAGACGGTCGAGACGAACGCGCGAGGGTCCTCGAGCTCGACGCGCTTGGGCTCGAGCCAGCATTTCACTTCGCTGAAGCCCGCGCGCCCGAGGCGCGCCTCGGTCTCCGCGGCGGTTGCATAGTTCCACGGGCGCTGCCACCCGACGAAGAACTGATCGAACGGCTCCTCGGCGGCCACCGAGTCGGCGGCGGCTCGAAAGGCGTCGATGTTCCCGACGGCTCCGCACTGGGCCACGAGCCGGCCGCCCAGCCTCATGGCCCGGTGCAGCCCGGCGAAGAGTCGGTCGTGATCGGGGATCCAGTGAAACGTCGCGTTTGAGAACACGGCGTCGACGGGCTCGGGAAGCTCGATCTCGGCGAGGTCCTGGCACAGCACGATGGCGCGCTCGCCGAGCATGGTACGGGCGTGCTCGACCATCGACGGCGCGACATCGACGGCGTAGACCCGGCCGCGGGGGACGCGGTCGGCGAGCAGAGCGGTCACGCGCCCCGAGCCGCAGCCCGCGTCGAGGACGACCTCGTCTCCGCGCAGGGCGAGGCGCTCGAGCTGCTCGAGCGCCCAGGCGAGCTGAGGATCGGAGACGCGGTCGTAGGTCGTCGCATCCCAGTCCCGGTTGGTGGCGCCTGGGCTCACAGCGCGGTGGTGACCGGGCCGGCGCGCTCGTGGTCGCGCTCGTAGGCCGCGATCGCCTCGCCCTCGCTCAGCGTGAGGGCGATGTCGTCGAGGCCGCCCAGAAGCCGGTGCTTGATCTCGGGATCGATCTCGAAGCGTGCCGTCCCTCCCGGCCAGCGCACCTCCTGCGCCGCGAGGTCGACCTGCGCCTCGCCCGCCTCGCGGATGGACGCGCACTCCTCCGCGCTCAGCTCGACCGGGAGCAGGCCGATCTTGGTGCAGTTGGAGCGGAAGATGTCGGCGAAGCTCGGCGCGATGATGGCCTGGAAGCCGTAGTCCTCGAGGGCCCAGGGAGCGTGCTCGCGGCTCGAGCCGCAGCCGAAGTTGCGCCCGGCGAGGAGGATCGGGTTGTGGGGCAGCTCCCACCCCGGCTCCTTGGCCCAGTCGTAGAAGAGGAACTCCCCGAATCCGGTGCGCTCGACGCGCTTGAGGAACTGCTTGGGAATGATCTGGTCGGTGTCGATGTCGTCGCGGTTGAGCACGGTGACCCGGCCGGTGATGGTCTCGATCGCTCTCATGCCTGGCTCCAATCCCTGATGTCGACGAACCGGCCCTCGATGGCCGCTGCCGCGGCCATCTGCGGGGAGACGAGGTGGGTGCGCCCGCCCTGTCCTTGGCGACCCTCGAAGTTCCGGTTCGAGGTCGAGGCGCAGCGCTCCCCGGGCTTGAGGGTGTCGGGGTTCATGCCCAGGCACATCGAGCATCCGGCCCCGCGCCAGTCGAACCCGGCGCGGCGGAAGACCTCGTCGAGCCCCTCACGCTCGGCCTGGAGCTTGACCTGCTGGGAGCCCGGGACGACCATCGCGTAGACGCTCTCGGCCACCCGCCGCCCATCGACGATCTCGGCCGCCGCCCGCAGGTCGCCGATGCGCGAGTTCGTGCACGAGCCGATGAACACGCGGTCGAGCGCGATCTCCTGGACCGGGGTGCCGCCGCGCAGGCCCATGTACTCGAGCGCGCGCTCGTCCTGCTCTGAGTCCGCCTCGGGGACGCGGTCGGCCACTCCGACCACCATGCCCGGGTTGGTGCCCCAGGTGACCATGGGGCTGAGCGCGCCGGCGTCGATCACGAGCTCGCGATCGAACTTCGCGCCCTCGTCGCTGCCCAGCTCGCGCCACTGCTCGGGAACCTCCGACGGCGCCGCCGGGCGGCCCATGACGAACTCGAAGGTCGTCTCGTCGGGGGCGATCATGCCGCCGCGCCCGCCGCCCTCGATCGTCATGTTGCAGACGGTCATCCGGCCCTCCATCGACAGGGACTCGATCGCCGGACCCGCGTACTCGACGACGTGGCCGACCGCTCCATCGACTCCCATCTGCCCGATCGTGTAAAGGATCAGGTCCTTGGCGGTGACGCCGAAGCCGAGCTCGCCGCCATAGAGAATCCGCATCGAGCGCGGCTTGGACTGCACCAGGCACTGGGTCGCGAGCACGTGCTCGACCTCGCTGGTTCCGATCCCGAACGCGAGCGCCCCGAAGGCGCCATGCGTCGCGGTGTGCGAGTCGCCGCACACGATCGTCATCCCGGGCTGCGTGACCCCCAGCTCCGGCCCGATCACGTGGACGATCCCCTGATGCTCAGAGCCGAGCGAGTACACGGGAATCCCGAACTCCTGGCAGTTGCGCTCGAGCGTCTCGACCTGGACGCGGGACAGCTCGTCCTTGATCCGGGCTGCGATTGGAGTTCCGTCGGTCGGCACGTTGTGGTCTGCGGTCGCGACCGTCCGATCGGGCCGGCGCACCGTGCGGCCAGCGAGGCGCAGGCCGTCAAACGCCTGCGGGCTCGTGACCTCGTGCACTAGGTGCAGGTCGATGTACAGCAGCCCGGGAGCGACTTCGTGGGCGTCCCAGATCTTGTCGAACAGCGTTCTGGGCATCAGCTCCTCCTGAGGCCGGCGCTGACGACTGCGAGCAGCGCGGCTTCCTCGTTTGCGGGGTTTTCGAAGTGGTGGGGAAGGTCGGCATCGAAGGTCACGCAGTCCCCCGCCGCCAGCTCGTAGCGCTGTCCGTCGCAGACCAGGATCACCGCGCCGGACTCGACGATCGTGGTCTCGCGGCTGCCGGGTTCGTGCATCGGCGGATCGCCTGGGCCGCCGGTGATGGCGCCCGGAGCCAGCGTGTGGCGCGAGAGCTCAGCGCGCTGCCCCGGCAGCGGCGGGGTCAGGATCTCGTAGCGGTGGCCTCGCTGACCGCCCTTGCGGCGGTCGCTCTTGCGGACGATCGCGACCGCGCCGTCCTCGTCGAGACGCAAGAGCTGACTCAGTCTCAGCTCGAGTCCTGAGGCGATCCTGGTCGCGACCTGGAGCGTCGGGCTCGTCTCGCCGCGCTCGACCTGCGAAAGCATCGGCGCGCTCACGCCCGAGCGCTCGGCCAGATCGCGCAGCGACAGGTCCATCGCCTCGCGCAGTGCCCTGACGCGAGGCCCGAGCGGGTCGATTCCGTTTTGCGTGGCGAGCATACGCGCGTACGTTATCACGTACAGAGACCGCGCTCCCTAGCCTGAGGCCATGCTCTCCCGACCCGACGTGCTCGTACTCGGCGGCGGCGGCGTGCTCGGCGAGCAATGGCTCATGGGCGTGCTGGCAGGGATCGAGGACGCCACCGGCTTTGACATGCGCGATTGCGAGAGCTTCGTCGGCACCTCGGCCGGTTCGATCGTCGCCGCTCGGTTGGCGGCGGGACGTTCGCTCCGAAGACCCGACGTGTCCTCCGGCGGCGCGGAGGAGCCGGACGGCGAGGAACCGGCGAAGAGCTCTGCGGCGGAGCTTGCACGGCGTGCCGGCAGGTTGACGCTCGCGGCCTGGGCCCCGTTTGCGCCGCTCGCCCTGGCGGCGACGGGCCCCGGCGGGGCGTTCATGCGCGCCGGCGTGCTGACACGGCTCGGGAGGCCCAGACGGGTACTCGACGACCTACGCACGAGCGTCGAGCGCTATGGAGCTCGCTTTGACGGCCCGCTGAGGATCGCGGCAGTCGACCGCCTCCGCGGCCGCCGGGTGATGTTCGGCGCGCCGGGGGCGCCGCACGCGACCGTCGCCCAGGCGGTGCAGGCCTCGTGCGCGGTGCCGTGGCTGTTCGCGCCCGTCACGATCGCCGGCCGGGAGTACGTCGACGGCGGCGTCTGGAGCGCCACCAACCTCGACGCCGCTCCGGCGGGCCGCGACACCCATGTGCTCTGCCTGAATCCGACCGCGGGGATCAACGGCACCCACACGCTGGTGTCGGTGGCGCGCACGCTCGCGCGTTCGGCGGTTTCCGTCGAAGCGCTCGCGCTCAAGCGCCGGGGGGCGATCGTGCAGACGGTCGCGCCGGACGTCGAGGCCGCGGCCGCGATGGCCGGCGACTTCATGGACCCCGAGCCGCGCTCGGACGTGCTCGCTGCCGGGTATAGGCAGGGGCTCAGGCTGGCTCGGGCTGGGCCGCGCTGACCGGCTCGGCGTCGGGCTCAGACGCCGCATCACGGCGCCGGATCGCGTTCGACAGCGCCCGGACATACGCGCGGCCGGCTGCCTCGAGGATGTCGGTCGAGACCCCTTGGCCGGCGCCCGTCACGCCACGCAGGTCGACCACCACCGAGGTCTCGCCGAGCGCGTCCTGGCCGCCAGTGACCGCGTCCACGCGGAACTCGCGCAGGCGGGCGTCCGTTCGGGTGGCGGCGTTGATCGCGCGGAAGATCGCGTCGATCGGGCCGTCTCCGGTGAACGAGCCGGTGACCTCGGCTCCGTCGGGCGTGCGCACGCCGACGGTTGCGTGCGGAGGACGGCGCGATGAGGCCTCGACGTCGAACCACTCGAGCTGGTAGCCGGCGGTCGCGTCGCGCAACTCGTCGGTGACGAGCGCCTCGAGATCCAGCGCCGTCACCACCTTCTTCTTGTCCGCAAGCTCCTTGAAGCGCTTGAACGCGGCGTTCAGATTCTGCCCGTCGACCTCGAAGCCGAGCTCGGCCAGCGCCTGCTGGAGCGCGTGGCGCCCCGAGTGCTTGCCGAGCACGATCGAGTTGGAGTCCAGGCCGACTGTGGTGGCGTCCATGATCTCGTAGGTGGTGCGCTCCTTGAGCACGCCGTCCTGGTGGATTCCGGCCTCGTGGGCGAATGCGTTCCGGCCGACGATCGCCTTGTTGTGCTGGATCGGATAGCCGGTCAGACGCGACACGAGCCGGCTGGTGCGGGCGATCTCCGTCGTATTCGCGCCAGTGGTCAGGCCCAGATAGGGCGCGCGAGTGCGGAGGACCATCACGATCTCCTCGAGCGACGCATTTCCGGCGCGCTCGCCGATCCCGTTCACCGCGCATTCCACCTGACGCGCGCCGGCACGCAGGCCCGCCAGCGAGTTCGCGACGGCGAGACCCAGGTCGTCGTGGCAGTGGACCGAGACCGTCACGTCGCGCATCGCGGGAACCAGCTCGTACAGCCGCGTGAACATCGCGGCGTACTCCTCGGGCGTCGCGTACCCGACGGTGTCGGGCACGTTGATCGTGGTCGCGCCCTCCTCGATGGCCGCGGCGATCACCTCGGCCATGAACTCGCGGTCTGAGCGGAACCCGTCCTCAGGGGAGAACTCGACGTCGTCGGTGTACTGCTTGGCGTGAGCCACCGCCGCCCGGGCCTGGCCGAGCACGTCCTCGCGGGTGGTCTGCAGCTTGTGCTAGATGTGCAGGTCGCTGGTGGCGATGAAGGTGTGGATCCGGGCCCCGCCCGCCCGCTCGGCGTCGCGAACGGCGTCCCAGGCCCGGTCGACGTCGCCCGCCGCGGTCCGGGCCAGCGCGCAGATCACCGGGCCCTCGACTTGGCGCGAGATCTCCTGCACCGCCTCGAAGTCGCCCGGCGAGGTGATCGGAAAGCCCGCCTCGATCACGTCCACGCCAAGCCGCGCCAGCTGTTTGGCGATCTCGAGCTTCTCCTGCGTGTTCAGCGAGATGCCGGGCGACTGCTCGCCGTCGCGCAGCGTGGTGTCGAAGATCAGTACTCGGTTTGCGTCTTCTGTGGGGCTCATGTCACTCCTCTTGGTTCTCGACTGGCTTCTTCTCGGTCCTTGGTTCGCGGCTACGTGCGGCCGCCGGCGCGCTATTCCCCCCGAAGGGGGAGGAGAAGAAGTCGCAGGTCG
>DASZLV010000037.1:0-44289 GCA_035552215.1 Solirubrobacteraceae bacterium | reverse complement strand
CCCCCGACCGAGAAGGAACGCCAAGACCTTGATCTCTCCTCGCATCGACAAGCTCATCGAGCACGCTGACTCCGACTACGCGAGCGTGATCATCGCCGCCAAGCGCGCGCGCCAGATCAACTCGTACTACCACAACCTCGGCGAGGGCACATTCGACGAGTTCCCGCCGCCGATGGTCGACACGCGTTCGAAGAACTATCTCACGATCGCCCTCGAGGAAGTCGCTCAGGGCAAGATCAAGTACCACTACCGCTAGGAGCACGCGTGGCCCGGGTGCTCCTCGGAGTGAGCGGCGGGATCGCGGCATACAAAGCGCTCGAGACCGCCCGCCTCGCCGTCAAGGCGGGGCACTCGGTTCGCGTCATCCAGACCGAGGCGAGCACCCGGTTCGTCGGCCCCGCCTCCTTCCAGGCCATCACCGGTGCACCGGTGCTCACCGGCGAGTTCGAACCCGACTCCGCCCGGGGCGCGTATCCCGGCGAACCGGTCGCGGACCGCGTGCCCATCAGCCACCTCGCCCTTGTCGAGCGGGCTGACATCTACCTGATCGCACCGGCGAGCGCGAACACCCTGGCCAAGCTCGCCCACGGCCACGCCGACAGCCTCCTGAGCACGGCTGCGCTCGCCGCGGCCTGTCCCGTGATGGTGGCCCCGGCCATGAACGCCCGCATGTACGAGCACCCGGCCACCCAGGCCAACCTGCGCCTGCTCGCCGAGCGCGGCGTAACCGTCCTCGCGCCCGCCGAGGGCGAGCTCGCCTCCCACGGCGAGCACGGGGTCGGTCGCCTCCCCGAGCCCTCCGACCTTCTCGCCGCCTGCGAGACCGTGCTCGCGCGCCGCGCGGCCACGGGTCCGCTGCTCGGCGTGCGCGTCCTCGTCACCGCCGGCGGCACCCGCGAGCCGATCGACAGCGTGCGCTACATCGGCAATCGCTCGTCCGGGAGGATGGGCTTCGCGCTCGCGGCCGAGGCCAGGAGTCGCGGCGCCCAGGTAACGGTGATCGCTGCCAACGTCGCCCTCGAGCCGCCGCCCATGGTGCGGGTCATCGAGGTCCACACCGCGGCCGAGCTGCTCGCGGCCTGTGAGCGGGAGTTCGAGGCCTGCGACATCCTCCTCATGGCCGCCGCGGTGGCCGACTTCCGCCCTGCGGCCCCGGTCGCCGACAAGCTCAAGAAGGATGCCGGACCGGTGCCGACGATCGAGCTCGAGCCGACCGAGGACATCCTCAGCGCGCTCGCGCACACGCGGCGGCCTGCTCAGCTGCTCGTGGGCTTCGCCGCCGAGCATGGCCCGGGAGCGCTCGCCTACGCGCGCGAGAAGCTCGAGCGCAAGCGGCTCGACGCGGTCGTGGTCAACGACATCGCACGCTCAGACATCGGGTTTGACGTACCTGACAACGAGGTGACGATCGTCACCGCCGCGAGCGAGCACCCGGTGCCCCGCGCCAGCAAGGGGCACGTGGCGGCGGCCGTGCTCGATCAGCTGCAGCGGCTCGGGGCCGGGGCGGCGCCGGCCCCAGGGGCGGCGAAGCCGCCCAAGGCACGGGAGGAATCGGATGGAGCCGTTGGAGCTACCGCCGGTCGCGCCGCACGAGTCTGACGCCGCGGCCGGCGTCGTCGAACGCATCGCGGCGAATATCCAGCGCGCCGTCCACGTCCGCGAGGAGATCCTCAGCCACCTCCTCGTGACCCTCATGGCTCAGGGCCATGCGCTTATAGAGGACTATCCCGGCGTCGGCAAGACCGCCCTGGCGCGCTCGCTGGCGCGCTCGATCGACTGCCAGTTCGCACGCGTGCAGTGCACCTCGGACCTCCTTCCCGCCGACGTCGTCGGCGTCAACGTCTACAACCAGCGCGAGCAGCGCTTCGAGTTTCGTCCCGGCCCCGTGTTCGCCAACGTCGTGCTCGTGGACGAGATCAACCGCGCCTCGCCCAAGACCCAGTCCGGCCTGCTCGAGTGCATGCAGGAGGGCCGGGTCACCGTCGACGTCCACACCCACGAGCTGGCACGGCCGTTCCTCGTTCTCGCGACCCAGAACCCGATCGAGTACGAGGGCACCTACCCCCTCCCGGAGGCCCAGGTCGACCGGTTCATGGTCCGCGTATCGCTCGGCTACCCCGATGCCCAGGCCGAGGTCGAGATGCTCGCCGATCACGAGGCCGGTGACCGCGTCCTCACCCTCGAACCGGTGGTGACGGCGGCCGAGGTCCTCTTCGCGCAGGAGGCGAGCACACGCGTGCGGGCGACCAAGCCGCTGCGCGACTACGTCGTGCGCCTGCTCTGGCACACGCGCGATGACCCCCGGGTAGACCTCGGCGCGAGCCCGCGCGCGGGTCTCATGCTCCTGCGGGCGGCCAAGGCCCGGGCGATGATGCGCGGCGGCGACCACGCCCTCCCCGACGACGTGCAGGCGCTCGCGGCCCCCGTCCTCGCCCACCGCCTGGTGCTCGCGCCGGAGGCCGCGGGGGTGAGCGCCGAGAACGTCATCGCCGACGCGGTGGCGGCGGTCGCCGCGCGATGAGCTCGCGCGTCCGGACTCTCCGCCCCGCTCCATGAGCCGCGCCCGCGGCATCGTCGCTGCGGGCATCGGGCTGACGATCGTGGCCCGCCTATTCGACGCCGCGCCCCTCTACGTCCCCGGGGTGGCCTTTCTGCTCATCGGCATCCTCGCCCCGGCGTGGACGCGGCTCGCCGCCCGCGGCGCGACGGTGGAGCGAAGGATGAGCGTGCGGCGCGTGGTCGAGGACCAGGAGTTCGAGGTCGAGCTCGAGGTCCGCTGCGGACGCACACCGGCGCTGTCCGGCGCGGTGCTCGAGCCACTCGCCGCCGAGCCGATCCCCCTCGGAGCGCGCCGGGGCACGAGCACCCGCGTGATCTCCGCGAGCTTCCCCCGGCGGGGCCTGCGGCGCTTCGAGCCGCCCGCCCTGATCATCCGCGACCCCTTCGACCTCTCGCGGCGCGTGTGCCCGGGCAGCGGGGCCGTGCACGAGCTCCTCGTGCTCCCGCGCACCGAGCCGATCCGCGTCGCCGGGGCCGGTGCGGCGACGGCGACCGCGGCCCCGAGCTTGCTGCACTCGGCGAGAGCCCCGCGGGCCGCGCTCGCCGAGGTCGAGATCGACGGGCTGCGCCCCTATCGTGAGGGAACCTCGGCCTCGCGGATCCACTGGGCGGCTATGGCGCGCGGCGCCGGGCTGCTCGAGCGGCGCCTGCGGGCCGAGACCGACTCGCGGCCCCTGGTCGTGCTCGACGCCCGCGGCGCCGAGCGCGCAGAGGACCTCGACGCCGCCGTGCGCGCCGCCGCCTCGATCGCCCTCGAGCTCGCGGAGGCCGGCGGCTGCGCGCTCCTGCTTCCCGGCGAGCGGCGGGCGAGCCCCCTCGACGGCGGTTTCGGCCCGTGGGCGGCGGCGCACGCGCGGCTGGCGATGGTCGAGCGCACCCCGGGGACGCCACCTCCCTTCCTCGCCGGCGTCGGCGTCCGCCGCGGGCCCACCTTTTATGTCGCGGCGCGGCGGCTACATCGCCTGCCGGCGGCCGCCGACGGCGTCGCCCGGGGAGCCCGCATCCTCGTGATCCCGGGAAGCCTTCCCGGTCCGAGCGCCACCTTCGAGGTCGCCGGGTGCAGCGCCTACGAGCTGCTCGCGCGTCACGGAGGGCCGAAATCGGCGGCGGCGCGAGCGGCGGCGATCGCCGGAGCGCACGGGGGATGAGTCGCCCGTGAGCACGGTGGCCACGCCGCACCGGGTTCCCGTCGAGACGCTGCGGCGCTCGGCCCCCACCAAGCTCGACGCACCGGCGTCACGACCGGCGGTGCGCCTGCTCACCTTCTCGGCCCTGGGGCTCTACGGCGCGCTGCGCTGGGCGACGCTCGTCGCTCCCGCCGCCACCGGGCGGATGCTCCTGCTCCTCGTCCTCGCGGTGGCCACCGGCGGTCTCCTCGGCGCCCGGGCCCAGCGGGGAGGGAGAAATCGCCTGCTCGCCGCCGCCGCGGTGATCGTGCCGGTGATCGCCGTCTTCCCCCTCTGCGGGGTGCCCCTGACCATGGTCACCCACCTCCGGGTGGCCGTCGTGGCCCATGGCATCGGCCAGGGTCTGACGGCCCTGCCCCGGGTCATCGTTCCCTACGCCGGGGTGAACAGCTGGGCTCGAACGGTGATCCTCCTGGGCGGGGGCCTGCTCGTCCTCGACGCCGGCATCCTCCTCGCGTTCGTGCCCCACGCCATGGGCGACGCCCGGCGCGCCGCCGCGGCGCTACCGCTGATCGCCCTGGCCATCGTTCCCGCGGCTCTCGAGGCCCCGCGCGTTTCCTATCTCCAGGGACTGCTCCTGTTCGTCCTCGTGGCGGCCTTCGTGTGGGGGGAGCGCCTCGGCCGCCGTGAGGTGCTGCCGGCGCTGGCGATCGCCGGCGTGACCGGGGTGGCCGGCGTGATCCTCGCACCCGGCCTCGACACCCATCGGCCCGTGCTCAACTATCAGTCGATCGCCAACAGCTTCAGCCCGTCGGGGACCGAGACCTTCGACTGGTTCCAGGGTTACGGCCCCTACTCCTGGCCGACCTCGGGGACGCAGGTGCTGAGCGTGAAGGCATCGCGCCCGGAGTTCTGGAAGACCGAGAACCTGGATCAGTTCGACGGCACCGGGTGGGCTCAGGCGGCCGGGAACGCGGGCGCCTCGGGCAACGCCCCGCCCGCGACGCCGCCGCCCTCGGCGGCCGCCCTGGCGACGTGGACGCAGTCGCTGCGGGTCACCATCGGCGTCATGTATACGACAGAGATCGTCGCCAGCGGGACGGCGCAGCGCCCGGAGAACGTGACCGGCGGAGTGGTGCCCGGGCCGAGCCCGGGGACGTGGACCGCCAACCAGCAGCTTGGGCCCGGCGACGCCTACCTGGTCAAGGTCTACGCCCCGAACCCGACGAGGTCGGAGCTCGCGGCCGCCCGCGGGTCCTATCCAGCCGACCTCTCCTACTACCGCCAGATGTTCGTCCCCGAGCTGGGCGCCGGCAACGTGCCCGGCACCGTGGTATTCCCCGCCTTTGGGTCGACGGCGCCGTCGGCCAGTGCCGGCTACGTCGGCTCGACGATGGCGGCCTCGCCCTACGCCGCTGCCTACCGCCTCGCTCGCCGGCTCGGGGCGGGGGCGCGGACGCCCGATGCCTACATCGAGCGCGTGTACCGATATCTCCAGCACGGCTACCGCTACGACACCAACGCGCCCCGGAGCCCCTACCCGCTCGCCACCTTCCTGTTCGCCGCCAAGTACGGATACTGCCAGCAGTTTGCGGGTGCGATGGCGCTGCTCCTGCGTATGGGAGGCGTCCCGGCGCGGGTCGCCGTCGGCTTCACGCCCGGAAGCTACGACTCTTCGATCAGCGAGTGGTCGGTCGCCGATTTCCAAGCCCACGCCTGGGTGGAAGTGTGGTTCCCGAGCTACGGCTGGGTCGCCTTCAACCCGACGCCCGCGACCAGCACGAGGTCGGCCGCCGCGACGGCCCCGGCCGCTTCCAGGCTGCGAGCCCGCCCCCTCCCGTCCAAGGTTCACGGCGCCGCCCACGACGCGACCACGACGACGCGCCGTCGCGGCGGGGGCACGGTTTCCCTGGCGGCGCTGCTGGCGATCATCCTCGTGGCGCTCGGGATTGGGGGCGGCGGGTTGGCCTCGCACAGACGCAGGCGCAGGCGGGAGCCCCCGTCGAGCGACGAGCTCCTCGTCGAGCTCGAGCGTGCGCTACGGCGCAGTAGCTTCACCCTCACGCCGGCGACGACGCTCGCCGATCTCGAGCACCGGTTCCGTCGCTCGGAGGAGGCGGCCGAATATGTGCGGACCGTCGGCCGGGCGCGGTATGCCGACGGGGAGCAGTCGCCCACCCGTGCGCAGCGGCGGGCGTTCCGGGCGCAGCTCGCCGTGGGCCGCGGGACCATCGGGCGCCTGCGTGCGCTGTGGGCGCTGCCGCCGCGCCTGTGAATTAAGATACGGGCACATGGACGACGTCTACGAACTGTTCCGCCGGGGAACCGCGCTGCTCGAGCAGGGCCACCACCACCAGGCCACCGTCCCGCTCGGTCGCGCCCGCGACCTGGCGCCCGACAAGACCTCGATCCGGGAGGCCCTGGGCCGCGCGCTGTTCCACGCCCAGCGCTATGAGGAGGCCGCCGCCGAGTTCGCCGCGGTGATCGAGCATTACCCGACCAACGACTACGCTCTGTTCTGTCTGGGCCGGTCCCTGCAGCTCCTCGGTCGGCACGCCGAAGCACGCAAGCCGCTCGCGCTCGCCGCCACCCTGCAGCCCGAGCGGCGCGACTACAGCCTGTATCGAGACCGGGCCCGCGCCGCAGCCGCGCGATCGTAGTTCGCCCCGGCGAGCCGCCATTCAGTGGGTGCGGCTGCGCCAGGGCGGTGCTACATTTGGCCTACAGCTTTCGCGCCGGAGACCATTCCGGCGGACGTACCGAAAGTGGGCGTTCGCCCGCTTTTTTTTATGACAGAGGTGAGGAAGTCAGTGACGACATTTCAGAACGACATCGAGACCAGGCTCGCTCAGATCGAGCCCGAGGTCGAGGTGCTGCTCGCCGAGGTTGTCTCCGGCACCACCCTGCGTCTGTTCATCGACCACCCCGAGGGCGTCACTCTCGCCTTGTGCGAGCGCGTTTCCGGGGCCCTGAACGATTACCGTGACCGTTACACGCTCGAGGTCTCCTCACCGGGCGAGGATCGCCCCCTGACCCGACCTGCCCATTTCCGTCGATTCCTCGGGCGCCGCGCTCGCGTACGCCTGCGTGACGCTATCGAGGGCCATCGCAGCGTGACCGGTGAGCTCGTTGGAGCGTCGGACCGGGATGTGGCGATCGCGGCCGAGGCCGGCGTCGTGACGGTTCCCTATGAGCAGATTTATCGCTCCAACCTCGTCCCGGGAGAGTAAGACCATGTCCAAGGAAATCCTGGAAGCCGTAAGGGGTCTTGCCGCCGAGAAGAACATCTCGAGCGAGAAGCTGATGGAGGCGCTCGAAGATGCGCTCCTGTCCGCCTATAAGAAGACTCCCGGTTCGGCGCCCTACGCCAAAGTTGAGATGGACCGCGAGACGGGCGATTTCATCGTCTGGGAGCTCAAGATCCCGCCGGAGCTCGAGGAGCAGCTGCTCGTCGAGTCCGCCACCGACGGCGAGCCGACCGTCGATCCCGAGACCGGGGAGATGCGCGATCCACCGGAGCCGGAGATCGACCTCGAGAAGCTCAAGGAGTACGAGGACCAGATCGAGACCGAGGACGTCACCCCGCACGATTTCGGCCGCATCGCCGCCCAGACCGCCAAGCAGGTCATCCTGCAGCGGATCCGCGAGGCCGAGCGCGACATGATGTTTGAGGAGTACCGCGACCGGGTCGGCGAGCTCATCACCGGGATCGTCCAGCAGTCGGACTCGCGTTACACGCTCGTGCAGCTGCGCGAGCGCGTCGAGGCGCTGCTGCCCAAGTCCGAGCAGGTCGACGGCGAGCGCTACGACCACTCGCAGCGGATCAAGGCGGTGATCAAGGATGTCTCGGCCTCGACCAAGGGCCCGAGCATCATCGTCTCGCGACGCGACCCCGAGCTCATCAAGTCGCTGTTCGAGCTCGAGGTGCCCGAGGTCGCCGACGGCCTCGTCGAGATCACCGGCGTCGCCCGCGAGCCCGGATACCGCTCGAAGATCGCGGTGGTCTCGCACGTCGACGGCGTTGATCCCGTGGGCGCCTGTGTGGGGCCGCGTGGTTCCCGCGTGCGGATGGTTGTGTCCGAGCTGCGGGGCGAGAAGATCGACATCATCCCCTACAACGAAGAGCCTGCCCGCTTCGTGGCCAAGGCGCTGTCGCCCGCCCGTGTGCGCGAGGTGCTCGTGGACGACAAGGGCAAGCAGGCCACGGTGATCGTCCCCGACGACCAGCTGTCGCTGGCCATCGGCCGCGAGGGACAAAATGCCCGCCTGGCCGCGCGGCTCACCGGCTGGCGGATCGATATCCGCTCCGAGACCGAGTTCGCGGCCGAGGAGGCCGAGCACGGCTACGAGGAGGAGGAGGCGCAGGGTCGCTGTGCCGCCATCCTCTCCAACGGCCGTCGCTGCCCGAACGCCTCCCTGCCCGGTTCGCGCTACTGCGGCATCGACGCCCACCAGGCCCTCGCCAACCAGGACACCGACCAGGTCGAAGCCACGACCCCGGCATCGTCGGACGGTGGCGGCGAAGCAACGGTAGGCTCCGCTCCGCAGGCGGGAACGGAAGGCGACGGCGATCTCGGGGAATCAGTCCCGGTCGCCGAGGCTGCTCCCACCGACAGCGTGTAAGCGGCGAGCGCCGCTCGCACGTCCCGGCAGGGACGCCAGCTGACGTCCTAAACTGAGAAGAGACTTATGAGTAAGAAACGCGTTCACGAAATCGCCAAGGAGCAGGGCATGTCGCCCAAGGTCGCCCTTGCGCGCATGCAGGCCGCCGGCATGAAGGTCGGCGCGGCGTCCTCGAGCGTGGACGAGGCGACTGCTCTGCAGGCACTCAACAACGGAACCATCCAGCCTCCCGAGGATGGGGACCTTCGAGCCACTGCCGCCAACGGCGGTGCGCAGCCCAACGGTGCCGCCAAGCAGGCCAACGGCGCCGCCAAGCAGGCCAACGGCGCCAAGACCAAGGCGCAGCCAGCTCCCAAGGCAGCCCCGCAGGCACGGGCCAGCGGTGACGGTGCCCCGCGCGCGAACGCCGCCCCGAAGGCGTCGGCTCAGACCGGCGCGGGACAGGGCTCAGGCGCCCCGAGCGCTCCCCGCACGGGCGACGGCGCCGGCGCGCCCCCCGCCGTGGACTCCGGCGACGGGGCCGCCCGCACCGGTACCACGAGGGCCGAGGCCGAGCAGGCCTCCAAGCGCCCCACCCGCGACTCGCTTCAAGGCGAGCGCGCCCCCGGCGCGGCCGGTGGCCGGCGCCGCGTGGTCATCGACTCCCAAGCTTCCCGCCGCGCTCCCGGCGGAGGCCCTCAGCAGCAGCCTCCGCGGCGCCAGCGCCGTGGCCGGCGCCGCCGCGGCGTCTACGACGACGAGGCGGAGTCGCGGCCATCGCAGAGCGCGAGCGCCAACCAGCCCGACACGGTCCAGATCAACTCGGGCTCGACGGTCAAGGACGTGGCCGAGTATCTCGGCGTGCCCGTGCCCGAGGTGATGAAGAAGCTGATGATGCTCGGTGAGATGAAGACGCTCACCCAGACTCTCTCCGACGATTCGATCGTGGTCCTTGCCACCGAGCTCGGCAAGGAGGTCGAGATCGTCCATTCCGAGGACGAGGAGATCACCGAGCCGGTGTTCGAGGACGATGCCGGCGATCTCGTCGAGCGCCCGCCGGTGGTGACGATCATGGGTCATGTCGACCACGGCAAGACCTCGCTGCTCGACGCCATCCGCGAGACCGAGGTGGCCAAGGGCGAAGCGGGTGGGATCACCCAGCACATCGGCGCCTACCAGGTGCACCACGAAGACAAGGTCGTGACCTTCCTCGACACCCCGGGCCACGAGGCGTTCACCGCCATGCGCGCCCGCGGCGCCAAGGTCACCGACATCGCGGTGATCGTGGTGGCGGCCGACGACGGCGTGAAGCCCCAGACCCAGGAGGCCGTCGACCACGCCAAGGAAGCCGGCGTACCCGTCCTCGTCGCGGTCAACAAGATCGACAAGGAAGGCGCCCAGCCCGATCGCGTGCGCACCGAGATGACCGCCCTCGGCCTGCAGCCGGTCGAGTGGGGCGGCGAAACCGAATTCGTCAACGTCTCGGCGAAGACCAGGGAAGGGCTCGACAACCTGCTCGAGACCATCCTCGTCATGGCCGAGGTCGAGGAGCTGCGCGCCAACGCCGGGACCGAAGCGTCGGGCACGGTGATCGAGTCCAAGCTCGACCCAGGTCGCGGGCCGGTCGTGACCATCCTCATACAGCGCGGCACCCTCCACGTCTACGACGCCTTCGTGGCCGGGGCCGACTGGGGCCGGGTCCGTGCCATGCACGACTACATGGGCAATCGCATCGAAGCCGCCAGCCCCGGCGAGCCCGTCGAGGTCCTCGGCTTCAACGGTGTCCCCGAGGCGGGCGAGATCGTCCGTGTCGTCGACAACGAGCGGCGCGCCCGGTCGCTGGCCGGCGACCGCGCCACCCGCCTGAAGACTGAGGCGCTGGCACGACGCGCGGGCAAGAAGATCTCCCTCGAGGACATCTTCAAGCGCGGGCTGCAGGAGCTCAACCTGGTCCTCAAGGCCGACGTCGCCGGATCGCTCGAAGCGATCGAGGACGAGATCGCCAAGCTTCCCCAGGACGAGGTCTCCGTCAACGTCATCCGCCGCGCCGTCGGCGCTGTGACCGAATCCGATGTCATGCTCGCCGCCGCCTCCGACGCGGTGATCCTCGCCTTCAACGTGCGGCCCGTCGGGGACGCGCGCGCGGTCGCCGACCGCGAAGGCGTCGAGATCCGCAACTACGCGGTGATCTACCGCGCCATCGACGAGCTCCGGCTCGCCATGCAGGGGATGCTCGAGCCCGAGCAGGTCGAGGACGCGGTCGGAAGCGCCGAGGTCCGCCAGACCTTCAAGGCCTCCCGGGTCGGGACGATCGCCGGTTCCCACGTGCTCGACGGAAAGATCACCCGCGGCGCCAAGGTCCGCCTGGTGCGTGACGGCACCGTCGTCTACGACGGCGAGATCTTGAGCCTGAAGCGCTTCAACGAGGATGTCCGCGAGGTCGCGGCCGGCTTCGACTGCGGGATCGTCTTGCGGGACTTCGCCGACATCAAGGATGGTGACGTGCTGGAGACCTACGCCACGCGTCAGGTGGAACGCGAGCTGGGGTAGGGACGTGGGAGCGAGCGGCTACGTGGCCGTCCTCGTGATCGACCTGCACTTTCCCGAGGCGGGCAGCCTCAAGAGCAAGCGCAAGGATCTCTCTTCGGTCAAGGCCCAGCTGGGTACGCGCTTCGGGGTGGCCGTGGCGGAGACCGATCATCAGGACCTCTGGCAGCGCGGCACCCTGACCGCGGCGCTCACCGGAGGGTCGCTGGTCACACTCTGCTCTGCTGCCGACAGTGTCGAGCGCTGGCTGCAGGGCCGCTTTCCCGACGGCGTGTCGGTCGAGCGGATCGTGGCCTCGCTCGAGGATCTACGCCCGTGAATGCGACCACCCTTAATTGTTCCATCAAGCATCGACCGCGGCGGATAGGATGAGCCACGCCCGGATGCGCCGCGTCGATGGGACCGTACGCGCGGTCCTCAGTGACGCGATCGCGACGCAAATCAAGGATCCGCGCGTTGGATTCGTGACCGTGACCGCCGTCAAGACCAGCCCCGACCTTCGCCATGCGAGCGTATATGTGAGCGTGCTCGGTGACGAAACGAAGCGTGCCGCCAGCCTCGACGGCCTGCGCTCGGCCCAAGGCTTCCTGCAGCGCCTCCTCGCCCGCGAGCTCACGCTCAAGCACACCCCGACGCTCACGTTCGCATACGACGCGTCGATAGACACAGGGATGCGAATCACCGAGCTGCTCGAGAGCGAGCCTCCCGATGGCTGAGAACGGAGACCGCTCGAGCCGGGAGCTGGTGCTCGATGAGATCAGGCGCGGAGACCGGTTCGTCGTCGTCACTCACGAGAACCCCGATGGCGACGCCCTCGGTTCGCTCATCGCCATGCAGGAGATCCTCACCGCTCTGGGCAAGGACAGCGTCATGTTCATCGACGCCAGTGAGTTCCCGCTGCCCCACGAATACCGCTTCCTCCCGCTGCCCGGCCTCGTGACCACTGCCCCCGAGGATCTCCCGGAGCGCACGAGCCTGTACCTGGACTGCGGCAACCTCGACCGCGGGCCGGGGGAGGCGCTCGAGCACCCGGGCACGAAGATCGTCAACGTCGACCACCACCACGACAACACCCGCTTCGGCACCGTCAACCACGTGGTCCCCGAGGCCTCGTGCACGGCCGAGATCGTGTGGGATCTCATGCACGCGCTCGGAGTCGAGTTCACCATCACCGTGGCCGAGGCCCTCTACGTGGGCCTCGTCACCGACACGGGGCGCTTCATGTACGAGAACACGGGTACGCGTGCGCACCTGATGGCGGCCGAGCTCATCGAGGCCGGAGTCGACGTCCACGAGATCTACCGCCGGGTCTACGAGGGTGTGCCCTACGGGAAGCTCGCCCTCCTCGCGCGGGGACTGGCGCGGGTCGAGCGCTTCGACGACGGGCGTCTCACCCTGTCGCGCCTGACCACCGAGGACTTCAACGCGTCCGGCGCCGAGGAGAGCTACTCCGAGGGGGTCATCGACCACCTGCGCGCGGTCGAGGGCACGGCGGTGGCCGCGCTCGTACGCGACCGCATCGGCTCCTCCGACGACGAGCGGCCCCGCAAGGTCTCGCTGCGCTCGAGCGACGAGCGCGTGGACGTCTCCCGCATCGCCCGCGTGCAGGGCGGCGGCGGCCACCGCGGCGCCGCCGGATTCTCCACCGCCCTTTCGTGGGAGGAGCTGGTGAGCTTCCTGCGCGGGGAGATCGCGGCTCAGCTTTAGAGTGGACGGGATTCTCCTGTGCGACAAGCCCGCCGGCATCACTTCGCACGACGTCGTGGCCGGTGTCCGGCGCCGGCTTGGGCGCGGGGTCAAGGTCGGGCACGCCGGCACCCTTGACCCGTTCGCGACCGGGCTGCTCATCGTCCTCGTGGGCCGGGGGACGCGGACCCAGCGCTTCTTCATGGCGCTCGGGAAGCGCTATGAGACGGTGGCGCGCTTCGGCGCCGTCTCCAGCACCGGCGATCGCGACGGTGAGATCGTGGCGACGGGCGTGGTGCCCGAGGGCGATCTTGACCTTCCCGTTGGCCGCCTGATGCAGCGGCCGCCGGCGTACTCCGCCGTCAAGGTCGGCGGCCGGCGCGCCTACGCGCTCGCCCGCGCGGGCGAGGTGGTCGAGCTCGCCGAGCGTCCCGTCGAGGTGAGGCTCTTCGAGGAGACCTGGCGCTCGGGGGACCGGCGGGCCTTCGTCATCGAATGCTCGTCGGGGACCTACGTGCGGAGCCTGATCGCCGATCTCGGGGATGCCTACTGCGAGGAGCTCCGGCGCACCCGGATCGGGGACTTCGACGTCGCCGACGCCGATCCGGAACGGTTGATCGACCTCGGCGAGGCGCTGGCGAGGTTCATGCCCGAGTGGCGGCTGGGGGCGGAGGACGCGATGCGCGCGAGGCACGGCGTGGCGGTGATCGGCGACGGGGAAGGGATCGTCCGCCTCACCGACGCCGAAGGGCTGATCGCGCTCGCCGAGCCGGGGCGCGAGCCGGGCACCCTGAAGCCGGTCGTCGGTCTGCGGCCCGCGTCCTGAATACTTTGGCGCGCCGATGCGGACGATGATGCTCGATGAGACGCAGCCGCGGCCGCGCCGCGTCGCCGTGGGGGAGTTCGACGGCGTCCATCTCGGCCATCGCGAGGTGATCAGCGGGAGCGACACCGTGCTCACCTTCGAACCCCATCCGCTGCAGGTGATCAGGCCCGAGGCGGCCCCCAAGCTCCTCACCAGCCTCGAGGTCAAGGGCGAGCTCATCGCCGCCCTGGGGGTCGAGGAGCTCGTGGTCATCCCCTTCGATCAAGGATTCGCCGAACAGACGCCGGCCGAGTTCATCGACCGCGTGCTCGTCGAGCGGCTCGGCGCGGAGCGCGTGTCGGTGGGCGAGAACTTCCGCTTCGGACACCGCGCCGCCGGCGATCCCGCCCTTCTCGCCGCCGACCCTCGCTTCGAGACGCGAATCGTCCCGCTCGTTGAGGTGGGGGACGAGGTCGTGTCCTCGAGCCACATCCGCGGCCTCGTCCTCGCCGGCGAGGTCGAGCTCGCCGCCGGGTTCCTCGGCGCTCCCTTTCAGCTCCGCGGTCTCGTGGTCTCCGGAGACCGGCGCGGGCGTGAGCTCGGGTTCCCGACCGCGAACATCGTCCCCGATCAGGCGCTCGTGTACCCGGGCAACGGGGTCTACGCGGCCCGCGCTGACGGCGCGTGTGCCGCCGTCAGCGTCGGGGTCCGCCCGACCTTCGGAACCGGGCGGGCGGTGCTCATCGAGGCCTATCTGATCGATCGCGAGATCGACCTCTACGGCCAGAACCTCCGCATCGAGTTCCTCAAGCGGCTCCGCGGCGAGCGCCGCTTCGACTCTGTCGAGGCCTTGGTCGAGCAGATGCACCGCGATGTCGAGCTCACGCGCGAGGTGTGCTCCGGCGGGTAGGGGGCTCCTCAGCGCGCGCCAACGCCCTGCTCGTGCAGCGCGGCGTCGAGGGCGGCGCCGAATAGGCCATGGATGAGTTCGGCAGCGGCCCGCTCCTGCCCGAGGATGCGCTGTGCGACCGCCTCGGTCTCGGTGTCGCCCGCACGCCGTGCCACTCTCGCGAGCAGCTCGTAGGCGGCGATCTCCAAGTGCTCGAAAGCGTAGGAGAAGCCCGCGAGCTTCGGCGGGGTGTCGGGCTGGGCGGCGAAGAAGCCTCCCCAGTTCAGCGCGCCGAGCGATAGGCCGGCGTCCTTGATCCTCGACGGGCTCGCACCACGGGCACGCAGGCGCTCGGCGATGAGCCGCTCGTGCTCGCGCGTCTCCTCGAGATGTTCCTCGTAGGCGGACGCGAGTTCCGAGGAGCCGGCTATGGCCGGGGCCTTCTCGAGGAGGCGGATCGCCTGGCTCTCGATCGCGTGGGCGTCGGAGAGGTAATGGTCGACCTCCTCCTGGAGCTCATCGGTGCCCTTCTCGCGCAGCGAGGCCTCCACGGCGGCGTCGAAGAGCTCCGCGAGCCGCTCGCCCATGGCTCGTTCCTGGTCGCGGATCCGCGCCGCCGAGGTCGCGGTTTCGCCGTCGCCCGCCTGCTCAGCGACGCGGGCGAGGAGATCGTAGGCAGCAAGCTCCATGTGCTCATAGGAGAAGGCGTGCGCCACCAGCTTGCCCGTCGTGTCGGGCTGGAACTGGGCGAACAGGGCAAAGCCCTTGCCGGTCGCCTTACCGGCGAGATCCTTGAGGGTCGAGGGCTTGGCGCCGCGGGCCTCAAGCCGCGCCCGCATCACCAGCTCGTGATCCTCGGTCTCGATCAGGTGATGCTCGAAGGCGGCAGCGATCACCGGGTCGCCGGCGAGCTTCGGAGCCGCCCGCATCTGTACGAGCGCCTGCTCCTCGATCGCGTGTGCGTCGGTCAGATACTTGGTCAGCTGTTGATCAAGGCTGTTCGGTGTCATGGAGATCGGTTCCTTTCTCTCGTTCCTTGCTAGCTCTCCGCGTCAGGGAGGGGCCAAACAGCGTTTAGGAAGCGACTGGCCCCCGGCGCGGCCCCCCACCCCCGACCTGCTAGCCTCACCGCCCGCAATGCCTCTGACCGCAGAACGTAAGCGCGAGCTGATCGAGAAGTTTGGCCACGGGCCGGAAGACACCGGAGCCACCGAGGTGCAAATCGCGATGCTCACCGATCGGATCAACGAGCTCACCGACCACCTGCGCGTACACAAGAAGGACCATCACTCGCGCCGGGGCCTGCTCATGCTCGTGGGGCGGCGGCGTCGCTTCCTCAATTATCTGCAGCGCTCGAACCTAGAGCGTTACCGCGAGCTCGTCCGCGAGCTCGGCCTGCGCAAGTAGCCGGGTCCCGCATGATCGAGCCCGGGACAGCCGCGCCTGAGTTCCGCCTTGCGCGCGCCGAAGGGGAGCCGTTCACTCGCGACGACCTCGCCGGCCAGACTTCGGTGCTCGTCTTCTATCCCTTTGCCTTCAGTCCGGTGTGCACCGATCAGCTCAACCTCTACGACGAGCTGCGCGAGGAGCTGGCGTCCCGGGGCGCGACCCTGTACGGCGTCTCATGCGATGCCACGTGGTCACAGACCGCATTCCGCGAGCAGCTCGGGGTCTCGATCGAGCAGCTCTCGGACTTTGAGCCCAAAGGCGAGACGTGCCGCGCCTTCGGCGTCTATCACCCCGGGGGCTTCCCCCAGCGCGCGCTCGTGATCGTCGACCCCAACGGGATGGTCAAGTGGAGCTACCAGGCGGAGTCGCCGGGAGATCTGCCCGGCGCCAACCTGATCTTCGACGGCCTCGCCGCCTAGCGGGCTCATGACCGAGCTCAGCTCGGCCCCGGTCCCGCCGGTCGCGGCGGATGACCACGTTCGTGGGCCGGCGGACGCCGCGCTGGTCATCGAGTACGCCGATTTCGAGTGCCCGTACTGCGCGGCCCTCAGCGCCCGGCTCGCCGCCCGGCAGCTGCGGCGCGTGTTCCGGCACTTTCCCGTGCGTTCCGGCCATCCGCGGGCTTGGCCGGCTGCGTGCGCCGCCGAGGCGGCCGGTGTGCAGGGCAGGTTCTGGGAGATGCACGACCTGCTCTTCGGCGATCAGGGGAGGCTCGAGGATCCGCACCTGTGGCAACGTGCCGGCGAGCTCGGCCTGGATCTCGCGCGGTTCGACTCCGACCGCCGCAGCGAGGAGGTCATCGCCCGGGTGCGCCGGGACTTCGAGTCGGGAATCCGTGCCGGGGTAGTGACGACGCCGACGCTCTCCTGCGGCGGGGTGCTGCACCCCGGCAAGGTGGAGGAGAGCACGCTGATCGAGCTCGAACGGGGCTTCACCGCGGGATAGCGCCCGGCACAACGGGGCCGGTGCCCGCTACGATGATCACATTCGGACTAAAGAGAAACTAGAAGCACTCCGCCGACCGAAGGGCGGAGAGAGAAGGGAAACTGAATATGTCTGACGCCGAGACGCGGGTCTCCGTCGAGATCGCCGGTAAGGAGATCTCCTTCGAGACCGGCAAGCTGGCCAAGCAGGCCTCCGGCGCCGTCGTCGTCCGTTCGGGCGACACGATGGTTCTTTGTACCGCCACCGCGGGGAATCTCCGCGATGTGGATTTCCTCCCCCTGACCGTTGATGTCGAGGAGCGCATGTATGCAGCCGGGAAGATCCCCGGCTCGTTCTTTAAGCGCGAAGGCCGCGCGGGGGAGAAGGCGACGCTCACGGCGCGCCTGATCGACCGTCCCATCCGTCCGCTGTTCCCCAAGGGCTGGCGGCACGAGACGCAGCTCGTCGCACTGCCGATGTCGGTCGACCATGTCAACCCTTACGACATGCTGGCGATGAACGGTGCTTCCGCGGCGCTGATGGTGTCCAACATCCCGTTCCCGGCGCCTGTCGGTGCCGTGCGCATCGGCAAGATCGACGGCAACTTCGTCATCAACCCCGACGAGGAGCTGCTGACCGAGAACACCGACCTCGATCTCATCGTGGCCGGCTCCGAGGAAGCGATCCTCATGGTCGAGGCGGGGGCCAACGAGATCCCCGAGGCGGAGATCCTCGATGCCCTCGACATCGCCCACGACGCGATCAAGAAGCTCTGCGCCGCTCAGCGCGAGCTCGCCGAGAAGGCGGGCAAGGAGAAGACTCCGGTCGAGGTGCCGCAGGTCGACCCCGAGCTCTACGAGCAGATCAAGGCCTCCCACGGTGCTGCGCTCGAAGCCGCCACCCAGGTGGAGGACAAGCTCGAGCGCCAGAACGCCACCAAGGCGGTCGAGGAGGAGATCCTTGCGCAGTACGCGGGCGATCCCGAGTCGGCGACCTACGCCGAGTACCGCGCGAAGGCGCAGATGGCCTTCGACAAGCTCGAGAAGACGATGATCCGCGAGCGAATCGCGCTCCAGAAGAAGCGTCCCGACGGCCGTAGCGCCGAGGAGATCAGGCCGATCTCGATCGAGGTGGGAATCGCCCCCCGGACGCACGGGTCGGCGCTCTTCACCCGCGGCCAGACGCAGGCCTTCAGCGTCACCGCGCTGGGGACCACGCGGGAGGAGATGCGCCTCGACACCCTTGGGCTCGAGACCACCAAGCGCTACTTCCACCACTACAACTTCCCGCCCTTCTCGGTCGGGGAGGCCGGCTTCATGCGCGGCCCCAAGCGCCGCGACATCGGCCATGGCGCGCTCGCCGAGCGGGCCCTGGTCCCGATGATTCCCTCGCAGGAGGAGTTCCCCTACACGATCCGCGTCGTCTCGGACATCCTCGAGTCCAACGGGTCGTCCTCGATGGCCAGCGTGTGCGGCTCGACCCTGTCCCTGATGGATGCCGGCGTGCCAATCAAGCATCCGGTGGCGGGCATCGCCATGGGCCTGATCAAGGAGGGTGAGGACTACATCATCCTCACCGACATCGCGGGGGTCGAGGACCATCTCGGCGACATGGACTTCAAGGTCGCCGGCACCGAGAACGGGATCACCGCCCTCCAGATGGACATCAAGATCACCGTCGTGACGTTCGACATCATGCGGGACGCGCTCTCGCAGGCCAAGGTCGCACGTGAGTTCATCCTCGGCGAGATGACCAAGGTCATCGACGCGCCGCGGGCCGAGCTCTCCAAGCACGCGCCGCGGATTTCCTCGATCAAGATCGATCCCGAGAAGATCGGGCTGCTGATCGGCAAGGGCGGCGAGACGATCCGCTCCTTGCAGGAGGAGTTCGAGTCCCAGATCGACGTCAACGACGAGGGACAGGTCCTCGTGTACGCCTCCAACGGCGTGCTCGGAGACGCGCTCGTCGACCGGATCCGCTCGATGACCAAGGAGGTCGAAGTCGGCGACACGTTCGCCGGCAAGGTGGTCAAGACGACCACCTTCGGCGCCTTCGTCGAGCTCTCCAAGGGCACCGACGGACTGCTCCATATCTCCAACGTCGCCCCCGGGCAGCGGATCGCGACGGTCGAAGAGGTCCTCAATAAGGGCGATGACATCAACGTCCGCGTGGTCGAGGTCGACCGCGAGCGCGGCCGCATCGGCCTGCGTCTGGCCAACGACCCCGAGGTCGAGGGCAAGACGTCCGAGGAGCTCGCGAGCGTGGGCAGCGGCGACGGCGGACCCCCGCGGCGTGACCGCGGCGGCGACCGAGGCGACCGCGGTGGCCGTGGCGGACGCGATCGCGGCCCCCGCGATGGCGGCGGCAACGGTGGCGACCGCGGACGGTTCCGCGACCGCGACCCTGAGCGTCGCAGCTAGCCGAGCCGTCGACCCGCGCTGACCGTGGTCGAGGAGCACCGGCTCACCACTCTGGAGTCCGGCGTACGGATCGTGACGGAGGAAATGCCCTCCGTCCGATCCGTGTCGCTGGGATTCTGGATCGGCACCGGCTCGCGCGCCGAGAGCGACGAGCAGGCCGGCCTCTCGCACCTCCTCGAGCACCTGCTCTTCAAGGGCTCTGAGAAGTACGAGTCGCTGGAGATCGACCAGATCTTCGACGGCATGGGGGCCGAGCTCAACGCGGGTACGGGCAAGGAGACGACCTCGGTCTACGCCCGGGTCATCGACTCCCACCTCGAGCCCGCCTTCGATGTGATGGCGGACATCGTCTTCCGTCCCCTCCTCAACGACGTCGACTCCGAGCGCGCCGTGATCCTTGAGGAGATCGCCATGTACGAGGACGACCCCCAGGAGAAGGTCTTCGACGTCCTCGGTGAGGCGGTGTTCGGGGCCCATCCGCTCGGGCGCGCCATCATCGGCCGCGCCGAGGTGATCGCCGCCGCTCCCCTCCCCGAGATCGCCTCCTTCCACGCCGAGCGCTACGCGCCCGCAAACATCGTGATCGCCGCTGCCGGAGCGGTCACCCACGATCGCCTCGTGGAGCTCGCGAGCACTCGCGTGCCCACCTCAGCCGGCGACCGGCCCCCGGGCTGGCCCGTCGCGCCCGCCGACGCGCCACGACGCATCCGCTTCGAGGAGAAGGACACCGAGCAGTACCACTTGTGCCTCGGGGGGCTGGGAATCTCGCGCCACGACGACCGCCGCTTCGCCCTACGGGTGCTCGACACCATCTTTGGCGGGACCTCGTCCTCGCGACTCTTTCAGGAGGTCCGCGAGCGTCGCGGGCTCGCCTACGCGGTGTACTCGTTCACCAGCCACTACCACGACAGCGGCCAGATCGGCCTCTACGTGGGCACCCGCGCCGACAACCTCACCGAGGCCGCCTCGGTCATCGGCGCCGAGCTCACGCGCCTGCAGGAGGACCCGGCGACGCCCGAGGAGCTCACGCGGGCCAAGGAGAACCTCAAGGGCCGCGTCCTGCTCTCGCTCGAGTCGACCGGCGCACGCATGAACCGCCTCGGCTCCGAGGTGCTCAGCGGCACACCGCTCCTCTCGCTCGACGAGCTCGTCGAGCGCATCGACGCGGTGGAGCTCGACGACCTGCGCGCCCTGGCGGGCGAGCTGTGGTCCCCCGATAGCCTCTCCGCCGCCGGGATCGGGCCAGGCGAGGCGGCCTTCCGCGAAGCGCTCGGAGCGATCGAGCCCGCGATCGTGGAGACCGCCCCGCGGTGATCCGCGTCGCGGTCGCGGGCGCGGCGGGGCGAATGGGGGATGCGGTGTGCCGGGCCGTGACCGGCGCGGCGGACATGACCCTCTCAGGGCGCGCCGACCCCACCCTGGGCGTCTCAGTGAGCGAGGTCCTCCCTGACGCCGACGTACTTGTCGACTTCACCACGCCGACGACGGTGGTCGAGAACGCGCGCGCGGCGCTCGCCGCCGGAGTGCACGTGGTCATTGGGACCACGAGCTTCGACCCGGACGACATCGTGGTCGCGGCCGAGGGCACCGGCGCCAACCTCTTCATCGCCCCCAACTTCGCTATCGGCGCCGTGCTCATGATGCGCTTCGCCGCCGAGGCGGCCCAGCACATGGCGCGGGCTGAGATCATCGAGCTCCACCACGACGGCAAGCTCGACCAGCCGAGCGGCACGTCGGCGCGGACGGCCAAGCTCATGGCCGAGGCAGCGCCCGACCGGCCCGAGGTCCCCATTCACTCCGTGCGCCTGCCCGGGCTCGTGGCCCATCAAGAGGTGATTCTCGGCGACCTCGGGCAGACCCTGACCATCCGTCACGACTCGATCGATCGCGACTCCTTCATGCCGGGTGTGCTCCTGGCGATCCGGCGCGTGGGGGACCTGTCCGAGTCGCCGGTGGTGGGGCTCGAGCGGCTGCTGTTCTGAGCGATCGCCAGCGGCCCTAGCCGGGTCGGGGCGCCGCAGCGCGATCACTTGGTGAGCGCATGTACGCGATGGCCGTCCGTGGTCGCTCGAACCCCGGCACCCCCGCGGTCGCGGACACTCACCACATCAACGGAGGCAACATGCAACGACGTATTCCCCGGTCGGCGTTGGTCGCTTGGGTGGTGGGGCTGACGGCGGCGTCGGCCGGATCCGCACAAGCGGCCATCACGGCCGTAACCGGGCCCGCCGTGGCGGTGACGGCAAACTCCGCGATCTCACCGGCGCGGTCGGAAACCGCGGGCGGGCAAATTGTCGCGGGCCCAACGGCTCGCTTCCCACTGGCCGACCTGGCCTCGAACCTGATGCCGAGCACGACGTACACCTTCAAGCTGATCGCCGACGACGACACCTTGGGCGCCGCCTCGACGCTGCTTGCGCCCGTGTACGGCGGGTTGCTCACCCTCACGACCAAGGGCCCCGGCTCCGCATCGCTAGCGAGCACCAAGCTGATGGTGAGGAAAGGACGCGTCATCGTCCCCCTCCGGTGCTCGAACGCACTGGCGTGCAGCGGGGGAACCCTGGCGATCGCCGCCCATCACAAGGGCACGAAGGTGGCGTGCGCCAGCGCGACGTTCAGTGTCGGCGCGGGCACCACGCGGACCGTCAGTACCGGCAAAGTGAGCGCGAAGTGCAAGGCGCTCCTGGTCGCGGCCAAGAAGCACACGATCAGCGCCAGGCTCACGGCAGGTTTTACCTACCAGAAGGCGCTCTCGGAGAACGTGTCCGTGACGACCGTGAAGTGAGCGCTTGTCGTTGCGCCGGGGGCGCGGGCATCGCGCCCGTGCCCCGGTCGCTTGGGACCCGCGGGCCTTCGCATCGGCCGCGCTTGCGATAATCGCCCTCGATGCCCGGTCTCGGCTCAATCCTGACCGCGATGATCACGCCCTTCGACGCCGATTTCGCCGTCGACGAGGAGGCGGCCGTCGCGCTCATGCACCACCTCGTCGCCCACGGCTCGGACGGCCTCGTCGTCTGTGGCACGACGGGCGAGGCCTCGACCCTCACCGATGAGGAGCACCTGGGGATGATCGAGCTCGCGGTCGGCGAGATGCGCGGACGGTGCACGATCGTCGCCGGGGTGGGTTCCAATGACACCCGCCACGCCGTCAGCCTCACCGAGAGCGCGACCGAGCTCGGCGCCGACGCCCTGCTCTCGGTCAACCCGTACTACAACCGTCCGAACCGGCGCGGGATCGTCAGGCACTACGAGGAGGTGGCCAAGGCCACGGACAAGCCGATTCTCCTCTACAACATCCCTCAGCGCACCGGCAGCGACATGTCCAACGACCTGCTGGCCGAGCTCGCCCAGATCGACGGCATCGTCGGCGTCAAGCAGGCCAATGCCGCCAACCTCGCGAAGATCGACGGCATGATCATCTACGCGGGCAACGACGACATGCTCGCCGACGTCCTCGACCTCGGCGAGCCGGGTGGGATCCTCGTCGCCAGTCACCTCGTGGGCGAGGAGATGCGCCGGATGGTCGACGAGCCCGAGCGCCGGCATGAGATCGAGGCTTCGCTGCAGGACCTCTACCGCGACATGTCAGTGGTCCCGCTCGCGATCGCGGTCAAGGCATCGCTGGGGCTGATGGGGATGGGGGTCGGCGAGCCCCGGCTTCCCTACGTCCCGCCTGACGAGCACGAGCTCGAGATTCTCCGTGCCATGCTCGAGCGCCACGGCCTTCTCAGCCAGGCATCCGTGCAGGCGTGAGCGACGCCCTGCGCGTACTTCCGCTCGGCGGACTCGGCGAGATCGGTAAGAACATGACGGTCGTCGAGTACGGCGGCCGGATCGTTGTCGTGGACACCGGTCTGCGCTTCCCCACCGCGGAGATGCTCGGGATCGACCTCGTGCTCCCCGATTTCTCCTACCTGCGCGAGCGCGCCGCGGATATCGAGGCGATCGTCATCACCCACGGGCACGAGGACCATCTCGGAGCGCTCCCGTGGGTCCTGCGCGAGCTCGGCGACGCCGCCCCCACCGTCTACAGCGGGCGGCTCACGATCGCCATGGCCCGGTCAAAGCTCGACGAGCACAAGCTCAGGGACGCGGCCCTCGAGGACCTCGAGCCCGGCGAGGAGCTCTCACTCGGCCCCTTCTCGATCGAGCTCGTCCACATGACCCACTCGATCCCCGATTCGTGCGCAGTGGCGATCGGGACCGAGCTCGGCACGGTGCTCGTCACCGGCGACTACAAGTTCGATCAGACCCCGGTCGACGGCTCCCCCGCCGACGTCTCCCGCCTCGCCGAGCTGGGCCGTGATGGCGTCCTCCTGCTGTGCGGAGATTCGACCAATGCCGATCGGCCCGGCTTTTCGCCGAGCGAGGCGGGCGTCGGACCCCATCTCGAGGAGGTCTTCGCGCGCGCCGAGGGCCGGATCATCGTCACGAGCTTCGCGTCGAACATCCATCGCGTCCAGCAGGTGGTCGACGCGGCCGCCGCGCTCGACCGCAAGGTCGCCCTGGTCGGGCGCTCGATGCGCAAGAACGTCAACATCGGCCGCTCGCTCGGCCACATCGACCTCCCGAGCGGCATCCTCATCCAGCCCCAGGAGGTCGAGGACTGGCCCGATGACCGGGTCGTGGTGATCTCCACCGGCTCCCAGGGAGAACCGCTCTCGGCCCTGCGCCGCATGGCCCACAACGACCACCGGATGATCAAGCTCCACAACGGAGACACCGTGGTCTTCTCCGCCACTCCGATTCCCGGCAACGAGCGCGCCGTCAACGAGACCATCGACCGCCTCTACCACATCGGCTGCGATGTGATCACTCCGCGGGACGCGCCGATCCACGCCTCGGGCCATGGGTACCAGGAGGAGCTCAAGCTCATGCTCAACCTCGTACGCCCGCGATACGTGCTCCCCGCTCACGGCGACTTCAAGCGCATCCAGCTGCACGCCCAGCTCGCCGAGGCGGTGGGGATCGACCCAGAGGACATCTTCAAGGGCGAGAACGGGCTGCCGCTCGAGATCGACGCCCGCGGCGCCCGCTTCGGCGCCCCCGAACAGTCGGGGATGATCTTCGTCGACGGCGTCGACATCGGCGACCCGGCCGACGTCGCCCTGCGCGACCGGCGCATGCTCTCGGGCGACGGCATCTTCATCGTGGTCGCGACCGTGTCCGAGCAGAGCGGCGAGTCGGTCGTCCCCCCCGAGGTGATCTTCCGCGGCGTGCCCTTCATCGAGCAGGCCGGCGAGCTCGTGGAGGACATCCGCGAGGAGGTCGAGGCTTCGTTGCTGCGCGCCGCCAAGGCGGGCATCCGCGAGATCGACATGCTCCAGCAGGAGCTCCACGACGACCTCGCGGCCTTCGTCTACGACCGCCTCAAGCGCCGTCCCATGGTGCTCCCGGTCGTCGTCGAGGTGTGAGCGCGGCCACGGACCCGAAGCTGAGCCGGCCCCAGCTACCTTAGAAATCGCTGCCAGATTACGACATTCGTCCAGCGCCGGCGCGCCTCGGGTCGGCAGATAATGCACGGGTTTGCAGCGAACTCCTGACCTTAAGCGCGCGCAGCATCGTACACTCTGATTATCGGTAAGTCGGGTCCGAGATCCCGTTAGCCGATGAGGGGCGCCCATCGCGCTGGCGCGCGATTTCAACCACGGAAGGATTGAACTTGAGACCAACCACGGCGTGGCGGGGACTTTCCCCTGCCCGGACACAGGAAGTGCCGGGCGACGCCCTCAGCAAGGAGGGAGCGTGGCGGCTCGCCTACCACGAGACCGGACACGCCCTGCTCGGGATGCTCCAGCCGGGAGCCGACGAGCGGCGGAAGGTGTCGATCGTCGCGAGCGAACAGAGCTCCGAAGCCCACCGCCACGAGCCCGAGTCTGAGCGCCGTCTCCCGGGCGAGAACTATCGCCGGGGCCGGATCATCGGACTGCTGGGTGGGCTCGCGGCCGAGGAGATCGTCTACGGCAACGTCACCGAGGCGACCGCGGCCGACCTCGACGACGTCCGCGCTCTGGTCACCGAGATGGTCCAGCCTCATCGCGCCGCTGAGTCCGAGGAAGTCGTCTCGCTCCTCCCGAGCCTCGGGCTGCGCTCTCGGGTATCAGGGGACCGCTCGCGAGGGGCGGACGATGACGTCGATCAGGTGATGGAAGAGTGCCTGCTGCGGGCGCTGGAGATTCTCCGTGAGAACCGCGTGCGGCTCGACATGCTGGCGCACGCCCTGATGGAGCGCGAGACCCTCGACGCATCTGAGGCCCTGGCCGCGGCCGGAATCTCGGCCGGAGGCAACGTTTCTCCGCGCACGGCGAGCTCGAGACTGGACAGCGCCGAACCGCGCCTTCGCCGTCAAGACGGAAGTCGCGTGCGCCGCCGGACGACCCGCGCGGCACACATGAGCCAGCTCACCGAGGTCGCCCCGACCGCCGACGTCGCAGCGATAACCGAACCGGGCTTCCGGCATGTGAGCGTCCGCGCGCTGTCGCGTGCCCAGCGTGCCCGGTACTGGGCGCTGGCGCTGATCTGGGGTGTGGTCACCACCACCTTCTGGGTGTGGTGGCTTGGTCATGCCAGGCACAGCACGCCGGTCCTCTACTGGCTGCAAACCGTGATGCTCTTCTACCAGACCACGTTGCTGCCTTCGGTTTACTGGAGCTTCGTGGGGAAGATGCGGCGGCCGATCGAGGTCGAGCCCCCCGCCGGGGTCGGCGTCGCCCTCATCGCCTTATGTGTGCCCGCGGAGGAGTCCCTGTCCGTGATCCGCAAGCAGCTCGATGCCATGCACGAGGTCAGCTACGGGCACGACAGCTGGATCCTCGACGAAGGCGGCTCGGCTGACGTGCGGGCGCTGGCCGAGGAGCGCGGGGTGCACTACTTCACGCGCCGCGGGATTGCCTTCTGGAATCAGCCGGCACCGCCGTTCCAGGCCAAGACCAAGGCTGGGAACGTGAACGCATGGCTCGATCACGTTGCCTCCCTGGGGCTCGACTACGAGGTCTTCGTGCAATTCGACGTCGATCACCGTCCACGGCGCGACTATCTCGATCGCACCCTCGGCTACTTCCGTGATTCCTCGGTGGCCTGGGTGCAGGCGCCGAGCGTGGCCGGCAACCTCGAGAACTGGACGGCCCGGGGCCTGACCGAGCAGGACCTCGTGTTCCACGGCCCGCTGCAGATGGGGTTCTATGGCGCCACCGGCACGCCGTTCATCGTCGGCTCGCACACCTCCTACCGCACCTCTGCGATACGGGAGATCGGTGGGTTTCAGCCCACCCGCGCCGAGGATCACCTCGACACTGTCGTGCTCGCCGCCCACGGCTACAAGGGTGTGTTCGTCCCCGACTTGATCGCCGTCGGCGACGGGCCTGAGACCTTCGCCACCTACCTGCGCCAGCAGTTCGCGTGGGCGTACTCGATGATCCAGATCTTCTTCCACCACACACCGAGGCTGGTCCGCCGCTACAGCCTGCGGCAGGCCGTGCAGTTCCTGTTCTGCCAGAGCTGGTACACGCTGTGGTCGATCTCGCTCGCGTTCCTGTGGGCTCTTCCCACGGTGGCGCTGCTCACCGGGCACCCGATCGCCGCGGTGAAGCTGCCGACCTTCCTCGTCTACTTCGTGCCCGTGGTCCTGGCCTCGAGCCTGATGTGGTGTGAGACGCGCAGGTGGTTCCAGCCCGGGGGAGTGAAGCTGTCATGGCGCGGGATCCTCCTCGGGGTGGCCCGCTGGCCGGTGATCGTGTGGGCGCTCGTCAACGTCGCGCTCCGTATCAAGCGTCCGTACATGATCACCCCGAAAGGAGTGGCCGGAGCTGTGCCCCGAGCGCTGACCTTGTACGGGCCCGGTCTCACCATGGCGTTGCTGCCGCTGGGCGCCGTGTGGGCCTTCCAGGTCAAGGGAGGCGCGACCGGGATGCACGGCTATTACTGGCTGGCGCTCGCCAACGCCATGATCGGCCTCCTCCTCGTCGCCACCACTGTCGCCCTGGAGATCTGCCAGATCTGCCGGGACGCCGGCGCCTGGCGCGCGCTGCGCCTGCGAGGCGGAGTGGTCCTCGTCGTCCTTGCCCTGGTGGCACTGGCGGGCGTCTCCGTCCTCGCCGTGTGGGCGCCCATGACCAAGGTGATCGCATGAGGAGAGCGACCGTCGCACCGCTTGTCCTGTTCGTGCTCCTGGCGGCCTTCGTCGCCCAGCAGCACGGCCTGATCGTCCGGTCGACGACCACCAACGCGGCGCCGTATCCGGTCTCGCCGGTGGCGGCGCGTGCGCTCGGAGTGGGGGCGACCACGGCGGCGTTGGCGCAGAACTCATATCGCCCGTGGCGAGCGGGAGACCTCACGACGGTGAACGCCCTCGAGCAATCGGTCCGCCGGCACATGAGCATCGTCATGTGGTACGCGGACTGGCAGCACAGCCAGCTGCGCGCGAGCCAGCTCGACGCCGTCGCGCGGCACGGGAGCGTGCCGGAGATCACCTGGGAGCCGTGGGACTCGACCAAGCCGCTGTACTTCCCCCAGCCGCGCTACGCCCTGCGCCACATCATCGCCGGTGACTTCGACTCCTACATCCGCTCCTGGGCCAAGGGCCTGGCCGCCTGGGGACATCCGGTGCTGCTCCGCCTGGCGCAGGAGATGAACGGCAACTGGTACCCGTGGGGAAGAACCGCCAACGGCAACCTCCCCGGCCAGTTCGTCCAGATGTGGCGCCACGTGCACCATATCTTCGACCTCGCCGGGGCCACCAACGTCCGATGGGTATGGAGCCCGGTGATGGGTGCGCCGCGCTCCTACTTCCCGGGCCGTGGGCAGGTCAACGTGCTCGGCCTCACCTGCCTCAACGAGGGTTCGCTGGGGCGCGGATGGCGATCGTTCGAGACCATCTGCGGCAAGTCGATCGCGCAGCTCCACGCCATGGCTCCCGGGCTGCCGATCCAGAGCTCGGAGACGGGGAGCACCGAGCTCGGGGGAAGCAAGGCGAGCTGGATCTCCGAGATGTTCGGCTACCTGGCCCGGCATTCCGAGGTTCAGTCGGTCGTCTGGTTCAACCTGCGCAAGAAGAGCGTTGACTGGAGGGTCCAGAGTTCGCGCTCGGCCGAGCGCGCCTTCGCCCGCGGATCTCGATTGCCGCGGTCTGGTTAGAGCGAAGCGACAAGCTGCTGGTAAATGGCGAACGCGGGCTTGGGCGTGTAGGTGTCCGTCATCAGCCCGTACTGGCTCTCGAAGCTCGTGCTCGAGGAGTCGGCGTCGCGGAGATCGAACCAGCGATAGTCGCTGACGTTGAAGGTGCCGCTGTAGTCGACGACGGCGTGGACCATGGTCTGAAGGGCGGTGGACTGCATCGCATAGGTGCGCCCGGGGCCGGTCGGGTAGCCGTTCTCGGAGACGTGCATGGGCACGCTCGCGGGTATCCCCGCCAGCGGCATGTAGGTCTGGCGCATGGTGCTGAGTGCCTGCACCGTCCCCTGGCGAACCGCAGCGCTGAAGCTGAGGCCACTCGCGAGCGGTGGTCCCCAGGTGCCCGGGTAGGCATCGAGGCCGACCCAGTCGAGCGCCTTCAGGAAGGCGGGGCCGCCGTGCTGGCCCAGATAGGTCCAGAACGCCTTCTCCGAGGAGTCGGTCGCGTAGGCCCAGTTGAAGCCGACCTTGAGCTGGGTGTCGCGGTCGAGGTTGCGCTCGGCGCTCGCCTCAATCACGCCGCCGATGAGCGCGTCCTTGACCCCAGGGTAATAACCGTCCGAGGCGTTGGGGGAACCGCCGACGTTGGCCTCGTTGGTCACCTGGAGGGAGACGAGGCCGGGGTTCGATCCCAGCTGGTCGACGGTGTCGCGCACGAAGCTCACAAACCCGGGGACGTCGACGGCGGCGTTGAGATCCGACGGCCGGTAGCAGAGCGTGAGCTCGACCTTGAGCCCGTTCGCGGTGTAGGAGCTGATGTCGTTCCCGACCTGCGCTGCCGCGGAGTACCCGGAGCCCCCGGTGTAGGCGGCGTAAAGGTGGAGCACGAAGGGCCGGTTGGCGGGCTTGAGCTGCTCGAGCGCCGCCAGGCGCTTGGCCGGGTCCTCCGGCGCCACCGGTCCGCTCGGGCCTACGGTGCCCGCGGCACCGCCGGGATAGATCCCGAAGGTCACCGGCTGGGTCGAGGGGGTCGGCTGGCTGGGCTGGGTCTTGCCTGCGGCCTTGGCCGTGGCCCGGACGTGCCGATGACGCCGGACGTGCCTGCGTGCGTGGGTCACGCGATGGTGTCGGTGGGTGCTGGCGCTGTGTCGCGTCGCGGCATGGGCCGGCGCCGTCAGCGACGAGAGCGCCGCCAGCGCGAGCAGGCACAGCGCGAGCGCGGCGAGGATGGAAGCAATCGAACGGCGGCAGAATGGCTGAAGCGTCGAGATCGGCATGTGTCCGTGATAGGTCGGGCTTCGAGCCGTCCTTCACGAATTGGCCGCTCAACACTGGACGATCGTCTAGTGCGCTCGTCCGTGGAGGTGGACGATCGCGTCATTGGGATGCTGGTCACTCCACCGTTCACCGTCGCGCGCGCACGGTGAGGCGGTCAGCCAGTGGTGGAGTGCGGCCGGTCGTCGGGGAGGGCAACGCGGAGCCGGTCGAGAGCAGAGCGGATCCGGCCCTTGATCGTGCCGAGGGGAATGCCGAGGCGCTCGGTGATCTCAGCGTGCGAAAGGCCGCGGTAGAACGCGAGCTCGATCACGGCACGCTGCTCGGAGGGGAGGTGCGCAACGAGAACGGCGAGCTCGCGCCGCTCGTACCGGGCGAGCACCTGTTCCTCGGTCGAGTCGAGGGCGGCGGTCAACTCGAACGATGGCGCCGAGCGCGGCACGTCGTCGCGCTTACGGCGCTGAAGATCGATCGCGCGGTTACGGACGATCGAGAGCAGCCACCATTTCAAGCGTCCACGGTCCGAGCGGTACTGGTATCGGTTCAGCCACAAGGCGGTGAATGCCTCCTGGGCGACGTCGGCGGCCAGGCCGCGGTCCTCGAGGATCCGCAGCGCCAGCCCGAACACCGCGCTCCAGTAGCGGTCGAAGAGAATCTCGAACGCGCGCGCATCGTCGCGTTGCACGCGGAACATCAGCGTCTCGTCAGAACACGCTACCTCGATCAAGGTCCGTCGACTCCCATCAGAGCATCCACCCGCCTCGAAACGATGCCCGCGTGCTTAGCCTGCGGGTCGTTCGGCATCTACTCCGAAGCATAGGCGCCCCCGGTGCTCGCGCCAACCGGAACAGCTGGCTGAGGATCCGGTGATCATTTCGTCTTCGGGGCCACGTAGATGAGCTGGCCGTCGCTCAGGCGGTAGACCGTTCCCACCGCGGTGCCGTGACCGACCACACGCTGATTGGGCTTGAGGTGGAGCGGGCGGGTGGTCTGCTGCTTAGAGATGGTGATCTGGGGCTGGGCTGTGTGGGTGTGATTGATGAGCGCGCTCGTGAGCTTCAGCGAGGAGAGCGCGGCGAGGAGAAAGGCGACGGCGAGCACGATGCCGAGGTCGAAGAGGTTCACGAGGCCGTCGAGGGGGTCTCCGGCACGGTCTTCGCGCGCGCGTGCGCGAGGGCTCGTCTTGATGCTCATGTCGTCGTCTCGGTGGTGGCGGTCACGTGCGGCGGCGGGTGGGAGACGCCCAGGGTGGTCCCGGCGAGGGTGGCCGCCACGTACTCGACGTCGGAATAGTCCTGCCCGTACAGGCGGTCGCGGACAAGGGAGATGGCGAAGGCGAGGGCGCCGACGAGGAGGCCGGCGACGGTAACGCTGAAGGCGACCTGGAGGTTGCTGGTGAGGGCGCCAACGTTGCCGTGGGCCAGGCCTGAAAGGGCTGGAGAGAGCGGGATCAGGGTGCCCATGAGCCCCAGCGCAGGCCCGAAGCGGACGAGGATGCGCGTGCGCTCGAGCCGTCGCAGGTGGCGGTACTCGTAGTCGGCGAGGCGCTTGGCGATCCGCTCCTCGGCCTGGGGGAGAGGAAGCTGCGCCACGATCGCGATGAGGACCCGGGCCATGTCCGGCGTGAGCGCGATTGCGCGCACGGCCGCGAGCGCTTTGGCGCTGTCTCCGGCCTGAAGGGCCTTCTCGGCCACGGCGAGCTGTTGCTCGAGGCGGTCGAGCGAACGACGCCGGCGGCGCGCCAGGTCGACGGCGAGCGAGCCCAGCTCGGCGAGCACCGCCGCGAGCGCGACGATGGCGAGGGCCAGCACCGGGATCCTCAGCGCCCGGGCGATGTGGGAGAGGAGGAGCTCGATGCTCATGGCACCCGGGCGATCGTCGGCGTCGGCGGCGGTGCCGTGCGCCACGATCCGCGCAATTCGAGAAGCCCGCCGCCGAACAGGGCCAGGAGAACGCCGAGCCAGATCCACATCCCTTCGCGAAGTCCCTTGGCGCTCGCGGCCTGATGAGCGGCGCGCGCGGCGCCCGCTGCCCCTCCTGAGGATCCGCCGACGGCGCCAGCCGGGGTGGCGATGTAGCTGATGGCGATGCCGGAGACCACGGGCCCCACGGGCCGCGGAGGCTTCTGGGCGCGGCGATGGGCCGGCCGCCTGGCGGGGTGGGGGTGGGCCGGCGCGACGGTTGCCGTGCTCCCTGGGGTGGTGCTCGTGCTTGCTGCTCCGGCGCCGGTGCCGGAGCCCGCGCCTGAGCCACCCGAGCCCGATCCGGTCCCGGTACCGCCCGTCCCGGTGCCGACCCCCGGCCTCGGCGGCGGAGCGTTGCCGACGACGACGGGGATCACCGAGGAGGCTCCGACCGAGTCCGCCCCCCCTGTCACTTGCAGATAGACGTCATAGGTGCCCAGGGCGGCGAAGGTGTGACTGGGCGCCGCATCGGAGGCGACGGAGCCGTCGCCGAAAGTCCACTGGAACTGAGTTGCCGTCCCTCCGAACACGCTCCCGGTGAACTTCACGGGCTTGCCGACGTAGGCCTTGACCGGGCCCGAGATCCCGACCGAGAGCGGTGGCCCGCGGTGAAGCTGGATGGTGATGATTCCTCCCTGGCCGGTGAACGTCTCGCCGGCGTACGTGTTACCCGAAGGGGTACTCGGTACCAGAAAATGCGTGCCCGCGCCGTCCGCCCACACCACCGGGGGGCCGCCGCCCGCTGAGTAGGCCGCGGGACTCATGGCCTGCGTGTTCGTGAGCACGACCGGCGGCCCTTGGGGCGCGAGGATCTCGGCCGAGCCGAACGTCACGGGTAGCTTCGCGTCCTTGAAGAGCTTCAGGAGCGAGTAGCCGGAGGTCACGGTGACGGTCTGGGGAGTCCCGCCGGGGGTTGCCACCGTGCTGTAGGAGGCACTGGGGACGTCGGGGGTGCCCAGCTGGGAGAGATCCACCGTGCGTGCTCCTCCTCCGACGGTGTCGATCTGCACGAAGCCCTCCGCGCGCGCGGAGGTACAGCTGATCATCAACGCGGCGAGCGCCATCGCCGCCGCGAGGGCGGCGCGGGCCGGACGCCCTCGCCTCCGCAACGTGAGCATCAGCGCGGGGCCACGATACGTAGCAGGAGCGAAGCTATCCGGCGGAGCGTGTGGTCCTCGACCGCACCCCAGCGTTCGATCAGCCGCGAGCGGTGAAGCGAGCGAACCTGATCGACGAGGGCGAAACTGGCGCTCCTCACTCCGCCCTCGGGCGGCGCGATCTCTACATGGAGGGGCGAGCCGCGACGGCGCGTGGCGAGCGGAACGCACATGCAGAGCCGCCATCCAGCCGCGTTGAAAGCATCGCGAGACATGACGATGACAGGACGCGTCCCGGCCTGTTCGTGCCCGTGCGCCGGATCGAGTTGCGCGACCCACACCTCGCTCTGGGCGGGGACGGTCACGTAGGTCTGATCGGCGAGGCCAGGTCGGACTGATCCCAGAGGCGATCCTCGCGGTGAATTTCGCCGAGGATGTCCGGATCTTCTCCACGTAGCGCGTCACACGCGGCAGCATGGCGAACGAAGACATCGTCGTCTTCCGCACGATCGACAAGCTGACTGACGAGTTCCGGCGTGGACATTCCCCGCACCCTCGCCAATCGGTTCAACCGGTCCCGCGTTTCCCGCCGCACCCGGATCGTTGTCGTCTCAGGCATTCCCGCTACATCTCCGTAGACGGAAGCGTAACGGCCACCATCGCCGCGCGACGTCTGCCTTTACGCGATGGGTGCCGGCGTCTCCGCCGGGGTCGCGACGGGGAGGCGGATCACGAAGCGCGTCCCGTGAAGCCCGCCGGAAGGCTCGATCGAGACCGTGCCGCCGTGCGATTCGGCGACGGCGCGGACGATCGCCAGACCGAGCCCCGACCCCCGTCCACCGTCGCGACCGCCGCGCACGAAGCGCTCGAAGATCCTCTGCTGGAGGTCGCTGGGGATCCCGGGGCCGTCGTCCTCGACGACGAGCACGGCGTCGCCGTCCCGGATGCCCGTGGACGCGCGGACCTGGGTGCCGGGGGGAGTGTGGCGCAGAGCGTTCTCGACGAGGTTGAGGACGAGCCGGTGGAGCTCGTCGGCCGCCCCGTTGACGGTGACCGGCTCGGCGTGGATGGAGACCTCGTGGCCTTCGGCCACAGGCTCGAGCTCGGCGACCGCCTCGACGAGGACCTTCGCCAGGTCGGTCGGCCTGCGGGGCGCGACACGGTTGGCGTCGGCCCGCGCGAGCAGCAGCAGGTCGGCGACGAGCCGGCGCATGCGGCGGGTCGAGCGCAGGGCCGCCTCAGCGGTCTCGGCCTGCTCGCCATCGAGCTCTTCGGCCAGCAGGTCGAGGTTCGCGAGCACGCTGGTGAGCGGCGTGCGGAGCTCGTGCGAGGCGTCGGCGACGAACTCGCGCTGGCGTTCGAGCATCGCTTCGGTCTCCCCACGCGCAGCGTCGAGGGCGTGGAGCATGCCCTCCAACGTCCGTGCCAGGACCGCGATCTCGTCCTCGGCCTCCGGACTGGGGAGCTGGCGCCGGGGATCGCGCGTGCGCTCGATCTCCCGGGCGACATCGCTGAGCTCGACGATCGGGCGCATCGCCCGGCGCGCTATCGCCAGCCCGGCGAGCAGGGCGAGGATCGAGCCTCCGAGCACGCCGACGAAGAGGAAGAAGCGAACTTTGGCGAGGGTGTGGTTGACGTCGGACAGGGGCCGCGCGTAAAGGAGGGTGACCTCGCCGGCGGGATTGACGCCGATCGCGCGGGTCTCGACGCGGTAGCCGCGCTCGTCGGGCCGAGAGGGGAAGGGGAACTGCGGGCCCGCCGGAGTAGTGGTGCCGAAGACCACCCGGCTCTGCGAGCATCGCAGGGTCCCGCTGTCGTCGAAGATGCGGATCTGCGCGTGGTTGTCGTAGGCGTAGTCGCTGATGACGATCTGGTCGCAGTTCAGCGCCTGCCCGGACCAATGCAGGTTGAGACGCTGAGTGAGGGCATCGGCCTGCGCACGCACCTCGTCATTGAACTGACCGCGAACCTGCCGGGAGGTGAGCACGCCGACGATCCCCGCGAAGCCGCACAGGATGACGAAGGTCAGTGCTGCTGATCCGCCGGCGAGCCGCCAGCGGATCGGGACCGACCTATACGCGGAGGACGTAACCCGCGCCGCGTATCGTGTGAAGGAGCCGAGGCTCTCCGCCGGCTTCAAGCTTTCTCCTGAGGTTGGACACGAACACCTCGATGGTGTTCGTCATCGAGAACGGGTCATATCCCCAGACCTCGTCGAGCAGGCGCTGTCGGGAGATCACGATCCGCTCGTTGCGCATCAGGTACTCGAGCAGTTCGAACTCGCGCTGAGTGAGATCGATGGGCCTGTCGCCGACACCGTCCGGCGAGTTCCCTCTCGTCACCTCGTGGGTATCGGGATTGAGCTTCAGGTCACCGACGACGAGCGCGGCCTGGCCACGGGGGGGACGTCGCCGGAGCAGCGCCCGCAGGCGGGCCAGCAGCTCCTGGCGCTCGAAGGGCTTGACCAGGTAGTCGTCGGCTCCCGCGTCGAGCCCCTCCACCCGCGACTCGACGGCGTCGCGTGCGGTGAGCACGAGGATCGGCACGTCGTCGGTCTCACGCATCGTCTTGGCCACGTCGATCCCGTCCATCCGCGGCAGTCCCAGGTCGAGGATGACGAGGTCGGGCAGAAAGGCGTGGGCGACATCGAGCGCGACGATCCCGTCGTCAGCGATCCGGACGTCGTAACCCTCCATCCGTAGCGAACGCTGCAGGACCTGCGCAATCGCTTCGTCGTCCTCGACGACGAGCACTCGCGGGGGACGTTCGAAATCGGCCATGGCCTCGCAGATGGTAGATGGACGCGCCCGCGGGGGTCCGCGATCTTTAGTGCGGCTTGATAGGGGGTTCCGGGCAGGGAGACGAGATTTGGCGTCGAAGGGTGTTCTCCGGTCATGGCCACCAGCCGCAAGTCGCCTGCCAAACGTGTCCGCGCACGGCGCTCGCCGCTCGCGAGCCGTCCCCGCCTGCCGCGACCCGATTTCGCGCCCCATCAGGTCGACGTCTTTGGACTCGGGCTGATCGCCGTCGGGATCTTCCTCTCGTGCGTGACCTACCTGCGCTGGGCGGGAGGGACGATCGGCGAGGGTGGGGTGCACGCGCTCCGCTTCGTCTTTGGTCTGCTCGGATACGGAGTGCCGGCGGGGATCGTGGTCGCCGGGGCACTTGTCGTGCTCCGCGAGGTGCGCCCACCCGGCCGGCCGCTGCGCACCGGCGCGCTCTGCCTCGTCGGCGCCGCCTCGCTCGCCCTCGCCGCGGGAACGCTCGGTCTCGGGCCGGGAGCGGCCACCGCGAAGATGTTCTGGCATCCCGCTGCCTTCGAAGCGCGCGGCGGGATTGTCGGCGAGTCCGCCCTGTGGATCACCTCACATCTCGTCTCGACGATCGGCGCCGACATCCTCGCCGTGTTCATGTTCATCACCGGTCTCATGCTCGTCACCGGCGCCACCGTCGCCGGGGTGCTGCGCGCGACCGGCAGCGGCGTAGCGGAGACGACCCGGATTGCCGGCGGTGCCGGAAAGGCGCTCAGGCGCTCGACCGAGGAGATCACTGCCGCTACCGCCGCCCGGCGCGAGCGACGCCCCCGGCCCGAGACCGCAGCGTCCGCCGTACCGCTCCCGCTCGAGCTCATCCCCGAGCCGCTGCTCCCACCCGAGCTCGTGGAATCGGCTGGCGCGGATTCCATTGCGGATTCGCCAGACGGCGAACTCGCGGACGTGGAATCGGCTGGCGCGGATTCGCCTGACGGCGAACTCGCGGAGGGAACTGATGACTCCCTGGATGGCTTCCCGGGTAGCTTCCCCGAGCCTCCCGATCCCGCCGACTTGACCCCGCAGGGCCGCTACCGGGCGTCGGTCACCGATGACCCCGACTTCCAGTGGCGAGTGCCGAGCGCACGCTCGCTGACCCGCTCCACCGGGGAAGCGGCGAAGCCGGATACGGCCGGGCAGGAGCAGGTCGCGGCACAGCTCGTCGAGACGCTCGGGCACTTCGGAGTCGAGGCGAAGGTCGTCGGCCGGGTGGCCGGTCCTCACATCACCAGGTACGAGCTCCGCCTCGCCCCCGGGATCAAGGTGGGGAAGGTGGCCCAGCTCAAGGACGACATCGCCTACGCGCTCGCCGCCACCGACATCCGCATCCTCGCGCCCATCCCCGGAAAGCAGGCGGTGGGCGTCGAGGTTCCCAATGCGCGCCGCCGGATCGTTCACCTCGGAGACGTCTTCCAGGCGCCCCCGGAGGACTGGTCGCCGCTCACCGTGTGGCTGGGCAAGGACGTCGCCGGTCGCGCCATCGGCGCCGACCTGGCGAAGATGCCGCATCTGCTTGTCGCCGGCACCACCGGCGCGGGTAAGTCCGCATGCGTGAACGCGATGCTCTCGAGCATTCTCCTGCGCGCGACACCGCACGAGGTCAGGCTCGTCCTCGTCGACCCCAAGCAGGTCGAGCTCAATCATTACGAGTCGATTCCCCACCTCCTCACGCCGGTGATCACCAGCCCGCGGATGGCCGCCAACGCCCTCCAGAATCTCGTCAAGGAGATGGAGCAGCGCTACGGAACGATGTCGCTCGCCCGTACCCGGTCGCTCCCCGAGCTCAACCGAGCTCGCGAGAAGCGGGGTGAACCTGCCCTGCCCTACATCCTCTGTGTGATCGACGAGCTCGCCGACCTGATGATGGTCGCTCCCGCCGACGTCGAGGACTCGATCATCCGTCTCGCCCAGAAGGCGCGCGCCGTGGGCATCCATCTCGTGCTCGCCACTCAGTCCCCGCGCGTGGACGTGATCACGGGAATGATCAAGGCGAACGTTCCCTCCCGCATCGCCTTCGCCGTCTCGAGCCAGACCGACTCCCGCGTGATCCTCGACCAGAACGGCGCCGAGTCGCTCCTCGGCCAGGGCGACATGCTCTTCTCTCCCGTCGGCACTTCGAGGGTCCAGCGGATCCAGGGCGCGTACATCGACGAGGACCAGGTCGCCGTCATCGCTGAAGCGTGGCGCAAGCAGGGGGAGCCCGAGTTTCACGAAGAGCTGCTCGAGGAGGTCGTCGGCGAGGAGGAGGCCGAGGCCGACGACGATGTTCTTCACCCCAACGAGGACCCGCTGCTCGAGGAGGCGATCGGCCTCGTCGCCCAGATGGGCACGGCCTCGACCTCGATGCTCCAGCGCCGCCTGCGCCTCGGTTACACCCGGGCGGGACGGCTCATCGACATGCTCGAGCGCCGCTCCATCATCTCCGGCTACGAGGGCTCAAAGCCGCGCCAGGTGCTCATCACCGAGGCCGACGTCCCCAGGATCCTCCTGCACCTCTCCGAAGCCTCCTCGAGCGCCGCGCCGTCCCGAGCGGTAGCGCCGTCCGTCGCCGAAGAGATCGTCGCGGAGCCGAGAGTCGGGACGCCTGGAGGCGAGTGAGGGGCGCATCCGCCGGCGCGCCGGCGACTCGAGCGCGGCCCCTCCCGCCCCCTGATTGAGAGCGATCTGTCATGCCTGTGCGCGTCGGTAGCCTTGGCCAAATGCCTGAGATCGGTGCGACTCTCCGGGAGGCGCGTATGCGCTCCCGGATCGACATCAGCGAAGTCGAGGTGCGGACGAAGATCCGCGCTAAATACCTGCGCGCGATGGAGAACGAGGAGTGGGACATGCTCCCAGGCCCGGTCTACGTCAAGAGCTTCCTGCGCACGTACAGTGACTTCCTTGGTCTCGACAGCCGGATGCTCATCGACGAGTACCGCCGCCGGTACGAGCGACCGTCGGATCAGGAGCCGCGGCCCATCGCCACCCTCGGGCGCGAACGCGAACGCGACCGCACACCCCGCGGACCAGTGCTGCCCCCGTGGGCGGTCGTCGGGTTGGTCCTCCTGGCGATCGTCGCCGTTCTCTTCATCGTCGGGAACCTGACCGCCGGCAACAACAACACGCCATCAACCGGTGGCGCCAAGGCAAGGGCGAACGGGCACCGCAACCACAACACCGCCACCACCACCACCACTACGCACACCACCCCGGTCATCGCCACCCCGCGGACGGTGACTCTGCACATCACCCCTACGAGCAGCGTGTACATCTGCATGGCCAACCAGTCCGGCAAGCTCGTGATCCCCGGCGCGACCTACTCCGTCGGGCAGACCGTCCCCACCGTCACGGCCCACAAGCTGCTGCTCACCCTCGGCAACTCGTCGGTGACCATGAAGGCCGGCTTCGGCCCCATCCACGTCGCGCCTTCCTCGGTCCCGACCAACATGGAGATCAGCCCGACCTCCGCTCGGCTCATCTCGTCGGCCAAGGCGCCGAACTGCGGATGAGCGCGCGGGCCGGCGTACTCATCACCGGTACCGAGGTCCTCAGTGGGATCATCGCCGATCGCAACGGTCCCTGGCTGTCAGAGCGCCTGCGCGAGATCGGCGTCGACACCGCGCACATTGTCATCGTCGGCGACCGCGCGCAGGACATGCTCGCGGCGCTCGAGTTCCTGGCCTCAGAGGGCCTCGACGTGATCGTCACCAGCGGCGGTCTCGGCCCCACCGCCGATGACCTCACGGCCGAGGTGGTCGGGCGCTTCTCCGCCCGCGAGATGGTCCTGGATCCGGCGCTCGAAGCGCGGATCGCCGAGATCCTCGCGCCCATGCTCGACCGCTGGCCCGACCTCGACCGAGACGCCATGCGCCACTCCAACCGCAAGCAGGCGGTGATCCCGGCAGGCGCTACCGTCCTTGACCCGGTGGGCACGGCGCCCGGGCTCGTCGTTCCCCCGGCCGGCGGCGAGGGACCTACCGTCGTCGTCCTCCCGGGGCCTCCACGCGAGCTCAAGCCGATGTGGGAGACGGCCCGGGCGACCGACGCGTTCCGGGCCGCGACGGCCGGCGCCACCACCTACCACACGCGCATCCTGCGCCTGTTCGGAATCCCAGAGTCGGCGATCGCCGACACCCTCCGCGCCGCCACCGAGGCGGGGATCGACCTCGACGCGATCGAGGTGACCACCTGCCTGCGGCGTGGTGAGATCGAGATCGCCACTCGCTACGAGCCGGCCGCCGAGTCGGTGTACGACGCCTTCACGGGGTTCGTGCGCGAACGCCACTCCGACACCCTCTTCTCCGAGGACGGGTCGACGATCGACGATCAGGTCGCGGCTCTGCTCAGCGGCAATACCATCGCCGTCGCCGAGTCGTGCACGGGCGGACTGATGTCGGCGCGACTGACCGAGCGGCCCGGGTCTTCGGCCTACTTCAAGGGAGGCCTCGTCGTGTACTCCAACGAGGCCAAGGTGGCACTGGCCGGCGTCGATCCCGACCTCATCGCCCGCTTCGGCGCGGTATCGACCGAGGTCGCCGAAGCGCTCGCCGACGGCGCCATCGAACGTCTGGACGCCGACGTCGGTGTGGGCATCACCGGTGTCGCCGGTCCTGGCGGGGGAACAGCAGAGAAGCCCGTCGGCCTCGTCTGCTTCTCGGTCCACGCCCGCGCTGGGGAGCGGATCACCCGGAGCGTGAACTTGCCCGGGGGCAGGGCGGACGTGCGCGACCGCTCGACCGTGGTGGCCCTGCATCTGGTCCGACTACTGCTCCAGAGGGCGGCGGCCGAGACCGATGTGCTGCGGGCGTGAGCGCAGGCGTGAGCGACCGCGGGCGCCTGTTTATCGCCCTTGACCTCGATGAGCATGCCCGGTCGGCGCTGGCATCGTGGCGAGCGGCCATCGTTTCCGCCCATGCCGGGATCAGGCCCGTGGCCGACGTGGCGCTGCACGTAACCCTGTGCTTTCTGGGCACGTGCGCCATGGACGATGTGGACGCCATCGCCGCCGCCTGCGCGATCGGATCGGCCGAGCCGCTGGCCGGACTCCGGCTCGGCGCCGCGATCTGGCTTCCGCGCCGGCGCCCACGGGTCCTCGCCGTCGGTGTCGAAGACGACGCGGGAGCGCTGGCCCGAGTGCAGTCGGCTCTGGCCCAGGCCCTGAAAGCTGGGGGCTGGTACCGGCCGCAGACGCGACCGTATCTCGCCCATGTGACCGTCGCCCGAGTCGGCAAGGACGAGCGCCTGCGAGTGGCGCCGCCCCCACCGCCGCCGCCCGTGGTTCTCGCCGAGGCGGCCACGGTGACGCTCTACCGGTCGCACGTGTCCTCCCAGGGCTCCCGCTACGAGGCGGTGCGGACCATCCCGATTTGATGGTTCGCGCGCGGGCGCCGCAGCGCCGCGCCGTCGCTCGCGTCGGTTAGATTCCGCGCTTGCCTGTGAAGCCTCTGGCGGTGCGGCGAGCGGTGCTCGGCGCGCTGGCCCTCATCGCCGCGACCGGTTGGTTCGCCGCGGCGGCCCGCGCGACCGTGTTCCAGGTATCGGTGGGGGCTCCGCACGGCCGCCCGGTGCCGTCCGGATTCCTCGGTCTCTCGCTCGAGTACCGCTCGATCCCGACGTACACGGGGAGTGACCCGGCGGCGGTCAATCCGGTGTTCCTGCAGCTCATCAGAAACCTCGTCCCGGGCGGTAGACCCGTGTTTCGCATCGGCGGCCAGAGCACCGATCGGACGTGGTGGCCGGTGCGGGGTGTGAGCCAGCCGCTCGGGGTCACCTACAACCTGACGCCCCGCTGGATGGCCTCGGCCCGAGCGCTGGGCCAGGACACCGATGCGCGATACATCCTCGGCCTCGGCCTCGAGGCGAACCGCCCGACGCTCGCGGCCGTGGAAGCACGGCAGCTCGTGAGCGGGGTCGGGCGCCAATACGTCAGGGGCTTCGAGATCGGCAATGAGCCAGAGCTCTACACGGTGGTCCCGTGGTACCGCACGCTCCACCACGTGACGATCCCCTGGTACAGCAAGCTCGGCGTGCCCGTGCTCGCACGCCCGCGCGGTTATGGCCCGGACGCCTTCTACGCGGACTTCTCGCGCACGCTCCGGGCACTGCCTGCCCTGCCCGTCGCCGGTCCCGCGACGGGCCTGGTCCCTTGGCTGAACGGATTTCGCCGCTTCCTGACCCGCACATCACCGGTGAAGACGGTGACCTGGCACGCCTACGGCCTGAACCAATGCGTCACCGATCGATCCTCGCCGCTGTATCCGACGGTGCCGAACCTCCTATTGCCCCCGACCTCGCGCGGAGTCGTGAACGGCATCTCGCCCGACGTCGCCCTTGCCCACCGTATCGGCGCGAGCTTTCGTATCGACGAGATGAACTCGGTGACCTGCAATGGCAGGCTCGGCGTCAGCAACACCTTCGCTTCGGCGCTGTGGATCATCGATGCTCTGTTCGCCATCGCCGCCGATGGCGTCGACGGGGCGGACATCCACACCTATCCGGACGCCGCCAACGGGCTGTTCGACTTCGATCGGGCCGGCGGCCAGTGGCAGGCGGCGGTGCATCCCCTCTACTACGGCGCGCTGATGTTCGCGCACGCGGCACCGGCGGGGTCTCGCCTGCTCCGGATCGGCTCGGGACCTCAGCAGGAGGTTCGCGCCTGGGCCACGCTCGCGCCCGATCACCGGATCAGGGTCCTGCTCATCAACGACAGCCTCTCGCACCCGGTGCTCGCGCAGGTGAGCGCGCGGGGCACGGCCGGGCCGGCAAGGATCGAGCGCCTGGCGGCTCGGAGCGCCTACGCGACGAGCGGCGTCACCCTCGGGGGGCGGACCTTCGGAGTCCGCACGAAAACGGGCGCGCTCGCCACACCTCAACCCCAGGGCCTGGGGCGGCGCTCCGGCGCCTACGCGGTGTCGCTCCCCGCGGCCAGCGCGGCGCTGCTGACCTTTCTGCCCCGCGGGGGATGAGCCCACCGCGCGTCGTCCGCCGCATGCGTCAACTTGTGTGAGAGGCGTTGATGATTCGGCACGATCGTGTCTTGTCTCGTTTCAGCGTCCATCTCTAGCGTGCTGGTTCCGTCCGCCACACGCCCTACCGTGGCGGTTTATATGCGTGTACGACAAGGAGCCGATGGGATGAACGACCACGACAAGGCCGGAACGAGGACCGGCAATACGTCCGATGCCAAATCAGACGCCAAGCGCCAAGCGGCCCTGCAGGGCGCTCTGACCCAGATCGAGCGCCAGTTCGGCAAGGGCACCGTCATGCGCATGGGGGATCCCGGCGCGCGCGTCGCCGTCGATGCGATCCCCACCGGCGCGCTCTCGCTCGACATCGCGCTCGGGATCGGGGGCGTGCCCCGAGGGCGCATCGTCGAGATCTACGGACCGGAGTCCTCCGGTAAGACGACGCTCGTCTACCACATCATCGCCGAGGCGCAGAAGCTGGGCGGGGTGTGCGCCTTCGTCGACGCCGAGCATGCCATGGATCCCCTGTACGCCGGAAGGATCGGGGTCGACATCGATGAGCTCCTCGTCTCCCAGCCCGACTATGGCGAGCAGGCGCTCGAGGTGGTCGACATGCTCGTTCGCTCGGGCGCGGTCGACCTCGTGGCGGTCGACTCGGTGGCCGCACTGACCCCGCGCGCCGAACTCGAAGGCCAGATGGGCGATCAGACGGTTGGCGTCCAGGCGCGGATGATGTCCCAGGCCATGCGCAAGCTCGCCGGGACGCTCAACCGCACCCAGACCGTGTGCGTGTTCACGAACCAGATCCGCGAGAAGATCGGCGTGATGTTCGGTCCCACCGAGACTCAGCCCGGGGGGCGCGCACTGAAGTTCTACGCCTCCCAGCGGCTCGACATCCGCCGCATCGAGACGCTCAAGGACGGCACCGAGGCCGTCGGCAACCGTGTGCGCGTGAAGGTCGTCAAGAACAAGGTCGCCGCCCCGTTCAAGCAGGCCGAGTTCGACATCGAGTTCGGCAAGGGCATCTCGACCTCAGGCTGCCTGCTGGATTACGGCATCGAGCACAACATCGTCACCAAGTCGGGCTCGTTCTTCTCCTACGGAGATGAGCGCCTCGGCCAGGGTCGCGGAAACGCCAAGGCCTACCTCGACGAGCACCAGGAGCTCGCCAAGGAGATCGAGGCGAAGATCTACGCCGTGCTCGGGATCGGGCAGGACCTGGTGAAGGCGATCGAGCACCAGGATGCCCCGGACGCAGAGCTGGGCGAGGATCTCGAAGCCGCCTGAAATGGAGACTGAGGCGTCCGAGAGCGCCGGATCGAGTGAATCAAGAACGCAGAGTCACGAAGATCCGCCGCCCTCGGGGAAGGGCTTCGGTATCGCCTATGCGTTTGTGAACAAGCGCGAGCGGACCGAAGCAGAGGTCCGCGCGCGCTTGGCGCGCGGCGAGGTGCCGGCCGAGGAGACCGAGCTTGTGATCGCCGAGCTGCTCGAGTTCGGCTACATCGACGACGCCCGCTACGCCCGCGTGCTCACGCAGGACAAGCGCAACCTCGAGGCCTGGGGCAACGAGCGGATCGCGCGCACGCTGCGTGAGCGCGGCGTCGAGCGCGACCTGATCGAGGCGGCACTCAGCGAGGACGGCGGGCAGGATCTGTTCGGAGATGCCGACGACGCCGCAGCTGACAGCGAACTCGATCGAGCGATCGCGCTGCTGGGCCAGCGCTTCCCCTCCGGACCGGCCGCGGCGCGCGACCGTGAGCGCGCATTTGGGGTGCTCGCACGCAAGGGATATGAGAGCGAGACGGCCTCCGACGCGGTCCGGGAATGGGCGCGTCGTACGTCCGTGTGATCGGGCTCGTGCGGCCTGCGGTCGCGATAGCATCGCGTGTAGCGACCGAACGGCCGGATGGCCGGTGATACCGAAAGTCCTGGAAACCAAGTGAAACTTGAAACCGGAACCGCTTCCCGACGAAGGAGAGCCCAGCGGCTCGGTCGCTCCTGACAAACGAAGAGGTTGAGCGGTTCGCGGTGGTGCGCGGACCTTTGGAGAGGAACGACCATGGACATCATCGTTGCCGCA
>DASZLV010000036.1:0-13831 GCA_035552215.1 Solirubrobacteraceae bacterium | reverse complement strand
GCGCGACCGCACCCCAGCACGCACCACTGACACCGCTCACACCCCATCCTCACTGTCAACCGAGGAGGCGGCTACGCTCACCACCGTCTAAACACTCACCGGACCGCCACCACTAAGTTCCACGGCGACCGGGACATCCTCGACCAAAGCCTCCTAGGAAGTAGAGCACCTCTCGTTCGAGAGGCTCGGACATCAACCTGTGCTTAAGATCATCCTTCAACACGCGGGCAACGAAGAAGCCGCGAAAGGATTTATGTACAAACCGACAGACGCGACTGTCGTCTAGGCTGACGAACGTGCTGGTAGCAAAATCGGTCGCCACCTCGTCCCGCGACAGACCACTCTCCTGCAGCTCCGGTCCTAGGGCGGGATCAGAATACACAGCAGTCAGAATGCCGTCGAACTGAACCTCAAGGACGCGATCGGCATATAACCTAAGTGCAAGAAATTCGGCGAGCCTGATACGAAGATCTGACGTGAGCCCTTCGCCTCGATGCGGGACCTTAGCCTTGTCAAATGCCAACTTGAGATTAATGTATGTCTCATAGAGTCCCGCAGCTCCATATTGCGACGCCGTCTCGTTGATATCAAGGCCGCCAAGTGCCACCGACTTGACGATTAGGCTCAGGAGAAGCGGCCGACTTGCAAGATCGGTCAGATCGTACACGCGTTCAATGAACGCGAGGACTGCCTCGGCCGAGGCGCCGACCTGGTCGAGTTCACGCGCATGATGCTCCAGGAACTCCAACACCATGCGCCGGTCTAGCGGCCGAATCTCAGCCACGTCCACCCGTTGCCCAGCGAGAGTGGCTGCGTCAGGAATATCCAACCGGTCGTCGCGATGCAGATCGAGTAAAAGGCTGTAGAGGTCGTCCGCCTTCGCTGCCTCATCGCGGCCCGGTGCGACTCTTTGAGCGGGTCGAGGTCTCGTCGCAACGTCGGCCTCATGGCGACTTAGTTTGCTAACCAAGCTGTCGAACTCGCCACGCAAAACAAAGTAGCTGGGCCGCGATGTGAGGACCGTAGGCGAGGCAGAGTTCATGACTGTGACCAAGGTCGCGAAGAGCTCAAGACGGCGCGCGGGGTCGCTTCGCTCGACCATCTCATCGAACGCGTCCAAGTACACGCAGAAGGTGCCGCTCCGCAAACGCTGCAGCAAGAGATCTCCTGGAATGTCTCGGTAAAAGCTATCTCGAAAGCTGGCGCGCAACAAGGTGGCGAGGTCATGGCTCTCACGAAACTTGCGCAAGGGGACGAACAGCGGGATGCGATCATCCCGACCTTCGAGGTATGCACGGGCTTGCTCCCACTGTAACCGACGGAGAAGGGTCGTCTTGCCACCGCCGAAGTCGGCAAGTATGAAGAGCACGCTGGGCTGGGACAGCCCACCGGTTCCTCGTGCGAGCCATTTCGTCAAGGTGGCTCGGAGGTCGGTCTCGCGGTATCCCTCGGTCGGCTTCAGCGTGGACCAAGACAGACCCCGAATCTTAAGCGTCACGTAGTTCGAAAAGATGGCTAACCGCTCGTACGATGCAACGAGGTCGTGCAGCTGATGCCGCACATCGAGCACTTCGGCGGAGAGATCATCCCATGAAAGAAGGGCCACATACGGATGGCCGGTGACTGCGGCCCGAGCGCTAGCGGTGAAGCCGCGTGCGCTTACGAGGACGCCGGCTGAGACGAGGCCCGCACCTCGCTGCGCCATCACCTGCCCGATGAACGTCGTGACGGTCGCGTTCCCGACCGGGGCCGCAGTATCCTTACATTCGATCGTTAAGACCATCGGCGGAGCACCGTCTACCTTTTTGCGGGCAATGAGGTCAGTCTGCTTGCCTGGCATCTCAACGTTTGGTGTCACCTGGTAGCCAAGCGCTCGGTAGGCATCGGTAACGCGGCGCTCGAAGGCTTTGCCAGTTGGATCAGTAGGCCATGACGGCGTGTCCACGACGTTAGACTAACCCAATGGAAGGATTCAAAGATGTGGATTTGGCTGCCACTCCAGAATCCGGGCTCGGTAGCCCGATCGGCGACACGACCGACTCGCGGTGGGCGCGCGAAGTCTTTGCAGGTGGCTGGGCACTCTGGATCGGTTACAAGAAGTTCTTGACGCCGCGAGGCCGATCGCTCCCGGCTGCTGGTTCGTTGCCCTCGGCTTTGATCGTCGCACCTGGGCAGCACAGAGAGCTGGTTTGCGATGCCGGCGCGCGCTGTCCCCGCCCCTACCGTCTGCGGAAGGGCGTCCTTGTGTCTCGTTCACCCGTGGGGCCGGCCTGGGAGCCCGACGCGGACGATCTACGTCGAACGGAGCCCCGAGCCCCGCGTCACCGACGCCTGATCCCAATCCGGCTGTGCCACCCCGCGTGATCGCTTTCACCTTCAGTTCTTCCGCGGGCTGCGTCATCGCGTTGGCGACATCTGGATCGTGACGGTGCCTCCTTCGCCGCTCGAGCGGCTGTGAAGGCCGCGCTGGCCGCTTCATGGCCGGTGGCGGCAAGAGTAGCCACGTCGCCAACCGACTCGTCGAGCGGCGATGCAGGCACGGGCACGATCCAGATGTCGCCAGAGCATCGGTGCGACCTTGAGCCAGCAGGCGTCTCCTCCTTTGCAAAGGAAGCGCCGCGAGCTGCTTTCTCCCGGCGAAAGCGCTCGTGGGGCGCCGTGCGCTAGTGGACCGCGTCGTAGCCCAAGAAGCAGCCTTGCACACTGGCCCGAGCCTCTGGCATCGGGTCCATCGTGATTACGCGTATTCGTTGGCGTTCGTCCACGTCAGAAGGTGCAGGTGTACGAACGGTGATCAATCGTCAGGGAACTGGTTCCTGACCCTCCGACATCACATTCTGGGCCGACCTCGCCGAGCCTTCCGCGAGACGGATCGCGTCTTCTGCCTCGATGTCAGACAGTTCGTGGCCAAAGATAGATCTCTCGACCAGCCGCGTCAGGTCGCGAAACGACTCCTCATACCACGAGGCGTGGCCCAACCGCCCGTGGCTCAGACCGGGCGTCTGCGCGAGCCAATTGGTCAATGGAAGCTGCGGCGCATCACGCTTCCAATGGCGTATCACGTCGCGCGTAGTCCATCCACGCTCTACGAGCTCCTCCAGTGCTCCAAGTTCATCGGCGTCAATCAGAGTCAGCGCCGGCGCGCCTTTGGGCCAGTTTTCACCTCGAAGCTTTTGCAGGATTTCTCCGAAAAGCGGCGGCATAAGCGGGAAGCCTTCGATCAGCACCAGGACGGGCCAAACAGTGCGAATACTCGCAGGTCCCGTCCCATCAAACTTCAGTCGGCCAAAGATGAAAAAGTCATTCCAACAGCGTCGAAGCTGCCTAGCCTTCTTGGCGATGAGACGCTCCACGTCGCCCCAGAAGCTCCTAATATCGCCTCGAGTCTCTGTAGCGACGTTAGGGCGACCGGTGACAATTTCGACGAAGATGGCCTCGTTCGGGTAAACAATGCTTATGTCGCTTGACAGCGCACGCTCGCGTTTCGAGCCATACGAAAAATCGCGGAACGTCTTAGGCGGCTCGGGCTCCCTGGCTGCAATGCGCTCCAGAGCCTCCTGCGCAAATCGCTCAAACACCTTGCCGAACGGGGAAGTAAATGCCTCGCGCCTTAGTCCCTGGGACTCGGCGGCATCCGCAAGGAGCCAGAACACCCCTTCCGTAACTGCTCGCTCTAGGGCAGCGAAGCTCGTCGGAACGATGAGCCCGTCATTGATTTCAACAAGCGGACATCGGTCAAACGAGTGAGACCTGTAGCGGGTCGGGCCATAGTTTGCGTCCTCTTCGTTTAGCGACGCGCGCAGGCTGTCCGGCGTGCCGCTCAGCAGAGACAGGAATCGTCGCCAGTCGGCTTCGTTGAGCAACGTATCCCCGAAATACCGATCCGGCTGCAGCGCGAATTCTTCCGGCTCCGTTTGATTGTTGACGTGGTTGAGGAACCGCGTGTAGACGCCGAACCCCATGGTGAAATACTGCTCGATCGTCAGTCCGGTGAATTTCTTGAAGGCCACGGCGGGCTCAAACACGCCGTTTGACTCGATGACTGTCGGCCATAGCTTTACGAGCAGCTCGTAGTAACGGCTAAATAGGTAGAGCGTCTCGGCTCGAGACATCAAGCCGAGCTGGCGCAGCACGAAGGACATGGCGCCCTCCGGCGTCGCGTTTTTCAGTTCCTCGCGAAAAAGGTCAGTGACACCGAAGATTGCCTCTACGAACAGCGAGGCTAACTTGCCGGAATCGAACCGGTCCCGCGGCCGTCTGTCGCAATGCTGGATCGCCAATCGGGTGAGATGAACTACCTGTTGCGGAAAGAACAGCATGCGCGATGGGCGTTGACCAGCCGATTGAAGACGTGCGATGAGCTGCTCTTCTGTCTCGCTAGAGAATCCGATTCTCCGCAAGATCTGGATCTGGCGGTCTCGGTCGACGACACCTGACCCTTCAACCATGCAGGACAGGCGGGCTAGCGCCTCAAGACAGTCGTCGATCGCGATCTGCCGAAGAATCTCGACCAGCTCGGTCTCGGTCATCCGTGTGCCAAACAGCTCCTCATGGGTCCAGTAGACGCTGGCCCAATCGAGATTGATGTCCATATTCCCGGGCCGTATCACTGGCATCGGTCGATTGTGCCGAGTGAGCGCCGCCCGTGCCCCGCCAGTCAGACACGCAGCTGACGCCTGGCCGCGCTCGCATTCACCGCTCAGGCCTCACATACGTTCGCCGCCAACTCGGCGGCACGCTCCCTTTCGCTCGCGACCCGTCGTCGAACTTCAACTGACGGCACGCGTGGATCAGCAGGATCCGTTTGATCGGAAGGCTTGAGGCTCACGATCGCCTTGGCGACGTTCTGAGTAGTCAGCGAGGCGGGGCTCGGCCTACGACCGGGCTATTGCATCCGCCGTCTGCAACCAACCCAGCCAGCGAGTTAGTTGGCGACAACGCCTATCGCGGAGCAGGAGCGAAGCGTTGGCGCCCGACGCTCCGCTCAGTCGAGAGACTTCCCCTTACGGCGATTACAACGTTCGCATAACAGCTGGAGATTGCGCTCACTATTGTTGCCCCCCATAGCGAGCGGAATGACATGGTCAAATTCAAGTCTCTCGTTTGATTCACATTTGACACATTTGGCCATGTCGCGATTCCAAACCGCATGTCGGACGGACCGGGGGATTCGTTCACGCCCATCTGCCATACGGCCTGGCTCTTCACCAGTCAAGACCCGCTTCGCCCAAGCCAAGTCGGCTTGGTGCTTGCGCTCGGCTTCTACTGCCTTCGCGGCGGCGATGAGCGCCAGCTCTTCTCTTCTCTCGGCCTCACGCCGCTCCGTGTCGGCGCGCTCCGTGTCGGCGCGCTCCTGCTCTGCGCGTTCTGCTTCAGCGCGGTGCAACTCAGCTCTGCGCCGCTCGCTGCGCCGCTCGGCCTCGCGCTGCTCAGCTTTGAACCGCTCGGCCTTGGCCTTCCGCTCCGACTCCGCGAACCCCTGTTCGTGGTGAGCTAGCCTCTGCCCCTCGGACGAGGCGCGGAAGCGCTCTGCCCGCCGGATCGGGCTGCTACGAGCGCATTCATCGCACATCGTCCAGCCGCTCGGCATTTGACAGCCGCAAACGGGGCAATGAGTCATCGGTCGGCGCGTCCGTCTTCCACTGTGGCGTCGATCGAACCATAAATCACTGGCGGCGTCGACACATACGCCGCACTCGCCGTCGCAGTCGCGCTGCGCGGGACGATGAGCTTAGCATCGAGGCAACGCCAGCGTGCACGATTGCGGCGGCGACCAAGGGCCTACGGGTGGTTCCGCGCCTACGTTGAGTGGCTCCGCGCGTCGCTGGTGATCAGCGCTGCGACCAGCTCGCGGCAAGCCCTCGCGTCGAGGTTCTCACGCGTCTCAGGTTCTCCTGCGACCCCTCTGCGGGACCAGCTACGGCGGGACGCTGGCCCGTCGCAGGGGGCGTAGCTCGAGACGGCGCCTCTGAATCGCCGAGAGGTCCCGGCATGCGATCGCGAAACCGCTTGAGACACGCGTTGATGCTGACGTGACTTCTGTTCAAGCGACTCGCAAGCTCACGAGCTCGGGACCCGGGTCGCTTGGCGCAGTCCTCGCCAGGGATCAAACGTGACGGCGGCTGCGACTCCGGAAAGGAGCCGTGCGACATCGAGGGGGCGTTTGATGCCCAATCGTGATGCCCAATTTCGACACCGAGGCGTCTTGGAGGTCTCGGTACCCGACGAAAACTGCCGATTTCCAGGGAGGCTACCAGTGGAGCCAGCCGGGATCGAACCGGCGACCTCCTGCTTGCAAAGAAGCCCGTCGAAGCGGGCAAATTGGCATGATTTGCTGGGTATTCACCCGTCAGAGCCGCAAAGGAGCTGGGCGAAAGCTCGATTCGTTTGCAGGCACTTTGCGGGACGTTGGTCCACGGAAGTAGCTGCGTGGACCAGCGCCGCGGCCGCCGAGCCGCGGGTCCTCTCGGGGCACCAGACGCTCCGAGGGGGGTGAACGCTAGGCGTTGAGATCCCCTCAATCGGGGCCTCGCCCGCCGAGCGGGCGAGCGATCTGCCCCTTAACGGCTTCGACCCCCGAACCAGCTGCGCCAACAGCTGAGGGGGATCGAGGCAACAACCGAAGTTCTTGGTCCGTAGCGGGACGGGAGCGAAGTTTACCAACCCTTCGGACGGACTCGCGGAAGCCGACGACCAGATGCACAGGCTCGAACGTGGAGTGTGGTGGATGAGCCGACAGGCGATCGCCGCCGTGCTCGCGCGGACCGACCTTGCATCAGGCGAGCGCCTGGTGGCGCTCTCGCTGGCGAGCTTCGCCGGCCGGGACAACCGCGCCTGGCCGGGGGCGCCGGCCGCGTCGGCCCGTGCAGGGCTGGGTAGGAGCCGCTACCAGCAGGCGCGGGACTTGCTCGTCGCCCGGGGGCTGGTGGACGTTGAAGAGCGCGCGACCGGGCGTGGCCGAGCGAGCACGCTCACCCTCGTGTTCGCCGACACCGGTCCGTGGTGGGACGGCGAGATCAACGTTGAGCTGTTCGAGACCGTGCTGGCGTACACCCCGGCTCGAGGGCCCGAGCGTCTGCTCCTAGCGACCATGGCGGCGCTCGCAGACGACGAGGGAGCGGTGCGCGACTTCTCGACTGAGCAGCTATGCGCCTCGGCTGGCGTTGCCGACCGTACCTATCGCCGAGCACGTGCAGCGTTGCTCTCGTCGGGCCAGGTCGAGCTCGTCAGTGGCGCCGGCGGCCGCGGCAACACCAACGTGTGGAACGTGCGCGATCCGCGGAGGACCGGCGCCGCACTCCCACATCGCGCGCCGCGCCGTATGGCGCCGCCGGTGGGTGCGCGGCCGCTTGTCGCGGCGGCGTCATCAGATTGCGCAGCGACGGCTCTCGACCCGTCAACGTCGGTGGGCAAGAAGGGAGGTCAAGATCGGACACTTCCGCAGGGAAACCGTCCGATCCTGACCGGTGTTTCCTCAGCAAAGGGCGGTCACGATCGGACAGTTCCCGACCAAAACCGTCCAGTCCTGACCGGGGTTTCGACCTCAAAGAGCGGTCAGGATCAGACACTTTTCGAGCTTCCGCCGCCGGAAACCCCGGCACAAACCCCGGCAGAAACCCCGGCAGAAACCCCGGCGCCCAACGCGCGCGGGGGGAAGGAACCCCTGAATCCCAGAACCAGGGAAGACCCCCCCAGCCCCCCTGAAGGGGGGAGCGGGCTTGGCTCGGTGATCATCGAGCAGACCTACGTCAGCGAGCGGGGTCGCAAGCGACGTCGGGGTGTCCGCGTCGACCTCGACGAGGTTCGCCGAGGCCTCGGGCTACCCGGCGTCGTCGACCGCGAAGACTGGGAACGAATCCGCGCTCTGCTTCTCGAGGCCGCCGGCGAGAGCCGGTTCGAGCTCTGGCTCGAGCCGCTTGAGCTGATCGCGATCGACGCGAGTGGTGCGTTGGTCGTGGCTGCGCCAGCGACGACGTGCTCATGGGTTCGAGATCGCTTCGGTCGGCTGCTGACGCAGGCCGCACAGCGCGAGTCCCGGGAACTGCGGCTCGCGGATGAGCCAGAGCGCATAGCGCTTGAGCGCGAGGACGGACGTCCTGCGCCACGGGCGCAGGCGATTCAGATCAACCAACAGGAGGTGTCGTGATGGTCACTGTCGTGGCAAACCAAAAGGGCGGTGTGGGCAAGACGACTACGGCCGCGAACATCGGTGCGCTGCTCGCCCGCCGAAGCGGGCGAGTCCTTGTCGTCGATACGGACCCGCAATTCGCGCTCACTCGACAGCTCGGGCTCGACGCCCGTTCGCTGGGTGTGAATCTGGTCGACGTGCTGGCTGGGCGAGCGAGCGCGATCGACGCGATCGTGCGAGGCGTGCACGGCGTCGATGTGATCCCCGCCGCCGGCGAACTGGCCGGCGTCGAGATGAGCCTGGTCGGAGAGCTGGGTCGCGAGCGGTTCCTCCACGACGCTCTCGAAGCGTTGATCGAGGAGTACGACGAGGTCGTGATCGACACTCCGCCGAACCTCGGCCTGCTGACCGTCAACGCGCTGGTGTGCGCCGACTACGTGCTCGCTCCAGTCAGCGCGGAGGACGAGGGCGCGGTCCACGGCATCCTCGAGCTTCGCGTGACGATCAGCAAGCTCGCCAAACGGCTCGGCGGCGAGACGCCGCCGCTGATCGCCGTCGTGACGCGCTGGAGTCCGACCCGCGTCAGCAGCCGGACCGTCGAGGACCAGTTGACCGAGGCTGGGCTGCCGCCCGTCGCGCGGATCCGCCTTCGATCGGCGCTGATCGCGGAAGCCGCCGCGGCGCGCGTGCCGGTCGCGACCTTGGCGCCCGACAGCTGCGTCGCGCTCGCCTATGGCGACATCGTCGAGCTCCTCGCGGGGACGGCCGCACGATGAGCGCGATCCATCGACGTGGCCTCCGCGTCGACGACCCGCTCGCCGGCGGGGAGGTGTCCCGCGACGAGCAGGGCGCCTCGTCTTTCGTAGGCAACATCGGTGGGGGCCGACTGAAAGACATCCCGCTCGCTCGGATCCATCCGAATCCAGCCCAGCCGCGTAAGCGCTTCGACGAGTCGGCGTTGGCGTCATTGTCTGACTCGATCCGTGAGCGGGGTGTTCTGCAGCCCGTCATCGTGCGCCCCGCCGGCGACGAGTACGAGCTCGTTGCCGGCGAGCGCCGCTGGCGCGCCGCCGAGCTCGCGGGAGAGGAAACGATCCCGGCGCTGGTCGACAGCGCTCTCGACGAAGCCGGTTCGCTCGAGCTTGCGCTGATCGAGAACGTTGTGCGCGAGAATCTGACTGCCATCGAGCAGGCTCGGACGCTCGCCGTCCTGATTAACGACCTCCGGATGACGGGCGCGGTCCTAGCCAAGCGGCTGGGCCGCAGCCGGGCAGACATCGCCAACACGGTGCGGCTGCTCGACCTTCCGGACGAGGCGGTCGAGCTGATCGACTCCGGCGGGCTGACCAAGGGGCATGGGAAGGCGCTCCTCGCGGAGCCCGACCACCATCGCCGTCGCGTCCTGGCCCGCCGCGCGGCGGATGGTGGATGGTCGGTACGCGCTCTCGAGGCGGAGATCGCGCGGGCGGCAAAGCCGACGGAGCCGCGCCCGTCGCCGCACCCGGACCTGCGCGCGGCGGCCGCCAAGCTCCAGGATGCGATCGTCCACGCGACCGGCTGTGAAGCCCGCGCGACGCCGCACCGGCACGGCTTCCAGATCATCCTCGACCAGGCCGCCGCCGACCGCCTCGCGCGGATCCTCGACGGGGATATGACCGCGCTATGACGCGATCGCGCCGCCCGATGGCCAAGCGTTGGCGCGGGTGTTCCACGTGGAACACCCGGTCAGGTAGTGCCGCTCAAAGTGCCGCACAAAGTGCCGCTCGTTGTGCGGCACCTGGAGTGGCCCCCGCCCCCGCCAGCACTGGGGATTGGTGGGGTGAGAGATCCCGACTACCCGCCCTCCACGAGGTCGTTCGGGTAGTCGGGATCTCTCACTCTGGACTGTCTGTGATGACGGGGGCGGGGGCCAGTGTGGAAGCCATGGCTGGGAGCTGTTCATGCATCAGAAGCAAGGTGAGATGAGATGAGAAGAACATCAAGAGCAACATCAAAAACAACGACCAGGACGGGACTGGCGGTGATCAGATGCAGGTCGGCGCTGGGGGAGGTGCGGCGGTGAGGCGGAGGTTGGGTCCGGGGCCTGCGAGCGTGGAGGGGTTGTGCTGGCTGGCGCGGGTCGGGCCGGCTCCGATCGATGCATGGACGTGTGCGATGGGCTGGCACCCTGGCACCGCCCGCTCACACGCGGCGAGGTTGACGCGCGCCGGCTGGGTCGAGCGGACCTCGACGAGGCGAGGCCGGGGATCGCTGCTGTTCGCCACGCGACTTGGAGTTCAGGTGGCCGAGGTGCCGGTGCCGCCGCCGCCGGAGCCGGCGCCGACCTGGTGGGCTCATCTGGCCGGATGCGCGTGGGCCGCCGCGTGGCTGACCGCGCGAGGCCGGGAGATGCTCGCGCCTCGGGAGTTGCTCCTCGATGACGGGTGGAGCGGCGAGCTTTGTGTGGGCCCGGGACGCCGGGTGGTGCACCGGCCGGATCTCGTCGGCGTGGTGCCCGGCCGGCGCCCGGCGGCGATCGAGGTCGAGTTGGCGAGGAAGTCCAAGGCAAGGTTGCGGTCGATCCTTGGTTTGCACGCGAGGTGGATCGCGGCCGGACGCTCCGGCGCTTGCGTGTACGTGTGCGGGGACGACGCGATTCGCGAGCTCGTCGTCAGCCAAGCTGCGCTGGCCGGGCTGCGGCTCGAGGACGGCGGCCTCCGGGTGGAGCTGCTGAAGACGATCAAGGAGCTGGCGCTCGCAGCGAGCGCGGACGCGGCCGCAGAAACGCGCATGGCCGGAGCAACGCGATGAGCTCGGTCGGGGTGATCACCGACGTCCTGGGGATCCTCGTGTTCGGCTCCTTGGGCGCGCTGTGCGCTTGGATCACGCGCCGCTTCTCGACGCTCTCGGCGCGCAACTTCTACGCGCCAGCGGCGGTATTCGTTGCGGCCCTCGGCGTGGCAGTCGCACTCCGCGCCTGGGGGGCCGTGATGGGTGTCGCCCCGGTCTGCGCCTTTGCGGTCGCATCCGCGACCCACGGCCGGCGGATGCGGCTCGCGGACCTCGGCGCCGGGGAGGAGCTGCGCTCCCACGAGCAGGCACGTCGATGGCTGTGGCAACAGGCGCCGGCCCGGCGGCCGGGCGAGCGAACCTACCTCCGCTCCCAAGGCGAGCTCGTCCACCGGCGGCCGTGGCCCGATCACGTCGCGTACGTGCCGATGGGCCATGCCGACCGCGACGGGATGCGGTTGCCACTCGGCGAGGGACAGCACATCTTCGCCTGCGGAGCGACCGGCTCCGGCAAGACGACGACGATGCGCCGCGTGCTCGCCGCCCGGACCCTCACGCAGGGGGCCGCGCTGCTGATCCTCGACCAGAAGGGCGACCAGGAGGACGTCGAGCAGATGAGCCGGCTCGCGGCCGCCGCCGGGGTCCCATTCGTCCTAATCGATCCGCTAGACGCGGCCAGCGATCGCTACCAGCCGCTGTGGGGCACACCCGCCCAAGTCGCCGCCCGGGCGGTTGAGCCGATCAAGCAGTCCGAGCCCTACTACTACGACGTTCTCCGCCTGCACCTCGACGTCGTGTGCAGGGTGCTGCACGCCGCCGACCGGTGGCCGCCGTCGATCCCGTTCCTGATCGACGCCTGCCAACCGCAGCACTACGAAGCGCTCAAGGCGGTCGCTAACAGACTGGGAGACGAGCACCGCCAGCTCGTCCGCCGCATCGGGGAGCACGGCGAATACGTCTCCTCGCGCAAGGGCAACGAGGATCTCTCGGGCGGTTCGGCGCGGCTGCACGTCGCCCTGGCATTGGCCAACCGGGAGATCGTCACACCTCGGATCACGCCCGATGGCGAGGCCGTTGGCGTGGGACTCGTCGACGCGCTTCGTGCACGTGCCGTCGTGATGTGGCGGATGCACGCCGACGTGATGCCCGACGAGGCGGCCGCCATGACAGTGCTTGCGCTCGCCGACCTCCACGACGCCGCCGGCCAGGCCGGTGTGCCGTGGACGCTGATGCTCGACGAGTTCGGCGCCGTGATCAAGATGGCGGCCAGTCGCGCGGTCGCGATTCTGCAACGTGGCCGCAGCCACGGTGGTCAGGTGATCGTCGTCACCCAATCGGTTGCCGACCCGGAGGCGCTATCCGGAGTGCCGGGCCTGCTGCCGAGTCTGACCGACAACTTCTCGGGCGTCGTCGCACACCGGCAGACCGCTCCCGAATCGCGTGATTGGTTGGCGAAACTGATGGGTACGAGAGCGCTGTGGCAGTCCACGAATCAGACGAGCGGTCATGGCACGCAGCACTCAGGTCGTGGATCCGCGCGTCGCGTCCGAGAGTTCAGGATCGGCTCAGACACCTTCGCCGAACTCGGTCGAGGCGAGGCCGTTATCTACACGAGCCTCGGGCCCGACCCGCTCCGTACGAACATCCTCCCGGTCGAGCTCGAGGACCGTCAGCCCGAGCGGATCGGGGCCGGCCCCCGGCACGCGTGCGAGCTGCCCGTCCATCCCGAGCTCAGTTTGCCGTCGGTCGTCGAGGCCGCCAGCGAGAGTCCTAGCTCCGCCGAGATCGACCCCGGTAGCAAGGACCTGTGACCTCGTCCAGATCTGATTCCGCCGGCCTGCTCACCCCGCGCGTTCGGATGTGCCGCGCCGGTGCGGTTTACCGCGACGAGGTCTCAAATGCGTGCTCGAAGGCACGCGGCAAACCATGTCCGACTGCAGCGCCCCCGCCCTGCAGCGCGCCCGCTGCCGAGTGCCTGGCCGCCACGTGGCCGGCGCGGACGGCGAGCAGTGCGGCCGCGACGAGCGCCGCGACCAGGAGCGGGCGTATCAGGCGGAAGAGTCGCCAACCCAGGTACAGACGGACGACGGTGCCCATCGCGCCTACCCTGCGACGCGGGCGGGACGGTGCGTTCGCTGCAGATCGGCTGCGAGCAGCCCGGACACTTCGGAGAGCTCAGTGAACGCCGCAGCGAGGGTCGCGGGCGACGATCCCGACAGGGCCTTCGCCAGCTCCGCGGTGGCAGCGTCGAAGCGCTCCCACAGCTCCGGTGGCCCCGGACGGTTCATCCCCGGTGTGAGCTCCGGCGCCAGCGAGAACTGCCCGTCGATCGTTCGCGCTCGCCAACCCAGCCCGCCGTCAGCGGCCAGCTCGAAGGCGGCCGCCTGCTCCGCCGCGGCCGCGGACAGCGCTCGCAGGCGCGCGGGGAAGCCGGCGTCCGGCGGCGCCAGTGCGTGCGCGTCGAGCGCCGACTCCCAGTTCGAGCCGGCGGACATCATCTTCTCCACGATCGAGGCGACTTCAACCTGCATCGCGAGAGCGCTCCGGATCGGTGATCAGCGACGAGATGAGGTCGCGCGCGGGTTCGGCGGCCGGCGGTCTTGGCCCGCCGCCCGGAGCCGACGGCCGGTTGCTCGCCTGCTCCGAGAGCATTCGGTCGACCTCGCTCTGGCGGATGCGCCAGAAGCGCGCGCCGGCACGATGCGCCTTCAGCTTCCCGTCCTTGATCCATTCACGGACAGTGGGCTCGGTCACGCTCAAGATGCGCGAGACCTCCCCGACACTGAGCAAACGGTCTTCGGAATCTGCCATCATTACGCCAATCGGAAGTTGTTAACCATGCCCAACCACTGCTATCCTACACGGTAGGTAGGGGATGCCGCCAATTATCGATGAGCAAACCGATGAGCTCAAGGCGCGCCGCCAAAGGCGGAA
>DASZLV010000035.1:0-2355 GCA_035552215.1 Solirubrobacteraceae bacterium | reverse complement strand
CTGATGAGCGAGGGCGGGTCGGTGGCGGCCGACTTCCCGGGGCCGCTCGACACCGCCGTCCTCTTCCTCACCTCGGGCACGACGGGTGAGCCCAAGGCGATCATCGAGAGCCGTTCGGCCCACTGGGCCAAGATGCAAATGTTCGCCGACGGATTCCTGCCCGGGACCGACGACGTCCACCTCCTCTACCTCCCCATCTCCCACGTGTTCGGCTTCCGGCTCGCGCTGCTGGCGCTCCTGCGCGGCGGTCGGCTCGTTCTGCTCGAACGCTTCTCACCCGCGCACGCCCTCGAGCTCGTAATGGAAGAGCAGGTCACGGTCCTCCCCGCCGTACCCGCGCACCTTCGTCTGCTGCGCGAGCAATACGACCCCGCGCTCCACGACGTCAGCAGCCTGCGGTGGGTCCTGGCGGCGGCGGCCCGGCTCCCGCGCGAGCTCGCGGAATGGGTCTATCAGGCTCTCGACGCGCGCATCATGTACGTGTACGGGTGCAGCGAGGGCTTCACCACCCTCACCCACGACGCGTCCGACATCCTTTCGGGGTCGGTCGGGAACAACGTCTTTCGCGGTCCACCGGGCACCCCGGCCGCGGGAACAGTAGGGATCATCGACCCCGACACCGGCGCCACCCTCCCACGCGGGGTCACCGGCGAGATCGTCTACGGAGCGGTCATGCCCGTCGACTACTGGGACCATCCGCCCGTGGCCGTGGACGGCTGGTACCGCACCGGAGATCTCGGTCACCTCGACGAGGAGGGACGGGTCTACGTCACCGGCCGCCTCAAGGAGCTCATCAACCGGGGCGGCCTGCACGTCTCCATCACCGAGGTGGAGACGGCTCTGATCCGCCATCCGTCGGTCGCCGACGGTGCCGTCATCGCTACACCCGACCCGATCATGGGCGAGGCCGTGTGCGCCTGCGTGGTAGCAGCCGGGGCGACCGCTCCCGAGCTCAGCGACGTACGGAGCTTCCTCGCGGAGGATCTCGCCCGACACAAGCTGCCCGACGAGCTCTGCATCGTCGCGGCCATCCCGAGGACCGAGATCGGCAAGGTCGACCGCCGCGCCCTGTCCGAGCAGGTTCACAGCGGCGCCGTCCCGCGCCAGCGGGCGCGGAGCTGAGCCGCTTCTCAGCGAGACAGGGCGCGCTCGATCGACTCGGCGACCGCCCGGAGGCCCTCGAGCGGACCGAGGTGCCCGAGGCGCGGGTGCTCCTCGCAGCGGACGTCGGACAGGCGCGCGGCCACGGCCGCCTCCCGGTCGGGCATGAACGCGACTGAGCGGCCCCCGCGAGCCAGCGTGACCGGGCAGCGCACGCGCGCCAGGTGCGAGAAGCAGTCGTGCGCAGTCGCCATCTCGTAGACGAGCGCCTCGTGCTCGGGCCGGCACTTGAGCCTGACGCCCCCGTCGGGGCTGTCCTCGAAGCCATGCTCGACGTAGGCGCGGAGCGCCCGCGGGTCGAGATCGGAGAGCGGGAGCCGGGCCGCGTAACGGCGCTCGGCCTCGGCCCGCGATCCGAACGCGGCACGACGACGCCGGGTGCTGTCGGCGAGCCAGCTCTCGCGGTCGCGGCCCAGCGGCGGATCGGCGGGCACGATGATGGGCTCGAAGCAGTACAGCCCGGCGAACGTCCCCGGTCTCGCCTCCTCCGCGAGCAGCAGCGCGGTGGCGCCGCTCGAGTGCCCCGCCCCCAAGGGTCGCTCGAGTCCGAGCCCGTCGACCACGGCTAGGACGTCGGCCGCGAACCCGCTCCAGTCGAAGTCCGAGCCCGCGGGCGGCGCCGAGTCGCCGTGCCCGCGCAGGTCAGGGGCCACGCACGAGAAGCGAGAGGCGAGCTCGTCGGCGATGGGTCGCCACACGTGTCCGTGAAAGCCGGTGGCGTGGACGAGGACGAGCGGCGGTCCTGCCCCCGGCATCACGTCCACGGCGACGCGGACTCCATCTGGGGTCAGCACAGGCTCACTGAGTGCATGGCGCAGGTAGTCTCCGCTATTGTCGATCCTCGTGGTGGCGCCAGCGTCCTCGAAGCGGCCCGTCGCTGAAACGGGGGAGGGCCCGCAGTCGGTCGGCGTGCTCGATGCTATCCGCACCGAGCGGCTGACCAAAACGTATTCGCCCGCGATCACGGCCGTGGACGGCCTCGACATGACCGTTCGCGCGGGCGAGATCTTCGGCCTCCTCGGCCCCAACGGGGCGGGGAAGACGACCACGGTTGGGATGCTCACCACCCGCATCGTCCCCACCGAGGGCACCGCGACGGTCGGCGGCGTAGACGTCGTTGCCGACCCGGCGCGGGGCAGGGCCGCGTGCGGGGTGGTGTCGCAGGGCAACACGCTCGACCGCGGGCTCAGCGTC
>DASZLV010000034.1:0-55474 GCA_035552215.1 Solirubrobacteraceae bacterium | reverse complement strand
CTCGACGAGCCGACCAACGACCTCGACACCGACACCCTGCGCGCCCTCGAGGAGGCGCTGCTGGCCTTTGCCGGCTGCGCCGTCGTCGTCTCCCACGACCGGTGGTTCCTCGACCGGATCGCCACCCACGTGCTCGCCTTCGAGGGCGACTCGCAGGTGCGCTGGTTCGAGGGCAACTTCGAGGCCTACGAGAGCTTCCGCCACGAGCAGCTCGGCGCCGAGGCCGACCGCCCGAAGCGCATCACCTATAAGAAGCTCGTCCGCGGCTAGCGGTTAGCTGCTAGGGCGCCAGCTCGGCGAGCACGCGCCCGAGCTCCCGCGCGTCGGCTGCCACCGCGTCGGCGTCGCCGAGTTCCTCGACGCCGAAGGGACCCGTGGCCACGGCCACGCAGCGCACCCCGTCGGCCCGCGCACAGGCGATGTCGAGGGGCGTGTCGCCGATGACCACCGTTTGCGTGCGCGGATAGGGCGTGCCCGCGTCCCCCGCGCGGCGGCGGGCGATGGCGGGGAGCTCGGTGCGATCCTCGGCGTCGGACCCGAAAGCGCCCTGGCCGGCGGGGAAGTACATGCCGATGCCGGCCCGCTTGAGCTTGATCCGGGCGACCGGCTCGAAGTTCCCGGTCAGGAGCGCGAGGCGCACGCCGTCGTCCGAGAAGAGCGAGAGGAGCAGCTCAGGTACGCCGGGGATGACCCTATGGGCGAGATCGTTGGGACAGCGGCGTGCGTACTCGCGGCAGCACACCTCGCGCACGGCGTCGGCGCCATCGTCGATCTCACGAGCCGAGACCCCCGCCTGGAGCAGCATCATCCGCGCGATCTCGCCGTCCGTGCGCCCGGCCGGGTGAACGGCCGGCGGGAGCGTGTCCGTAATCTCGACGCCGTGGACCTCGCGCAGTGCCGCGTGCAGAGCCTCTCGGTGCGCTTTGGTCGCGCCGGCGAGCAGGGTACCGTCGATGTCGAAGAGGAGCAGGAGCACTCAGCGCTCGAAGGACAGCCCCGGCCCGAGGCGCTGCGCGAAGGCGGCGATCAAGCGCGCCGCCCCATCGACGTCGTCGAGCGAGACCGTCTCCACCGGCGAGTGCATGTAGCGCAGGGGAACGGAGACGAGCCCGGTGGGGATCCCCTCCCGGGTCAGGTGAATGGCGTCCGCGTCGGTGCCCGTCCCGCGCCCGAGCGACTCGACGGTGAAGGGAATCTTGGCTTCCACGGCGGCGTCGTGGAGGATCTCGGTGACCCGCGGGTGGAGGGTCGAGCCGAAGGCGATGACCGGCCCCGAGCCGAGCGTGTGCTTGGTGATGGGGCCGAGCTCGACCCCGGGCTGGTCGGTGGCAAAGGTGACGTCGACAACGATGGCGAGGTCGGGACGCAGCGCGTAGACGCTCGTGCGCGCGCCGGCGAAGCTGATCTCCTCCTGGGCGACCGCGAGGGCCACGACGTCCCCGGGCGCGCCGCCTTCCTCGGCGACGAGGCGAGCGGCCTCGGCCGCCACGTAGCAGCCCACGCGGTTGTCGAGCGAGCGGGAGACCACGCGGTCGTTGGGGAACTCCAGGGGTTCGGCGTCGATGACCGCGAAATCGCCGATGCGGACGAGCTCCCTGGCTTCGTCGCCGTCCTTGGCCCCGACGTCGATGACGAGGTCCTTGAGCTCCGGGGCCTGCTTGCGTTCCTCGTCCTTGAGCAGGTGGATGGGTTTGCGTCCGATCACCCCGGGAACCTGGCCGGCGCGCGTGGTGATGCTCACCCGCTGCCCGACGAGGACGATCGAGTCCCAGCCGCCGATGTTCCCGAAGTGGAGGTAGCCGTCGTCGTCGATGTGGGTTACGTGCAGCCCGATCTCGTCGATATGACCGACGATGGCCAACGTGGGGGCCCCGCCGGGAGCGCGCGCCGGCACGCGAGCCGACGAGGAGCCGACCTTGTCGCCCTTGACCTCGGCGAACTCGCTGCATACCTCGCGCCACACGCCGGCCGCCCCGGACTCGTGTCCGGAGGGCGCGGCGGCGGTGAGCAGGCGGTGCAGGAGCGTGGGGGTGGACACGGTGAGCGGTCTCAGCCCACGAGCTCGCGCAGGACGAGCTGGAGGATCCCGCCGTGGCGGTAGTAGCGCTGCTCGTTGGGGGTGTCGATGCGCACCGTCACGGGGAACTCGACCGAATCCGCGCGCACCGTGAGCTCGCGCGGAACCTCCTCGGCGTCGGCGAGCCCGGCGACTTGAAAAAGCTCGTGCCCGGTGAGCCCGAGCGACTGGGCCGAATCGCCGTCCTTGAACTGCAGGGGGAGGACTCCCATCCCCACGAGATTGGAGCGGTGGATGCGCTCGAAGCTCTGGGCGATCACCGCGCGTACGCCGAGCAGTCGCGTCCCTTTGGCCGCCCAGTCGCGCGAGGAGCCCGAGCCGTACTCCTTGCCCGCGAGGACGACGAGGGGCGTGCCCTCCTCCTGGTAGCGCATGGCGGCGTCGTAGATCGACATCTGCTCCTCGCCGGGCAGGTGCAGGGTCACCCCGCCCTCGGTTCCTGGCGCGAGCTGATTGCGCAGGCGGATGTTGGCGAACGTCCCCCGCATCATCACCTCGTGGTTGCCGCGCCGCGAGCCATAGGAGTTGAAGTCCTTGGGCTGGACGCCGTGCTCGATCAGGTACTGGCCCGCGGGCCCGTCGCGCTTGATCGAACCGGCCGGGGAGATGTGGTCGGTGGTCACACTGTCCCCGAGCACCGCGAGCACGCGTGCACCCTCGATGTCCACGGTCGCCTCGGGCTCGCGCGGGAGGTTCTCGAAGAACGGAGGACGGCGCACGTAGGTGGAGTCCTCGCCCCATGCGAAGCTGTCCCCGGTCGGGATCTCGAGTGAGTTCCAGCGCTCGTCGCCGTCGAACACCTCGGCGTAGCTCTTGCGGAACATGTCCGACTGAACCGCGTCGAGCACGGTTTCCGAGACCTCGGCGGCGCTCGGCCAGATGTCGCGCAGGTACACCGCCTCGCCGTGCGCGTCTTCGCCCAGCGGCTCCTCGTAGAGGTCGATGTCCATCGTCCCCGCGAGCGCGTAGGCGACGCACAGAGGCGGCGAGGCCAGATAGTTCATCTTCACGTCGGGGTTGATCCGGCCCTCGAAGTTGCGGTTGCCCGAGAGGACCGAGACGACCGCCAGGTCGGCCTCGCTGACCGCCTCGGAGATCTCGTCGGGCAGCGGTCCGCTGTTGCCGATACACGTCGTGCACCCATAGCCGACGAGGTTGAAGCCGAGGGCCTCCAGGTACTCGGTCAGGCCCGAGCGGTCGAGGTACTCGGTCACCACCTTCGATCCCGGCGCCAGCGAGGTCTTGACCCACGGCTTGGCCTCGAGCCCTCGCTGGACGGCGTTGCGGGCGAGCAGGCCCGCGCCCACCATCACCGACGGGTTCGAGGTGTTCGTGCAGCTGGTGATGGCGGCGATGACCACGTGTCCGTGGTGGAGATCGGTCTCGGTACCGTCGGCGAGCGTCACCCTCGCGGTCGCCGCCTTGCGCTCGGCGACCTGCGCCGAGCTCACGTGACCGGGCTCGTGGCCCGTCCCGTTGGGGCGGTGCGATGCAACCGGATCGCTGGCCGGGAAGCTCTCCTCGATCGCCTCGTCCTCCTCTGAATCGTCGGGCAGGTAGCCCTCGAGCGCCTCCCGGAAGGCGGCCTTGGCCCCGGTCAGTGATACCCGATCCTGCGGGCGCTTGGGCCCGGCGATGCTCGGCACCACATCGGCGAGGTCGAGCTCGATGGTGTCGCTGTAGGTCGGGTGCTCTGAATTCTCGTCGTGCCACAGCCCCTGCTCCTTGGCATAGGCCTCGACGAGCTCGATGAGCTCCTGGGGCCGACCCGAGAACTCCAGGTAGCGCAGCGTCTCCGCGTCGATCGGGAAGATCGCGCACGTCGATCCGAACTCGGGCGACATGTTGCCGATCGTGGCCCGGTCGGCAAGGGGCAGGGCGGCGAGCCCGGGCCCGAAGAACTCGACGAACTTGCCGACCACGCCGAGCTTGCGGAGCATCTCGGTGACGGTGAGCACGAGGTCGGTGGCGGTGGCCCCCTCGGGGAGCTCGCCGGTGAGCTTGAACCCGATGACCTGAGGGATGAGCATGGACATGGGTTGGCCGAGCATCGCCGCCTCGGCCTCGATGCCGCCCACGCCCCAGCCGAGGACGCCAAGGCCGTTGATCATGGTCGTGTGGGAGTCGGTGCCGACCAGGGTGTCGGGGTAGGCGAGCCCGCGCTCGTTGTCGACAAACACGACCCGGGCCAGGTACTCGAGGTTGACCTGGTGGACGATCCCCGTGTCCGGCGGGACGACGGAGAAGTTGTCGAACGCGCCCTGGCCCCAGCGCAGGAACGCGTAGCGCTCCTGGTTGCGTTCGAACTCGAGCTCGGCGTTGCGCTGGAAGGCTTGGGGAGTACCGAAGACGTCGACCTGAACCGAGTGGTCGATCACGAGCTCGGCGGGCACGAGCGGATTGATCTTCTCGGCGTCGCCGCCGAGCTCGGTCATGGCGTCGCGCATGGCCGCGAGATCGACGACGGCGGGGACGCCGGTGAAGTCCTGCATGACCACCCGCGCCGGGGTGAAGGCGATCTCCTCGCTCGGCTCGGCCTTGGCGTTCCAGCTCGCGAGCGCTTCGATGTCCTGCGCCCGGATCGACTCGCCGTCCTCGTTGCGGAGCAGGTTCTCGAGCAGGACCTTAAGCGAGAAGGGCAGGCGGGCGACGTCGTGGGAGGCCTGAAGGGCATCGAGGCGGAAGATCTCGAAGGAGCGGTCACCGACGGCGAGCGTGGCCTTCGCATCGAAGCTGTTGGTGGACATTCAGCCTCCTGGGCGCGGGTGGAGTCCCGTAACTGTAGGCGAGCGCGGGTTCGGCCTGCGGTTCGGGTCCCGTGGCGCCCTGCGCGACGGCCGCGGGAGCGGGAGGCCGAAGCGCCGCGCTGCTGCGACCGGCGCCCCGATGTGCTTGTCTTAATTCGCGATGGACCCGCTGGAACCGATGGGGAGCCGCGCCCAGCGCGCCCGGGCACATCGCAGGCGCGCCGAGCGACGACGACGGGTGCTCGCCGCCTCCGTGGTGCTCGTCTGCGCGGTGGTGATCGGCGTTGCCCTCACGAGCGGCGGGGGTACCAGCAGCGGGTCGGCCGCCGCGGCAAAGCGCGCCCACGCCGGGCGCGGCCCTCTGCGCAACGCCAGGACCGGCTACGCGCCCGTGTCCGGGCCCGCCAAGGGAGGCGCGGCGCCGGCGTCCTCCGCCCACACCGTTACCACCGGCGGCACCATCTCGACCGTCTCGCCCACCGCCCGCGGAGGCGCGCCGGGCACGACGCCGGTCCCGGTGCTCATGTACCACGTGATCGCAGCGCCGCCTCCCGGGGCTCCCTTTCCCGGGCTCTATGTGCCCGCGAGCGAGTTCGCCGCCCAGATGCAGGCCCTCAAGAGCGCCGGCTGGCACGCCGTCACGCTCGACCAGCTCAGGGCCTACTGGACGCGCGGGGTTCCCCTTGGCCCGGGCAAGCCCGTCGTTCTCACCTTCGACAACGGCTACCACTCGCAGTATGCCGCGGCCTTCCCCACCCTCCAGCGGCTCGGCTGGGTCGCCGACGAGAACATGCAGCTGACGGGCCTGCCGCCGTCCCAGGGTGGCCTCACCGACCAGGAGATCAAGGCCCTGGTCGCCGCCGGCTGGGAGCTCGACACCCAGGGGATCAACCACGCCGACCTCATCACCCTCGGCCCCTCCGCGCTCTACGCCCAGACCACCGGCGCCCGGAAGACGATCCAGCGTCGCTTCCACGTCCCCGTCAACTGGTTCTGCTACCCGTCGGGTCACTACAACGCGACGGTGATCGCGGCGGTCCGCGCCGCCGGCTATGTCGGCTCCACCACGGTGGTGCCGGGATGGGCGCATCCCAGCGATGACCCCTATGCCCTCCACCGGCTCCGCGTGCTCGGGGGGACGAGCCCGGCGGCGCTGCTCTCCCAGATCTCCCAGAACCAGGGCGATCCGCCCGCACCGGCGGCGTACACGGGGGCGTGAGCGCCTGCGTGCCGCCGCTTCCCCACATCGCCGCGACGCGCTACGTGTCCCCGCTCCGGGAGGGCGGCTCTCTGCCCGGCCTGCTCGAGGCCGATGACGACGGGATCTACGTAGTCAAGTGGACGGGCGCCGGCCAGGGCCCGCTCGCCCTCGTGGCCGAGGTGATCGGCACCGAGCTCGCGCGGTCCCTCGGCCTCCGCGTCCCCGAGCTCGCGCTCATCGACGTCGACGCGCGGCTCGCCGAGGCCGAGCCCGACCCCGAGATCCAGGACCTGCTCCGGGCGAGCGCGGGCATCAATCTCGCCGTCGACTTCCTCCCCGGCTCTGTGCCCTTCGACCCGCCCGCCCCGCCGCCGCTGGCCGCCGACGTCGTCTGGCTCGACGGCTGGCTGCTCAACGTCGACCGCACCCCGCGCAACCCCAACCTGCTGAGCTGGCTCCGCGAGCTGTGGCTGATCGACTTCGGCGCCGCCCTCTACCCCCAGCACGGCAGCGACGATCTCGCCGCCGAGGCCGTGCGGCCCTTCCCGGCCCTGCGCGAGCACGTGCTCGCGCCCACCGCCGAGCCCCTGCGCCTCGCCCACGAGCGGCTCGCGGGCCCCGCGCGAGCGGCAATCGAAGAAGCTGTGGCCATGATTCCCGAGAGCTGGCTCGTCCGCCACCCCCGCGAGGCCTACGCCGAGTTCCTGCGCGAGCGGCTCGAGGCGGCGCCGTGGCTCGGGGAGGCAGAGTGAGCGAGGCCTACCAGTACGCGCTGTGGCGGGTCGTCCCCGATCTCGACCGGGGCGAATGCCTCAACGCCGGGGTCGTTCTCTACTGCCCGCGCCTGCGCTTCCTGGGAGCCAACGTCGCGATCGCCGAGTCGCGCCTGCGCGAGCTCGCCCCCGACCTCGACGTCGATGCCGTGAGTTCGGCCCTGCACCACCGGGCGCTGATCGCCGCCGGGGACCGGGCGGCGGGCTCGGTGGCCGCGCTCCCGGACGGGGAGCGCTTCGGCCTCCTCGTCGCCCCCGCGAGCACCCTGGTCCAGCCCGGCCCCGTGCACACGGGCCTGAGCGACGACGCGGCCGCCACCCTCGAGCAGTTGTTCGAGAGGCTCGTGGTGCCGCGCGGCTAGTGCCGCAGGGTGAACGTCTTGCGCGCGACGATCTGCGCTTGACCGCTGGCCGTGAACGTCCCCTTCGAGGTGAGTTTCACCTGGTTTGAGCCCTTCAGGAGCTTCTTGCCGGCGCCGGTGAGCTTGAGCTTGATCGTCTTCTTTCCCGCGCTCGCGAACGTGGCCCGACCGCTGGCGACGAGCACCGTGCTCGCCTTCGCGAGATGGACGCCCGGCGGGACCAGATACCAGCCGATGGTCACGCGGCCGGCCTCGAGCGCGGTGAACGACACCTCGTAGCCGCCGGCCTTGAGGATCGCTGCGATCTTCGCGAGCTTGCCCGCCGGCGTGAGCGCCCGGGTGAGCAACGCCTTGATCTGCGCCGCGCCGAGGACCGGGCCGAGCTTGCTCGACACCCCTACGCCGATCCCGGCGCTGTTGACGGCCACGACCACGACCCGGACCTTCGTCCCCAGATCCGCAGTGGTCAGGTCGTAGAGGCTTGCCGTGGCGCCCGAGATGTTCGTGCACGCGGTCGAGGTGCAGCGCTGCCATTGGTAGGAGTAGCCGCTCGGGGGCGTCCCCGACCACAATCCATTCGACGTCGACAGCGTCCGCCCCACCACGGCCGTTCCCGTGATCACGGGCGGCGAGTCGCTGACCGGCGCCGTCGGCGGCGCCGCGGGCGCCCTGACGACGCCGGTCGCCGGGGAGCTCAGCACGCCGGTGCTCGGGCCGCCCGCGTTGAATGCCGCCTCCTCCACGCGGATCGTGTGGCCCACGTCCAGGGCGGTGAGCGTGTAGGTCGCGCTCGTCGCGCCGGGGATCGAGGTGCAGTGGCCGCCCACGCTGTCGCAGTCCTGCCACTGATAGTTGTAGCCCGTCGGGCTGTTGGTCCAGGACCCGTGGGTCTCGGTCAGCGTCTGCCCTTGGGTGGTGTTGCCCGAGATCGACGGCAGCGTGCCGGCGAACCCCGGTGGCGGCGGGATGACCGTGACCGCCTGCGCCGAGGATGCCGAGCCGGTGAAGTTCGCGTCCCCGGGGTAGGAGACGGTGATGCTGTGTGAGCCGGGGGCGGGATAGCTGAGCGCACAGCTCGCCTGTGCGCCGATCAGCGCCTCCTGGCCTGCGCAATCGGAGATCGGCGTCCCGTTGTCGAGGAACTGGACCGAGCCCGAGGGCTGTGCCGAGCCGCTGTTGGCGGGTGTCACGGTCGCGGTGTAGGTGACCAGGTTGCCCACCGTCGGGGTTGCGCTCGAGACGCTCAGCGTCGTCGTCGTCGCGGCTTTGCTGACCGTGAGCGGGGCGGCCGAACTCGTCGAGCCCTGCAGGGCCGAGCCCGACGCCGGCGCGAAGGTCGCGGTCAGCGAGTGGGGCGAGGAGGCCGCCGCGAATGACGTCGGGCAGGTCGCGGTGTACGTCGAGGCGGTGAGCGCCACCGGTTGGCTCGTGCACGCCGAGATGGCGACGCCGTTGTCGAAGAACGCCACGGTTCCACTGGGTGGGGTCGGCGCGTTCGGCCCGACTGTCGCCGTCAGCGTCACCGGCGCATTGGTCACGGCGATGGACGGGCTCGCCAGCGTCGTCGTCGTTCCGCCGGCGGGGGTACTCGCCACCGTGGCGGTCACGCTGTTGGCCGTGTAGTGGATCGTCACCGTCGGCGCTGTGCCCGTGCAGCTGAGCGGGATCGTGGTGCCGTCGGGCACGCCGGCGAAGGTGCCGGTCAGCGATCCCGTCGTGCTCACCAGCGTGTCGACGTCGCCCACGTGCAGCGCCGGACAGGCCGCTGCCGGGTTGCCGAGAGACAGGCTCGCGCTCCCCAGGCTCACGTTGCCGCTGGCCGTGAGCTGCGAGTAGTCGGTGCTCGCGGACGCGCCCGGCTGATCGATGAACATGGTCAGTCCGCTCGAGGAGTCGAGCGTGACGGCGCCGTTGACCGCGAGCGTCCCGTCGAGCGCATGTCCCCGGCCGACCTGGATGTGGCCTCCGGCCGAGGTGAGCGGGCCGCTCGTCGCCCCGGCGAATTGAGCGGCGAGGCGCGCGGGGCTGGTGAGGGTGACGGGGTTGCCATCGGTCCCGTTCAGCGATCCGAAGACCCCGGCGACCCCGTCGCCGGTGAGCGAGACCGCGCCAACCTCGATGGAGCTCAGCGAGAGGATCCCGGAGCTGCTGAAGTTGATCGTGAGGGCGCTACCGCTGCCCGTGACCGTCCCGACACCGAGCTGCTGGCTGCTCGGGCCGCCGGTGATCGACCAGCTTTGGGCCGCCCCGAGGGTGAGCGGAAGACCGATGTTGGCGCTCGAGCCGGTGTCGCTCGCGGACGGACCGGCGGAGATCCCCCCGGCGCCGAGCGTCAGCCCGTTTCCGGTGATCTGGTAGGGGACGCCGTCATCGATCGAGATCCCGCTCGCAGTCACGGCGGAGACGTCGTTGCTGCTCTGGTAGCAGGCGGTGCACAACCCCGCGCTCAGCGCCGGGAAGCTGAGTGTGCCCACCGACCCGCCCGGCGCCGTGCCCCCGACCCAGTTCGCTGCCGCAGACCAGTTCGGAGCACCGGCCCCGCCGCTCCAGGTGAAGTTCGGGACGGCCGCCGCGGCGGAGGACGGCAAGGCGAGAACGCCGAGGAGGACCGTGGCGGCCATAAGCCAGCCGCGCCGAAAGATGTCGAAGCCACTCACGCTACACCCCCCTTACCAGGGCTCGCCAACTTCCGGCCATGCAAAACCGGGGCCCAGTCTGCACACGCGACAGCCGAGTGTCAAGGCCGAGCGTCTCCTAGCGCGCCCGCCCCCGCTTGCGCCTACGACGCTCGGCGGGGCTCGGCTTGCGCGCCTTGGGCTTGGGCTTGCTCCCCGCCCGCCCGCCCGCACCGGCGGTGGCGGCGACCGCGTGTCCGCGCTGGGGCGCGCGGCGGCGCGCGTCGCGCCAGATGAAGAAGGAGATCCCCCCCAGGAGCACGGCGGCGCCGGCGGCCACGGCGATGGCGTCGGTGCTGCTGAAGCTCCCCCCGCCCGACGTAGCCGTGGTGGTGACCGGCAGGCTGGTGGCCGGCGCGGTCGGCGTCTGGGTCGAGATTGCCGGCAGGACCGGATTGAGCGGGCTCGTCGTCGATGCCGCCAGGGCCGCCGCCGGGGCGAGCACGGTGGCGATGACCACGGCCGGAAGGAGGGCAGCGAGGCGACGCACGACGGGCTCGCCTACCGCTCGGAGGCGAGCGGCTGCTCCATCGCAGGCGTCTCCGGCGCCTGGCGATAGGGCTGCTCGTCCGCGACGTCCTCTTCGTGATAGACGCTCTCGGCGTTGACCGCCCAGATGTCGTGCTTGGTCCCGAGCAGGATGTTGTCGACCGCGCGCATGGCGGTGAGCATCGAGTGATCGGAGTTGTTGTAGCGGTGCAGTCCGTTGCGCCCGACCTGGGTGAGGTTGGTGATCCCGTCGAGCCAGCCCCGGATCGTCGCCACCCGCTCGGGGTACTCGACGTCGTACATCGGATACGCCTTGTGCACGCGCACCGCGAACCCGAACTTGACGTCCTTGGCCCGCGCGAGCCCGAGCTGCTCGATCTCGCGGGAGGCCATGGCGACGAGCTCGTCGTCGGACATGCTCCAGGTCTCGTCGCCCTCGAAGCAGAAGTACTCCATGCCCAGTGAGGTGTCGGTGTCGTTGGGGACCATCCACGGGCTCCACGAGCGGAAGTTCTGGATCCGCAGGACCTGGACCCCGGGCTGATGGATGTAGATCCAGTTGTCGGGGAAGAGCTCGGGCTTATCGATGACGAGGGCGACGGTGAGGAAGTCGCGGTAGCGCAGCCCCCGCGCGGCGTCGCGCACCTCGACGGGCGCCTCGGGCTCGGCGATTCCCACCGTCGTGCGCAGCGGGAGCGAGGAGATCACGTGCGACGGGGTCAGCGTCTCGCCTCCGGCCACGAGCTCGACCACGCGGTCGCCGTCCATGCGCAGCCGCGTGACCGGCGCGTTCATGCGCACCTCGCCGCCGTGGGCGCGAATGTCCTCGGTCATCTGCTCCCACATCTGGCCCGGGCCGTAGCGGGGGTAGTTGAACTCGGAGATGAGCGACTTGATCTTGTTGCCCTTGTTTCCGAAGAAGGCCGATTTGGCGGCGGCGAAGAACGAGAGCCCCTTGATCCGCTGGGCGGCGAACTCCGAGCGAATCTCCGTGCACGGCACGCCCCACAGCTTCTCCGAGTAGGTCTTGAAGAAGTGCTGGTAGAGGCGCTTTCCGAAGCGGTTGGAGACCCATGCCTCGAAGGTGTCTTCAGGCCCCTTGGGCTTGACCGCGGCCCACGCGTAGGACAGGCCACAGCGCGCCACCTCGACGGGGCCGAGCTTGCGGATCACGTCCATCCCGTCGAGCGGGTACTCGAGGAACTTGTTGTTCCAGTAGATCCGCGACTGGCGCGGGCGCTTGAGAAACTCCTCCTTCATGATCTCGTGCCAGAGGTCGTCGACCTCGCGGACCTTGGTGAAGAAGCGGTGGCCACCAAGGTCGAAGCGGTAGCCGTCGCGAACCTCGGTGCGCGCGATGCCGCCGACCTGGTCGGTCGACTCGAGCACGACCACCGGGTGGCCCTGCTTGGCGAGCAGATATCCCGCGGTCAGCCCGGCGGGACCGCCGCCGAGGACCACCACGGGCCGCTCGGAGGTGATCCCCGCCACGGGCTCGCGGTCCGGCGCGGCCGAGCTCGCGGCTTCGCCTTCGGGGGGAATGGGCTGTTCGTCAGTCATGTTCTCGTTCAGGAAACTTTCTTGTAGAGCACGGCGCTGTCACCGAGGACGGTAGCGCCGGGGTAGGCGTGGGGGGCCCAGGACTCGGGCTGGAGATGCTTGTCGGCCGCGAACAGGGCTCCCCACTGGGCTGAGCGCCGGCGCACGAGCGCCGTCCACGGAGCCTTCCAGTTGTCCGCTCCTTCGGTGAGCGGGCGCACGAAGAGGATCTGGTGTCCGACGGGCACACTGTCGACGAGCTTGGTGAAGGTCGCCTGGGGGTTGGCCTGCTGGAGGCGCTTGAGGGCGTCGACCCAGTTCATGTAGCGCGGGTCGGCGACCGGGCCGATGGTGCTGGCCCATTTCAGGCCCCCAGGCAGGTAGTACCAGGTGACGGCGATCTGGTCGGGCTGGCCGCTGATGACGAGGTCGCCGGGATGGACCAGCGTCGCCATCTCGCCACCCACGTCGCGCAGATCGCTCTTGTACTTGGGGATGTACGACGCCGGGTTGACGAGGAAGAGGACCGAGAGGATGAGCGCCAGCGGGCCGGCTACCCCAGCCCGCGAGAGGCCGAGCGCCGCGAGCAGGAGCATCGAGCCGAGGATGGGCGCGAAGTATCTCGACACCCAGGCGGGCGTCACCTGGGAGGCGATCCACGCCAGCGCCAGCGTCCCCACCACCATCGTCATCATCGTGAACATCGCCGTCGCCTCGGGTGTGCGGCGGTACTTACGGGTGAAATACGCCGCCAGTCCTATCCCCGCGCCGAGCACGAGCACGGCGGTGATGCGGTCGCCGCCCAGGAGATCGCGGGAGAGCTGGACCGGCGCACCGAAGCGCGGAGCGGAGTCCCACGGGGCACCGGTGTGGGTCGCCTGGTAGATGAAGTTCGGGAGCCAGGGGAGGAAGAGCACGCCGGCGCCGATGAAGGCGATCGCGGCATCGCGGACCAAGCCCTTGCGGTCGTCGGTCGTGAACCACACGGGCACGAGCGCGATCGCCGACCCCGCCCAGAAGAACAGGCCCCAGGCGTGGGTGTAGAGCATCAGCGAGATCGCGACGGCGAAGAGGACCAGGTAGCGCCGGCGGCGATAGACGAAGACGTGGATGAACCCGGCGGCGGCCATGATCCCCAGCAGCGCCATCAGCGAGTACATCCGCGTTTCCTGCCCGTAGTAGGTCAGGAACGAGCTGGTGGCGAAGAGCACGGCGGCGTAGATGCCCGCCCGGCGCCCCCACAGGCTCCAGCCCGCCCACATGGCCACGGGGATGGCGATCATCGAGAACAGGTCCGACATCGCGTGCGTCTCGATCCCGCTCGACCCGAAGATCTGCATCCACACATGCAGCGCCATGTAGTAGAGCGGCGGCGAGCCGTCGGCGCGGAGGATGCCCGGGATCGCCGTCAGCGGGTGCGAGGCGATCCCCACGCTCAGGCCTTCGTCGTCCCAGAACTGGCCGTCGATGTACTTGGTGCGCAGGAAGAGCGAGAGCCCGATGAGCGCCGCCATCCCCACGCTCAGAGCGAGCCACATGGGGATGCGCTGGAGCCGAGCGGGGATCCGGATCTCGGGAATGGGCCCGGGCGGGCCGGGCGGCGGCGGAGCAGGCGGGCTGGGGGCGGTGACCGCGGACATCGGCCGGATCAGGTTACCGGCAATGCTCGTAGAGCCGGAACGTGCGGTCCCTGAGCCTCGTGTGGGTCACGTTCTTGGGTACCGCGGGCCACAGCCGGGACTTGCCCGTGGCCCGGGCCTGGAGGATGACGTTCGGGTTCTTAACCGAGTACGCGTCCTCGAGCTTCCCCAAGGGGTCGTCGTTGGTGTGCACGGTCCTCACATCCAGGTACCAGGCGACCATCTGCTTCTGGTAGTCCTCGGTCTCGATCTGCCCGCACGCGATGAGCTCCTTGGCACCCCCGGCCTGGCTCACGATGGCGCTCAGGTCCTGGCGCAGCTCGGCTTGGTAGCGAAGCGCGTGGTCGAGCTTGCGGGCCGGGAAGTGGTTGCCGACCCAGTTGGGGAAGAAGAGGAAGACCGCTGTCGCGCCCAGGGACGCGACCGCCGTCCCGGGCGCCGATCCGATCAAGCGCCCGAGAAGCTCGCCGACCTTCCAGGCCACGAGCCCCCACCCCACGCCGCCGAGGACCACGACGAGCGCTCCACCGATGATCAGGTAGCGCTGGTTGCCCGAGAACCCCATCTGCGTCATCGTCGAGATCTCGACGAACCAGATGATTGCCATCACCACGAGGACGAGGACAACGGTCTCGGGCCGGCCGCTCTGCTCGCGCAGCGCCGTGCCGAGGTCGGCCCGGCGGCGGCTCACGGCCCGCCCCACCGCGATCACGGCACCGACCGCGAGCAGGCCGGTGAGGATCTTCACGCGAGCGAGCGAGAGGCCGACGGCGGAGTTGATCTCGGTGCAGAACGGGCATTTGGCGAAGGTCGGCGCGTTGCTCCGGGGATGCAGCGCGCGCGTCACCCCACGAAAGAAATGTCCCGAGCCCCACAGTTCGGGGAGGAACCACAGGCAGGGGACGAGCGCGAAGAGCGCGAGGATGAGCTTGCGCGCCCCGGGATCGCGGCGCCACAGCCACAGGCCGTACAGCCCCCAGAAGGGCCATATCTCCGGGCGGTCGAGGGCGGGGATGAACCCGATCACGAAGGTCTGGCGCGCCTTGCCGTCGAGATGGCGGTCGACGGCGAGGAGGACCATGGCCGCCCCCAGGCATTCCGAGTACCCGAGCGCCGCGTCGCGGACGTACTGCGGGGAGATGAAGACGCTGACCGCCGCCACCGTGCCGGCAAGCACGGCGGGGCCGTAGGCGATCAGCCGCGAGAGCCCCTGACCGCCCCCCGGACCGGCGCCGAACCACATGGTGAGACGGGCCGCAAGCTTGAAGGCCATGGCCACCGCGAAGATGGCTCCGGCCCGCGCGAGCGCCAGCCACAGGTCGGGCTGGGCCTTGCCGAAGATGGCAAAGGGCAGCGTGAACAGGACCGGGAGGGGCTTGAAGGAGTTGCCGCCGACCGTGTAGAGGTTGAGATGGAGGATCTCGCGCCCCCACAGGAGCCAACCCCACGGGTCATAGCTCGGGGTCGACGGATACAGGAGCGAGACAGCGCCCAGGGTCAGGGAGCCGAGAGCCAGGGCCAGGTATACGCGCCAGGAGGTCGAGTGCGTGCCGGCATCGCCTAGGGGCGGGCGCGAGGCCTCCGCTGGCTTGGACGGGGACACAGTCAACTGAGCGGTCGAAGCCGACACCTGCGCCACCGGGCCAGGTTAGCGGCAGTGCTCGAACAGCCGGTAGGAGCGCTGGTCCATCTCGGTGTAGTGCACATCCGTGGGGAGGACGGGTCGCAGCGGCGCGCTTCCCGTGACGCGGGTTTGGAAGATGACGTTCGGGTCGTGCGCCGGGCCCGTGTAGGGCTGCTCGTCGGACACCTGGACGGACTGCAGGCCGAGATACCAGGCGACCATCGGCACCTGGAAGTTCTCGGTCTCGACCTTGCCGCACGCGTTCACCGCCTTGGCGCCGCCCGCCCTGCCGATCAGGGCGCTGAGGTCGCGGCGAAGACCGGCTTGGTAATGGAGGGCGTGGTTGAGCTGCCGGGCATGGAAATTCGCCCCCGCCCATGACGGGATGAAGGCGAACCCGAGCGCGGCGACGAGGACGCCCACCAAGGCGCCGGGTACCGGTGTGATGAGCCGGCCGATGAGGGCCCCGAGCTTCCACGCCAGCAGGCCCAGCGCGACGCCGCCGATGACCATGACCGGCGCTCCTCCGATGATCATGTAGCGCTGGTTCCCCGAGAACCCGTACTGGGTCATCACCGAGATCTCGAGGAACCACACGAGCGCGAGGACCGCGAGCCCGACGACGATGCCTTCCGGGCGGTGAGCCTGCGTACGGAGGGCAGAACCGATGTCGCCCGTTCTTCGCCGCAGCGCCCGTCTGATGGCAATGGCGGCGCCCAGGGCGAGGACAGCGGCGATCACCGTCGTGCGCAATAGCGAGATGTACACCGCCGACTTCATCTCCGTACAGAACGGGCACTTGGTGTAGGCGGGAGCGCCCGCGGTGGGATGCAGGTCGTGCTGGACGCCGCGGAAGAGATGTCCGGATCCCCACAGCTCGGGCCCGAACCAGAGCACGGGCACGAGCGCGAAGAGGACGAGGATGAGCTTGCGCGCGCCCGGATCGCGGCGCCACAGATACAGGCCGTAGAGCCCCCAGAAGGGCCATATCTCCGGGCGGTCGAGGGCGGGGAAGAAGCCGATCAGGAAGGTCTGGCGCGGCTTGTCGTCGAGGTGGCGGTCGATGGCGAGGAGGACCAGGCCCGCCCCCAGGCACTCGGAGTAGCCGAGGACCCCGTTGCGGATGTACTGGGGGGAGATGAGGACGGTGAGGGCCGCGACGGAGCCCGCGAGCACGGCGGGTCCATAGGCGAGGAGGCGCGAGAGCCCCCGGCGCCCAGCCGGGCTGGCGCCGAACCACATGGTGATGCGCGCGGCGAGCCTGAAGGCCATGACGACGGCGAAGATCATGCCCGCCCGCGCGATCACCAGCCACAGGTCGGGCTGCGCCTTACCGAACACGGCGAAGGGGAGCGTGAAGAGAACGGGAAGCGGCTTGAAGGTGTTGGCGCCGACCGTGTTGAGATTGAGATGGAGGGCCTCGCGGCCCCACAGGAGCCAGCCCCAGGGGTCATAGCTCGGGGTCGAGGGGTAGAGCAGCGAGAGCGCCCCGAAAGCGAGCGAGCCCAAGGTCAGCGCCGCATACAGGCGCCACGAGGTCGCGCGCGTGCCCGAGGGATCCGTCTCCCCGCCGCGGCCGGCGCCGTCGCCGGGGCGCGCGGAGACGGGCGCGGCGGAGGCCGACACCTGCGTGCTCACGCGTGCGCCTCGCGCGCGGTGATCGTCTCGGAGAACATGGCGAGAGGGGTCCAGAGCTTGGTCACGGTGTCGGGCCGCCGCCGGTCATGCGCGCTGCCCCGGGCGCTGGGTTACCCCGCCACGCCCTGGGTGAGGCAGGCCTCGACGATCTTGAGCTCGGCACCGGAAGCCCCGTTGACGTAGAGGACCGCGGCGCCGATCACCTCGGCTCCCTGGGCCAGTCCCTCGATCTGCTCCGCCTCGGCGGCGTTGGGATCGGGCGCGAAGCGGATCGTCGGCCCCGAAGGCAGAGTTCCCACCTGGATCGAAGCGGGACCGACGCGGACGGCGGGAAGGCCCGCAGCCCGGATGCACTTGGTGTGGGGCAGGGGAGCCTGATCGACGACGCCATAGCCGATCGGCTTCTTGGTGGCGGCTGGGACGGAGGACCCGGGGACCGCCGTGAACGAACTGCCACAGCCGGCCAGGGCCGCCGCGGCCGCGCCCGAGATTGCGATCGCCCGAACGGCGCTGGTCAACTTCATAGACACGCGCCGACAGGGTAGAGGGTCCTCTAGACTGGCGCCCGCCCATGCCCGCGTTCGCCGTGCTCACGGGACCGCTTCCGAAGGCCGGCGTGGTTGTCCTCGCGGGCCTCATCGCCGCGGCTCTGCTCGTACAGGAACCCCGCGCCCGAGCGCGCGCGATCATCGGCGCCATCATCCTCGCGCCCGTCCTCCTGTTGGCGGAGATCTGGAACTCCCCGCAGCTCTCCTTCGTCCATCGCCACCCGCTGCCCGCGCTCGTGGGAGGGGTGATCGCGCTTGCCCTGGTCCTCGGCCTGGCCCTGATCATGACGCGCCGTCCGGCCGTGCTTCCCGTGCTCGCCGTGGCCGCCCTGCCCTTCCGCGTCCCCATCTCCATCGCCGACCGGACCGCCAACCTGCTCGTCCCCCTCTACCTGGTGGTCGCCTCGGGCGCCGTCGCGCTCATCTGGCAGGCGTTGCGCACGCCGGCGGCCAAGCGTCCGTCCGACCCCGCGGTCCCGAGGAGCACGCTCGTGCCCCGGACGGCGCGAGCGCGAGCCGCCAGTTCGGGCACCCTGCGCGCGGTCACCGGTGAGCGCAACCGGGCAAGCGCGGCGTGGCTCGAGCGCCTCCTCGCCCTCTACATCGGGCTCTACGCCGTGCAGGCGATCTACTCGCCGAGCTTCGAGGCCGCGCTGCAGAACCTCGTCTTCTTCTACGTCCCCTTCGCGCTCGTCTACCTCCTGCTCTCCCGGCTCGAGTGGACACCGCGACTGATCCGCCTGTGCTTCACGGTGATCGTCGCTCTCGCGCTCGTCTTCGCGGGGATCGGGTTGGTGGAGTACGTGACGAAGACGATCTTCCTGAACTCGAAGCTCGTCATCACCAACGACCTCCATACCTACTTCACCGTCAACTCGGTGTTCTTCGACCCCGACATCTTCGGCCGCTTCCTCATGCTCGTGATGATCGGGCTCGCCACCGTGCTCATGTTCGATCGCCGCCCCCGCGTGCAGGTGGGCGCGACCGCGTGCCTGGCCGCGCTGTGGGGCGGCCTGCTCCTCACCCTGTCGCGCTCGAGCCAGCTCGCCCTGCTCCTCGGGCTCGGGGTCATCGCCGCCTTCCGCTGGCAGGTGCGGCGCGCGGTCATCGTCGCCGCCACCGTGGTCGCCCTCGGGGCGGTGGCCATCGCCATATCGCCCACCACCTTCGGACTCAACCAGGGCCTCAACGGCGCCTCGAGCGGCCGCGCGAACCTGGTGACCCGCGGCCTTCACCTCTTCTCGCAGCGGCCCCTGTGGGGTTACGGCTCGGGATCCTTCGAGCACGAATACCAGCTGCACTACCACGGCCCCGGTCAGACGCTGTCGGCCTCCCACACCATCGCTGTCACCGTCGCCGCGGAGCAGGGCCTGATCGGCGAGCTCGCCTACCTCGCGCTCGTCATCGTCGGCATCATCCTCCTCCTGCGGGGCGCTCGTGAGGAGCCGGCGCGGGTGGCGGTGGCGGCCGCCTTCGTCGCCCTGGTCTTTCACACCTTGCTCTATGCCGACTTCCTCGAGGATCCGGTCACCTGGGCGCTGCTCGCGGTGGGAACGGCGCTCGCCCAGGCTTCGGCGTCCCGGCGCGAGCTTCCCGCGCGCGAGCGCGCCCGAGCGCGCGCGCGAGCCGCCTGAGACATCGCGCCATGGCCTCGCTCATTCTCGCCAGCAGCTTCTCAGCGGCGCTCAGTTCACGGGCCGGACGCTCCCGAGCAGGTGCGTGCCCTCGCGGCTGGCGGCGCGCACGCCGAAGCGGGCATCGTCCTCGCCGAAGGCGACCTTGCCGGGGAGAAGGATCGGCCGCCTGAAGGCGACCTCGGCGGTATAGGCACTGGGGAGCCGGTTCTCGAGCGCCGCCAGGCACCGCGCCTTGGTCCACATGCCGTGGGCGATGGCGGAGGGGAAGCCGAAGAGCTTCGCGGTCAGGGGGTGAATGTGGATCGGGTTGTGGTCGCCCGAGACGCTCGCGTAGCGACGGCCGAGGTCGCCGGGGAGGCGCCAGACGGCGGTTTGCGGCAGCGCTTGCGCGTCCGGGGCCGGGAGCGGGGCCGCGGCGTCCGGGGGCGCCGTGTCGCTCTTGCCCCGCCGCAGGTTCACCGACTCCTCCTCCCACACGAGCTCCTGCCCCACGCGCGCCTGCGAAATGAGCGAGAACTTCTTCCCGCGGGGGTGGGACTCGAGCCCGGTGGCGCGCACCCGGATCGACAGGGTCTCGCCGAGACGGACCGGCCGGTGCTGGGTGATCCGGTTCTCGATGTGGACGAGGCCCACGGCCGGGAAGGGGAAGCTCGGGTCGGTCATGAGCGCGAGATGGAGCGGGAAGGCAAGCACGTGGATGTAGGTGGAGGGGACCTCGTCGCGCAGCGTGAACCCGCACACGCGGTTATAGGCGGCAAGCCGGTCGCGGTCGATGCCCACCTCGGTGAGGACGAGCTCGAGCTCGGGCATCTCCTTGCCCCCGCCCGCGAGGAAGGGGAGCGCCGAGGCCCCGGGCACGAGCGCCGCCCCGGCGCGCAGGAAGAGCGGGAGCATTCCCGGAGGGCTCGACAGGGCACGCTCGCTCATGCCTCTATGCGCCAATCAGGCTCTGGCCGCACACGCGGATAACGTTGCCGTTGAGGCCGGTGGAGGCGGGATTGGCAAACCAGGCGATGGTCTCCGCCACATCCACGGGGAGCCCACCTTGGGACAGGCTGTTCATGCGCCGGCCCGCTTCGCGCAGGGCGATGGGCATGGCCGCCGTCATCTTCGTCTCGATGAACCCGGGGGCGACCGCGTTGATGGTGAGCTTGCGCTCGGCAACGGTGGGCGCCATCGACTGGACCATCCCGATCACCCCGGCCTTCGAGGTCGCGTAGTTGGTCTGGCCGGCATTGCCGGCGATCCCGTTCATCGACGAGACGCAGACGATCCGCCCGTTCTCGCGGATCGCCCCGCGCTCGAGGAGCTCGTCGTTGATCCGCTCCTCGGAGGACAGGTTGATGTCGATGACCGAAGTCCACTGGTCCTCGACCATGCGGCCCATCGTCTTGTCGCGGGTCACGCCGGCGTTGTGGACGACGACATCGACGCCGCCGTGGCCCTCCATGAGGTGGTCGGCGATCCGGGCGGGGGCGTCCGGGGCGGTGATGTCGAGAGTGAGCGGCGAACCGCCGATCCGCTCCATGACCGCGCCGAGCTCATCGCCGAGGGCGGGGACGTCGAGTCCGACGACGTGGGCGCCGTCGCGCGCCAGGACCTCGGCGATCGCCTCGCCGATCCCCCGCGAAGCGCCCGTCACGAGCGCGACTTTGCCCGCCAGCGGCTGGTCGGAGTCCGATACGCCGGCGTTCTCGATCCCGCTCGCCCCGATCCGGGCCACCTGGCCGGACACGTAGGCCGACTTCGGCGAGAGGAAGAAGCGCAGCGTCGAGGCGATCTCGTCCTCGGCCCCGGGGGCGACGTAGAGAAGCTGGGCGGTGGCGCCCTTCTTGACCTCCTTGCCGAGCGAGCGGACCAGCCCCTCGAGCGCCCGCTGGGCCGTGGCCTCGCGTGGGGACGAGGCGGCCTCGGGCGGCGTCCCGAGGACGATCACGCGGCCCGAGGGGCGCACGCGCCGGAGCGTGGGATGGAAGAACTCATAGGCCTCGCGGAGCATGCCGCTGTCGGTGATTGCGGTGGCGTCGAAGACGAGCGCCTTGAAGGTCTGGCCGTCGGCCTCGGCTTCGCTGATGGGGGCACGCGTGACCTTGGCGCCCGCGTCCGCGAGCACGGCCGCGAGCGGCTCGGCCAGGCGCCCGTTCTGAGCCCCGCCCACGAGCACGGGGCCGCGGATCACGGGCTGGCCGGGCGTGTAGCGCTCGAGCGGGACGGGGGTGGGGAGCCCGACCTGCTTGGCGGCGATCCGCCCGATGGGGGTGTTGACGAGCTGCGAGTACCGGTCGGTCATTGGCTATTTCTCCAGGATTGCGACGACGCCAAGGCCCCCGGCGGCGCACACCGAGATGACGCCGCGGCCGGAGCCGCGCTCATCGAGGAGCTTGGCGAGGTTGGCGACGATGCGCCCGCCGGTCGCCCCAAATGGATGACCGGCGCCGAGCGAGCCGCCGTGGACATTGATCTTCTCGCGGTCGATGGGCCCGAGCGGCGCGTCGAGGCCCAGGCGCTCGCGGCAGTAGGTCTCGTCCTCCCACGCCTTGAGCGTGCACAGCACCTGCGCCGCGAACGCCTCGTGAATCTCGTAGAGGTCGAAGTCCTGCAGCGCGAGCCCGGCGCGCGCGAGGAGCTTGGGCATCGCGTAGGTCGGGGCCATGAGCAGGCCCTCGCGCTTGTGCACGTAGTCGACGGCCGCGGTCTGGGCGCCGGTGATGAAGGCCTGGACCGGCAGGTCGTGCTCGCGCGCCCAATCCTCGCTGGCCAGGAGCACGGCCGAGGCGCCGTCGGACAGGGGGGTCGAGTTGCCGGCGGTCATCGTCCCGTCCTCGCCGCCGAACACCGGGCGGAGCTTTGCGAGCTTCTCCACCGTGGAGTCGGGCCTCAGGTTCTGGTCGCGCTCGAGCCCCAGGTACGGCGTCACCAGGTCGTCCTCGAAGCCGCTCTCGTAGGCGGCGGCGAGGGCGCGGTGGCTGTGCACGGCGAGCTCGTCCTGCTCCTCGCGTCCGATCCCCCATTCCTTGGCCATGATCGCCGTGTGCTCGCCCATCGACAGGCCCGTGCGCGGCTCGGCGTTGCGGGGGATCTCGGGCACGATGTACTGGGGGCGGAGCCTGGCGAGAATCTTCAGGCGCTCGACGCCCGACTTCGCCCGGTTGACCTCGAGGAGGATCTCGCGCAGGTCGTTGTTCAGGGCCAGAGGCGCGTCGGAGGTCGTGTCCACGCCCCCGGCGATCCCCACGTCGATCTGCCCGAGGGCGATCTTGTTGGCGACGAGGATGGTCGCCTCGAGCCCGGTGGCGCACGCCTGCTGGACGTCATAGGCCGGGGTCTCGGGGGCCAGGCGCGAGCCGAGGACCGACTCGCGGGTCAGGTTGAAGTCGCGGCTGTGCTTGAGCACAGCGCCCGCGGCCACCTCGCCCAGGGTCTCACCCTCGAGGCCCAAGCGCGTCGCCACGGCGTCGAGCACGGTGGTGAGCATGTCCTGATTGGAGGCGCGCGCGTAGGGGCCGTCCTGGCGGGCGAAGGGAATCCGGCTCCCGCCCAGCACGGCAACGCGGCGAACGTCTGGGGTCATCAGCTACTCCGAAGTCGGTCGGGGCGACAAATGTTACGCGAGTGTAGCTTAGTCGGGGGGCCCGGCGGCCCGCGTTTCCGGCGTCATCAGCCCACCGCCGCCCGTGGCCCGGCGTATCGCTCGGGGCAGGAGGATGCGGGCGGCGGCGGCAAGCCAGTAGTAGCGGGGCACGTAGCGCTCGGCCTTGCCTCCCGGACCGGCGTCGAGGATCGCCTCCGCCACCGCTTCCGGGCGTGAGACCGCCCACCGGGTCGCGGCCCGGGCGACAAGCTCAGCTTGGGGAAAGCCCTCGGTGGCGACGAAGCCCGGGAGCACGAGACCGACGTGGACGCCGTGGGGGCGCTCCTCGAGGTGGAGCGCGTCGTTCCACCCTGCGAGCGCGAACTTGCTCGCCGAGTAGGCGCCGGCATTGGCCCGCGAGACGCGCGCCGAGGTGCTCGAGACGTTGACGATGCAGACGCCGGGGCCGGGGCTCGCGGCGGTGCGGCGCAGCAGGGGCAGGAGCGCCTCGGTCAGGCGCACGGGGGCGTCGAAGTTGACCTCCATATGGCGCTTGACGTTCTCCCAGCCCGCGTCGCCGAAGCGCCCCGCCCACCGGGCACCGGCGTTGTTGACGAGCACATGGAGCGCTCCGTGCTCGCGCTCGACCACCTCGGCGACGTGTCCGGGAGCGTCGTCGTCGGTCAGGTCGACGGCGACCACGGTCGCGCCTCCGAGCTCGTCGGCCAGCGTGCGCAGGCGCTCCTCGCGGCGTGCGACGAGCACGAGGGAAGCCCCCGGCTCGCGCGCCAGGCGCCGCGCCGTCGCCTCGCCGATCCCGCTCGAGGCGCCCGTGACGAGGGCGACGAAGGGAGCGGAGAAGGGGCGATCCATAGCGGCGGCAAGCCTACCGGCACCGTCACGGCGGCCGGCGGCCCGCCATTTGCTACGGGGGCGTAGGCTTCACTCACCCACCAGGCCAGAGGGAGGCCGTCGATGTCCGCCACGTCCCGCCGACGCAGCATCACCAAGACCCACGAGCGGATCGCCCAGCTCGGCTGGGAGCCCGACTATCACGAGCCCGCGGTCCGCTACCCGACGCGCTACCGCTTCCCCAACCAGGCCAAGGACCCGATGAAGCACATCATGCGGGAGTACCTGCCCATGGAGCTCGAGAAGGACGAGCGCGTGTACGGCGGCCACGACGCTGCCATCCGCGCCGACATGCCCCATCAGGCGCACGAGCGCTGGCTCGAGATCCTCAAGCCCTTCATCACCGTCACCAACTTCGCCGAGGTCGCCGCCGGGCGCTGCATGTCCATGCTCATGAGCGCGGTCCCCAACAACGAGCTGCGCAATGGCTACCACATGCAGTTCGTGGACGAGATCCGCCACACCGGGATGCAGATGTCGCTGGCGCGCTGGTATGCCAAGAACGTCCCCGACCCGGTGGGATGGAACCTCGGCCCCAAGGCGTTCTCGAACTCGGTGCTCACCAACCCAGGGCTGAACATGCTCTCCCACTTCATGGTCGGCGATCCCGTTCAGTGCGCGTTGACCCTGCAGGTGGTGGCCGAGACCGCCTTCACCAACGTGGTCTTCGTCGCCACCCCGGACGTCGCCGTGCGCAACGGCGACTTCACGCTCCCCACCACCTACCTCTCGGTTCAGTCCGACGAGGCGCGCCACATCTCCAACGGCTACGCCACCCTGCTCACCCTCCTCCAGGACGACGACAACGGGCCCCTGATCGAGCGCGACCTCCAGCAGGCGTTCTGGATCAACCACGCCTTCATCGACGTGTTCTCGGCCGTGGTCATGGAGTACTTCTCCAAGGATCGCTCCGACCCCGAGTCCCACCTCGACAAGTGGGACCGGTGGGTGCGTGACGACTGGCACCGCGCCTATGTCGTCAAGCTCGGCAAGCTCGGGCTCAACATCCCCACCGACATCTTCGAGCGCGCCCGCGAGCGCCTCGTGAACGGCGTCCATCACCGCCACGCCATCCTCGCCTTCGCCGCCTGGCCGCTCGCCTTCTGGCGCTTCGATCCCCTCGACGAGCGCGACTTCGAATGGTTCGAGAACCGCTACCCGGGCTGGTACTCGAAGTACGGCGCCTTCTGGGAGGCCTTCCGCGAGGGCGCGGACCCGGCGGGCGGCTTCCTCCCCCTGGACCTCATCAACATGGCGCCCCCGTTCTGCTGGACCTGTCAGGACCTGTGCGTGATCGAGGAGGATCGCGTGCACCGCGTGGTCGGTGAGCGGACGCGCTTCTACTGCTCGCAGGAGTGCCGGTGGATGGACGAGTCCAACCCCGGCCGCTACATCGGCGACCGTAATTACCTCGACCGCTACCACGGCTGGGAGGCCTCGGAGGTGATCAGCGATCTCGGCTACGTCCGCTCCGACGGCGAGACCCTGATCGCCCAGCCTCATCTCAACGAGGAGCGACGGTGGACGCTGTCGGACATCCGCGCCCACCATTGCGTGCTCACGAGCCCGAACATCCGCGTCGCCCAGGAGCTCGGGCTCCCGAGCGGCGACTGGTCGGCCCCGCTGCCATGAGCCCGAGGGTGCGCCTGGAGCCGCTCGGTCAGGAGATCGACTGCGCGAGCGACGAGACGGTCCTCGACGCCGCCTTTCGCCACGGCTACAACCTCATCCACGGATGCCGGCAAGGTCAGTGCTCGGCCTGCAAGTGCTTCCTCACCGAGGGAGAGGCCACCCTGGAGCGCTACTCGAGCTTCGCCCTTTCCGACACCGAGCTCGCCAACGGGTACTCGCTCATGTGCCGGGCCATGCCCGAGTCCGATCTCGTCATCGAGCTCCTGCACTACGACCCGGATGGATACCGGCTCGCCTTCCCGATCCGCGACGGCACCGCCACCGTCGAGGCCGTCGAGGCCCTGACCCCCGACATCTCCCGGGTGCTCCTGCGCGTCGAGGAGCCCTCGGACTTCGGGTTCGTCCCCGGCCAGTACGTGGATCTCCACGTGCCCGGAGCCGACGGCGCGCGGCGGTCGTTCTCGCTCGCGAATATCCCCTCCCACCCGCCCGATGGACACCTCGAGCTCATGATCAAGCGCTACCCGGGCGGCCGGCTCTCGGGGATGCTCGGGGATCAGGTGCGGCCGGGGGTCAAGCTCGCCTTCACCGGCCCCTACGGGGCGTTTCGCATCCGTCCGGGCGAGCGGCCCATCCTCATGATCGCCGCCGGGTCGGGCATGGCCCCGATGCTCGCCTTTCTCCGCCGCCTCGCGGCCGAAGGCTGTGGCCGACCCATCCGCTTCTTCTACGGCGCCCGGGGCGAGACGGACCTGTTCGCCCGCGAGGAGATCGACGCCCTGGGGGCGCGGCTCGCCGACTTTCGCTTCGTCACCGTGCTCTCCGAGCGCGACGGGCGCTACGTCCAGGACGCCGTCCACGAGCTCCTCGCGGGCGGCGAGATCGCAGACCCCGACGCCTACCTGTGCGGGCCGCCGGCGATGGTCGAGGCGGCCGAGGCGATGCTCACCGGTAAGCACGGACTCGACGAGCAGCGGATCTTCAGCGATCGCTTCACGGCGAGCGCTGACGCCGCGCGTGGCGCCGCGCCCGCCGCGCCCGACGGCTCCGGGCGCAGCTTCGACTGGTACCGCCCCCACCAGCGCCGCGCGACGCTCTACGAGGACGTCACCATCGATACCCAGCCCTCGGTCCATCGCCACCTCACGCGCGGCTGGCCCCTGCACTTCGAGGACGGCCGCGGCACCTGGGACGACGCCTCCACGGCGCTTCAGTCCTGCGACTGGTTCGAGTTCCGCGACCCCGGCGAGCAATGGGAGCGCCCCTTCTACCAGCGCGGGGCCGCCGTCGAGGTCGAGATCGAGAGCGCCGTCCGCTCGGCCATCGAGGAGGATTTGCTCTCGGACTTCTCCCCCGAGTGGGTGGAGTTCCTGCGCGCCTTCCTCCAGGGCCCGGCCTACGTCGAGCACGGCCTGTGGTTCGCCCTCGCCACGGCGGCCCGCGACTGCCTGTCGGACTCGGTGGCCACCTGCGTGGCCCTGCAGGCGGCGATGAAGCAGCGCTCGGCCCAGGCCATCGTGCTCTACGCCATGGACCTCGAGGACCACGGCTTCGGCAGCTTCCCGATCGAGGCCGCCAAGCAGTCCTTCCTCACCGACGAGGCATGGCAGCCGACGCGGCGCTACCTCGAGCGGCTGGCGGCCACGCACGACTGGGGCGAGGTCATCGTGGCCGCCAACCTGTGCTTCGAGCCCATCCTTGGCACCCTCATCCGCCGCGAGCTCGGGACCCGCGCCGCCGCGGCCAGCGGCGACACCGTCACCGCCGTCCTCGCCCGCGCCGCCACCCAGGAATGGGAGTGGGCTCGCGCCTGGAGCACCGAGCTGTGCCGCTTCCTCCTCGCCGACGAGGGGCACGGAACGGAGAACCGCGCCCACCTCACCACCTGGATCGAGGATTGGATGCCCGAGGCGCTCGAGGCCGCGCTCGCCCTGGCGCCCTTCGCCGAGCGGCTGCCCCCGGGCATCGATGTCGGCGACGCCATCGGCCGCGTGCGCGAGTACGCGGGCGCCATGCTCGCGGAGGCCGGGTTGCCCGAGCTCGCGGCGGTGGCGGGCTCGGGGGCCGGCGCGCGGCCCGAGCGCCCGGCTCCGAGGATTCGCCGGCGAGAGCGGCCCGCCGCGCGTGCGACGGCACCGGCGGCGAACGGCCACGTCCCCGCCGACTCCACGGTTCCCTACGACTACGTCGGCATCGTCATGGCCAAGAGCGCCGAGGGCGACGCGGTGGCGGACGTCCTGCGCCGCCGTGACGGCGTCGAGGTCATCGAGCAGCCGGCGTTCTGGGACATCCGCGCCAGGGACCGGCTCGTCATCCCCTACGACGCGGTGTCCGATCAGCTCGGCTACGAGATCGATGCCTATTCGATCCAGCATGAGATGTCGACGCACTACGGGCGCATGGTCGCCGCCGACGACGCGCTCATGCTCTTCTCCGACCCGACCGAGGCGATGCAGTACCTGATGTCATGACGGCGATGAGGGCGGAGCCGGCGCGCCCGACGATCCGGGGCGCGGGACGCATGGGCCGGCGAGCGGTCAGGCACTCCGGACGCGCCGCCGTGCAGCGAGTGGTGCGGCGCGGCGGCGGGCAGCTCGCACGCTTGAACGGCATACGCGGCGGCCACGCGATCCTCGTCGTGGGGATCTACGTCCTCATTCCGCTCCTCTTCGATCCTGACATGGCCGGGGACCTCGACGACCATTTCGAGCTGCGGATCAACAACCCTCGCGGCGGCGACCCCGACGTCGCCGCAGTCGTGGTGGCCGGCGGCAAGTGCCAGGTCGTGCTCGGCCCGTATGCGCCCGCTCGTGTCGTCGTCACGGCCGGGGCCGACGACTTCGTGCGCATGGCGAGCGGCGAGATCGGATGGCCGCAGCTCGTCTCGGCCGGGCGCATGGTGCTCTGGGGCGACCCGTACCTCGCCCTGCGCTTCCCGCTCCTGTTCGGGATGCCGGCGGGGCCGGGCAAGCCCGCCTTCCTCAATCTCCTGCCCTCGCGGCGACGGCCCTGAGCGACAATCCACCCATCCACGTCAGCCGCCTGCTCGTCTCCGCCATCAAGGGCCTGCGCGTCACTTCCGTCGACGAGCTCATGCTCGAGCGCGGCGGCGTGCGCGAGAACCGGCGCTTCTATCTCGTCGACGAACGCGGGGCGATGGTCAACGGCAAGCACATCGCCGAGCTCACCGAGCTGCGTTCGGAGTACCGCGACGCCGACCGCACCCTCACTCTCATCCTCCCCGGCGGCGAGGAGATCTCCGGGCCCGTGCGCATGGGCGGCGAGATCGACGCCCGCTTCTTCCGGATGACCCTGCGCGCGCCCGTCGTCCTCGGTCCCTGGTCGGAGGCGATCTCCACCCACGTCGGCCGCTCGCTGCGCCTCGTCGAGGCCGACCCGGCCCGTAAGGGCATCGACCGCGGCGAGCGCGGCGCCGTCTCCCTCCTCTCGCGCGGCTCGCTCGACCGCCTCGCCGCGGTGGCGGGCGACGGGGCGGAGATCGACGCGCGACGCTTCCGGATGCTCGTAGAGGTCGACGGCGTCGACCCCCACGGCGAGGACGCCTGGGTGCGCCGCCGCGTCCGCATCGGGCAGGCGCTCGTCGGCTTCAACGGCCACGTCGGGCGCTGTCTGGTCACCAGTCGCAATCCCGAGAGCGGAACCATCGACCTCCCCACCCTCGACCTCCTGCGCGAGTACCGCGACGAAGAGCCCGCCACCGAGCCGCTCCCCTTCGGGATCTACGGCGAGGTCATCGAGCCCGGCGCCGTCCACGTCGGCGACCCCGTGGGTACCGGGCCGGCGTAAGGGGCGGGATTACTCCAGCCCCACCGCGAAGACCTCGTTGGGTTCATACCCGGCGAAGTGCACGCTGCGGTTGACCGGCGCGCGGTCGTTGACGATCACGCAATAGGTGCGGTGCCCCCCCATGCTCGGTACGCACGTGCGGTACAGGGTGCCGGTCTGGATCGTGAAGGTGGTGGCATGCTCGAGCTCGGCGCGGAAGGGCGGGGGCGCGCGGTAGCCGATCCACGCGACGGCGCGAGCCTCGGCGTCGCGCATCGCGGCGCTATCGCTCGTGACCGTTGAGCGATTGACGAGGCCCGCTGCCACCACCGCCGCCGCGGTGACGATCACGAGCCATGTGCCCGCGTAATCGCGGGCCACGAAGCGCGGCAGGTCACGGCGCACGCGGCGCACGAGCGCGCCGACGGGATGGGCGACGACCACGACCGCGATGAAGTTCCAAAAGCCGGCGAAGATCAGGGCGGGCACGAAGGCCTGGGAGTCGCCCTCGAGGGGCAGGACATGCATGACACAGGCATCGGCGATGGTCAGGGCCACGAAGGACGGCCACATCCAGGCGCCGCGACGCCGCCAGCGCATCCGGGTGAGCCACGCGCTGTCCATGGGCGCCTAGGGTAAACCCGGAGGGCCACCGCTTCCACAGGTGGGATAATCGAGGAGCAACACATATGTGCCCTGGCGGCGGGTGGCCACGGAGACCCCGAACGGCGACCCGAAGAAACGGCGGGGACGGAGATCCCGTTCCGCGCCTCGAACGAAGGGAAGCGCTCGATATGGCGACCGAAACGGCGGAGCCCGCGGTAGGCCCGGCTGCGCACCTCGAGCTGCAGGACCGGACCTATCTGCTCCGCGCGATGCTCCTCATGCGCGGCATCGAGGAGCGAGCGATGAGCCTGTACCGGCAGGGAAAGGTCCCCGGCTCGTTCTACGACGGCTTCGGCCAGGAGGCCGTGTCCGCGGGGCCTGCCTTTGCGATGGCCCCCGAGGACCGGCTGTGCATCCTCCACCGCGATCTCGCCGCCCACCTCATCCGCGGCGTCACCCCGGTCCGGATCCTCGCCCAGTACATGGGCCGCAACGCCGGCATCACCCGCGGGCGCGACGGCAACGTCCACTTCGGAGACCACCGGCTCGGGTGCGTGGGAATGGTCTCGATGCTCCCGGACATGATGCTCGTCGCCACCGGGATGGCCATGGCCTTCAAGCTGCGCGGCGAGCGACGCTGCGCGCTCACCTGGTTCGGCGATGGATCCACCTCGCGCGGGGACTTCCACGAAGCTATGAACTGGGCCGGGGTCCAGCGCCTCCCCGTCATCTTCGTGCTCGAGAACAACCAGTACGCCTACTCGACGCCGCTCGAGAAGCAGTTCGCCGTCGACCCGGTCGAGCGCGCCGCCGCGTACGGCTTCGTCGGCGTCACCGTGGATGGCAACGACGTCGAGGCCATGTTCGAGGCCACCCGCGCCGCCCGCGAGCGCGCCATCGCCGGCCGGGGCCCGACGCTGCTCGAGGCGGTGACCATGCGTATGCACGGTCACGCCGCCCATGACGACATGAAGTACGTCCCCAAGGAGCAGGTCGAACTCTGGCGCAAGCGCGACCCGATCGACCGCCAGGACAACCGTTTGCGCGAGCTCGGCGTCGACGTCGACACCCTTCGGGCCGAGGTCCATGCCGAGATCGACGCCGCCACCGAGCACGCCCTCGCCTCGCCGATGCCCGACCCGGACGACGTCACCACGGACGTCTTCGCGGTCGGCGAGGCGGACCCCCTGGGCGACGGCCACGCGCCGTGGAGCGGCTTCTCCCGCGCGACGGTGTCCTGATGGCGACCATGACCTACCTGCAGGCGATCTCCTCGGCCCTGCGCGACGAGCTCCGCGCCGACGAGCGCGTATTCGTGATGGGCGAGGACATCGGCGTGTTCGGCGGTGCCTTCAAGGTCACCGATGGCCTCTTCGAGGAGTTCGGGCCCGACCGCATCATGGACACCCCGCTCGCCGAGTCGGCGATCGTCGGCACGGCCATCGGCGCCGCCGTCGTCGGCATGCGCCCGGTGTGCGAGATGCAGTTCTCCGACTTCATCTCCTGCGGCTTTGACCAGCTCGTCAACGTCGCCGCCAAGATGCACTACCGCCAGGGCCTCGCGGTCCCCATCACCGTGCGCCTGCCCTCGGGCGGCGGCTTCTCCGGCGGCCCCTTCCACTCCCAGAACCCCGAGGCGTGGTTCATGCATTCGCCCGGGATCAAGGTGCTCGCGCCCTCCACCGCCGAGGACGCCAAGGGCCTCCTGCACTCGGCGATCCGCGACCCCAACCCGGTCTGCTTCATGGAACACAAGCATCTCTACCGGCGCATCAAGGGCGAGGTCCCCGAGGGCATCTACGAGACCCCGATGACCGCCCGCATCGCCCGGCCGGGATCGGACCTCGTCGTCATCGCCTACGGCGCCATGGTCCACGTCGCCCTCGAAGCCACCGAGGACGTCGACGGCGCCTCGATCGAAGTGCTCGACCTGCGCTCGCTCGTGCCCCTCGACGTCGAGGCGATCCTCGATTCGGTGGCGCGGTGCTCGAAGGTTGTCGTCGTCGACGAGGCGAACTCGACCTGCGCCGCCGGCGCCCAGGTCACCGCCCTCATCGCCGAGCGCGCCTTCGAAGACCTCGACGGCCCCGTCGTCCGCGTCGCCACTCCCGACATCCCCATCCCCTTCTCCCCCCCGCTCGAGCAGGCCGTCCTCCCGAGCGTCGAGCGCGTGCGGGAGGCATGCCGTGAGCTCCTTGCCTACTGAAGCTACCGCCACCCTCGTCGATGTGACGATGCCGCAGATGGGCGTGTCGGTGGCGGAAGGCACCATCGTCAGCTGGGCTAAGCAGATAGGAGATCGCGTCCAGGCCGACGAGACGATCTGCGAGATCTCCACCGACAAGATCGACACCGAGGTCCCAGCCCCGGTCACCGGGATCGTCGCGGCGATCCTCGTGGAGGTGGATACCACGGTGGATGTGGGGGCGGTGCTGGCGAGGATCGCGCCCGCCCACCCGCAAGACGACGCACCGGTTTCCGGCGCGACAGGCGGGAGCGGATCGCGGGCGCCGACCCCGGCGTTCGCGGCGCCGGCCGGCCCACCCGCGCCCCCAGCCCCGCCCGCGACCGCCGGCCCGCCCGCGACCGCCGGCCCGCCCGCGCCCGCCGTCCCCACGCCGCCCGCCACCCCAACCCCCGAGGACGCACCGGATTCCGGTGCGCCACACGCCAACGGCGTCCCCGCCCGCCGTTATTCCCCCGTCGTCCAGCGGATCGCTGCCGAGCACGGGATCGATCTCGGCTCCGTCCCCGGCACCGGCCGCGGCGGCCGGGTGCGCAAGCAGGACGTGCTCGCGTTCGTGGAGGCGCCGCCCGAGGCGCCAATGCACATCGAGAGCCCGTACCGGCCGGACCCGGCGCCGGCCGCGGGGAGCGGTCAACTGTCACGGATGCGCCGCCAGATCGGCGCCCACATGAAGCGCTCGCTCGAAACGGCAGCCCACTGCACCACGTGGATCGAGGTCGACATGACCCGGGTGCAGGCGGCGCGGGCGCGCCTCGGCGTTACCGCCCTGTCGTACGTCGCCGGCGCCGTGATCGCCGCCCTGCGCGAGCACCCACAGCTCAACGCCACGCTCGAGGGCGAGCGCTACACCCAGCACTCCGACATCAATCTCGGGATCGCCGTCTCGCTCGGCGAGGACGGGTTGATCGTGCCGGTGATCCAGCGCGCCCACGAGCTCTCGGTCGAGGGGTTGGCCTCGCGGATCCGCGACATCGCCGGGCGGGCACGATCTCGCCAGCTCACCCCCGATGAGGTCCGCGGCGGCACCTTTACCATCACCAATCCCGGCCAGTACGGCTCGATCATGGCGACTCCGATCATCAATCAACCGCAAGTGGCGATCCTCGACCTCGAGGCGATCGTCAAGCGCCCTGTCGTCGTCACCGACGGCGACGGCAACGACTCGATCGCCATCCGGTCGATGACCATCCTCGGCCTGAGCTGGGACCATCGCGCCCTCGACGGCGCCCTCTCGGCTCAGTTCCTCGGGAGCGTGAAGCGGGGGCTCGAGAATGTCTGAGCTCTGGGTCTGCCATCTCGGGACGCTCGAGTACCGGCGAGCGCTGGCGCTCCAGGAACGCGTCCGCGCCGCTCGCCAGGACGACGAGGTGCCCGACGTCCTGCTCACCCTCGAGCACCATCCCGTGTACACGCGCGGCCGGCGCTCGGCTCCGGGCGAGCTCCCGATGGGCGAGGAGTGGTACCGGATGCAGGGCTTCGAGATCGAGGACACCGATCGGGGTGGCAAGGTCACCTACCACGGCCCCGGCCAGCTCGTCGGCTACCCGATCGTCCGCGTCGACGATGTCGTCGCCTATGTCCGCGCGCTCGAGCAGGCACTCGTCGCCGCGCTCGCGCGGGAGGGGATCACCGCCCGCGCGCGCCCCGCGGACGGCCCCGACTTCACCGGCGTCTGGGTGGAGGACCGCAAGATCGCCTCGATCGGCGTCCACGTCGCCCGCGGCGTCACCACGCACGGCTTCGCGGTCAACGTCGAGAACGACCTGCAGCCCTTCTCGTGGATCGTCCCCTGCGGGCTCGAAGGGGTCCAGATGACCTCGCTCATCAAGGAGACACAACGCCTCGCGGGGGCGATCAAGTGCTTCCGCCGCCGCGCCGCCTTCCAGGTCGCCGAGGCCCTCGGCCACCGTCAGCGCCTGGTCAGCCTGTCCCGGCTCGAGGCGGCCACGGGCGCCTTAGCTCCCCAATAGCGCGCGCACGCTCGCGTCGACGAGCGCGGGCTCCTCATCGAGCCGTCGCCAGGTGACGCGCACCGGGCGCCACCGAGCCGCGGCCAGCCGCAGGTCATTCCTGCGGTCGCGCTCGAAGGCTGGCGCGTGCCATGAGTCCTGCGACCGTCCGTCTCGACGATCACGCGCTGCGCGGGCCAGGCGAAGTCGGCGCGGATCGCCGGGCTGCCGTCGTCCAGGACAATCCAGTAGTTGACCTCGGGCCGCGGCAGGCCGGCGGTGCGGGCGAAGGCGAGGAAGCGCTCTTCGAACTCGCTCCAGGTGGGCGTGCTGCCGACGTAGTGCTCGGCGAGGACGGACCGGACCACGGGGGCACCGCGCCGATACGGGTTCCGCGCGAGTTGATCCTCGAGCGCGAGCAGGTCGAAGACCTCGAGGCTCTCTGCCTGATCGAAGGCACGCTCGAGGGCACGCCGCCCGATCACGTCGGCGAGGTCGAGCTGCGTCCGCGCCACCGTGGTGCAGGGGATGTTGCTTTCGAGCGTCGTGTCGGCCGCTGTGAGCGTCGTGGACCGATGCACTTCGATGCGGGGATGCGCTCGCGCCGAACGGCGGGGCACGGTGACATCGATGCGCGCGCGCTTGGTCGGCCTCAACCCCAGCAAGGCCGCCGCCGAGCGGTGCGACAAGACCGCTCCCGGGCCGCATGCGAGAACCGCCGCCATCCAGTGTCCCTCACGTGGCAGCAGCCCCACCGGGACGAGCGAATAGACACTGCGGTAGATGCGGTGCAGGCGGCCCGCAGCGGCCCGTTTCTGGACCGCTCTGGCCGTCAGGCCGACGTCGCGAAGTTGTCCCACCTCGAAAACGGCATGCTGACTGCTCGCCAACGCTGCCACTGCCGCATCCAAGGGAAGCTGGTCGAGAAAGCGCCCGCATAGTTCGCTTTCTCGACCAGGGTCGGCCATGACGGCGATGCTGGCAAGGAAACCGTGACAGGTGGGTCACGCAATGCATCAACTTTGTCCCCGCGTTGTCAATTCTCCGCCCGTCCGCGCAATCGCCTCGACCGGCGCCCCCGCGCGCTAGATTTGGTGCGTGAAGCACGACGACGCCACGACCGCCCGCGCTACCCGGTCGCGCTCGAACCCGGGTGGGATGGATGTGCTCAAGGTCCTGGGACCCGACGTGCTGCCGCACCGGGGACGCAAGCCGTCGTGGTTCAAGGTCCCCGCCCCCGGCGGCCCGAAATACCGCGAGCTCAGCGCGCTGATCGCCGCCGAGGACCTGCATACGGTGTGCCAGGAGGCGGCGTGCCCGAACATCGGCGAGTGCTGGCAGCGCGGCACCGCCACCTTCATGATCCTCGGCGACACGTGCACGCGCCGTTGCGGGTTCTGCAACGTGAAGACGGGCAAGCCGACGTGGAACGATCCGCTCGAGCCCGCGCGGGTGGCCCGGAGCGTGGCGCGGATGGGACTGCGCCATGCCGTGATCACCAGCGTCGACCGCGATGATCTGCCCGACTACGGGGCGTCGGCGTTCGTCGGGGTGATCCGCCAGATTCGCCGCCAGGCTCCGAACTGCAAGATCGAGGTCCTCACTCCTGACTTTCGCGGGGCGGAGATGCCGCTCGCCAAGGTCATCGCGGAGAGGCCCGACGTCTTCAACCACAACGTCGAGGTGGTCCCGCGCCTCTACCCCATCGCCCGCCGCGGATCAAAGTTCGAGCGCTCCTGCCGCGTCCTCAGCAACGCCAAGGAGATGGGCGGCGACGAGGTCACCACCAAGTCCGGCCTCATGGTCGGCCTCGGCGAGAGCTTCCAGGAGATGGTCGATGCCCTGGGCACCCTGCGCGAGCACGGCGTGCAGGTGCTCACCGTCGGCCAGTACCTGCGCCCGACCGAGCAGCACCTCCCGATCGTGCGCTACTGGCATCCGGACGAGTTCGCCGAGCTCGAGCAGGCGGCCTACGCGCTGGGTTTTGAGCACGTAGCGGCGGGCCCACTCGTGCGCTCGAGCTACCACGCCGATCAGCACATCGCCCAGAAGGAGCCCGGCGTCGGGCCGCTCGCGGAGGTCGCGAGCGCATGAGCCCGCGCCGCCGCCTCGCCCTCGCTCTCGGACTGGCGCTCCTCGCCGTCCTCATCCTCGCGCCCGCGGCCTTCGCCGCGGCCGGCGGCGGCTCCTCCAACTTCGGCGGCGGTGGCGGCGGTTTCGGGGGCCACGGCGGTGGCGGTGGCGGTGGCCACGGCTTCGTCCTCTATCTGATCTTCCGGGCGATCCTCGATCTCATCCTCCGCACCCACGGGGTGGTGCGGATCCTCGTGATCGTGTTGATCGCCGCCGCCGTCGGCTACTACTTCTTCGGTGCGCGCATCCGCGCGTGGTGGGCCGCGCGGCCCCGCTCGGGCCGGGCGGATCGGCGCCGGGTCGCGCAGCGCCAGCGCAAGGTCGAGCTCGCCGCCGCCGAGGCGGCCGAGGACGACCCGGCCTTCGCGCCCGACGCGGTGCGGGCCGAGGCCGCGAGGCTCTTCACCCAGGTCCAGTCGGCCTGGGATGCCGGCAACCGCATCCGGCTGCGCTCGCTCGTCGGCCCCGAGCTCCTGATCGAGTGGGAGCGACGGCTCGACGACTTCGCCCGCCGCGGCTGGCGCAACCATGTCAAGCCGGTGGGCGAGCCCAAGGTCGAGTACGTGGGCCTGACTCGCCGCGGCGGAAGCGAACCCGACCGCGTGGTGGTGCGCATCGAGGCGAAGCTGCGCGACTACGTGGAGGACCAGTACGGAAACCACATCAAGCGCGGCGGCCGCCTGACCGAGACCACGCGCGTACGCGAGTTCTGGACTCTGGGCAGGCGCGGGGGGCACTGGATTCTTGTCTCCATCGAGCAGGGAGCCGAAGGCGGGCACGCCCTCGAGGAGACGGTCGCGCCCACGCCGTGGTCCGATGAGGATGCGCTCCGCGACCAGGCCCTCGTCGAGGGCGCCGTCGCCGATGCCGTGCCCGCCGGCACCAGCGTGTCCGAGGTCGCCGACATCGACTACCAGGGCGATGCCCATGCCGCCGCCCTCGACCTCTCGCTCGCCGATGGCCGCTTCGCCCCCGCCGTGCTCGAGATCGCCGCCCGCCGCGCCGTCGCCGCGTGGGCCGAGGCGGTCGACGGCGACGATCGGGCCCTGCTCGCGCTGGCCCGCAGCGACGCGGCGCAGGCGCTCCTGCACCCGGACGGCGGAGCCACCCGCCTGGTGGTGCGCGGACCCGAGGTCCGGCAGATCCGGATCGTCGCGCTCGACGCCGCTGCCACGCCGCCGACGATGACCATCGACGTCGAGGTCAGCGGACGCCGCTACCTCGAGGATCGCGGTACGGCGGCGGTGGTATCAGGGAGCCAGACCCGCGCCGTCAAGTTCACCGAGCACTGGACGCTCGCGCTCGAGGGCTCCGACGAGCAGCCCTGGCAGATCGCCCAGGTGGGCGCGCCGCCCGCCGTCACGGCCTAGGCAGTGACGCAGCGCCACCGCTCGCGGAGCGCGGGCGGCAGGGCATAAGCTCCACCGCCCATTGATCCCGCTCAAGGACAACATCCCGACCGGCCAGTTCCCGTTCGTGACGGTCGCCCTGATCGCTATCAACTTCATCGCCTACCTGCTCGCGATCAGGCACGGCGGATCCTTGATCAGCGGACCGAGCGAGCTCGAGGTGTTCAAGTACGGGGCGATTCCCGACGCGCTGACCCATCCCGGCGTGCATTGCGCCGTGGTGGCGCAACAGACCGTGTCGGGTCCGGGGGCGCCGATGACCGTATGCAACACCGCGCTGCTCAACGCCAACCACATCGCCGCCGAGAACCCCCTCCCGGTGTGGGAGACCGTGTTCACGGCCATGTTCATGCATGCCTCGATCATCCACATCGGCGGGAACATGCTCTTCCTGTGGATCTTCGGCGACAACGTCGAAGCGGCGATGGGCCGCGTCAAGTATCTGCTCTTCTACCTCGGGGGAGGACTCGCCGCCATCGGCCTGCAGGTCGCCGTCTCCTCCGCCTCGACGGCGCCGACGCTGGGCGCCTCGGGGGCCATCGCCGCCGTCCTCGGGGCGTACATCATGCTCTATCCGAGGGCCAGGGTCCTGACCCTGGTGTTCATCATCTTCATCTTCACGGTCATCGAGCTGCCGGCCTGGGCGTTACTTGGCGTCTGGTTTGCCGAGCAGGCCGTCTTCGGCGCGGCGGGCCTCACCGACCCCACGGGAGGTGGCAGCGGGGTGGCCTACTTCGCCCACGTGGGGGGCTTCGTCTTCGGCCTGCTCGCGGTCCGCGCGCTGGCACGGCGGACGCGGCAACCGCCCCCGGTCCGACCGGTCTATTGACCGGCTTGAACGTGCTCTCGGGCGGGCACCGACGCCCGCCCGGACAGCGGCCCCGCGGCCGGCGTCCGCCTCCCCGCCGGCGGAGCGCCGTGCGCCGCCGGCGCCTGATAGCGCTCGCCGCCCTCATCGCCGCGGCGGTGCTGTTCGTGGTCATCGTGGGCGGGGTGGGCAGCTCCAGCACCGCCCCGAGGGCCAAGGCGCACTCCGGCGCCCGGCACCCGGCCCGAGCGCCCGCCCACGCCACCACCACCGCGACCTCGGCCGCGCCGTCAGGCTACGGCGCCGTCCCGGCGCCCCCGGCCAACCGTGTCCACATTCGCCTACATGCGGCGCTGAGCAGCGGCCTGCTCTTCGACCTCCACACCGGCCAGGTGCTCTGGGAGCGCAATTCCGCCCGCCTGCTCCCGATCGCGAGCCTCACGAAGATGATGACCGCGCTCATCGTGGCCACGGCCGACCCACCCAAGGACCGGGTCCTCATCACTCGGGCCGCCGTTCACTTCTCGGGCTCGGGGGTCGGGCTGCTGCCCGTGAACAAGCGCGTCCCCCTCGAAGCGCTCCTCTACGGGCTCATGCTCCCTTCCGGCAACGACGCCGCCATCGCCCTCGCCCAGCATGTCGCCGGGACCCAGGAGCGCTTCATCGCGATGATGAACGCGCGGGCCCGCGCGCTCGGGCTCAGCTGCACGCACTTCGCCACCGTCTCGGGGATCGTCGACGCCGGCAATCACTCCTGCGCCGTCGACCTGGCCAAGCTCGCCAAGGCGGTGCTCGCGGTCCCGCGACTCAGGCGCATCGTGGCAAGCGCCAGCGCCATCCTCCCCTTCCCGATCAAGGGCCACAAGCTCTACCTCTACAACAACAACCCGCTCTACCGCCTCTCCTACCCGGGCACCGACGGGGTCAAGACGGGCTACACGGTGGCCGCCGGGGTGTGCCTGGTGGCCACGGCGCGACGGGGGGGCACGTGGCTCGGTGTCGTCCTCCTGCACTCGGCCGACGAGGTCGATCAGGCGCCCGCGCTCCTCAACGCCGGGTTCGCGGCGATGCGCCGTTAGCTCTCGAGGAGCCCGGCCAGGGCCGCCTCGACGAGCTCGGGCACGTCGTCGGAGGGAATCGGCTCTGAGAACAGATAGCCCTGGGCGAAGGCGCAGCCGCTCGCGCGCAGGCGGGCGAGCTGGTCGCGCGTCTCGACCCCCTCGGCGGTCACCCCGACGTCGAGTGCTCGCGCCATGCCCAGGACGGCGTTGACGATCGCTCCGTTCTCGGCGTCGCGGCCGAGGCCGTTGACGAAGGAGCGGTCGATCTTGAGCGCGTCGATGGTGAAGCGCTTCAGGTAGCTGAGCGACGAGTAGCCGGTCCCGAAGTCATCGAGGACGAGGCGGACCCCCAGGCCTTTCAGCTCGTGCAGGACCTTGGCCGAGGCCTCGCCGTCGTCATGGAGCACGCGCTCGGTGATTTCGAGGTCGAGCAGGCTCGCCTCGAGGCCGGTGAGGCTGAGGATGCGCGTGACCGAGGAGGCGAGCTCGGAGCGGGCGACCTGCCGCGGTGAGAGGTTCACCGACACGGTCAGGTGCGGCCCGGCCGGGCCGCGCGCGTCGCGCCACCCCGCCGCTTGCCGGCATGCCTCCTCGATCGCCCACTCGCCGATGGGGACGATCAGGCCCGTGCTCTCGGCCACGGGCATGAACTGGGCCGGGTGCAGGAGCCCCCGCTCAGGATGCTCCCAGCGCAGGAGCGCCTCCATGCCGATGATCTGGCCCCCGTCGAGCGAGATCACGGGCTGGTAGTGGAGGCGAAACTCGTGGCGATCGATGGCCAGGCGGAGATCGGACTCGAGGGCGATGCGCTCGATCAGGCGCTCACGCATGCTCGTGTCGAAGAGCTCGACCCGGCCCTTGCCCATCGCCTTGGCGCGGTACATGGCGGCGTCGGCGTCGCGCAGGAGGTCGGTGGCGGTCGAGGAGCCGTTGTCGACGACGACCACGCCGGCGCTGATGGTGACGAAATGCTGGTGGGGACCGAGGGTCACGGGCCGGCTGCAGGCGAAGGCGATGCGCTCGGCGATCCGGGTGGCGTCGGGCTCGGAGGTGAGGTCCTCGCAGAGGACGACGAACTCGTCGCCACCGAAGCGGGCCACCGTGTCGCCGGGCCGCAGCGCGGCCTGCAGGCGCGGGGTCATCTCCACGAGCAGGCGATCGCCGGCCTCATGGCCGAGGGTGTCGTTGACGAGCTTGAAGTCGTCGATGTCGAGGAAGAGAACGGCGAGGGTGGAGTGCGAGCGCTTCGCGCGCGCGATCCCGTGCTCGAGCCGATCGAGGAACAGGCCGCGGTTGGGGAGCCCGGTAAGGGGATCGTGGCGGGCCTGGTAGGTGAGAGCGTCGCGCGCGAGCTTGCGTTCGGTGACGTCGCGGATGGCGCTCGAGATCAGCGTCCCCTCCTCGGTCTCGAGCGGGCTCAGGGAGATCTCGACGGGAAACTCGGTGCCGTCCCTGCGCCGAGCGTAGAGATCGAGATCGCCGCCCATGGGGCGGGCATGCGGGTCCTCGGCGAAGCTCGTGCGGTGATCGGGGTGAGCGGACGCGAAGCGCTGGGGCACGAGGAGCTCGACGTGTTCGCCGATGAGCTCGACGCGGGCGTAGCCGAACAACCGCTCGGTCTGGGAGTTGACGAGGACGATGCGGCCGGCCTCGTCGACGATGACCATGGCATCCGGCGCAGTTTCGAGCAGCGAGCGGAAGCGCTCCTCGGCGAGCCTGAAGGCGGTCACGTCCTGGCACGTCCCGGTCATCCTCACCGGCTCGCCGGCCTCGTCGAGCTCGACCCGCGCGTGGCACTCGACGGTGCGGATCTGCCCGTCGGGGCGGATCACGCGATGGACGAAGGTGCGCGCGCTCAGCTCGTCCCGGGGAGCGCCGGCGGGCGCGCCGCGGCGGCCGAGAACTCTCCACAATGAGACCCTTGCCGCCGCGAGCGCGAGTGGCGGGTGCCGAGACATTTACTCGGACCTATATCGACCGAGGGCCGCGTGGCCTTGAGGGTCAGAGACCCACCCTGCCACCGCGAAAACACGCTGTTTGCGGGCAGTTAGGGATCGGCCAGCGTCACTTCGAGCTCGCTCACGTCCCCGTCGGTGAAACCCAGCAGCGCCGCTCCCTCGGTCTTCAGGGCCGCGAACTCGCGCTTCGACAGGGGCTCGAAGGGCGAGATGGTCAGCGTCGGGGCGCGCCGGGTGCGCTTGCTCTCCCACGTCCCGCGCACGAACCCGTCGAGCAGGAAGGTCGCCCGCACGCGCAGGTTCTTGGTGATCACGGCAGGACGGTGCTCGTCGGAGATCACCCGCGCGCGGTCGGCGTGGGCGAGCAGGAGGCTGTCGAACTCGGGGAGGAAGCGCGGCGGGGCGGATACGCCTTCGCTCGGCCGCGGCGCCTCGGGGAGGTCGAAGAGCTCACGACCGCGCTCGTCGGCGAACGACGCCAGGCGCGGGCGCAGGCGCTCGAGGACGCCCTTGATCCGCTGGAGGCCCGACCACGTCTGCATGTCCGCCGCTGACGCCGGCCCGAAGGCCGACAGGTAGCGCAGGACCAGTTCCTCGGGCCCCTCATCTTCACTCACTGGACGCCCCAGCCACCGCTCGGCGAGGGTGAACTCCGCCACGCGCGGGAACGCCCAGCGGTCGCCGCTCGGCACCATCACGAGGGGAAGAAGCATGCGGACGGCGAACCCCAGGGCGCGGTCATTGACCTCGGGAAACGCCTCCTGGAGCAGGGCGCGGAGCTCGTCGAAGGTGCGCGGTCGCTCCTCGAGGAGCTCGCGGGCGACAGGGAGAACCGCTTCGGGCTCGAGCCCTTCCGAGCGGTCACGCAGCGCGCTCGTCATGCCGCGCGTGAGCACAGGCTGAAGCGGCGCGCGGAAGGCGCCGTAGTCGCTCGCGGTCACGAGGTGGAGGGTGCCGCGCATCATTGTCGCCCTCACCACCGCGCGGTCGCGGAGCGCGTCCTCGAGGTCGGCGGAGCGGAAACCGGCCACCCGGCTCCACAGCCCGATGAACGGGGGCTTGGGTTCCTGAGCCTGGAGCCCGCCCAGCTGGGCCACCGCATCGGGGATGGCAATCTCGGCGCGCGCGAGGAGCAGCTGTCGCGCCAGGGTGGCCCGGTTCAGCGCCCGGGTGGTGAGGGTGGGCACCTCCATCGATTCTCAGCTCGCAGTATGGGACTGCGGCTATGCTCGCGCCACGACCCCAGATGGAGGGACCCATGCCGACCGCGCCACAGATCCTGCCCACCCAAATCACGGAGGGCACCGCTCCCGGGCTCCGCTACCGCCTCGAGGGCGAGCTCGTTCCCGTCCTCCACATGGCCCTCGATGGGCGCGTGCCCGTGTACTTCGAGCACCATGTGCTGCTGTGGAAGTACCCGGCCATGGAGCTCGGACTGCACTCGCTCAAGCGGGGGCTCAAGCGCCGCGTGCTCGGCGGCATGCCCCTGCTCCTGCTCGAGGCTCAGTCCGCCGGCGAGCTCGCCTTCAGCCGTGACGCCCCCGGGCACATCGCGGCGCTCCATCTCCAGGCCGGCGACGGCATCATCGTGCGCGAGCATCAATTCCTCGCCGCCACCACCGGCGTCGAGTACGACTACACCCGCATCCGGGGGTTCGCCAACATGATGTACGGAGGCGGGTTCTTCGTCGACCAGTTCTTCGCCGGCGACCAGGAGGGAGTGGTGTGGGTCCACGGCTACGGCAACGTGTTCGAGAAGATGCTCGAGCCCGGGGAGACGATCGACATCGAGCCGGGCGGCTGGCTCTTCCGCGACCACTCCGTGCAGATGTCCCAGGAGGTCTACGGGTTCAAGACCGGCATGCTCAGCGGCGCGGGAAACCTCGTCTTCAACCGCTTCACGGGTCCAGGGCGGGTCGGCCTGCAGAGCGCCTACTACCACCCGCCGGGGGCGGAGACGGGGAGCGGCGGAGTCGCCGGGGCGGCGGGCGCCGGCGGGATCGGCGGCCTCGTGGGCGGACTGTTCGACAACTAGCGACGGCGAGGAGCACGATGACCTTCTCACCAGGGCACCTGGCCAGCAACCCCCTGCCCCCCGGCATCGTCGGCGCTCTCAGCCTCGGCGGATACCAGCTGCTCGGCGAGGTCGGCGGCGTCGGGGCGGGCCGGCTCGGGCGCCAGGTGTTCCTCCTCGTCGCCCCCGACCCCGATCCGGGCCTGCCCGATGCCGGCACCCAGATCGCCCTCCACAACGGCAAGGTGAAGAGCGAGACCGACGTCGCCGCCTACAAGGAGCTCGCCGCGCAGCTCGGATACTGGCGGCTGTCCGGGTACCGCCTCGCGCTCGAGCGCGAGGGCCTGCGCACGAACATCAACGTCCTCAACCCCGCCACCGGCGCAGTGGCGGCTCGGATCCCCGCCCGTCACGCCGGCGCGCTGTCGTTCTCGAGTGCGGGGACCGTCGTGGCCCTGCTCGCCTCGGTGCGGTCGCTCCCGCCCGCGGGGCCGGCTGTCGACGCGCAGGACCCAGAGCTCCTCCGCCAGGTCCTCCTCGCCCTTGCCCTCCAGGATGAAGGGACGGGCGGCGCCGAGGCCGCCGAGCTCGCGGACCGCGCGCTCGAGCTCTCGCGGGCGGACCGGCAGCTCGATCCCCCCGCGGCCCTGGCCCGGGCCCGGGGGACCTCGCCGGCGGGAAGCCCGGGGACTTCGCCAGCGGGAAGTCCCTTGGCGGATTTGGCAGAGCCAGATCCGCCGGCCGCGTAGCCCGGCGGCGTTGATCGGGCAGCGCCGCGGTAGTAGGGTGACCCCTGGGCATTGAGGGGCCCCGGATCGGGACGGGCCTGGAGGTATGAGAAACGTGGCGGGACCTGGATATGGGTACGCGGTCGTGGCCGCGGTGGTCGGACTCTCGCTGTCCGTCGCCGCCCCTGCCGTGATGGCGGGCACTCCCCTCGCCTCCTCGGCGACGACGGGCAGCGGCCAGGCCGGCGCCGTGGTCGACGCCACCATCGGTGGCATCGCGACCGGCAGGCCGCGCCTGCGCTTCGCGATCGAGACTCACGGAGGCTTCCCCGTCACCTCGGTGACCATCGCTCTACCGGCCGGCCTCTCGTTCAGCCCGAGAGCCACCGACCTCGATCACGGCGTGCGCGTCGGGATCGACAAGCCGCACAGCAACGTGCGCAAGGGCCATCTCACGGTGACCCTGCGCCGGGCCCGCACCAGCTTCGTGCTCACCATCGCCGGAGCAGCGCTGACCGAGAGCCAGCGGCTCGAGGACGCGGTGAGGAAGGTCGTCCTCTACAACGAGGCGCACATGAGCCATCAGCGAGACCTTCCGTTCGAGCTCATGGTGACCATGGCCAGCGGTGACAACGCCACCCTCCGGCTCACCAGCACCATTCCCTTCCGCTGAGCGCCCGCCCGGGCGCTCAGGTCCCGAAGCCGACCCGGTGCTCCTCGTCGTCGACCTGAATGAAGACGATCTTGTCGAGATCGATCGCCACGGCCCCGGCTTCGGCCTTGAGGTCGTGCCAGCCGGTGGCACCGAGCGCTTGGCGGAGCTTCGCGAGTTCCTCGACCTTCACGCGGGCGGCCAGAGCCTGGCCACCGACGAAGCCGATGCTGATTCGTTGTGGTTTCTCGTCGGTCATGTTGGGTGCCCTCCGGCGGCCGGCTGGACAATCTCCGTCAGGACGCCGCCGGTGGACGCCGGATGGAGGAAGGCGACGAGCGACCCGCGGATGCCCACACGCGGGGTCTCGTCGATCAGTCTGAGACCCGCCGCGGCGAGCGCGGCGAGCGTCTCGGCGACGTCGTCGACGCGGTAGGCCACGTGGTGCAGGCCCGGCCCGCGCTTGGAGAGGAACTTCCCCACCGGGGTCTCCGGTCCAAGCGGAGCGAGGAGCTCGACGTGCCCGTCGCCGATGTCGAGAAGAGCGGCGTCGACGCCTTGGGACTCCACCGTCTCGCGGTGCACGAGGGCCATCCCGAGCGAGTCGCGATACAGGCTGAGCGCCGCATCGACGTCCTCGACGGCGACACCGACATGGTCGATTGCTCCGAGCATGGGCGGCTGCATGGGCGGCTGCATGGGCGGCTGCATGGGCGGCAGGATACGCGAGCGGCGGGGCGGGGCGGCCGGGTGATCTAGCGAGCGGTGGGGCGCTGCGCGGGCTTGCTGGCCGTCGCTGCCGCCATGCCGAGCTCGCCGGGGCCGCGCCGCGAGGGCGCCGCCTTCGGCACCTCGCCGAGGATGCGGTCGATGTCGGCGCGCTCGAGGACCTCGTTGTTGAGCAGGGTCAAGGCGATCTCGTCGAGCTCCGGGCGATGGGAGTCGATCAGGTGCAGGGCGGCCCGGAAGCCCTCGTCGGCCAGCTCGCGCACCTCCTCGTCGCGTACCCGCCGGGTGATCTCGGCGGCATCGTTGCCGACGACGCGCAGTGAGGCGGTGCCGGTGCCCATCGCGTATTCGTGGACCATGGCATGGGCGATCTCGGCCACGCGCTTGAGGTCGTCGGAAGCGCCGGTGGTGATGGAGCCGAACACGAGCTGCTCCGCCGCCCGGCCGCCGAGGAGCATGGTCATGAAGTCGATGAGCTCCTCCCGGGTCTTCAGGTAGCGGTCCTCCTCGGGGAGGTTGAGGGTGTAGCCGAGCGCGTTTCCGCGGGGGATGATGGAGATCCGGTGCACGCGATCGACGGAGGGCAGGAGCTCGCCGCACAGGGCGTGGCCGGCCTCGTGGAAGGCGACGACGCGCTTCTCGTGATCGGAGAGGGCGCGGCTCGACTGCATCCCGGCCACCACGCGCTCGAGCGCGGCGTCGAAGTCGCCCATCTGCACCGTGGTCGCGTGACGGCGGGCGGCGCAGATGGCCGCCTCGTTGCAGATGTTTGCGAGATCGGCCCCGGTGAGCCCGGAGGTCTGGCGCGCCACCAGGCCGAGGTCGACGTCGTCGGCAAGGGGCTTGTCGCGCGAATGCACCTCGAGGATGCGCTCGCGTCCGGACACATCGGGCGGGGAGACGAAGATCTGACGATCGAAGCGCCCCGGACGCAGGAGTGCCGTGTCGAGCTTCTCGAGCAGGTTGGAGGCGGCGATGACCACGACCTCCTTGCGGGCGGTGAAGCCGTCCATCTCGACGAGGAGCTGATTGAGGGTCTGATCGCGCTCCCCGCTGATGTCCATCCCGCGGTGGCCGCCGACGGCGTCGAGCTCGTCGATGAAGATGATGGCTGGCGCATGCTTGCGGGCGATCCTGAACAGGCGGCGGATGCGGGCCGCCCCCAGGCCGGCGAACATCTCGATGAACGAGGCCGCCGACTGCGAGTAGAAGTGGGCGCCCGACTCGTGGGCCACGGCCTTGGCGAGCAGCGTCTTGCCCGTGCCCGGCGGTCCGTGGAGGAGGATCCCCTTGGGGACCTTGGCGCCGATGGCGCGGAAGCGCTTGGGATCGCGCAGGTATTCCACCACCTCGCGCAGCTCGTCCTTGGCCTCCTCGGCGCCGGCGATGTCGTCCCAGCCGATGGTGAGCGAGGACTCGGGCTTGATCTCCGCCGGCTTGGTGCGCGGCATGAAGCGCAGGAGCATGAACACCGAGACCACGAGGAGCCCCATGAAGATGATCGGCAGCCAGTCATGCATCCAGGCCGCGAGATTGGTGTCACCGAGAAATGCGTAGGTCATGGGCGTCAGATCATCATCGGCAGCGAGCGCCGATCACTGAACCAGGTCGAGCCGAGGATTCGGCGAATAGCGCCGCCCCACTTTCGCCTGCGACTCGCCGTCGACCTTGACGACGTCGGCGGTGAAATCGTTCTCGCCCCGGATCAGCGACGAGCCGACGCCGTAGGCGTCCACGGGCACGCCCGCCTCCTCGAACTCCCGGATCCGCCCCGCATTGAAGCCCCCGGAGACAACGATCCTCACCGAGGTGAACCCCGCTCCGTCGAGCGCGCCCCGGACCTTTTCGACCAGGCGGCGATTGACGCCCGTGGGTTTGAAGCCACCCATCTCATCCTGCAGCGAGCGATCGACGAGCTGCTCGGAGGTGTCCAGTCGCACCCCCCACAGCTTGGGTCCCAGGGCGTTCGCCACCTCGAGGGCGGTCTTGACCGAGTCGTTCTCGAAGTCCACGAGCACGGTGATGTTCATGTCCGCGTGGAAGCGCTCGGCGAACTTGACCGCGGCGGTGACGGTGTCCCCGCCGTAGGCGGCAATGAGCCCGTGGGGGATCGTGCCGATGCCCCGACCGCCCCACCACGAGGCCTGCGCCTCCGTGGATACCCCGATCGCGCCGGCTACGTGGGCGGCCCAGCCGTCGCCGGTCTGCACGAGCCAGTGGTCGTGGCGGGCGGGGAAGTAGAAGATCGGCTTCCCCTGCGCGGCCTCGACGACGTCGGATGTGTTGCGCATGATCAGCGAGCGCCGGGCCAGGCAGCCCAGGAAGACCGTTTCGAGGTGGGCGAAGAGACTGTAGTCGCCCTCGATCGTCATCACCGTCTCGAGCGGGGCGATCTCGTCACCTTCATGAAGCGCGCAAACCTCCATCTCGCTCCACCCGTCGATCCACCCGCCGCCCGGTCCCTGCCTCCCCGAGGACGTGCGGAGGATGGCGATCGCCTCGTCGATCCCGCCCAGCACGGACCGGTGCTTCTGGAACACCTGCACGAGGACGCGCGGATGAAAGTCCTCTTCCTCGAGCAGCTGCTTCGTGTAGACGAAGTAGGCATCGGAGTAATAACCGGCACGTAGTTTCTCGACCGGGAGCCGGAAGATCTCGGGATCGAGGCGGTCGGACACCCGCGTCGCCATCGCCGTAGCTTAGTGATCTACCTGCTCTTCTCCGAGCTTGGGCTCGCTATCTTCAGGCGGTCTCGCCCGCCGTCAGACATATTCTGCGCGCCGTTCGTGGCGTCCTGGCCACGCTCGCGGTCCTCGCGCTCGCCCCCGCCGCCGCCTCGGCGTGGACGCTGAGCTATCACGATCCGCTGAGCAGCCCCAAGGGGGGCTTGCCGCTGTCGTGCCCTGACCCGAGCGTGACGAACGCGCCGACGGCGACGGTGAGCTACGCCCTCGTCTGCACTTCGGGCTTTCAGAGCAACGCCCTTCCCATCTACGTCTCCCAGGATCTCGTGCACTGGCGAGCGGCGGGACATGTCTTTCCCCACGGTCGCCAGCCCTGGTGGGCCGTCCACTCGACCGGCCGTCCCTCGGGAGGCCGTTTCTGGGCTCCGGAGATCAACCGCGTCGCCGGCCGCTGGGTGATCTATTTCGCCGCCGAGTACAACGCCGCCAAGCTCTACCTGCGCATCCCCGGCCACGGCCGCATGACGTCCGGGAGGATGATGATCGGCTACGCCACCTCCGACTCGCTCGCCGGGCCCTGGCAGACCGGCGTGCTCCACTACGCGGGCCAGTTCAACGATGTCAGCAGCGAGCAGGAGAACCTCGTCCCCGCGATCGATCCGAGCGTCCTCCAAGATCCTGTGAGCGGCCAGCTCTACCTGTACTGGTCCGATCAGCCCAATCAGATCTGGGTCGGCCAGCTCTCCCCCGACGGCACCACCCTCCAGCCCCAGATCCAGCGGGTGCTGCGCACGAGCGCCCCTTTCGAATGCGATCCCCGCGACCACCACTGCACGGTCGAGGCGCCGGAGCCCGTCTATGCCAACGGCACGTACTACCTGCTCTACAGCGGCGCGAGCACGTGGGACTCGAGCTACGCCGTCGGCGTTGCCTCCTCCCCCGATCCCCTGGGCCCGTTCGTCAAGCTCGGGACCCCGATCCTCCGCCAGGGCCACGGCTTCTACTCCACCGGACATACCTCCCAGCCCGTGATCGGCCCAGACGGGAACACCTACATCCTCTTCCATGCGAGGACGAGCCCGGGGGTCCAGCGCCCGTCGGCGACGCGCTACCTGATGCTCGCGCACTTCGGCTGGGCGGGCGGATGGCCCACCATAACCTTGGCTCCGTGACCACCGTGTGCTAATCAGGTAGGCACGGTGCCGACCTTCGCGATCGACATGCTCCTGCTCCACGGCGCCACGCCCCGGGATCTCGAGGCTCGGGAGCAGCTCGCCGGCGCGCTCCCCGACGCGGAGGTGGGCGAGCCCGACGACCTCGGCGTCTTCGAGATCGCACTCGAAGCCGACGACCTCGAAGGTGCTCTGGCGCGCGTGTGGGAAGGCGTCGCCGCGTCGGGCACCGACGATCACCTCCTCTTCCTCGAGCATCCAGAGCTCCCCGAGCACTGGCGCGCGCAGAGCAGGCGGCCGGGTGGCTGAGCGAAGGATGGGCGGCGCCGTAACCACCTCCGCGTAGGGATGAGGCAAGTTATGAGTGGTTGGAGGAGTGCAACAGGTCATCGCCTGCGTTCCGTGGTGCTCTTGGCCTTCAGCATCTGATCTTCCCTCGGGATCGGCGAATCCGGCGTCCTAGCGCATCTTTTCGCCGCCGTAGCTGTTTTGATGAATGAGTGAGACGGCTCATCTCAACGCGCGTGGGCGTCAGCGTCCTCGTCGGCTTGTGCGCTGCCGCGGTCACCGGCGTGCCCGCATCGGCAGCAGCGCGCGACGCCATCAAGACCGTGCGCTACCGCGCCTACGCGTTGCACGTGCCCACGAGCTGGCCGGTATTCAGGCTCGCCTCCGACCCGTCGGCATGTGTGCGCTTCAACCGCCACGCCGTCTACCTCGGCCGGCCCAGCTCGCGTCAGCAATGTCCGGCCCACGTGGTCGGGCACACCGAGGCGATCCTCGTCGAGCCGCTGGCCGCCGGTCAAGTGCTCGCGAACGCACCGAGCGCCACGGCTACGGAGCGGGGGTCGACGGGCGAGCTCAGCGTGGCCGCGCGCGGAGTGCGGGTGACCGCCACCTGGACCGGCGATCCCGGGACCATCGAACGCGCCCTCGGCGTGCGCTCGATCCCGCCCGCCCGGTCGGCTCCCGCCGCCGCGCCCGCGGCAGCGCGCACCGCGGCGCGCCGGGCTACGGCAGCGGCCCCTCAGGCCAAAAGCAACGCCGTGAACGTCGGCGGGCTCGGCTTCGATACCTGCTCCGCGCCGTCGCCGGCGGCGATGTCGGCGTGGCTTGCCTCCTCGCCCTTCCGCGCCGCCGCGCTCTATATCGGCGGTGCCAACAGCGCGTGCTCGCAGCCCAACCTGACCGCGAGCTATGTGAGCGCCGAGTCGGCGGCCGGCTGGCAGTTCATCCCCGTTTACGTCGGCCTGCAGGCCCCGACCTCATCTTGCGGCTGCCAGACCATCGTTCCCGCCCAGGCGTCAGCCCAGGGGACCGCCGCCGCCACCGACGCGGTCACGCAGGCACAGGCGCTGGGGATGGGGGCCGGCAATCCCATCTACTACGACATGGAGGCGTACAGCCAGACGGCCACGAGTACCTCCGCAGTGCTCGCCTTCCTCTCCGCATGGACGTCTCAGCTTCACGCCTACGGCTATCTCTCGGGCGTCTACGGGAGCGGGAGCAGCGGTATGGCCGACCTCGTCGCCGCCAGCGGCACCAACGTGGGCACGACGCCGTTCGCTGAGCCCGACGATGTCTGGATCGCCGACTGGAACAACCAGGCCACGGCAAGCGACCCCTACGTACCCGCCGGCCTGTGGGCCAATAGCCAGCGATTGCACCAGTACCGGGGCGGCCACGTTGACACCTACGGAGGCGTCAAGCTCGACATCGACAGCGACTTCCTCGACGGCGCCACCGCCACGGCGGGCGTTGGCAGCGTGGGCACCGCGCCGCTGCCGGACGGGACATTCGTGAGCTACGCGGGCAAGACCTACCGCCTGGCCGGCGGCGCGCCCCTCTACGTCCACAGCTGGGCGCCCTTCGGGGGCTCCCAGCCCACGATCGCGCTCACCTCCACACAGTGGAAGGCGCTCGCTGCCCTCCCGGCCAACGGGACCTTCATCAAGGCGACGGGGACAGGCAAGGTCTACCGCGTCGCCGGCGGCGCGCCGGTCTACGTGCCCACCTGGGCGCCCTTCGGGGGAACGCAGGCGGTCGTGGTCATCGACCGCTGGGACATTCTCAACATCGCCAACCCGGACGCCCACATGACCGCGGTCCCGGCCACGGGCACGATCGTCGAGGGACTGCCCTCGGGCATCTATTGGCTGTTCAGCTCCGGATGGCGCGCCCAGACCGCCGCAAGCACGACCGCGGTGGGTGTCGCCGATGGCGGCCTGGGCTCGTTTCTCGAGGCCCCCACGGTCACCCGCGACACCCTCTCAGGGGTAGCCAAGCGCGCTCCCAAGCTGAAGGTGGTCCTTACCGCGGGAGCGAATGCCCCCGCGCTGCGGACCTTCGCCCTCCAGCTGCCTCGGGGGCTGAGCTTCTCGCGGTCCGCCACCATCCTCGCCAAGGGAGTGGTGGTGTGGTGGACGGCGAGGGGCAAGCCACTGAGCACCACGGTGAGGCTCAGCCACGGCAAGCTCACGATTTCCCTCGCCGCCCCGACCAAAAAGGTCCTCATCACCATCGGGAGTCCCGCGCTGGCGGCGTCCCCGGCCCTCGCCGCCGAAGTCAAGGGAGGCGTGGCCTCCACGCTCGCGGTGATCCTCGGCACCACCGACGCCCGACGCAACCACGACGTGCTCACGCTCGACCCGCGGACGACTTAAACCTCGCCGAGCAGCTCCCGCGCCAGGTCCGCGTAGCAGCCGGCGGCGAACCCGAGATCCCTCACGTCGATGCGCTCGTTGGCCGAGTGCATGAGGGGCATGCATTCCAGCAGCGTCTGGTGCTTCTGGGGGAAGAAGCCGTAGGCCACGCATTCCGGGAAGGCGTCGCGGAACCAGCGTGAGTCCGAGAAGCCGGGGAGGATGACGGGCACCGCGTCGGCGCCCGGATCGTGGGCGGAAACCCAGCGTCCGATCGCCTCCATGAGCGGGGAGCTGACGGACGAGCGGTTCCCTTCCACCTGCTCGGTGAACTCGATCTCGAACCCGCTGGAGCCGAGGACCTCGTCGATCCCGGCGCGGGCGGCATCGGCACCGAAGCCCGCCGGGACGCGGCAGTCGACCTTGAGCTCGGCCCGGGACGGGATCACGTTGACCTTTTCCGAGGCGCGAACCATGGTCGGCGCCAAGGTGACGCCGAGCATCGGCTCGATGATCGTTGCCAGTCCGGGAGACTGCGCCCGGATCCTCGCCAGCGCGCCGGCCGGATCGTCCGGATCCTCGCCCAGGCCGCGCAGGAGGGCGAGCGGCTCCTCGGTGAGCTCGAACCTCGGCTGGCGCGTGGCCAGCGCCTGGATGACCGGCCCGAGCTTGAGCAGGGCGTTGTCGCCCATCCCGGGAATCGAGGCGTGCCCGGCGACCCCTGCCGTGGTCACGGTGAAGCGGAAGATCCCCTTCTCCGAGCAGCACACCCCGTAGTGCCTGCGCCCCTCGTACTCGAACACCTCGCCCCCGCCCTCGTTGAGGAGCATGTCGCAGCGCACCTTGTCCGGGTGGTTGGTGGTCAGCCAGTGCGCGCCCAGCTCCCCTCCCGTCTCCTCATCAGCCACGAAAACGAGAAGCAGAGAACCGCGCGCGGGGCGCCAGCCACTGCCGGCCAGGGCCGCCCCGGCCGCCGCCTCCGCCGCGACCTGAGACTTCATGTCGATCGCTCCCCGCCCCCACAGGTAGCCGTCGGCAAGGTCGCCCGACCAGGGATCGTGGTCCCACTCCGAGGGCTCGGCAAGCACGGTGTCGACGTGACCGAGGTAGCACAGCGTCGGGCCCTCGGCCGGGCCGTCGAGCCGAGCGATGAGGTTCGGGCGCTCGGGCGTCGCGCCGAGCACCTCGGTCTCGAAACCGGCCCGGGCCAGGTAGCCGGCCAGGTACTCGATCGCTTCGCGCTCGTTGCCGGGCGGATTGACCGTGTTGAGGCGTATGAGACGCTGCAGGACCTCGGTCGTTTCGCTTTGCAACGTGGCGGCGGACATGGGCGGGTCAGCGTACCGTGCTCCAGCCCGTAGCATCCCTCAAGCCATGGCCGCATCGGACGACCTCGCGCTCGCCCTCGAGCTGGTCGGCCTCGCCGACGAGATCACCCTCGCGCGCTTCCGTGCCGAGGACCTGATCGTCGAGACCAAGCCCGATCTCACCCCGGTCACCGAGGCCGACCGTAACGTCGAGCACCTCGTGCGCGAGCGCCTCGCCGGGGCACGGCCCGAGGACGCAGTCGTCGGCGAGGAGATGGGCGGCTCGGGGAACGGGTCACGCCGGTGGATCATCGATCCGATCGACGGCACCAAGAACTACGTGCGGGGAATCCCGGTGTGGGCGACGCTGCTCGCCCTCGAGGTGGCGGGGCGAATCGAGGTGGGCGTCGTCTCCGCCCCGGCGCTGTACCGCCGCTGGTGGGCGAGTCGCGGCGAGGGTGCCTTCACCTACGACGGGCGCACGACACGACGCCTGCGGGTCTCCGGGGTCAGCGAGCTCGCCGACGCGCAGCTGTGCTTCGGCGGACTCGAGGACTGGTCGGAGGTCGGCCGCCTCGATGACCTGATCGAGCTCGGCCACGGCTGCTGGCGGACCCGCGGCTTCGGGGACATCCTGAACTACATGCTCGTCGCCGAGGGCGGCGTCGAGATCGGCCTCGACCCCGAGGCCAAGCTGTGGGACCTGGCCGCCCCGATGATCATCGTCGAGGAGGCGGGGGGCACGTTCACCGACCTCGGCGGCGTGCCGCGCGCCGACGGCGGCGACGGCATGGCGACCAACGGTCGTGTGCACGACGCCGCGCTCGCGATCATCGGGCGATAGGGCATGGAGCGGCTGTTCGGCGAGGATCCTCCGCCCCAGGCGGGCGAGCAGACGCCGGAGCCCGAGTACGCACCGCTGGCCACGCGCCTGCGCCCGAAGACGCTCGAGGACCTGGTCGGCCAGGATCACCTGTTGCATGCGGGATCGGCGCTGCGCACGGCGATCGAGGCGGGACGACCGCACTCGATGGTCCTCCATGGACCTCCCGGCACCGGTAAGACAACGCTCGCCCGCATCGTCGCCGAGCGTGCGAACGCGGTGTTCGAGCAGGAGAGCGCGGTCGCGGCGGGGCGAGCCGAGGTGCGCGCGGTGATCGAGCGCGCGCGTCATCGTCGGGCCACCTCGGGCACGGCGACGGTCTTCTTCCTCGACGAGATCCACCGCTTCAACAAGGCCCAGCAGGACGCGCTCCTCCCCGCCGTCGAGGACGGCCTGCTCACCCTCATCGGGGCGACCACGGAGAACCCCTACTTCGAAGTCAATTCCGCGCTCATCTCCCGCGTCCAGGTCTATGAGCTCGAAGCGCTCAGCGCGGCCAACGTGCGCGTCCTCCTCGACCGCGCGGTGGCGCTCGGCGAATGCGGGTCCGAGGTCGCCGAGGAGGCGCTCGAGTTCCTCGCCTCGCGCTCGGGCGGGGACGCGAGGACGGCGCTCAACGCGCTCGAGCTGGCATGCCGGACCGCGGGCGGCGAGATGGTGACGATCACCCACGCCGAGGATGCGCTCCAGCGCCGCGCCCTGCTCTACGACCGCCAGGCCGACCAGCACTACGACACCATCTCGGCGTGGATCAAGGCCACGCGGGGATCCGACCCCGACGCCTCCCTGTACTACCTGGCGGTGATGCTCGAGGGCGGAGAGGACCCGCGCTTCATCGTCCGGCGGATGGTCATCCTCGCCTCCGAGGACATCGGCAACGCCGATCCCACGGCGCTGGCGGTGGCGACGGCGGCCGCTCAGGCCGTCGAGCACGTCGGGCTTCCTGAGTGCCAGTTCGCCCTCGCCCAGGCGGCCATCTACCTCTCGCTGGCGCCCAAGTCCGATGCCGCCAAGCGCTCGATCTCCGCCGCCCGCGGGTATATCCGCGAGCACGGCGCCGAGCTCCCGCCCCGCCACCTGCGCTCGAGCACGCGGAGCGACGGCGGCTACGACAACCCGCACGGGCGCCCGGGGCACATCTCCCCGCAGGAGCTCCTGCCCGCGGGCGCCATCGGAGCCCGCTTCTACGAGCCCGACGAGGCCGAGGCGGAGCTCGCCCGGCGCCTCGAGGAGATCCGCCGCGCTCGCGGCCGCTGACCTCGGCACTTGCCCGCCGGCGGCCGTCACGCCCTCGGCAAACGCGACACTAGACTCTGAGCGGTGATCGAGGCGTCCACCGCCACGGCTGAGCTCGAGTCGTTCAATCCCACCACCGGCCAGCGCGTCGGCTCCGTCCCCGTCACCCCGCCCGACGGCGTTCAGGCGATCGTCGACGCCGTCGCCAAGGTGCAGCCGTTCTGGGCCGAGCTCACGCTCGCGGCCCGGGGCCGCTACCTGGAGCGCACGGCGCAGGTCCTCATCGACGAGGCCGACGACATCCGCGACCTGATCTCGCGCGAGCAGGGCAAGCCGCGCAACGAGGCATTCTCGATGGAGATCCTCCCCACCATCGATGCCCTGACCTGGATCGCGCACGCGGG
>DASZLV010000033.1:0-30797 GCA_035552215.1 Solirubrobacteraceae bacterium | reverse complement strand
AAGTCGGGGGACCCGACTGCTTACACCAGGCTGCTGGGACGCTACAAGGGCTTCGTCCGCCTCAAGGCGTCCTCGTACTTCTTGGCCGGTGGCGACAGCGAGGATCTGATCCAGGAGGGGCTGATCGGCCTCTACAAGGCGATCCGCGATTACCGAACCGACCGCGAGTCCAGCTTCCGCAACTTCGCTGAGCTGTGCATCACGCGGCAGATCATCACAGCGGTCAAGACCGCGACGCGCAACAAGCACACGCCGCTCAACCACTACGTGTCGTTCTCCTCCTCGGGCTCGGCCGGCGATGACGAGGCGCCGACCCTGGACGAGCTGATTCCCGGGCCCTCGGTCAACGACCCGGCGCGGCAGGTCATCTCCTCGGAGGAGCTCCGCTCGCTGGTCAGCTGCCTTTCGACGAGCCTCTCGGCGCTCGAGTCGAGCGTCCTCGCGCTCTACCTCGACGGCCGCTCCTATGAGGACGTCGGGCTGCGCCTGGGGTGCGATACGAAGACCGTCGACAACGCGCTGCAGCGCGTCAAGCGCAAGGTCGGCGCGCACCTCGGCGAACGCGCGATCCTCGACTGATCAGCAGCCGAGCGCGTCCCGCGCCGACGCGGCAGCGTCCTCGTCGGCGGGCGCCGCGACCCCCTGCACGATCCGGTCAACCAGGTGATCTCCTCCGAGGAGCTGCGGGCGCTCGTGACCTGCATCTCGACGGCGCTTTCCGAGCTTGAGTCCCGCGTCCTCTCGCTGTACCTGGACGGGCGCTCCTACGAGGAGGTCGGCCAGCGCATCGGATGCGACTGCAAGACGGTCGACAACGCTCTGCAGCGCGTGAAGCGAAAGGTCGGCGCCCACCTCAACGAGCGCAACATCGCCGCCTAGCTGTAAGCCCCGCCGGCCCGAGCCCGCGCGCCGGGCTGAGGAGTTACCGGCGGGCGGCCGCGAGCGTTGGGTGCGCGGCCGCCACGATCGGCCCCAGGGTCGGGCTCCGGCCGAAGGTCGAGAAGGCGCGGAAGCGCGAGAAGGCACGATGCGCGGGGCCGTGGAAATCCGAGGAGCCGGTGGTCAGGAGCCCGAGCTCGGCGCACCGGTCGGCGAGCAGATTGGTCTGGATGCGGGTGTGGGTCGTGTAGAAGCACTCGACGCCGTCGAGGCCCAGCTCGACGAAGCGGTCGATGGTGCCCAGCACCTCGGGCGCGGAGGTGATGTCCCAGAACGGATGCGCCCAGATCGCCGAGCCGCCCGCGTCATGGATGGTCTCGATCGCCCCGGCCACGCTCGGCCGCTCGCGGGGCCGGAAGGCCAGGCGGCCGTCGATCAGGTAGCCCTTGAGGAACGCGGACATATCCGTCCGCCCCTCTGCCGCCAGCCGGGCGGCGTTTCGCGGGTGCGAGACAACGGCCTCGGCGATGTGGGGGCGGCCGAGCGACTTGTCATGGGCCGTGCGCCGGCGCAGCCCGTCATCGTCCAGGTGGAAGCCGAGTTCCCGCAGGGCAGTGACCATCGCCCACCCGCGGCGATCGCGGTCGGCACGAAATTCGCGCAGCCGGGCGGCGATCCCGCCGTCGCGATGGTCGATGCCGTAACCGAGGATGTGGAGGTCCCGGCCGGCGATGTCGATGGCCGAGATCTCGACCGCTGAGACCACGTGGATGCCGTGCTCGCCGGCCGCCTCCATCGCCGCCTCGACCCCGTCCACGGTGTCATGGTCGCTCAGTGCCAGCAATTCCACACCGGCCGCGGCGGCCCGTGCGACGACCTCGCGGGGCTTCAGCGCGCCGTCGGAGTAGAGCGAATGACACTGCAGGTCGAAGGTCGGTCGATCATCGCGCACGAAATGAGAGGGTATCGGGGGCGCGGGCGGACACCGGTTCGGTTGTAATGTGCAGGAGATTAAGAACGGGTGCTACCGTTGACTTGAGGGCGACGCCGTCGCCCGGAGGTTCTGCTGTCCGATCGGAGCAAGGCATGAAGACGACGCGAGAACGCGCGGAGGAGCGTCGATTGGCGAAGCTCGAGCTCGTTCGCGAGCAGGTCGAGAACGGCTCGCTGGTCATCCGCACCATGACCGAGGAGGAAAAGCGCCGCTACCCGCCGCGTCCGGCGAAGCCGCGGCGAGGCTCGTAGGTGCCCGGTATCCGTCAGCGCGAGGGGCTGGTCGCCAAGGTCCGGCAGATCCGGATCGCTGGGACGACGGGCGAGGATCACTCTCCGGAGTCCACCGAGGCGGTGACTCTCCATAACCTCGAGCAGCGCATCGCGCACCTCGAGCAGCAGCTACGAGGCCTTCAGGACTCGGTGCATCGCGAGAACGTGCGCCACACCAGCCAGATCGCCGACTTGGCGGCCCGGATGGAGCCGGCGGCCCTTGCCGTCGCGCTCGAGACGGACGCGCGCGAGCGCGGCCTGTAGGCCCGATGACGGCATTCTTCATCCCGGGACTCGACGACGCGGGGCAGGCCGTCGAGGACGCGTACGTGCAGATGCGCGAAGGAGTGGAAGCGGACACCGGTTTGCGACCCTGCGGTCGCCGGATCCTCCAGCTGTGGTCCCGGCGCGGCGGCGTCGACTGCCTCACGGAGGTGGGTCGACCTGACCCGGTCGTCGGCGGGACGGTGCTGGCGATCTTCGATGTTGGCCCGCACCAGCCGTTCGTGGTCCGCGTACTCGCCCCGGACGGCGGGATCTGCGAGGTCTTGAGCTCGCACGCCTACTCGGTCACGGAATTCGAGTCGTGAGCGGGCGCGCCGGCCTGTAAAATCCGGCTTCGCAAGCGAGTGGCAGGAGCACCGTGGGCGGAGAGCAGGTCCTTCGCAATAAGACGATGACGCAGACCGCGCTGATCATGGCGGTGGTGCTCGTGGTCGCCGCGGCGGTGGCGATCCGCTATGCGCTGGCCCACTCCCCCGGGAGCTCGAAGACGCTGGAGAATCAGTGGGTGCTCACGGTGATCCTCCTCGGCTTCGCGACATACATGCTGCTGCTGTGGCGAACGTGCGTCGTCGTCACCGACGGCGCCCCGACCTTCGTGGTCAAGAACCGGCTGCGTACCCATCGGATCGCCTGGTCCGACGTCGACGGCTTCACCGAGCGCCGAGTCCGCATCGGGGGCGGGCCCGCAGGGAACAACTACGTCGTGCAGGCTCGCCTGCGCAACGGCCGTTCGATCCGGTGCACCGGCGTCGGCGGGATCGGCACCACCCCGCTGCGGCTGCGCGAGGCGCTCGAGTCGCTTCGCGTCAAGGAGGCCCGGGCCGTTTAGACCGGAGTGACGCCGGGGCCGCCGGTCATCCCGGCGGCCCCGGGGGACTGCTTACGAGCGGACGGTATCCGCGGGCTGCGGGACGATGCGGATGTAGGGCCGCGGGGACTCCCAGCCGTCGGGATAGATCTCCTTGGCGGCGTCGTCGGATACCGATCCGGCGATGATCACATCGTCGCCCTGCTGCCACTGCGCCGGCGTCGCCACCTTGTGCTTGGCGGTCAACTGAAGCGAGTCGATGACGCGGAGCACCTCGTCGAAGTTCCGGCCGGTCGTCATCGGGTAGATGAGGATCAGCTTGACCTTCTTGTCCGGGCCGATGACGAAGACGTTGCGTACCGTCTGGTTGTCGGCCGGGGTGCGCGAGGTGGGGTCGCCCTCAACCTCGGCAGGGAGCATTCCGTACAGCTTCGAGACCTTGAAGTCGGCGTCGCTGATGATCGGATAGTTGGGCGCCGTGCCCTGCGTCTCCGCGATGTCGTTCGCCCACTGCTCGTGCCGGTCGAGCGGATCGACCGAGAGGCCGATGACCTTGACGCCCCGGGATTCAAACTCGGGGTTGATGCTCGCCATGTAGCCGAGCTCGGTGGTGCACACCGGCGTGAAGTCCTTCGGGTGCGAGAACAGCACCGCCCACGAATCGCCGATCCAATCGTGGAAGTTGATCCTGCCTTCCGTGGTCTCGGCCTCGAAATCCGGCGCTGTGTCTCCAAGCTTAAGAGCCATTCGTTCCCTCCTGAGGTGAACCTTCGTTGTGACCTGGGTCGTGCCGCGACACCTTGCACACTAACCGGGGGGCGGGCGCCGACCGGGCCGGGCACGACCATTTAATCAAAGTAGGTCTTCTTGATCGACATTCTGGGTATTTATTGGGCGGCGTCTCGGCAAGGCTTGACGCCTCCTTCATCGAAGTGTAGAAAGAGCCCGCTCCTCGGGCGGGGTTTACTGGCGCCGCCCCCGACCCCGGGTATCCCCTGGCGCAGCCACCACCCCCGCTTCCGTGACCCCACTCGAGATCATCACCTGGGGCCAAGGAGAAAGCGTCCTGCTCGTGCACGGCTCGCTCATCGATGGTCCGGCGACGTGGATCCACCAGCGCCCGTTGTCCGAACGCTGGGAGTTGCAGGTCCTGCAGAGACGCGGCTTCGGTTCGAGTCCGGCCACCGAGGGCGAGGACTTCGAGCACGACGCCGACGATCTCTGCGAGCTGGTGCGGGAGCCCATCCATGTGGTCGCCCATTCCTATGGAGCGATCGGGGCCCTGCTCGCGGCCACGCGCCGACCGCGCCTCGTTCGCTCGCTCACCCTTGTCGAGCCGACATCGGTGACGGCCGGTATGGACGATCCCGAGGTGGCGCGGGCGATTGGGGCGATCGCCGACTGGTGGCTGCACGCGCCCCGCGATCCCGCCAAGTTCCTGGCTGAGTACAGCGGCCTCCTCGGCGTCCGTGTGCCCGACGCCGGCGAGGGACCCGCGGGTCTGCGCGACGCGGCGCGCTACCTACGCCATTGCCGGCCTCCGTGGACCGCCGAAGTGCCGTGGGAGGTCGTCGCGGAGGCGGGGATCCCGACGCTGGTGATCTCGGGCGGGCACACGCCTGCGATCGACGCCGTGGCCGCCGCGGTGGCCCGGCGGACGGGTGGCGAGCACATCATGATCATGAGCTCGGGCCACGCTGTCCAGCGCTCCGCGGGAGCCTTCAACCGGGCGCTGGAGGAACACCTGGTGGCAGCGCGGGCGCGCTCGCTGACCTAGCTTCACCGCCTCCGAGGGGGAGATACCAGGCGGGACCGCCACGTGGCTCAGCTCAACCTTCAGCCGCCGCAGCCACAGCCGTTCGCCCCCGGCGGACCGGGCTGCCCCACGCCCGATACGACTCGACGGCCCCGCCCATTCCTGGTCCCCGGTCCCTAGCGGTGCCCCCCAGCCTGCGTGCGGCGATCCGGTCCCCAAGCGCAAGGCTCCATGCCCTCCAGTGTGGAGGAGCGCGTGGCCCGGCGCACCGGCCGGGGGGGTATGATCTTTCGTCAACGGAGGTATTAGGAAATGTGTTTCCCGTCCCCGAGACGACCGGCGAGCGCGGGTCCCAGCTGGCCGCGGCGGGTGATGCCGAGTTTGCGATAGACGCGGCTGAGATGGCCCTTGGCGGTCATCGTGGTGATGAACAGGGCCTGCGCGACCTCGCGATTGGTCAGTCCCTCGGCGGCGAGCCGTGCCACCCGCAGTTCGCCCGCGGTGAGGGCATCGCGGCCCGTGATCGCGTCGCGCCGTGGCTTCGCTCCCGCGGCGATGAGCTCCGCGCGTGCCTGGTTGGCGATCCGGCGCGCACCCAGGTGGTGAGCGAGGTCGAGTCCGCGCTCGAGCTGGGCGCGCGCGCCACCGCGCTGGCCGGCGCGGCGAAGGGCGGCGCCGTAATCGGTGAGGGCGCGGGCGAGTTCGAGCGCCGAGGCCGAGCGCTCCAGGGTCTGCACCGCCTCGGCGAGGAGAGCGAGGCCGGCCCCGCCTCCCGCCACCAGTCCCGAAGCCCGCAGGGAGGCACCGAGAGCCCGCGGGAGCCCGAAGGCGCGGGCGAGCTCGAGTTGCTCGTCCGCGAGCCGCCGCGCCTCGATCGAGTTGCCGAGCGCCGCGTGGACGAGCGCCGCCTCGACCCGCCACGGCCCGCCGCCGAGCATGACGAATCCGAGTCGGCCGTTTCGCTCGCCGCACTCGAGGAGGTCGCTGAGCGCCTCGGGGAGGCGGCCCTGGGCGGCCCGCAGGCGGCCGCGGGCGCCGAGAAACCTCGCCACCTCCCCCGAGTTCAGCCCCCGCGCGTCGGGCTGTTGCTCGAGTAGGAGCTCGGCCTCATCGAGGGCGTCGCGCTCGACGAGAACTCGGAGCATGGCGCTCAAGGCCTGGGCACGGCCCACCCCCTGCGCACGACCGAGCGCCCAGCGCGCATCCGCCTCCGCATCGGCCAACTCGCCCACTTCGGCCGACGACCACGACCGCAGCACTGAGAGGACGATGAGCTCCTGCATCGCTCCCTGCCGGCGGGCGGCGGCGATCAGGTCGTCGCAGAGCCGGCGCAGGGTGTCGTAGCGCTCGACCATCGTGAGCAGGTAGAGCAGGGCGATCGAGAGCTCCCGCGGCGCTGTATGGGGCGTGAACGCCAGCACCCGGTCGGTCAGCTCCTGGGCTTCGGCGGAGCGGTTGGTGCGAGCCGCATAGTTGGCGAGGGCGATGAGCAGGTGCAGGGGCGGATCGGAGACGGTGGGCAGGCGCCCGCGTAGCTCCTCGGCCCGAAGCAGGGCCACTGCGGCGGTGCGCTCGTTTCCGAGTCCGACGAGGGCGATCGAGGCCTCCAGCGTCAAGGTCAGCCGAGGATCGCTGTCCCCTGCCGCGGCACGCAAGCGCTCGAACACCGCGACGGCCTGCTCGAACCGATCGCTGACGATGTGGGCCAGGGCGAGCAGCCAGCCGGCGTCGAACCACGTCCCGGGATCCTCGCCTGCCGATGCGAGGGCCTGCTCGAGATGGGTGATCGCCTCCGGCTGGCGCGCGCGCCATTCCGCGGTGCCCAGGATCAACAGCAGGGTGCTGCGCTCACGCGGGTCCGGTGGCTCTGCGAGCGCCCGACGCAGATAGCGCGCGGCGACCTCCGGCGCCCCGCGATCGAGCGCCTCCTCCGCGGCCATGCGCAGTCGCTCCACCACCCACCTGTCGCCTGCGGGACCGCACGCAAGTAGGTGCGCGGCGACACGAGACCGCGACCCGGTGCGGTCGACGAGGGTCGCGGCACGACGATGAGCGAGGCGACGCGCCCCCGGGGCGAGGTCCTGCAGGACAGCCGCTGCGATCAGAGGGTGGAAGAACGCGAGCGGCCGCTCGGGCGTGAAGATCTGCGCGGCCGCCAGCCGGTCGGCGGTGAGCTCGGCGACGCCCGGGTCGAGCTCAGCGAGCTCGGCGGCGACGACGACCTCGGCACCGGGGCCGAGCACCGCCACGGCGCGTGCCAGAGCGACCACCTCCGGACCCATGCGCGACAGGCGCGCGAGCACCGAAGGCCCGACCGCTGGCGGCGCGATGCGGTTGAGCGTCGGCACGCTGGCGCCGCGTGCCGACAGCCCTTCAGCGCGTGCGGCGGCCAGGAGCTCGCGCACGAACAACGGGTTTCCGCGCGTGAGCTCGCTGCAGGCGGTACAGAACTGCTCGTCGGCGTCCGCCTCGAGCTGCGTGCGCACGATGGCGCCGACCGCGGCCTCGCTCAACGGTGCGGGGGCGATCCGGACGACCTCGTCGTCGCCTAAGAGCCGCGTGAGCTCGGCGCGTTCGGCGCCGGGATCTCCCGAGCGCAACCCGAGGACGAGCAGGACGGGAAGGTCCCGCGCTCGGCGCCCGAGGTAACCGAGCCAGGCCAGTGAGGAGTCATCGACCCACTGGGAGTCGTCGACGAGCAAGACCAGCGGCCCGTGCTCCGAGCGATTCGCGCACAGCCAATAGAGCCCATGGATGGCCGCGAAGCGGTCTGCCGGCGGCTCGCCGAGCTCGACCCCCAGGGCCCGCGCCCCGATCTGCGCGACCCCGCCGATGAGCCGCCGCCGCTCCTCGGCGGGGGCGGCCATGAGCATCGGCTCGAACAGTTGGCGGGCCACCCCGAAGGCCATGCCCGCCTCGAACTCCGACCCGCGCGCCCACAGCACCCCGAAGCCACGGCCCTGGGCCTGGCGGCTGAACGCGGTCAGGAGCTCGCTCTTGCCGATCCCGGGTGGGCCCTCGGCGACGACCACCACTCCCGCGCCGCGGGCCGCCGCGTCGAGCAGCCCCTCCATCCGCCGCAGCTCGGCCGCGCGCTCGAGTATCCGTTCGGGCGCGGCTCGCGCGGCCCGCGCAGGGCCGGTCACCAGCGCCGTCCGCCGGCTATGCCGCGACCACAGCCCACGCGCAGACCTGCTGGTGACCCCTGCTGATCACCACGGGAACGATACGGGTCCGGCGCGGCGACGCGGCCGCGGAGATTCCCGTTGCGCGCTTGCGCGCGCCCGAGTCCGTAGTAGTCTGGCGTTCAAGCGCTTCCCGGCGCGCGGTTTTCGACTCGTGCTGGGGGGTACCAGCGCGAGAGCGGAACGGGTAACGCGGTCACCTATGTGGCCGCCATGTCTGGTTCGTGGACGACATGTCCTTTCGACCAGGGTTTCGCTGATGCTGGGATCGCAACACGATCGCGCGGATCAAATTGAGTCTTTGGGGGCGCATGTGCTCGGTGTGGGGGTCGCTGCGCCGAGTGGCCGTCTGTGTCTCCCAGGCGACAGACGGCCTGGGCTCGCCGGTCGTGCGCTGGGGCCAGCGCGCGCGGCCGGCGGGTCCCGTTCCGGGCGCGGCCAATGCTGAGATACGCCAAGCGTGCCGTCGAGACGATGATCGCCCGGGGCGCCCGACTGGATCAGATCGAGGCGCACATCGACGCGCTGCCGCTCGATTCCGAGGAACGGAGCACGCTGTGGCTGCTGGCGTGGGCGGCTGAGACCAACTCGGCCATTCACCGGCGCATCGTCGTCGGCGACTACGTGCCCCCTCGGCACTCCTAGACCTGCCGGCGCCCCGACGCTCTACTGTCGTGCGGCGATGACGATCGACGGCGAATCCGGGGTGCGGCGGCCCGCCATCCTCGTGGTCGATGACGAGCCCGCGGTCCTGGCCGCGGTGTCACGCGACTTGCGGGTGGGGTTCGGCGAGCGTTTCCGCATTCTCCGCTCGACCTCGGGGACCGAGGCATTGGAGGTTCTGCGCGAGCTCAGGACCCGGGGCGATCAGGTGGCGATGCTCATCGCCGACCAGCGGATGCCGGGGATGCCCGGCACGCAATACCTCGTCGAGGCGCGCAAACTCGTGCCCGATGCCAAGCGCGTGCTCCTCACCGCCTACGCAGATACCGAGGCGGCGATTGCCGCGATCAACGAGGTGGCGCTCGACTATTACCTGCTCAAGCCCTGGGATCCCCCGGAGGAGCAGCTCTTCCCGGTGGTCGAGGATCTCCTCACGACCTGGGAGGCAGGGGCCGCCCTCGACGCGGGCGGGGTGCGACTGATCGGCCACCGCTTTTCCAAGGACTCGCACGACCTGCGCGATTTCCTGGTGCGCAATCGCGTCCCCGGTCGCTGGCTCGACATCGAGCGCGACGGCGAGGCGCGCGAGCTCCTGCAGGTGGCGGGGGTTACGCCCGACCGCCTCCCCGTCGCGCTGCTCGAGGACGGGAGCGTGCTCGAGCGCCCGACGATCCTCGAGCTCGCTGGGCGCCTCGGCGTGGCGGGAACCCCGGCGCAGGACCACTATGACCTCGTCGTCGTAGGCGGCGGCCCGGCGGGGCTCGCCGCGGCCGTGTACGGCGCCTCCGAGGGCCTGAAGACGGTGATGGTCGAGCGCGAGGCGCCGGGGGGACAGGCGGGCCAGTCGAGCAGGATCGAGAACTACCTCGGGTTTCCCGCGGGGCTGAGCGGATCCGATCTCGCCCGCCGTGCGACCGACCAGGCCCGGCGGCTCGGCGCCGAGCTCCTCACCGTCCAGGAGGCTGTCGGCCTGCGCGCCGAGGGCGCCGGGCGTCTCGTCGAGCTGAGCGGCGGCGGGGTGCTGAGCGCGAGCTGTGTCCTCGTCGCCTCCGGCGTGTCCTACCGACAGCTCGAAACCCCAGGCTTTCCCGAGCTCACGGGGGCGGGCGTCTACTACGGAGCGGCGATGACAGAGGCGCGGGCCTGCGCCGAACAACACGTCGTGGTCATCGGGGGGGCGAACTCCGCCGGTCAGGCCGCCGTGTTCTTCAGTGGCTACGCCGGCGCTGTGACCATGCTCATCCGCGGCCGGTCGCTCGAGAACTCGATGTCGCAATACCTGATTGAGCAGATCGCCGAGCTCCCGAACATCGACGTGCGAACGCGCAGCTCGGCCGTCGCCGCCGAGGGCGAGGACGGCCGCCTCCGGCGTCTCCGCGTCGAAGGTCCGGATGGCGAGGAGACGATCGAGGCCGACGCGTGCTTCGTGTTCATCGGCGCCTCGCCGCGCACCGACTGGCTGGCAGGAGTCGTGGCCCGCGACGAGCGCGGCTTCATCCTCGCCGGACGCGATGCCCAGGTCAGCGGCTGGCCGCTCCAGCGCGAGCCCTACATGCTCGAGACCACGGTGCCCGGGGTCTTCGTCGCGGGCGACGTGCGCGCGCGCTCGATCAAGCGCGTGGCGAGCGCCGTGGGTGAAGGCTCGATGGCGGTCTCGCTCATCCACGAGTACCTGGCGGACGCATGAGCGAGCCTCCGGTAACGGTTCAGGAGCTCCGCACCGTCGACCTCTTCGATGACCTCGACGACGCGGAGCTCGCGGCGTGGGTGCCCGTCGCCCACACACGCCACGCTCACCTCGGCGAGGTGATCGCCGAGGAGGGGGAGGAGCCGTCGGGCCTCACCCTGCTGCTCGAGGGCGAAGCGCAGGCCGTGATGTCCAATCAGGGCCGCAGCGAACCCGTCGGCCGCCAGCGCGCCCCGACCTGGATCGGCGCCATCGCCGTGCTCACCGGCGGTCCCCTGGGGGTGAGCATGCGCGCCGCGACCGAGTCCCGGCTCGCCGTCGTCCCCGCCGAGGACTTCCGCCGGCTGGCGTTCGCGCAACCCTCGATCCATCGGCGGGTGATGCAGCAGGTGGCTCCGGTGATGAGCCGCATCACGGCGATGGAGCAGAATCGCGAGCGTCTCGCGTCGCTGGGGACGATGGCCGCGGGCCTGGCGCACGAGCTCAACAATCCTGCCGCGGCCGCCCGGCGCGCCGCCGCCCAGCTGACCGAGGCGCTCGACGTCATCAGCTCGGTGATGGCTCATTTCGTCGAGGTGGGGATCGAGCGCCCGGAAGCCGCCGCCTTGGTGGCGCTTCAGCAGGAGGCGATCGCCCGGGGCGCTTCGGCCACGGCGCTCGACACGCTTGACGCCGCCGATGCCGAGGACGCGCTCCTGACGCGCCTGCAAGCGCTCGATGTCGAGGAGCCGTGGCGACTCGCCGAGCCGCTCGCGGCCGCCGGGCTGGACCAAGCGTGGCTCGATCGCGTCGCCGAGCTCGGGGGCCCGGCGGCGACCTCGATGGCGCTCGAGTGGGTTGCCGCCACCCTGACCGCGAGGCGCCTGGCGGCCGAGCTCGAGGAGTCCACCGAGCGCATGAAGGCGCTCGTCGGGGCGGTCAAGTCCTACGCCTACATGGATCGCGGCGGTGTCGTCGAGGTCGACCTTCACGAAGGGCTCGATACCACGCTCGTAGTCCTCGGCCACAAGCTCAAGCACACCGAGATCCACGTGGTGCGCGACTACGACCGTACCCTTCCCAAGCTCACCGTCCGCGGCTCCGAGCTGAACCAGGTATGGACGAACCTACTCGACAACGCCATCGACGCGCTTGGCCCGCGTGGGACCATCACCATCACCACCCGCGGGGAGAGCGGATGGGTCATCGTCGAGATCACCGACGACGGCCCCGGCATCCCCGACGAGGTCACCGAGCGGATCTTCGATCCCTTCTTCACCACCAAGGAGGTCGGCCGCGGCACGGGCCTCGGACTGGCCACCGCTCGGCGCATCGTCGTGGACCGCCACGATGGATCGCTCACCGTCGTGACGGAGCCGGGCCGCACCACCTTCCGCGTGCAGCTCCCGCTCCGTCAGAGTTGAGGCGCCGCCGTCTCGTGCTCAGTCGCCGATGGCGATGAGGTCGTCGAGCACCGCGTCATAGGAGCCGACGGCGATCGAGAGGTGGCCGTGATCGGGGAGGAGCCGCGCGCGGGCACCGGCGACATGAGCGGCGAGCCATTCTCCGTGCGCGAAGGGCACGAACCGGTCTTGGGCTCCCTGCCAGATGGCGACCGGCCGCGTGATCGCCCCGAGCTCGAACCCCCATGGGCGGCCGAAGGCGACGTCGTCGTCGAACCAACCCCACAACCCATGTTCGAGTCCCTCGCGCACGCTGGCGGCGAGGTATTCGGCGAACTCGCCGGTCAACACCTCGGCGTCGACGGCGGAGAGCAGGTCGCCCAGGGCGGTGTGGAGCTCGGTGGCGCTCGCGCTCGCCAGGCCCGCGCCGTGCTCCTCCAGATACGCGCGCAACTGCTCCTCGCCCGCCTCCATGGCCCCGAACTCCTCGATGTTCTCCGCTCCCATGCCGTCCGACCAGTCGAGGCCCTCGGCGTCGTGCGGCGCGACACCGGCCAGCGTCGCTGCGGCGATCGTTCGATCGGGGAGCAGGGCAGCGCAGGCCAGCGAATGCGGCCCGCCACCGGACTGTCCGACCGAGAAGAAGCGCTCGAAGCCGAGCGCGTCAGCGATGGCCGCGACGTCCGCCGCGCAGTCGGCGACCGTGCGGCCCGCCTCTCGGTCGGACTGGCCATAGCCCGGACGCGAGTAGCCGACGTGGAACAGCCCGCGCTTGGCTCCCGCCGCGACCCAGGACTGGAGCACGCTGCGGTTGCCCGGCGTGCCGGCATGGGCCACCACCGCTCGCCCGTCTTCGGGACCCGCTACCTCGACATCGAGCCGGCGGCAGTCGGGGGTGGCGATGTGCAGGCGACGGGCCATGGCGGAGACGATATTAGGCCGCCTACTCGTGATGATCGCCGACGACGACCTGGGCGCGCCGCGCCTCTACCAGCGCGCGAGCTGGGCCCGTAGGATGCGCACGTGGACCGCGATGAGCTGCACGCCCTCCAGGCGCCGCTCAAGCAGAGCTACCGGGAGCAGCCTGCCGCTGCTCTGGTGACCCTGTCGGCCGTCGGCACCCTGGGGGAGGGTGTGTCGTGCTCCGTGCGTACCGGGCGGGTGCTGGCCGAAGCCGGCCTTCACCCGGCGACCGGGGGCGACGGGTCGCTGCTGTGCTCGGGCGACATGCTGCTCGAGGCGCTTGTCGCCTGTGCGGGCGTGACCCTGCGTGCCGTTGCGACGTCACTGGGAATCTCGGTGTCCTCCGGGCGGGTGCGCGCGGAGGGAGATCTCGACTTCCGCGGCACCCTGGGAGTGGACCGCGAGACGCCGGTCGGCTTCACGGCGATCCGGCTCTCGTTCGAGCTCGACACCGACGCCGACGCCGATCAGCTCGCGGCGCTCGGACGTCTCACCGAGCGCTACTGCGTCGTCTATCAGACCCTCGCGGGTGGCGCATCGCTGTCGACAGCCCTTCTTCCGCAGGCCCGTCATCCCGCTTGACCCGCGGGCGGGCCGACGTAAGCTTGCGGTGAATGACCGCTGAGCCGTCAGGAAGCCTCCAGGGCCGCATCGCCGTCGTTACGGGCGCGGCCCGGGGCATCGGGCGCGCCGCCGCGGTTGCCCTCGCCACCCACGGCGCGGACGTCGCCGGCATCGATATCGCCGGCGAGGTGAGCCCGATCCTCGACTTCCCGCCGGCGACGGCCGAGGATCTCGCCGCGACCGGGCGAGAGGTTGAGTCCGCGCGGTCGCGGTGGATGGGGCTGACGGCGGACCAGCGCAACATGGTCGACGTCCGGGCCGCGGCGGACACAATTGAACGGGAATGGGGCGGCGTCGACATCGTCTTCGCCAACGCCGGCATCCAAGCCTTCAAGCCCCTGTTGGAGATGGAGGATGCCGACTGGCACGACCAGATTGACGTGAACCTGAACGGGACCGCGAACGTCCTCCGCGTCTTCGCCCCCCTGCTCGTCAAGCGCGGTGGCGGGCGCATCATCGTCACCTCGTCGACTCAGGGCCAGCATGGCACCAAGTTCGGGTCGGCCTATTCGGCGTCGAAGTGGGGAATCATCGGACTGATGAAGTCGGCGGCGCTCGAGCTTGGAGCGCACAGCGTCACCGTCAACGCGGTGATCCCGGGTCTCGTCGACACCGCCCTCACCCGCCACGAGGACCGTTACGCGCAAGCCATCGTTGAAGGCGGAGACGAACCGACCGGGGACTCGGGTAACGACGAGCACACCGCGATCGATGCCCTCAAGGCCAAGACGCCGCTCGGCGTTCCATGGATCCAGCCCGCGGACGTCGCTCCCGTGGTGGTGTTCCTGGCCTCCGATGAGGCGCGCATGGTGAGCGGAACCTCGTTCGCCGTGACCGCGGGCGACAGCGCGCATGTGACCGCGTAGCGCGAGTGGAATCGAGCTGGATGGGTAGGTTCGCCTCGAGATGTCCTGCCAGCGGAGGGAGCAGACGATGCCCACCTGTACGCCCACAGTCCTCGAAGTCCCACCACCCGATCCCGCTCCTCCGATCCCCACTCCGGGAGCCCCGCCCGGGCCCGACCCAGCCCCGCCGACGCCGGGTCCCGATCCCGGCCCCCTCCCGCCCGATCCGATCCCGCAACCGATCTAGACCGACCGCGGGCCACCCTCGGGCGGATCCTGCTCGAGGGCGGGGTTCGCGCTAGACCTCGGCTGCCTCGCGGGCCACGCGCCCACGGGCACTCGACGCCTCAGAGGCCGGGATCAGCCGCCCCGCCTTGCCCAACCCGTGCGGCGGCATGTTTCCGTAGATCGCTTCGTACTGCCCCGCCTTCACCAGATACGTCTCGTGCCAGATGCCGGTTCGGCTGCTCTTGCCCACTCGGCGCCAGTATTGACGCCACGCCTCTACATGGGGGTCATCTTTATCTCTGGCGAAGCTTTCCAGGTGCTCGAACGATCGCCAGTACTGGACTATGGTGGGTATGCCCATCTCGTAGGCGAGCAGGCCCTTCTCGGGGCGGCCGACCAGATGGTCGAGCATATGCTTCATCCCGCGTCGACCGCCGAGGTCGAGCAGGGTGCGGGCGAACTCCCGCTTGCTGTTGAACCGAGCGCCGATGAGGAAGACGACGAGGTCTCCGTCGATCTCGCCCACCATTCTCCGACCAGCCACTTGCGCCACAGCCGTCACCCCCGAAACGTGAGCCTGTTGGGCGGTCATCGTACTCGGCTCAGTGCTCAGTACGCAGTGCTTCGTGTGCGGGGGCGGGGGCGCGCTTTCGAGCGTGGTTCCTGCCCGCGCGTCCACAGCACCATGTCGACCTGCGCTGGCGAGAGACCGTGTGGGGAGGCGTCGGCGAGGAGCTCGCACGCGTGGACTGCGCAGGCCCGCAGCTCCACCTCCTCGGGCGAATCGTGGATGAGCAGGATGCCTGCTTCGATCCGCTCGGCCAGGTCACGGTCGAGGACGAGGACGCCGTCGAGGGCGAGGACGTGGGGGACGAGGTTGTCGGCGAACGCGGTCAGCCGGTGGAGATCGCCGAACTCGGCCACTCCGGACAGCTCGAGGTCGGAGGCGGTCAGCTGCGCGCGCTTGAAGAACGGCACCTCGAGCTCCTCGTAGGCGGAGACGTCGGCGAAGCAGTCCCAATCCGAGAGCCGGGTCGCGAGTGCGACAGCCGACCCGTTGGCCTCGTCGACCACGCGCTCGTAGTGCCCGTCAGCATCGTCGAGGACATGGGCCCCGAGGTCGCGCAGCGCGGCGGCGAACAACGGCATCAGCTCGTGGTGTGGATCCTGCCCGAGCACTGCGGCGATCTCATCGGCATCGATCTTGGCGAGGGCGCCGGCGGGCCACGGCCCGTGCCCGCGGAAGCGGTCGGCGAGGCCGCTGGCCATCGTCAGGTACCCCGAGCGATCAGGGCGCTTACGGACGGTCGGCCACCATCCCGAACCGAAGTTGATCGCGTCGAGGCAGAGCACGAAGGCGGCGACGGCCTCGCGCGGGCCCTCGGTGTAGTGCGCCTCGGGATCGAGACCGGGCACATCGGCATCGGCGGGCAGAGCGGCGGCGTAGGGAGCGATGCGCTCGTGGTCGATGTGGACGGTACGGGCGCGGGCCGCGACCTGTGCGCAGGCGCTGCGAACCCGGTCGGGAAGGTCAACCGGTGGCGTCGTCATGCCCCGGCGAGGTTCGTCGGGTGGATGTCCCGGGTGAGGTATCCGAGTCCTTGGAGCTCTCCCAGCAGGTAGTTCATCGCCTGTTTGCTCATTCCGCCGACGCCAAGGTTCCCGTCCCACAGCCACGACGCCTTCGAGGAGGCAATCTACGGACTCGAGGGCACGTGCACGTGTCCTCGAGTCCGCCAGCTGAGCGACCCAACGGCAACGACGAGCAGGGGTGACTTGCTTCACACCGAGGGGGCTTGTGGGCGGGCGTGGGTTAGTGAATGCTGGCGTCATGTTTCTTGTCACGCCGGAGGACGTGGTCGCCGCGTCGGCCCGGTTGACGGCGATCGGCGATGAGGTCGATGAGCTGCACCGCCATCTCAGCGGTTGCAGGAGTGCCGCGGCGGGGACGCCGACCGAGGGCGCCTTCGATGACCTGCTGGGACATTTCTCGGCGATGCTCCCGCATTTCGGGCTCGCCGGGGAGCATCTGGGCGTGGCGGTCGCCGGCGCGGGCATGTCCTATTCGCGCTGCGAGGGTGGCTTGGCGGATGCGTGCGAGGCTGGCCAGGGTGGAGAATGAGCCAGGCGGACGTGGGCTTCCGGGTTCCTGGAGGTGATGCCGGCTCGATGGCGGATGCGGCGCGCCGCTACGAGATCGTGGGGCGCGGGCTCGAGGCGATCGGGGTCAAGGTGCACGGCACGCAGGCGACGCTGACGGGTGCGTGGCAGGGTCAGGCTGCGAGCTCCTATCACGACACTTCAAGCACGGTGGGCACGTCTTTTCACGCGGCCGCCCGTTCGGCGGCGACCACCTCTGCGGCGCTCCGCCGCTATAGCGTCGAGCTCGAGCACTGCCAGCGCGAGGGGATCATCTCCAAACACCAGGCAGAGCGCTGCCTGGCGGAGATCCAGACGCAGACGAGACAGCTGAGCTCCGCCGAGTCGGACGCGAATGCCGCCCGAGCCGAGCTCGGCGCCGCCGCTCACGACGGCGCCGTCGCGCATGGCGCGGGGTCGCTGGGAGCCGCGAGTGCCGCCGCTGCGGATCGGAGGGCGGCAACCGCACGGGCAGCGCTCACGGACGCTCAGAGCCGTGAGCGTTGCTCACGACAGAAGCTCGCGCATTTGCAGGAGGAGCTCGCGCAGTGGCAGGCGAAAGGCCGGCGCGCCGAGGAGGACGCTCATGCCGCCGCCCATCGGACGGCCGCCGTGCTGCGAGCGCAGACTGTGGCGCCGCCCGCGGTCTTGGCCGCGGCGGGGGCCGCGCCGGCCGCATACCCGGCAGTCACGCCTGGACCGGGCCAGGCCGTCCAGGTGCAGGCCAGACCCCTAGCGGGAGCCGGACCCCCGGTCAACGGGCCGATCAGCCACTCGTCGCGCGGCAAGGTCGAGGCGATGGTTCGCTTTGCCGACTCGGTCGTCGGCCTTCCCTACGTCTGGGGCGGAGGCCACGGCGGCTGGGGCCCGCAGCCCGGCTATGACTGTTCGGGCTTCGTTTCCGCGGTGCTGCACGCCGGCGGCTATCTGAGCCAGCCGGTCGACACCTCGGCCCTGGTCGGCCAGCCCGCGATCCTCGCCGGTCCCGGCCATGTGGTGACGATCTACGATCGCGCGCTCCCGTCAGCATCGGGGCACGTGATCATCTCCATCAACGGTCAGTTCTACGAGTCCGGCGGGTCGAGCGGCCCCTGGGGCGGAGGCGGTGGCGTCGCCAAGATCGGAACGCCGTCCCCGGCCTACCTGGCCACGTTCACCAACGTGCTTCACCCGCAGGGACTGTGAGCGGAGCCTGGCGGGAAGGCTCGGGGCTGCGAAGGCGTCCTGTCCGATAAGGGCGCCGGTCCGGGTCAATGCGAACTATCCGGGCGACGATCCAAGGCCAATGACACCTAATCCGCTCACCAACGATCGATTGCCGGCAGTCTCCGCCGACTTGATCTCGGCCGCGCCAGCGAACCGAACGCCGGGCGAGAAGCGGCGGCCGTTGCTGGCCGCATGGACACAGTTCAAGCGCTTGACGCAGGTCGGACTGCCGCGACGCTTCCCGATCGTCCAGTTTCCCAACGCTCCGCTCCTACTCGCGTTCCTCGCCGGAATGATCGGCGGCGCCCTGTCGGGCTCAGCCCGCAGCTACGCGACGGCAGCGGCGTATCTGGCGATGACCGTGTGGGCCTACGAGGAGCTCGTGAGGGGCGTCAACTGGTTTCGGCGGCTACTCGGACTGGCCTACATGATCATCATGATCGTGCGCGTTGCCCATGGGCTCCGGGCCTGAACCGGGGCCACGGTGCGGCCAGGATGTCGAAGGGGGGCGTCCTCATCGGATCCGGCTCTAGCGCGCGCGGGGGGCCGGCGGCCCCGGCCGGCGCGGCGGCCCGGGGGGCGGCGGCCCCGGCGGCGCGGCGGGGCGGCGGCCCGGCGGGCGGGGGCGCGGCGGGCGGGCGGCGGCCCGGGCGCTCCCGCGTGTCAATCTCGACACCCACATCACTCGCGTGTGACTCGTTCCCAGAGCCGGTGTGCTTAAGCGTCGCTGGGGGGCGTTTACGCACACGGGCCTCCCGGGCGGCCCCGCGCCCCGGGCGCCGCCGCGCCCCGCCCGTCAATCCTCGCGGTAAACCGACCCCAGAACGGATGTCGAACCCACTCGGCCTGCATTTACTCAGTCGCGAGCCCTCAGCGGATCGCGTTCGGCGGCGGTCGCATCGTCGCGGTCGGTGGACCGGCTGAGGTCGCGCCAGTGCTCGTCGCTGGCGAGCTGCGCGCGGGCAGCAGCGGTCGCGTAGGCGTAGGACTCGCTGCCGAGCAGCAAACGTGCAGGGGGGTCGTCCATCGCGGCGACCCGCAGGATGGCCTGCGCGACCTTCGCGGGATCGCCGAGCGGGCGCCAGGATGAGTCATGCATAGCGGCGGCAGCGCCCACGGTGTGCTGGTAGGGCTCGCTGATCTCGGGCACGCTCATCGACGAGCCAGCCCAGTCCGTGGCCATGCCACCGGGCTCGAGCGAGGTCACGCGGATGCCGAGGGGGGCGACCTCGGCAGCGAGCACCAGTGAGAAACCGGCGGTGGCCCACTTCGCGCTCTGGTAGGCCGACAGGCCGGGGGTCGCCATCCGGCTGCCGACGGACGTCACGTTGATGATGTGACCGCCGCCCTGCTCGCGGAGCCTCGGTAGCACCGCCTTGGTGGTGTGCACCGTGCCGAAGAAGATCGTCTCTATCTGAGCGCGGAACGCGTCGGCGCTCATGTCCTCGACCGAGGCGAGGTCGGCGTAACCCGCGTTGTTGACGAGGACGTCGAGCCGGCCGAAGGCGTCGAGCGCGGCCTGCACGGCAGCGGCCGCCTGGGCGGGCACGGAGACATCGTGGGCGATGGTCCGCAACTGATCGCCGTGCGCCGCGACCAGATCGTCGAGCACCTCGGGGCGACGCGCCGTGGCGAGTACGCGGTCGCCGCTCTCGAGTGCGGCCTCGACGACGTGGCGGCCGAGACCGCGGGAGCTTCCGGTGATGAGCCAGACCTTGGGCACGATGGCCTTCCTTTCTAAACAGTTGGTTAGCTCAGTGAAGCATGTGGCGGCCGAGTAGTCAACTGAACGGTTAGTCCGCTATTCTCCGGAGATGGTCCGAGACGCGCAAGCGACGCGCCAGCGCCTACTCGACGCGGCGGCGGAGGAGTTTGCCGCCCGCGGGATTGCGGGGGCGCGGGTCGACCGCATCGCACAGGCGGCCAGCTCCAACAAGGCCCAGATCTACCATTACTTCGGCAGCAAGGACGCGCTCTTCGACGCCGTCTTCGACCGGATCGTCGAAGCCACCTTGAGAGACACCCCGATCGACCCGGCAAACCTTCCGCAGTACGCCGGACGACTCTTTGACCGCTACCAGAAGCACCCGGAGGTCCAGCGGCTGGCGACGTGGCACCGCCTGGAGCGCGCCGATGGCAACGACCCCATCGAGGCGATCGTCGCGAGCAATGCCGCCAAGGTCAAGGCCATCGCCGACGCGCAGCGCGCCGGACTGCTGACCAAGCGCTTCGAGCCTGCGGTCCTGCTCGGACTCGTCTTGACTCTCTCCGGCACCTGGTCCTCGATGACTCCCGAGTACGCCGGGCTCGTGAGGCGGCTCTCCGTCGTCAAGCGCCGCCAGGCAATCGTCGACGCCGTCGCAGCCTTGCTCGCATGACCAATTCTCGTCGCGATACGTCCAGGCGCAGAGAGACCGGGAACTATGAACCGGTATCCAGTGGTGCGCCGCCGAATTCCAGCTCATTGCCGTCGGGGTCGCGATAGATCGTCTTGCGTACGCCGTTGGCGTACGTCTCATGCTCGTGGGGTTCGAGGCCACGGGCGGCGATCGCGGCCACGTAAGCGTCGAGATCATCGACGAAGATCGTCACCACACAGTTCCCCGCGCCGTCGGCGTGCTCCACGACGTACACCGACCGGTTCTCGGCAAGCGTCCACACCGCCTCGGTGGCGTGGGGGAAGAACGCGGGTTCGCCGAGCAACCGTTCATACCACGGTCTCGCCGCCTGGAAGTTCCGCACGCGCAGACCCGCGAAGAGGTGCAACGACATGGCCGCGAGTCTATGAGCACCGGTCGTGAAATCCGGCCCCGTGGGGGAGGAGCGCCCTGCTCCCGGCGCGCTTACCATGGCGGGCGCCGGTCGACTCGCCACCGCTCATCCGCCGTGCTCGTCTATGGTCCTGTCCTGTCCGGCCGCAGCCGATTGGCCCAGTCACGTCACGGAGCGGGAGGACGCTAGAGAGCGAGGAGATCCACGATGGCAATCGTGCAACGCAATGTCCAGATCAAGGCCTCGCCACAGGCGACCATGGCGCTCTTGAGCGATGCCAGCCGCTGGCCGGAGTGGTATCCGGGCATGACAGAGCTCAGCATCGTCGCTCCCTTCCCCGAAGAAGGGGGCAAGGTCGCCTTCAAGGTGAAGTCGGCCGGGCTGTCCATACCGATCACCGAAACGGTGCTCGACTACCAGCCGGGCAAGCTCCAGCTTCTCCAAATGGAGGGCATGCTGTCGGGGCGCGCTCGCTGGGAGCTCACCGCGGAAGGCGATGGAACACGCCTGACCACGACGTTCGACTACGCGCTCCCAGGCGGCGTGGTCGGCAAGATCGCAGACGCGCTCATGGTTAAGCGCATGAATGGCAAGAGTCTCGACGAAGGTCTCGACAACTTCAAGGCGCTCGTAGAACGGCAGTAGGTTGTCCGGCACCAGTGAAATGCTGGTCGCTCCGCGCGAACCAGCAATTGGGGTACAGGTCTGACAGGGAACGCGCGGTGATTCGTCGGGCGACTTCGATCCCGCCCACCCATTCCGCCCGTTCCGAGATCACGTGCCCGTCGCGGGCGGCGGCCGGTCAGGTGGTCAGGATCTTTTGGAGCAGGACGAGGTCGGGCCACGAACCTCTCATCTGTCCGACCTCGGGCATGCGGCCCGTCTCGACGAACCCGGCACGACTGTGGAAGCGCAACGAGCCGTCGTTCTCGGAGTCGATGCCAGCGACCATGATGTGGGCGCCCCGAGTCCGCAGCATCGCTTCCATCGCGTCGAGCATGCAACCCCCGACACCGCGAGAGCGTGCGTCCTCGGTGACGTGAACTGAGTGCTCCCAGGTTGCCGCGTAGCCCGGCCACGAACGAAACGGCTCGGCTCCGATAAAGCCGAGCACGCCTGAGGCATCTGTGGCAACGAGGACCGGGTACCCCATCGTCGAGGTCTCCACCAGCCACTGCCGACGCTCGGCGACCGAGGTGGGCTCCTCCCGCCAGATCGTGAACGACGTTCGCATGACCTCGTTGTAGATGGCCACGATCGCCGCAAGGTCATCTGCTTCCGCGGGCCGGATCAACGGGTCGGTCATCGGGCCCCGCCGGCGTGGCCAAGAAGCCCTCTCAGCAACAGCTCCAGACCGAAGTCGAAGTACGCGTCTAGGCGGGCGACCTCGTATTCGCCGCGTAGCGAGTTAAGCAACGGACGGGTCGCGTCGCCGTTATCCCATGGCAACGATCGGCGTACACCGGACGCCCGAACCCCCTCCTCGATCTCCCCACGAGAAACCACGTAGGAGAACAACGCGTTGGCGGCGGCCACAAGCTCGAACCCCTCAAGGCCCACGCGGCTAAACACTTCCAGAAGAGCCTCGACCATGTCGAGCACCGAGGGCAACTCAAACCAGCGAATCAACACCAGGTGCGACAGCCCAGGAACATCGAGCAGCCACGCTCTGAAAGCATGCGCCCACCGCGGTACGTCGTCGATGGAATCCAGTCGAACGGGAAGCGACTCACACAGCCGTGCCAGCACCGCATCGCGGAGATCGCCTGCGTCTGACACATAGCGGTAGAGGGCCATCGGCGTAGCCCCGGCGACTCTGGCTACCGATCGGACGCCGAGGGCATCCACCCCGTCCCGACGTGCCAGCTGGCAGCCCGCATGCAAGATCGTCGAACGGTCGAGAGTCGCTCGCACGCCCCAGAGTATACGCCCGTATAGCCAAGCGACGCCGCGGCAGCGCACCGCACGCGATGGCGAGCGCTTCGGCTACGAGCCGGGCGTCGTCCTCCGAGGGACGCACAAACCCCCTCCAATCTCCAGCACCTTCCCCAAGCCCCGTCTTCGGAGTCGAACCGAAAATCTCAGCATTCAAAATGCTGCGGGACGAGCTCGACTTCGGTTCGTCTTTCACTCCGCCTCCAGCTCCATCGCCTCCGCCAGCCACTCCACGAAGTTAGCCGACCATTCATCCGGTTCCTGGTCGGGTCCCATGTCGTGGTCCCAGAAGACCACCGGACTTTCCTCATCGATCATTCGGCTTGTGTCGAGGCAGTGGAGGTTGCCTCCGCCGTCGTTGAAGATCACAACTAGGTGGCGAGGTATCCTTGCGCCGTTTTCAGGTGACCTCTCCTCCAGCGTCATGTCGACAACCCGCTGGTAGACAGGAAGGTGGCGCCCCAGCCCGTAGACCTCACGGGTCCCGATGTCCGCCCACCCGTACTCGCTCAGGAATCCTGCGTAGCTCCGGGGAAAAGACACGCCGAGCGCTCGCTCGGCCTCCACAATGTCGGTCTCGGTCGCCGGGTCCCCAACCTCGCGCGCGACAACGCCCACCTGGTCAATCACGTTACGTCTCGGATCCACAGATCTCCTAGGGAACTGGAAAGAGGAACGGACGATTGTTTCTATAGTTTTCGCCGAGCCGGTTCACGACATGCGCTGGAGATTGCTGCAGTCGTTGCTTCCTCCGCACACCAGGGGAATTATGTGGTGAAGCTCCTCGCGGCACCCGTCTGGTTCGATCGGCGGCTTACCGCTAGTCATAAGGTCGACGTTGGACGCCGAGTAGCTCTGGGGGCAGAGATCGGTGAGCGGCAGAAGTTCAGCTCGCGCATCGTGCCGGCGTACGCGCGCCGGTCGCCCAAGGTCGGTGAGGTGCTCCCGATCCTGTGCCTCCGTGGCCTCTCGGCCGTTTTCCAGCACCTTCCCCAAGCCCGCCTTCGGAGTCGAACCGAAAACCTCTTCATTACAAGTTGCTCATTTGCAGGGCATTTGCCGTAGATACGGGCAGTTGAGTGCAGTTAGGTGAGGTTGCAGCGGGTCAGAATTGCTGAGTTCGGGACATGGTTCGGGACACGGTTTCGGGTGCTCCGCCTGGCCCTACACTGTGACGATGAGCCGAACATCGCTCACCCGTCTCACGCGCTCGCGGTTCTCGTCCCTCGACGAGGTCGGCGAATGGATGGCAGCCCACGCCGAGCCGGCCCGGGACGACGACACGCCTGTCCTTGCCGGACAGACCGGTCCCCGCCGCCGTGCGAGCCAGGCCGAGCTGCTCGGGCTCGTCAACGAGCAGCGCGCTCGGTACGGGCTGCCGCCCGAGTGACGGACGAGCCGGCGCCCAGGCTCGATCCGGCTGAGCTGCTCGGAGCGTTCGCACGGCACGAGGTCGAGTTCATCGCGGTGGGAGGCTTCGCGGCCTTGCTTCACGGAGCACAGCGGACAACGAAGGACATCGACCTGTGCGTGAAATGGTCGACCGGCAACCTCGAGCGCGTCGCGGCGGCCCTACGGGAACTGCGCGCGCGGCTGAAGGTCGACAGCTACCTCGAGGTGCCGATCGACGCGGCCCTGTTGGGCCGCATGGGAGGTCGCGACATGGCGAACCCAGAGCGGCGATGTCGACGTGCTGCTGGGTATCCCGCGTGACGCGAGATGGGAGCTGGTTCGATACGAAGAACTGCGCGAGCGCGGGCGTCTGATCGCGGTCGGCGAGCTGGAGATTCCCATCGCGGCGTTGGAGGACATCATTCGGTCCAAGGAGGTCGCCGATCGGCCAGCGGACCGCGCGGCGCTCCCGGAGCTACGTCGCCTGCGCGAAGAGCTTGAAGACCGGGATATCTGAGACGCCGGGCTCAATGCACCAGGGGGGCGACCTCCTCGACGCCGAGCTCGTGATCGCTTTCGCGCCGAGCGCTCGTCTGAGTCGCCGATCGGCACGATCGAAGCGTCGCCAAAGGAATAGCGCTGCCTACTTGGGGCCCACGGACGAAAGGAGTTGTCCGTCAAGCTTGTTCAGCCGCGGGAATCGCCCCGAGTCTTTGTCGCGCCTCATCAACCAAGAATCGGGTTCGACAACCTTCACCCGACGCGTCCGAGAACCACCGCTGTGCGTTGCTGGACGAACAGCTCGCCTCGCACCGCCGACGGCTTTCCCGCGACGGCTACGGGAACCGTGATGTCCTTCTGGCGACAACCGCGAGTGGCATCAAGCATGGCGCGCGTTTCGGGCGTGGTATTGATGTGGTTGTGGGCGTGGCGGGGCAGCCCCACAGTTGTCGAGAGGCGCCACGTTCCGTTCAGCGTTCGCCACTGGAGCAGCGAGCTGCGCCAACCCAGGACATCGCGAAGCCGGACAACCGTGGCCGCCAGGGACGCTCCGGTTGCGCGCGAGACGGCTTGTGCGACGTCGAGCGATTCATAATGCGGTGAGACGGTCTTGAGGAGCCATCGGCGAGGCATGAGAAGTGCCGCCGCGAACTGATTGCAGAATCGCTCTTCGGGATCGGCCGTGGCGGCCGACCGATGCGCGATGAACTCCGCTTCCCGACCGGCCAAGACGATGTGACCGAACTCGTGGGCGATGGTGAACCGGCGGCGGGACGGTGCGGTTCCGGTTCTGATGTAAATGCGGCGCTGTCCTGCCAATTGCTCGAGCCTTCCGTCCTCGACCATGTCGACCTCGCGTATCGACGAGACGCCGAGATAGGCCGCTATCGCCTTGAGGCTGACCGGTGGGTCCGGCGCAACGCCTGCAGCGTCCATGATGCACTCAGCGAGGCCCTCGACGACCTCAGCGGCCATCGCGACGTCTCCGGAAGTTCTCCCAGTCGTCGATGCTTGCAAGGGGCAGACGCCGAATGCCGCCGCGAGCCAGTTCGTTGCGCGCTTCGTGCTCGACTCTGAGCACCTCGCGCGCCGTCCAGCCGAGCTCCTCGGCCGCGTTAGCAAGCGCCGCCCGCTGCTGCGGCACCAGGTCAGGGAGCCCACGCGCGAGCATCGCGCTGGCGGCGTCGATGCCCAGGGCACCCCCCAGCGCTGCGATCTCGGCCAGGCTGGCGGCTGCGAGCGCGAGCGGGCTCGCGAATAGCCGTGCGATCCGTCCCGGGGCGATCCGGGTGACCGCGACCACGTGCGCCTGCTCATCGGTGCTCAGCGCTTTCCACTTCGCGGCAAACGCGCTCATCAGGGCGGTGAATCGCAGCTTCTGACTACGGCGCCGGCGGGGACCGTCGCAGATGATGTGCCTCCGCGAGGCGAGCCAGCGTCCGACTAGGTCGTGCATTTCGTCCGGTGTTGCGTACTCCTGGACGATGATGTCGTGTTCGCTTGCGGCGCCGCGGAGCTGGCGGCTCACGTTCGTACCTTCGGGGTACAGGTAGAGCACAGGCCGGTGAAGCGCGCAAGCCCACGCGAGTTCCTGACCCGCGCCGAGGCTCGCGCCCTTGATGCCGAGGATGATCAAAGCGTCGGCGTCCTCCCAGAGGATCTCGGTGTTGCGGCGGTAGATCTCCTCGGGCTCGAGGGTGTCCTTGTTCCATGGCGCCGTCCACACGATCGGGGAGTGAACACGTACCGGCCAAGGCTCCGCCGCGTCGCGCGTGCTCTCGTTGATCGCCCTAACGATGATGAACGCGTTGGACTCGACGAGCTGGCGTTCCTCCGGCGTGCCGAGGTGCGACAACGGCATTGCGACATAGACCAGGGGACAAGCGGGATCGAGATCCTCGCCGAGGCTGAAGAGATCGTGCTGGCCGCTCATGGCGTCCGCGTGCGAGCGGCGACCCATCGCTCGAGTTCTGCTTCGCTGACGGTGCCGGCGGCCACGCCACGGATGATGGCGTCAGTCTCGGCTGGATCGTTCGGCGACCTCTCCCAGACTTTGCCGTTGCGGGATACGAACTCGAGGAGCGAGAGGAACGCGGCGCGCTTGTTGCCGTCGGGCAGCGGGTGGTTCTTGACGAGCCGAGAGCACAGGACGGCCGCCTTAGCCTCAAAGGTGGTGTAACGCTCGACGTCGCCGAACCCGGCGCTGGGTGCGTTCAGCGCCGAGTCGGCGAGGTCGAGTCGGTTGAGACGCGCAAGCGTTTCCGCGGGCACTTGGAGGATGGCCTCGGCGATCACCAGATAGTCGGCGAGCTCGAGGTACCTCCACACCATGGTTACTGCGCGAGGCGCTCGAGGATGTCGCGCTGCTCCTCAAGCGCCTGGCGCAGGCGATCGCGGAACTCTGCGTCCTGCCGGCGGGCTTCGATGTGGCTCTCAATCGCCGTACGGACGGCCTCGGAGACCGGTACTTGGTCAATTTGGGCCACCGTCTCCAGCTCCTTCGCCTGCTTGGCCGAAAGCCGAAGCGTCATGGCCTTCGTGTCATCCATGCGTGCTCCTCCTGTTGTGGTGGCGTGTACTGGCGCAACCATACCAGCAGCATACGACGGTTGCAATCAGCTTGATACCGTGATACTGTGGTGGCGTAGTATCGGCATCGATCCTGAATCCCTGGAGGCTTCGCAGTGCCCGCTCAGCCCAACGCATCGTCGAATGGCCCGAAGTACACGATCAACATCGAGAACAACGAGTATCCGTGGGACAAGGACACGATCACCGTGCCCCAGATCCGCGAGCTGGCCGGGATCCCCGCAGACCAGCAGATCCAGGAGATCAACCTGGATACTCAGGAGGAGCGCACGCTTCACGAAGACGAGGTTGTCCCGCTCAAGCCTGGCCAGGGCTTCTCCAAGAAGATCAAGTTCCAGCGGGGCAAGCCATGACCGAATACGCCCGGCAGACCTTCGCGCTGATCAAAGAGCATTGGCCTGACGCCGAGGCTGTCACGGCTAGCGGGAGGTGCTGGGTGCGTCTGCGGTCGTATCCAGTCCCTCCGGGCTGGACCGCTACCGCGAGCGATGTGTTGTTCGTCGTTCCCGACGAACCGGCCCAGGCGCCGTACGGCTTTTACGTCCCGCGGACGCTGATGGTCAAGCGCAATCCGGAGATCGTTGCGCCGACGAGCCACTACATCCGTGAGGCGACCGGTGTGCCGGCCGAGTTCAACGGCGAGTGGTCGATGTTCTCGTGGGCGCCGATGCAGTGGACGCCGCAGGACAACATCGTCAAATTCGTGCGCTCGTTCTGCGAGCGATTGGAGGGACTGGAATGACCGGCATGAAACTCGTGATTGCCCAGCCCGAGTTCCGGTCGTTGTGCCACGCGCTACGCAAGCCGGAGGAAGTCGTCTTCTTGTACGGGACGTATGCCGACGGGGCCATAGAGATCGACGCCGTCGAGATCATGACCGGCACTGACATCGCCAGCCGGAGCAGCCTGCATGTCGAGCTGGCCGATGACGTCAGGCCGCGCGTCATCAAAACCGCCTGGGATACGAACCGCTGCCTCGTCGAGGCGCACTCTCACGGCGATTGGGGCGACGCTGAGTTCTCCGTCAGCGACCTGCACGGGTTCGAGGACTGGGTCGCGCACGTGCGCTGGCGACTCCGCGGTAGCCCCTACGTCGCCCTGGTCAAGGCGGGCGTGAAGTGGGACGCGCTCGCATGGATTGATGACAGGGCGACGACGATCGACGCGATCGAGGTCATCGCAGGCAACCATGCGATCGAGGCGCTGATCCCGACAAACGCGACCGCGGCGAAGCTCGCCGCTGCGCGGCGGGAGCACTGATGGACGAGCGCAACAGCCGCAACATCGCCCTGTTCGGCGAGGAAGGCCAAGACACGATCGCCAAGACAAAGGTCACGATCATCGGTGCGGGCGGACTCGGAGGTCCCGTCGCAGAGGACCTGGCCTACCTCGGCGTCCTCGACTACCGTGTCGTCGACCGCGATGTAGTGAGCAACTCGAGCCTGAACAGGCTCAAAGGCGCTACGCCAGCTCACATCGGCAAGAAGAAGGTGAACGTCGCCAAGACGATGATCAAGGCGATCCAGCCCGCCGCGAAGATCGAGGCAATCGACGCGTGGCTGGCGGACGCCCCGCACGAGGCGATCGCGGACGTAGATGTGGTCTTCGGCTGCCTCGATAAAGACATCCACCGAGTCGAGCTAACGAGGCGTTGCACCGAAGCAAGCGTTCCGTTCTTCGACCTGGCGACCGACGTGCACGACACCGGGAACGGCGCGCTTGTCTACGGAGGGCGAGTCCTTTGGAGCGGTCAGTCAGAGCGCTGCCCGTTCTGCATGGACCTGCTCGATCAAGCATCTATTCGTCGCGACACTCTGTCGCCTGAGCAGCGCTCGGACTACGACGCGATCTACGGCGTTCCGAAGACCGAGTTGGACGAAACGGGCCCCAGCGTCGTCTCGATCAACGGCGTCATCGCGAGCCTCGCGGTGACTGAGTTCATGGTGTGGGTCACCGGTTTGCGCGAGCCGAAGCAGCTTCTGACCTACCGGGCAGAGCATGGCAGCGTGCGGGCAAACCTCGACGCGCCTGCCGCAGGCTGCCCGTACTGCACAGGCGTCAAGCCACACGATCGATAGCGACTCCCCCCGCGCGGGTGGTCGGGAATCCGGCGCCTAGTCGCGGATCAACTGACGTGATCGCTCTTGACCCGGCGAGAGGCCCAGCTTGGCTATTCCTTTAGCGACGTCTCGATCACGCTTACCGCCGCCGCCGCGCGATCGTGACGAACCCAACCGTCAGCCCCGTGACGCTCGGTACGATTGGAGAGGCGACCAACGGAGTGTCGCCTGGTCCGGCGGTCGGCGCCATGGTGGCGCGGCTCGCCCTGAGGCGACTGGCGGCTCGAACGACGCTTTGAGGGAGGGGTACCCGTGCAGCCACGGGTAACGTCGCGCGCTGAACTTGGGCCAAGCGTCCGTGCTTGGCTCGGAGCGCGCGCGCGGCGTGGAAGCGGCTCACGACGGTGCGCTGGTCGTCGCGAACGGCAAGGTTGACGCGCGCGGACTTGGACGCGCGGATCTGGCGTCCGTGCCAGATGGCGAATCATCGCGCGCGGGGAAAACGTATTTTGGTCCAGACGTACTACAGAGCACATGGCGCGTGCCCGTGCACCGCCGCTTCCGCCAGGTCGACTCGCGCTCGATCCAATCGCACTCGTGCCGGCAGTACGGCTCGCTGAATCGACGGCCGACGAAATGCCTCCCCGTGGGTCCACGCCATCCCAGCCTCCGTCAACGGCTACGACAGGATCACACTCTACGCACAAGGTGCAGATGTCCGGAGACGTCCGCCCGAACAATCGCGACGGGGGCCGCGTCTCGTGCAGCGAGAGCATGAAGCAGCCGGAAACCCGGCCGATCCGTACGACGGGCGTGTCCTGGTCACTGCTCCGGGTCCGTAGGCGAGCTCGCCCGCAGCGGCGCAGGAACCAAGATGTCCGACGATGTCCTCGGGCGTCGCTCAGGATGTCCGGAGATGTCCGCGTCGGAGGTGCTCCCGGACGGCGCGAATGCCTCAGCGACGAGCTGCGCGTCCTCACTCCGCGGTGCGTAGTGCAGGTAGCGCATCGTGGTCTGGATATCCGCGTGGCCCATCCATTCCTGCACGCGACGGATGTCCGCTTTCGCGATCATCCGCGTTCCGAAAGTGTGGCGGAGATCGTGGAACCGCAACGGGCGCAGCCCCGCTGCCGCGAGCGCCAACTTGTAGCGCTTGCGCAGACCGGACCCGTCGAGATGCGTTCCGGTCGGGCCGGCGAACACGAGGTCCTCGTCGCCCGCCCAGTGCTCGCGGTGGCCGAGCTGCGCGAGTGCGGTCGCGACATCGGGTGCCATCGGGACCGATCGGACTTTCCCCGACTTGGGAGTGGTCAATGCTCCCGCCGCGTAGCTCGCTCGCACCCGGATGACCGACCCGGCGAAATCGACATCCCGCCAGGACAAGGCCAACAGCTCTCCCAGCCGCAACCCCGTGAACGCGGCCGTGAGGTAGATCGCCGCGTCCTGCTCTGAGGCGGCGGCGCGGACGAGCGCCCACACCTCCTCGGGTGAGTACACCTGGATCTCTCCCGACCGTCGCAGCGGCGGCTTCTCCACTTCTGCCGCCGGGTTGCTCTGAAGCCCCCACACCTTCTTCGCCCGCTTCAAGATCCCATGCAGCAGCACGAGCGCCTTCGTCCGCGAGCTCGCCGC
>DASZLV010000032.1:0-5106 GCA_035552215.1 Solirubrobacteraceae bacterium | reverse complement strand
CCGACCGACGCGAGCTGGCCGCGGTTGGTGTTGTAGCTGTTGGCGGTGACGATGTCGGCGCCCGCCCGCAGGTAGTCCTCGTGAATGGCGCGGACGACCTCGGGCGCCTCCTCGACCGCCGTCGCCGACCATGCGCCGAGGGTGCCGTCATTGGCGGCTGTGACCCCTTTGGCGATGTTGATCCCCCGGCGTTGAAGCTCTGATCCCGTCCCCCCGTCGAGCAGAAGCAGATCCCCCTGCTCCAGGCGAGATCGAATTGTTGGCCGGTTGCTCATGTTGCTCTCCTCTCACACTCGAGACTGCGATGGTTTCTGTTCGGTCGCTTGACTCCCGCGCGCGTTTCCGCTGCGGTCTCGGGGCGCGTCCGGGGGCGCGTCCGGGGGCGCGTCCGGGGGCGCTTCCGGGGGCGCGTCCCCCAAGGGGAGGATCCACACGTCCTCGATGTCCCAAGCGAGCTCGACGTGTCGCCCGACCGGGAGCAATCTCGACCTCGTGTCGGTCTTGGCGAGGACGGTCAGGTCACCGAATCCGTTGGAGTCGACCGTGTAGGAGATTTGAGGCCCCGAGTAGGCGACGTCCTTGATTGCCCCCGCCGTCCGCACGCAGTCACTCCGGTCTTCGTCGATGCACCCGGCCTCGGGCCGCGCCAGAGCCGCAACGCGAGCCCCTGCGGCGAGGCCCGGCACGCCGTAGGCCGTGAACACCGTGTCCGAGCTCGCGAGTTCGACCGTGTATTGGCCGGACGCCTGCACCGCCCGGACCGCGCCCCGTAAACAGTTCGATGCGCCCACGAAGTCGGCCACGAAGAACGTCGATGGACGGTGGTAGACGTCGTACGGTGCTCCGACCTGCTCCAGCTTGCCTTTGTTCATCACCGCGACGCGATCGGACATCCCGAACGCCTCCTCCTGGTCGTGGGTGACGTACACGAAGGTGATCCCGAGCTCACGCTGCAGGCCCTTCAACAGAACCTGCATCTGACGCCGGAGCTTGAGGTCCAGAGCTCCAAGCGGCTCGTCGAGCAGCAACACCTTGGGATTAAGAACCAACGCACGTGCGAGCGCGACGCGCTGCTGCTCCCCACCGGAGAGCTGGCGCGGACGTGACCGTTCGCGACCCGCGAGGCCGACGAGGCCGAGCATGCGCTCAACCGCTGCCGTCACGCCGGCCCGGGGCTCGCGGCGCTCGCGCAGCCCGAAGGCCACATTCTCGAAAATGTTGAGATGCGGGAACAACCCGTATTGCTGGAACACGGTGTTGATCGGTCGCTTGTAGGCCGGCTCGAAGGTGACGTCCCAGTCACCGAGCATGACCTGGCCCGAGGTCACCGTCTCGAGGCCCGCGATCATCCGCAGCGTCGTTGTCTTGCCGCATCCGCTCGGTCCGATCAGCGAGAAGAACTCGCCTTCGTAAACCTCCAGATCGACTGCGTCTACCGCGGGCCGCCCCTCGAACACGCGGGTCAACTCTACGAGGCGGATGCCGACCTCGGTCATCCGCTCGCTCGACCGTCACGCGTCCTCAGGAGCAAGCTGCCGCTGACTCGCCCGCCGGCGACCACCAGCGTCAGCGCCAACGCGGTCAGCGTGATCACCATCAGCCCGGCTCCGATGGCGTTCACCTCCGGATCGACGCGGAAGCGAGCGAGCCCGAAGATCAGCATCGGCAGCGTCTCGACGCTGTTTCCACCGAGGAAGGACGAGGTGATGACGTCGTCGAAGGAGAACGTGAACGCCACCATTCCCCCGACGAGCACGGCGGGCAGGAGAAACGGGAACGTCACGCGCTGGAAGACGCGCCACGGCCTCGCCCCGAGATCCGCGGCGGCATCCTCGAGCACCGTCGTCAGGGTCGCGAGTCGCGCCTGGATGATCACCGTGACGTACGCGGAGTTGAAAACCACATGTCCGATAATCACCGCCGCTGTTCCGAGCGGAAGGTTCAGACGTCGAAAGAAGATCAGCAGGCCCAGGGCGGCGACGATCTCGGGCAGCACGATCCGCATGTAGGTGGTCGCGTCGAGGACGCGGCGCGCCCGCGGCGATACCCGCCGCCCCCACAGCCCCGCTGGGATCGCGATCGCGAGCGATATCGCGGCGGAGGCGACGGCGATGATCCCGCTCGTGAGGAAGTCGTGGCGGACGCGGCCGCTGTTCCACGCCTGCGAGACCCAGCGAGAGGTGAAACCGCCCCAGTGGGTGAGCAGCACGTCCTTGTTGAACGCATTGATGACTACGAGCACGAGCGGCAGATAGAGGATGACGATGACCAGCAGCGCGTACGCCGGCAGCGGCACGCGACGCAGTGCGCGCACGCTTCGGCGCGTCACGTGATCTCTTCGGCCGAGCGCGAGAACCTCCGCGCGACGAGGGCGAACACGGTGACCCCCGCCATCAGGGTCACCGCCAGGGCGGAGCCGAAGGGAAAGTTCCCGACCTCCAGGAATTGCGTCGAGACCAAGTTCCCGTACATCAGCGTCTTGCCGCCCCCGAGGATGGTCGGAATCACGTACTCACCCGAGGCGGGAATGCCGACGAGGATGCACCCGGCGATGATCCCGGGGGCGGAGAGCGGGAGCCGCACGCGCCAGAACACGCGCCATGGCCTGGCCCCGAGGTCACTCGCGGATTGGTCGAGCAACGGATCGAGTCGCTCAAGCGCGACGTACAACGGTAGGACCATCAGGGGCAGGTAGCTGTAGACGATCCCGATCCCGACCGCCAGCGAGGAGTACTGGACGTTAAGCGGCCCGGATAGCAGTCCGGTCGTGTGGAGCGCCGATTCGAGCGGCCCTCCGTTGGCGAGCAGGCTCCCGATCGCGTATGTCCGCACGAGGAAGCTGCTCCAGAACGGGATGATGAGCACGAGCAGCCACAGTCGTTGACGCCGGGGCGGCTGCCTGCTGATCCAGTAAGCGAGTGGATATCCGACGACGAGGCATGAACCGGTCGCGGCGAATGACAGGCCCAGCGACCTGGCGATCGCATCTCGGTACAGGGACTGCCCGATCTGCGAGTAGTTCTCCGTCGTCCATCCCCAGTGCAGCTGGAGCGTGAAAAAGTTGATCTGGCCGAACGAATAGACAACGAGAATGACGAGCGGTGCAATGAAGAAGAGCGCGGTCCAGCCGAACGCGGGAACGCTGAGTCCGTGTCGAGCACCAAACCGCCCTACTCGTTTGAGGCGGCTCTGTCTCCTGGGGCCAAGGGGGGTCCTGCTCGGAGGGGGCGCGCCCGGGTGCGGCCTTGTCAGGCTGCCTGAAACTCGCTCCACGCCGTCGTCCAGAGCCCCGTCGCCGCTCCTAGTGATTTTTCGAACTCGACGCGCGCCAGGACATCCGGGGTGAACGCGAGCACAGGGTTGTCGGAGATCGATTTCTTGATCAGGGGCGATGCCGCCGGCATGAGATAGGCCGTTCCCGTCGTGTCGACGAAGTCCGCATAGTTCTGCGGCTCGAGATTGAAATTCATGAACGACTCGATCGCGGCCAGATGCTTGCTCGTGGCGACCGCCACCTGGCCTTCGAGGTAGGCCATCAGCCCCTCCTTCGGCGCGACCCAGACGATGTTCGGCTCCTGCGCCTGGGCGGCGGCGATATCGAAGTCGTAATCCATCGTCATCACCGCGGTCCCCTTGGTGATCGGCTTGGCCACGTCCATCGAGAGGATGGCCTGGAGGTGCGGCTTGATCTCGAGCAGCTTGTTCTTGGCCGCCGTGATCTGGCTCGGGACGGTGCTGTTCCCGGAGTACCCCAGCATCTTCAGGGCGTTTCCCATCGTGTCTTCCATCGCGTCCAGGAAGATGATCTTCCCCGAGTAGCGGGGCGCCAGCGCCCACAGCTCGGCCCAGCTCGTCGGACGCTCGGGCATCAGGTCCTTGCGGTACGCGAATCCCACCTTGCCGTAATCGGTGGGCACGCCGATGGGAAACTCGGTGCGAAAGCGCTGGGGGATGTTGGCGATGTTCGGGATCTTGGCCCAGTCGAGCTTGGCCACGAGACTCGGGGCGGCGGTCAGGGTGGGAACGGCGGCAAGGCCGACGGCACCGAGGAAATCGTAGGCCGAGGGGTTCTCGCGGACGAGCACGGCCAGGCCCCGTGTGCTCGAGCCGTTGTATGCGATCTCCTTGATCTTGACCTGCGGATGCAGCTTCTCGAACCCGGCGTATTCGTGCTTGCCGATCCAGCCCGGGTACGTGAAGTAATTGAGCGTCCCGGCGATGCTCTCGACCTGTGCCGACGCCGGCGCCTTCGCGGAGCTTCCGCACCCGACCAGACCAGCCAACCCACCCGCGGCGAGCGCTGCGTAGCCACCGCGCGCGACAAGCTGCCGTCGGGTCAAGCCGGGGGCAGGGCCAAGGTCCTGGATGCGGTCCATTTCGCACTCCGTCAACAGTTGACAGGGACCGCCGGAAGCCTAGTGACCCGCTCTGGGGCTGTCAAGGCGCAGGCGCACGGAGCGCCCACCGGCCCGGTCGCCGCGCCCCCCCGGCTACCCGCGTCAACTGTTGACAGACGCCCTTGGACCGCTTTAATGCCAGGGTCGCTCGGGTCACGTTTCACGCGCGAGGCCGCCTTTCCGGCGAGCCGGTCGACACTCGAGGAGCACCGATGCCCGAAGCAGCAGCCTGGCAGTTCAAGGAAGTCAAGCGCGTCCCCCTCCGGCGGCCTCCGGACCGCGAGGTCATGCTGCGCGGACGCGTGTTCACCGGTGAGCTCGGCGGGACGATCGAGGACGGGTTCGTCCAGATCGAGGACGGCCGGATCACCAACGTCGGACGGGCCGCCGAGCCCGGCCCCGAGGGCTACGGCGCCCCCCTCGGTGGCGAGGGCAAGACGATCCTGCCGGGCCTGTTCAACAATCACGCCCATCTCGCCTGGGACGGCGCCAACGACCTCGCCCAGCAGGCGCTCGAGGACGAGCCCGAGATCTCCGCCTACAAGTGTGCGGCCAACATGCTCCGCGCCTTGCGCGCCGGCGTTACCACCGTCCGTGACCTCGGCATGAACACGACGGGCCTGTTCGCCAAGCGCGCGATCGTCCAGGGCATCTTCCCCGGGCCGAAGCTGCGGGTGTGCGGTGCGGCGATCGTTCAGACCGGCGGTCA
>DASZLV010000031.1:0-22157 GCA_035552215.1 Solirubrobacteraceae bacterium | reverse complement strand
GGCGCTGGCGCGCGAGTTCTACGACGTCGACCGCCTGTCGGCGTTCTTCGACGTGATCCATCAGGACCCGGTGCTCTCCCAGGTCAAGCTCATCGCCGAGCCGTGGGACGTCGGGCCCGGCGGCTACCAGGTGGGCAACTTTCCCGTGCTGTGGTCGGAGTGGAACGGGATGTACCGCGACACCATGCGCGACTTCTGGCGCCTGCACGCGAGCACGGGAGACTTCGCCGCCCGCCTCACCGCCTCGTCTGATCTCTACCAGGAAGACGGCCGCGACCCGTTCGCCTCGATCAACTTCATCACCGCCCACGACGGCTTCACCCTCGCCGACCTCGTCTCCTACGAGCACAAGCACAACGAGGCCAACCTCGAGGACAACCAGGACGGCACCGACGACAACCGCTCGTGGAACTGCGGGGTCGAGGGACCCACCGACGACCCCGAGATCCTCGCGCTGCGCGCACGCCAGCAGAGGAACTTCCTTTCCACCCTGCTCCTCTCCCAGGGCACTCCCATGCTCCTCGGCGGCGACGAGATGAACCGCACCCAGCACGGCAACAACAACGCCTGGTGCCAGGACAGCGAGATCTCTTGGTATGACTGGACCCCTGATCCCGCCAAGGAGGCGCTGCGCGAGTTCACCCGGCGGCTGATCGCCCTGCGCCACAACCATCCCGTCTTTCACCGTGACCGCTTCCTCCAGGGACGGGAGACGATGGGCTCGGGGCTCCCCGACGCCTGGTGGTTCCGCGCCGACGGACGCAAGATGACCCGCCGCGACTGGCAGAACGGAGAGCCGGTGCTCGGCCTCTTCCTCAACGGTGCCGAGATCCCCACCCCCGGGCCGCGCGGCGAGGAGATCGAGGACGACTCGTTCCTGCTCCTGTTCAACGCGCACGCAGAAGATCGCACCATGGTGCTCCCGTGGCCCCGCTTCGGCGCCCAGTGGGAACTCGAGCTCTCGACCGCCGACGCGGCGGCGCAGCCCGGGTCTCAGAGATACGGCGCGCGGGGCGAGATCACCCTGACCTCGCGGTCGGTGGTGGTGCTCAAGCGGGTCGGCTAATTCGCGTCCTCTTGATCTCCTGGGAGTACCCGCCCGTCATCGAGGGCGGGCTGGGACGCCACGTCCGCAAGCTCTCAGAGCATCTGGTCAAGGACGGTGTCGAGATGCACGTGCTCACCCGCGGGAGCGGACGGCTCCCCGTCGAGGAGGAGCGCCACGGGGTGATCGTCCACCGGGTGCGCGAGCCCCCCTATCCCAAGGACATCGACGCCTTCGTGCGCTGGGTCGATGCCATGAACGCCGACATGTACGAGATGGGGATGGAGTTGTGCGAGCGCTTGGAGTTCGACCTCGTGCACTCCCACGACTGGCTCGTGGCGGGGGCGGCCCAGCGCGTGGCCCGGCGCATCGGCCGTCCGTGGCTGACCACCATCCACGCGACGGAGTTCGGCCGCCATCAGGGCTACGTCAAGACCTATCCCCAATCGCACATCCACGCCAGCGAGCGAAAGATGGCGCGCCGCGCCGACGCCGTCATCACCTGCTCGCGGTACATGGGCAGTCACGTCGCCACCGTGTTCGGCGTCCCTTCGGAGCGCATCACGGTGATCCCCAACGGCATCGATCCCCGCGACCTCGAGCCCGTGGTGGCAGACCTCCCGGCGCTGCGCGCTCGCTACGCCTCACCCGAGGAGCGGCTCGTGCTCCTCGTCGGCCGCCTCGTCTACGAGAAGGGCTTTCACCTCGCCCTCGACGCGCTCGCGCCGGTGATCAAACGCTCGGGCAACGTCCGCTTCGTGGTCGCGGGCACGGGCACGGCCGAGGCCGAGCTCAAGCGCCAGGCGCGACGCCTGGGCCTACGCGCCCACGGCTCCTTCCTCGGCTGGGTGGGCGACGACATGCTCCACTCGCTCTACCGGGTCGCCGAGATCGCCATCGTCCCCTCGATCTACGAGCCCTTCGGGCTGGTGGCGCTCGAGGCGATGGCCTCGGGATGCCTGTGCATCGTCGCCGACACCGGCGGCCTGCGCGAGGTCGTCCCCGGGGACGGCACCGTCGGCCTGCGCTTCCCTTCGCGGGACTCGGCCGCCCTCGGCGAGCTCCTCGAGCAGGTGCTGACCGACGACGCCGGCCGCACGCGCCTCGTCGCCGAGGCCCGAGCCCATGTGCTGCGTTTCGACTGGGTCGCGGTCGCGGGTCGGACGCGAGAGCTGTATGAAGGAATGGTGCTCGGAGGGACGGCGCCGGGCGCTACGGGCCGATCTGCTCAGGGGGCCGCGTAGGGTTGCCCTCGTCGTCGAGATAGCGGATCTCCAGCTTCGGCCCGTCGAATTCGAGCACGGCGAACCCGAACTTGTGCCAGCTCGAGCCGTTCTCCTCGAAGCTCCCGGACTCCTCCCACTTGCCCGGCGCGGGAATGGCCGCGCCCGAGGGCCCGGTGAGGACGGGGATCCCGCCGTGGCCGATGCAGCTGACGTAGGGGATCCCGTGGACCTCGTTGAAGCCCATGCAGCGATGCTCGTGGCCCCATAGCCAGGCGGTGATCTGCTTGCCGTCGAGGAGCGGGGCGAGCTTCTGTGGAAGCGCGGTACCGATGTCGCCGAGGTCGTAGCTCGAGACGAGCTGATGATGGCTGAGGAGCATGACCTTGCGACCCTCACGCTGCGCTTCGGCGGCCCAGCCCTCGACGACGGTCGCCTGCGGGTCGGCGAGGAGGCCGCTCTTACCCACGCTGAGCACGTCGGTGTCCCAGGAGGTGTCGAGTCCGATGAGGTCCCAGGAGGGCGTCTTGATCCGGAAGAAGCTCGTCCCCTTGCCGTCGGGCGAATTCTGGTTCTTGAAGCGAGGATCGCCGAGCAGGGTGTCGAAGAAGCCCCACCCGCCGCCGTACATGTCGTGGTTGCCGTTGAGTGCCCACGAGGTCACGCCCTTGGCCGCCTGCTCGACGGTGACCGGCCACATGCCGTCGGCGAGGACGCGGCGCTGGACCTCGACGGGATCGCCGGAGTAGTAGACGTCGCCGAGGTGGACGACGTGGACGGGCAGGCCTCGAGCCTCCGCGTCGGCGACCTCACCGGCCATGAGCTTGGCGACCTGGCACGCGCGCGGAAGTCCCGATCCCCAGTCGCCGACAACGACGATGCGTAGCGCGGGTGCCGTGATCTCGTACTCGGCGGGAGTGGGGTTGAACGCGTGGTTTCCCTGGGCGATGCGATCGAGCGTCGCCTCGGCGATCTTCGTCACCCAGTCGGGATCGTGGGTTGAGAACTTGGTGGGATCGAGGACTGACTCGACCTCGTGGACGATCTTCTCGACGACCCCGACGATGTGCCCGAAGGGGCCGCGATCCTTGGGGGTGGCGACGACCCCGCTCTTGCGCGCCTCGTCCTCGAGCGAGGTCTGCAGGAGGCTGACCATGGGCGCGCGGCTGAAGAAGGGACAGCTCACGTCCTCTCCCCCCGAGGAAGCGCGGCCCGTGTTGTTGTCGGGGAGCGCGGCGAGGACGGTCTGGACGGCCTCGCCGGGCGCCGCCGGCGCGGCCCCGATTCCCTGCGCCGCCGCGGTCGCCTTGTGATCAAGCTTGCCGGACTCGAGCTGGCCGCGCATGGCGGCGACGTAGCCGCCTACTTCGTTGCGGTCGAGGAAGTCGGCGATCATGTCCGGGGGGCGAGGATCTCGGTGCTCTTGCGGTGGTCCATGACCCTCATCCGGGGGTGATCTCCGGCTTGGCCTCTGCCGCCCGTCGGCGCTTGGATTCGACGTACACCTCGGAGCGGAAGTGAAGCACCGGGTCGTCGGAGGCCTCGATCCCGGCGGGCACATCGGTCGGGTCGTACATGATCTGGTCGGCGCTATCCGGATCCTCGTGGATACGGTCGACGACCATCCGGCCCACCGTGACGCGCCGGCGATCCTGTGGCCACGCCTGCGTGAGGTCGTTGGTCGGATCATCCGGCTCGGCGAGCTCGAACTCGAGTTTCCATGCGACCGGGCCGCTCGCCACCCGATGCTCGATCTCCGACATCAGGTACTGCGGCGGCCACAGCTTGTCCTCCTGCGCGGACATGGGGACGACCGCGGTTTCCGGGACCCAGTGGTAGCGGAACGCGTGCCGCGCGCCCGCGGCGTCGATCGCCCAGAACGCGTGCAGCCCGTGGTATGCCTGAGTGGCGAAGCTCTCCGCCGTCGCCGCCTTCAGGACCTTGATGACCCCGCGCACGCACTGGGGGTGAGTGACGAGAAAGAGCGCCAAGCGGATCGGGTTCGGCAGACCGGTCGGCAGGCCCTTGCGCTGGGCCGAGGCGAGGCCGATGAAGTCGTCGGGACGACGGGCCGGAAACGTCGTGATGTTCAGTCCGGCCACGTCGCCGTGGCCGCCGGAGGGCAGCTCGAAGCGGACCGCCAGGCCGAGCGCGGTGCCTTTGCTGGCGCTCGTGCGGTCGGCGAAATAGGGTGATCCGGCCCCGTTGGAGAAGCGCACGACCACGGGGATCTCGCCGCCTTGCAGGTGCTCGGCGGTCGTCAGGGCGCGGGCGTCCGGCGTCGCTTCGAAGCGCCCGCGAAAGCTCACGCCGCGCGCGTGCGCACGGCGGAAGCCCGGCACATAGCCCAGGTAGGTCTCCATGTTCGAGAGCACGCGCTCGACGCGCTCGGGTCCTCCGCCGAACTCACGGGTGTCCGTCATCGCCGCCGTCGCCCCCTACGCGGTTCCATCGAGCTCACCGACTATGAGCGGAAACCAGTCCTTGTCGGCCCGCTTGCCGATGAACACGTCGAGGTGTCCGTATCCGGGCACGATGTGCAGCGAGTGGCGTCCGGGGGCGAGGCGCTCGAAATACGCATGGGTTTGCTTCTGGCTCTCGGGCACGAAGGTGTGGTTCAGCCCACCGGTGATGAACGAGAAGCGAGCATCGGTCTTGGGGGGCTCCTCGACGAAGCTCGCGGGCAGCTCCGGGCGACCCTCGACGCTGACGAGGTGACCGTGCTCCACGCACCGGGCGATCTGCTGGAAGAAGGTCAGCGGCGCCGCGCCGAACTCGCCCTTGGTCCACTCGTGCACCTCGTCCGTCAGTTGCTCGTGCGTCCACAGCGTCGGGTCACCCGCGCCGAACATGAAGCTTGCGACCTTGCACACCCCATTGTGGCAAGTTCGACGCGACAGCTTCGAGTAGGCGGTCACGAGCTTCGGGAGGATCCACGGTGCGCCGGAGAGGCCCCACTGCGGGTCCATGTACCCGAGCAGCCGCGCCACGATCGGGACCACGTGCTGGAGCTTGAACTTGGCCATCGGTGTCACTACCGGGTGCAGCGACACGGCGCTCGAGATGATCGTGCGCGCCTCGGGCACGAGCCCGGCGCAGGCGGACATCATGAAGCTCGTCGAGCCCTGACAGTGGGCAATGACCTGAAGCTCCCTCGCGCCGCTGCGCTCGAGCACGGTCCGGACCGCGAGCGGATGGTCGAGGACCGCGGCCTGATCGAGCGTCCACGTGTTGTTGGGCACGTCCATGCTCGCCCGCCATGTCTCCATCCACACGTCGTATCCGGCGTCGATCAACGCGTCGACGAGGGTGTAGGGCGACGGCGGACGCCAGATCTCGGTGCGCACGCCGACGCCGTGCACGAGCATCACCGGACCCTTGGTTGGGGCGCGCGCGCCACTGACACGCGTGACGAAACATTCCATCCCGTCCGCGGTGAGGAACGGAATGCGTTCCTCCGCGTACCCGGGCTTCGTCGTCATACCGATCGGGTCCCCGGTCCGTAGACATCCCACAGATCGCCGGCGAAGAGCGCGCCGAAGCGCGCCAGCGCGTCCATCCGGCCCGCCGGATGGACGCGGAAGGTCGTCAGCTGGTGGGCGAAGTCGAGCGGGTGGATGTGGAGGATGCCGGTGGCGATCACCGCCGCTCCCGCGTCCTCCTCCTCGGGCACGTGGCCGGTGAGCACTCGGGTGTACAGGGTGGAGGTGTCGTGCCAGATCTCGAAGCGGCCGTCGTTGACGACGATCTTGTGGCCGATCATGGTGAGCGGATGCCCGGTGCCGTCGGTGAAGTACAGGCGGTAGAACATCCGCTTGTTGGCCTCCTCGCCGTCCTGGTCGACGAACAGGTTGAACACGCCGCGCTCCACCGGCCGCTGGCCGCCGAGGGCGTCGCAGCTCACGTGGCCGACGGCCACCCCTTCATGCGCGGGGTCGGCGACGAAGCGCTCGATGTCCGTGGCGGTGATCGTCAGGGTGAAGTCCAGCGCCGTCCCCGCCTTGCGCCCGGCGCGATAGGCGGCGTCGAAGTCGGTCTCCTCGCCGAAGGTCATGAACCCCTTCATGGTCTCGGTGAACTCGACCGAGGCGGCCTCGGGTCCCGCCGGCGCGCCCGTCGCGGGCGGCGAGCCCTCGGGGACGGTGGCGGCGGGCCGGCGCACGGTGGGATCGGGCGCGCCCTCGAGCATGGCGTCGGCGAAGCGGTCGGCGAGTGCGCCGATGGTCAGGCTCGGGTTGGCGCCCACCGGCCCGGGCATGACCGAGCCGTCGGCCACGTGGAGTCCGGGAAAGTTGAACACGCGCCCGTAGGAGTCGACCACGCCCTCCTGGTCGTTGCGGCCCATCCGGCAGCCCCCCAGCGAGTGCACGGTGATCACCCGGTTCAGCCACCAGATCGGGTTATCGAGGAAGTCGGCGCCGACGGCGCGAGAGATCTCCTCGGAGAGCTCGCGCACCTGGTCGAAGTAGACCTTCGAGGCCCCGTGCTTGGACCAGTCGACCTCGAGGAGCTCGCCGGCCAGGGTCATGACGCCGTCGGGCACGTCGCGGCCCATGCCCAGGAGGGGGAGGGTGGCGCTCGAGAGCCCGCAGGAGCCGAGGAAGTCGGCGACGTCGCCGCCGATCTCGGACTGGCGATCGTGGTGGAGGAAGCCCTTGACCATGCGCTCGGCGCCATGGATGGCGCCCAGAAGGTCGGCCGGTAGGTCGGCCATCTGGAGCATCCAGCTCACGAACTCGGGGTAGCCGGCGTCCTCGAGGTAGAACCCGCGCCCGGTGTGGCCGTCGCCGTCGAGGGCGTCGCCGGTGCGGATCGCGCTCGTGATCACCGGCCCGTGGGCGGCATCGATGACACGCGGGACGCGCTTGCCGTCCTTCTCCTCGCGGGCCCGCAGGGCGAAGGTGAGCAGGTCGCCGTTTCCCGAGAAGCCATGACCGAGGGCCGGGCTCAGGCCCGGCAGCGCGCCGCGGTTGCGCAGGAGCAGGTAGGTGGATCCGAGCGTTCCCGCCGAGAGGATGAGGTTGGTGGCGGTGACGGTGACCGGGGGGAGCGAGCGCGTGTCGGCCGGGCCCTCGGCCTCTTCGTCGTGGTGGACGTAGCTCACCGTCCAGCCGCCGCCCTCGCGCGGCTCGAAGCCCCGCACCTCGCATAGGGTGCGGATGTCGGCGCCGGCGTGCCAGGCGCGCGTCAGGTAGGTGTAGTCGAGGGTGTTCTTGGCGCCGTAGTTGCACCCCACGTCGCACTCGCCGCACAGCCGGCACGTCTCGCGCGGGAGGCCATGGAGGTTGGGACGGGACTCGACGATGGGGACGCCCGGGACCGGCGCCTGACCGGGGTTGGCGAAGGTCACCGCGAGCTTGGGGAGGAACCAGTCGTCGCCGCGCCCGATGGCGCGGGCGGCATCCCTGAAGGCCAGGGTCTTCGCCGTCCTGTCGTACGGCGGGTGGTCCAGGGGGAAGGTCTGGCCGTCGAGCCCGACCTCGACGCGGTCGTAGTGAGGGTCGAGGTCGGCGCGGCTGATCGGCCAATATTCCTGCCCGGGCACGTTGGGGTCCTCGTGGGCAAACCACTTCTCGTCCTTGCGTATGAGCACGTTGGCGTAGATCAACGAGCCCCCGCCCAGGCCGCTCGAGACCAGGGCATCGAGGCCGCTGAAGGACCAGAAGTCGAACATCCCGAGCAGACCCTCGCTCGGGTTCCACAGGTTCCCCCGGATCCCGGCCGGGCTACGCGGGAAGGAGCCCGGCGGGTAGGCGCGGCCGCGCTCGAGCACGCACACGCGCCGCCCCGCCTCCGAAAGCCGCGCCGCCGTGACCGAGCCCCCAAAGCCCGAGCCTACAACTATCGCGTCGAAGTGTTCTGGTGTCTGTGTTGAGGACGGGATACCAGCCATCGAGCGTGGCGGTTCATATCACATCGCCACGGCGCGACCGCGATTCTTCGCGGGCCTCTGACACGGTGAACTCGGCGTCCAGACCGACTCCGCCGGCGGTGCTTACCCGGGACCGTAGGGAGGAATGTTGCGAATCAGGCTGGTTCGCGGGTCCGGCGCGTCCGGCACCGGCCGTGTCTCGACCGTCTCGTGGAGCGGCCCCCTCGGCGGGAGGCCGGGAAGGGTGGCGACGACGACGTGCCACTCGTCTGAGCCCAGCTGTGAGACCAACCAATGGCGGCCGTCTCGCTCCGCGCGGTTGAGCTCCTCGCAACGGGCTATGGCCGCTTCATGGATCATGGCTGGAGGATAGTATCCCCGACCGCTTTGTCGTCGCCCAACACGAGCCGTGGTCCTGTGCTGCAGTGGGTGGTGGTGCTCGTGGTCGGCATCGTCGTCGTCACGCTCGTCCTCGGCCTGAACCTCATCACCCGCCTGGGCGCTGCCCAGCAGGTGATCGACTACGCCAAGCCGGCCTTCACCATCCAGGCCCTGAACACCGACGTGGCGGGCATCGACATCATCTCCAAGAACGTCAACATGGCCAACCCCATCGTCACCCCGGCGGGCGGCGGCGCCCAAGAGGTGGGGTCGATCGTCAGCTTCGTGGCCGCGGCCAACCACATCTCGAGCGCCAAGGCGGTGAAAGCGCTGGAGAAGCAGTTTCCCCACACCACCGCGCTCCTGCGCGCGGTTCCGCTCTCGGCGGTGAGCGCTGAGCTCCCCGCACTCGAGGCGTTCCTGGAGAAGACCCTGAAGGTCACTCCGGCGCAGCTTGTGGGCGCCCTGAAGGCCAACTTCCCGGCCATCCTCGAGACCATCGCCTACCTGCCCAAGGTGACCCACGGCTGGTACAACGTCCCTCACCTCGCCGCGGACGGCCTCACCGACTTCAACGGCCGGCCGGTGAGGACGGTGCCCCAGCTGCGCGACTACTTCGCGCACCTGATCGCCGCGGTCAACGGGCAGAAGTCGAACTTCGACAGCCTCGACTCGACCACGGTGAACTGGATCCCCTGGGTGGTGCTCGGGGTGGGCGTCGTCGTCGTTCTCTTCTCGCTGGCGATGATCGCCTTGAGCCTGCGCGGGATTACGCGCAAGCTCGCTATCGCCAGCGCCTCGGTCGTCGTCGTCGTCGGGGTGGCCGTGGTGGCGCTCGTCCTCGCCCTCAACCTCATCCCCAGGCTCAGCAATGGTCAGAAGCTCATCGACGCGCTCAACCCCGCCTTCTCGATTCCCCGCGTCAAGGGCGACCGCGCCGGGATCGGCATGGTCTCCAACGTCGTCAACGCCGAGAACCCGATCATGACCCCCGCCGGCGGCGCCGCGGCCGAGGTCCCCAAGCTCGTCGCCTTCGTGGCGGGGCACGCCCACCTCTCGAAAAGCGCGGTCCTGAACGCCCTGACCACGCACTTCCCCCACACCACCGAGGTCCTGCTGGCGATCCCCCTCACCTCGGTGTCGGGAGAGCTCCCTGCGGTCAAGCGGGCCTTGGCGCCGGCCCTGCCGAAGATCCCCAACCTCGCTCAGACTGTCGCGGGCGCCCCGCCGGTAACGAGCGGCTGGGACAACGTGCCGGGTACCGCGGGAGCGAGGAACTTCCAGGGCGGTCCCGTCAACACCGTCCCCGAGATCACCGCCTACTTCGCCAACGACGTGATCCCCGTGCTCGAGAAGCAGCGGCGCCACTGGGTGACCCTGACCTCCACCTCGAGGATCAACTTCATCGGCTGGGTCGTGCTCATCATCGGCGTGATCGCGATCGTCTACGGGGTGCTCATGGTGGCGATCGCGCGGACGCGGGCGCGCGGCCCGGCGTAGGGGCTTCCGGGAGCACGAGGGCGGGGATTCGCCGCGGCGTGGCGAGCAGCGGGTGGGGACGAGGTAGCGGAGCTACCGTGTCCGGGCCCACCGTGCCGCTCGCCGCGCCGTGCGCACTCACCTGGCGATCAACGCCTTCCTGCGTGCTTGGTCTTCTTCGTGGTGTGGTGATGGGCCTTGTGGCCGTTGGACTTCTTGACCTTGACCTTGACCTTGCCGCCGTGCAGGAGCTTGAGGGTCTCCTTGAGCGCTTGGCTGGCAGCGCCGGTCGTCGTGCCCGTGCCGCCCGTCGCCGGCGGGGCGGGGAGGTCGAGCAGGAACATCAGGGGACTCGCCTCGACCTGGACCGCGGTGAGACCGCTGTCGCCGATGAGCCCGCCGGCGACCATGTCACCCGGCGCGACGTCGGTGAGCGAGCCGCCGAAGAGACCGCCGAAGGGGTCGCCGGTGCTGCTGGTGCTCAGGCTCGACCCGCCGATGATGAACGTGTGGGTACTGAGCGCGAACGTCGCCGTGGTCCCGGCCGCGATCAGGCCGCTCGGGAGCGAGCGCATGACGTTGACCGTGACCGTTCCCGCGGTCGCATCCGTCGCCGTCACGGTGCCCACGAAGGCGTAGAACTGCTTTGGCACCTGGGCGAAGATAGACGTGGCGGGGTTGGCCACGAGGGTCTGGATGGTGTCGGTCGAGGGGCCCGGGAAGATGGCCAAGAACCTGTCGCCGGGAGCGAGGTTGCTCACCGTGGCCGGTCCCTCGACGCCGCGGACGCGAATCATCGTGGTCGCGTTGGTGGTGATCGTCACCTGGGTGGTGGTCGGCGCGCTCGGGGCCGAGCTGGTCGGGCCGGCGACGTCGCCGCCGAAGTTGCCCAGTCCGTTGCTGCCCTCGGAGCCGCCGCTACCCATACTCGGCGGAGTCACCACGTAGGCATTGGCGACGAACGTCCCGGAGGCAGCGTTGACCGAGACGATTGTTCCCGCTACGGCGGCCTGGCCTTGGAAGCCGCCCCCTCGGCGAAAACCGCGAGCGGTGCGAAGAAAGACCGGTTTGTCGGCCCCTATTGACGCAGGAAGACCGTAAAAGTTCGCTTCCAATCCACGAATGTTTTACGTGCGCGGAGTACGCTGCGCCCGAGGACAAGGAAGGCTAGGTGCGCGCATGGCGGTGAAGGCGGTGGAGTTCGAGACCGAGCTGATCGAATCGGTCTGCACGCGCATCCAGGAGCGCCTCGCGGACGGTCCCGCCGGCCACTGTCAGGCTTTCGCGCGCCAGTACTACCACTGGGTCCCGCCCGAGGACCTCGTCGGCCGGACCGCGAGCGACCTCTACGGGGCGGCCATGGCGCAATGGAACCTCGCTCAGGTGCGTGCCCCCGGTGCGGCCGGGGTCCGCGTCTACAACCCGGACCTCGAGCACGATGGCTGGGACTCGACCCACACCGTGGTCGAGATCGTCAGCGACGACATGCCCTTCATCGTCGACTCGGTGGGCAACGAGCTCGCGCGGCAGGGCTACGGCGTCCACCTCCTCATCCATCCCGTGATCCGCGTCGTGCGCGACGAGGCGGGAAAGCTCATGGGCGTCCTCGCTCCCGGGGCCGGCGGGACCCCTGAATCCCTCGCTCACATCGAGGTCGACCGGGAGACCGACCCGGCGCGGCTCGTGGCCCTTTCGACGGGCATCGAGCGTGTCCTTGGACAGGTACGCGCAGCGGTCGAGGACTGGCCGGCTATGCGCACCCGGGCCCAGGACATCGCTGCCGAGCTCGCGCAGTCGCCGCCTCCCCTCGACGCCGGCGAGACCGCGGAGGCCCGAGCCTTCCTGGCCTGGACCGAAGACCACCACTTCACCTTCCTCGGTTACCGCGAGTACGCCCTGGTGACCGATAACGACGAGGACGCCCTGAGCCCGATCCCCGGGACCGGCCTCGGCATCCTCCGCGACGAGGAGCTCCCGCGCCGGTCGCGCCGGCTCCCCGCCAAGGTCAGGGAGCTCGCGCGAGTGCCGGAGCTCCTCGTCCTCACCAAGGCGAACTCCCGAGCGACCGTGCACCGCCCTTCCTACCTGGACTACATCGGGATCAAGACCTTCGGGCCCGACGGCCACGTGACCGGCGAGCGCCGGTTCCTTGGTCTCTACACGACGGCTGCCTACGCCGAGAACCCGCGCGCGATTCCCATCATCCGCCAGAAGGTCGAGCACGTCCTCACGCGCGCCGCCTTCCCGCCGGGAGGCCACGACGCCAAGGCGCTCGTGGGGATCATGGAGGTGTACCCGCGGGACTCGCTCTTCCAGATCACCCGCGAGGAGCTCTTCGAGGCCGCGATGGGGATCCTCGGCCTCGGCGAGCGCCAGCGCCTGAAGCTGATCGTGCGCCGGGACGCCTACGACCGGTTCCTGTCCTGCCTGGTCTTCATCCCGCGCGATCGCTTTCACACCGAGAACCGGGAGCGCGTGGGAGCGATCCTTACCGAGGCGTTCGGCGCCACGCGGCTCGATTGGGATCTGTACATCTCCGAGTCCATCCTCGTCCGCGTCCACTACGTGCTCTGGTGCGACGACGCGCCGCCGCCGCAGGTCGACGAGGACGAGCTCGAGACGCGCCTCAAGCACGCCGTCCGTTCCTGGAGCGACGAGCTCCGCGAAGCGCTCGTCCAGGAGCACGGCGAGGAGCTCGGAACCCAGCGCGTGCGGCGCTACGAGGCCGCGTTCCCCGCCGCCTACCGCGCCGACTGGACGGGCAGCGCCGCCGTGGTGGACATCCGGCGGCTCGAGGAGCTCCCCGACAGCGAAGGCCTGCTCATGAGCATCTACCGGCCGCCCGAGGGGCATCCCGGCGCCGTTCGCTGCAAGCTCTTCAGCGCCACCGGAGTCACCCTCTCAGACGTCCTGCCCGCCTTCGAGCACATGGGCGCCCGCGTGACCGACGAACGGCCGTACGAGGTGACCACGAGCGAGGGGGTCACCGCGTGGATCTACGATTTCGGCCTGACCTGCGGCGGCGACGCGAGCTTCGAGGACGAGCACCGCCGCGAGATCTTCGAGGAGGCGTTCCTCGCCGTGTGCCGGGGAGAGCTCGAGAACGACGGCCTCGGCGGCCTCGTGCTCGGGGCCGGGCTCACCGGGCGTCAGATCACCGTGCTCAGAGCGATCGACAAGTACCTGCGCCAGGCGGGCATCACCTTCTCCGATCAGTACATCGAACGCACCCTCCTCGGACATCCCGCGGTGGCAAAGCTCCTGGTGGAGCTGTTCCAAGCACGCTTCGACCCCGAGCTCGGCGACCGCGAAGCCGCTGAGCTCCTCGCCGCGGCGATCGAGCACGCGGTCGACGCCGTCTCGAGTCTCGACGAGGATCGGATTCTCCGCAGCTTTCTCTCGGTCGTGCGCGCGATGGTGCGAACGAACTACTACCTCGCGGGGGCCGAGGGGACGGCGAAGAGCTTCTTGTCCTTCAAGCTCGACCCCTCGCAGGTCCCGATCCTCCCGCTCCCCCGTCCGCAGTTCGAGATCTTCGTCTACGCGCCACGCGTCGAGGGCGTGCACCTGCGTGGGGGCAAGGTCGCGCGCGGCGGGCTGCGCTGGTCAGACCGGCCGGAGGACTTTCGCACGGAGATCCTGGGGCTGATGAAGGCGCAGATGATCAAGAACGCGCTCATCGTCCCCGTCGGCTCCAAGGGCGGCTTCGTGGTCAAGCGCCCGCCCGCCGAAGGCGGTCGCGAGGCACTCGGGCGCGAGGTGCTCGCTTGCTATGAGACCTTCCTGCGCGGGCTGCTCGACCTCACCGACAACATCGTCGAGGGCGAGATCGTCCCACCGCCCCGGGTGGTCCGCTACGACGAGGACGATCCCTATCTCGTGGTCGCCGCCGACAAGGGCACGGCGACCTTCTCCGATGTCGCCAACGGGATCTCGGCCGAGTACGGCTTCTGGCTCGGTGACGCCTTCGCCTCCGGCGGCTCACACGGGTACGACCACAAGCGCATGGGCATCACCGCCCGCGGCGCGTGGGAGTCGGTCAAGCGCCACTTCCGCGAGCTGGGGATCGACACCCAGAGCACCGATTTCAGCGTCGTCGGGGTGGGTGACATGTCGGGGGACGTGTTCGGCAACGGGATGCTCCTCTCGCGCCACATCAAGCTCCTCGGCGCCTTCAACCACGTCCACATCTTTCTCGACCCCGATCCCGACCCCGAGGCGAGCTTCGCCGAGCGCGAGCGGCTCTTCGCCCTTCCCCGCTCCTCGTGGAGCGACTACAACGAGGCTGCCATCTCATCCGGGGGCGGCGTATACGCCCGCACCGCGAAGTCGATCCCCATCTCCCCCGAGGTCCAGGAGGCGCTGGGCCTCGACGCTGACGAGCTGACCCCCACCGAGCTCATCCGCGAGCTCCTGTGCGCGAGCGTCGACCTGCTCTGGAACGGCGGCATCGGGACTTACGTGAAGGCATCGGAGGAGACCAACGAGACGGTGGGGGACAAGACGAACGACGCGCTCAGGGTCGACGGGGGCGCCCTGCGGTGCCGGGTGGTCGGTGAGGGCGGCAACCTCGGCTTCACCCAGCGCGGACGGATCGAGTACGCGCTCACGGGCGGTGCCGTCAACACCGACGCGATCGACAACGTGGCGGGAGTCAACTGCTCCGACCACGAGGTGAACATCAAGATCCTCCTCGACACCGTCGTCGCCGCAGGCGACATGACCGCCGAGGAACGCAACGAGCTGCTCCTTCAGATGACCGAAGCGGTGAGCGAGCGCGTTCTCTACGGCAGCTATACGCAGACCGAGGCGATGAGCCTCGCGCTTGACCAGGCGCCGTCGATGCTCGACGTGCACGAGCGCCTCATCCGCCGGCTCGAGCACGATGGACGCCTGAACCGTGAACTGGAGTTCCTCCCCGGCGAGGAGACCATCGCCGAGCGCCGCGGCGACCACGTGGGCCTGGTCGCCCCCGAGCTCGCCGTGCTCATGGCCTACGGCAAGATCACCCTCTACTCAGAGCTGCTCGAATCGGACCTGCCCGAGGATCCCTACCTGGCGAGCGACCTCGAGGGCTATTTCCCGGCGCCCCTGTCCCAGCGCTTTGGAGCGCAGATGCACAGCCACCGGCTGCGCCGGGAGATCATCGCCACCGTGGTCGCCAACCAGCTCGTGGACCGGGCGGGGATGACCTTCGCGTTCCGGCTCTGCGAGGAGACCGGCGCCACCGCTGCCACGCTGGCGCGGGCATACGCCGTGGCCCGCGAGGTCTACCGGCTCCCCGAGCTCTGGGCCCACGTCGAGGCTCTCGATAACCAGGTTGGCGCGCACACCCAGCTCGAGATGCTCGGCGAGGGGCGGCGCCTGGTGGAGCGCGCCGCGCGCTGGCTCATCCGCGCCCGCCAGCGGTCGATCGACATCGCCGCCACCGTCGCGCAGTTCACGCCCGGCGCCGCCATGCTCGCGCGCTCGCTCCCCGAGCTTCTCGACGAGGGAGACCGCACGGCGTGGCACGCGAGGATGGGCAAGCTGCAGCGCGCCGGTGTCCCTCCGGAGCTCGCCGGTCGCGTCGCCGGCCTGCCGTCGCTGGTGGCGGCCCTGGACATCGTCGAGGTGGCGGAGGCGACCATGCGCAGTCTCGATTCCGTCGCCGCCGTGTACTTCGTGCTCGGAGGCCGGCTGGGACTGAACTGGTTGCGCGACCAGATCGCCGAGCTTCCCGGCGCCGACCGCTGGCAGGCGCTCGCTCGCTCGGCCATGCGCGACGACCTCTACAGCCTGCACCGGGCGCTGACCCAGAACGTCGTCCACTCGCCCCGCGCCGCCGGGGACGTGGACGCCGAGATCGATGCCTGGATGCGCGCCAACGCGGGCGCGGTCGAGCGCAGCCGGACCATGCTCGGCGAGATCCGCGCCACCAGGGTGTTCGACCTCACGACGCTACCCGTCGCCCTGCGCGCGGTCCGCAACCTCCTCCAGGACGCCGCCGCACCGGACGGCGCCCGCTAGCGAACCGCGACGATGCGGCTGTGGTCGACCCCTCCGGTGCCCGGGTCGATCCACGCGATGCGCAGGAGTCCGGGCTGTGCGAGCGCCAGGTGGGCGACCACGAACCCCTGCGGGCTCGCGGTCTGCACCGACCGGATCGGCTTGAACGCGCTCGTGCCCGCGGGCTCGTACTCGATGATCGCCGTCTGTGGGCCGGCGTGATTGGCGGGTCGCAGCTGTCCCCATACCGTCACGCGCGGACCGTGGCGCGGGCTGGGTAGCCAGATCGGGATCCGGTAGGAGAAGTAGGACGGCTTGGGCACGCCGGCCAAGCTGATCAACCCGGTCTGGAATGTCCCCCAGTACGCCGGGGTGCCCACGGGCTCGCCGGTCTGCGGTCCGGCGTCGACGAGCTCGAATTGAGCGAGCGTGCGCACGTAGGGATCGCTCCAGGCCATGTACTCGCCCTCGTTGATGTAGGCCGCTTGCTGGGCCGGAGAGGTGCTGACGAAGGGGTTGGGGGGATTGCTCTTGTAGCCGTACTCGGTGAGGTACAGGGGGACCCCGTCCGGGGCGGGCACCGCGTAGCTGGCGAAGATGCGCTGCAGGGTTCGCTCCAGGCGCGGCAGGTCGGCGAGCGTCGCCCACGCCGGATTGGAGCTGTGGATGTTGGGCGCGAGGGTGAAGGAATATGGGTGGTCGGCGTAACCGCTCGCCTCGAGCAGGCCCGGATGCTGGGCTCCGAAGGCGCCCGGCTGGCCGCTCGTCGGGCACGAGAGCTGGGCGGCGCGCATCCCGGTGAGCGGCCGGTTGGAGTTCCCCACGCAATAGAGAGCGCGCAAGAAGGTCATCGGCGGCATCGCCGGGAGGATCCCGTGGGAGACCGATCCCTTGGCCGAGGTGTCGCCGACGAGGATGGTGTCGCCGCCGTGGCCGGTGGCGCCGAGCGCGCTCCAGGCACGATCGAGCAGTCCGCGGTAGGTGACCGGGGACTGCTCGATCCACGTGGTGATCCGGCGCTTGTGCCGGGCGCCGATGAGGCGGATCGGCCCGCGCTGCCACTGCGGGGTCAGCCAGCCCGCCTCGTTGGGCTCGTTCCAGATCTCCCAGTAGTCGACGCGGGGGAGCGGCGCCCGGGTTGCGGGGGTGGGGGCGGGGGTGGGGGTGCCCAGGAGCCCTGGGGGGAGCGGAAGCCCGAAGAGCGTCGGCGTCGGCGTCGGCGGGGGGGCGGGCACGGGAGCGGCGTAGGAGCCGCTGTAGCGCGTCCCCACGGCCTGGACGAACTGCCCGAACTGAACCGCCGAGGGAAGGTAGTTCTTCTTGAACTTGATCGGGATGCTGGACGGCGAGTGCCCCGTCGCCCAATAGGGCGCGGGCGAGGTGACGTCAAAGTCGACCTGGATCCCGTCGGCCTGCGCGTCCGTCACCAGGACGTCGTAGCGATCCCACGCGCCTGCGGGGTAGGCGGCGGGATTGGTTGCGTCGAAGTTCGGTCGCGTCGTCGAGGTCGGATTTGGAGCCACCAGGGCCCAGATCACCGACACGCGGATGCGCTCGACCCCGAGCGAGGCGAGCTGCGCGAGCACCGCTGCGACGCGGTCCGGCGAGGAGTAGACGAGCTCGTTGTCGTCCTGGAGCATCGACTCCTGCGTCGTCGAGGCGACGGCCCGGGCCGGCGCCACCAAAGCGGTGAGCGCGCAGGCCGTCGCCAGTGCGCGCAGCATCGTCGATCTCACCATCCCGCGGCCGATCGTAACCCGTGGCAGGCGACGGTGCGCAGTTTGCCGGGGTGGCGCGCGGTGGCTGGGCGGTCATGGCCCCCGCCCGGGCGCGTCCAGACGCGCGCAGAATGCGTGCGGATTTATGAATGACGACACTAGCCAGGTAGCGATGCACGGCGCCACCGCAACCGAGCCCCAGCTACGTCGATACGGCTGGACGGTGATCGGCGCCTTCGCCCTGCTCGCGGCGGCAACCCAGCTGCTGTGGTTGACCTACGCGCCCATCACCACCGGGACGGCCCATCACTACCGGGTGTCGGAGAGCGCGGTGGGCTGGCTGTCGGAGATCTTCCCGCTCGCTTACGTCGTCCTCGCCATTCCCGCAGGCAGGCTCCTCGATCGCTCTCTCCATCGCGGCCTCATGGCGGGGGCGCTGCTCACCGTGCTCGGGGGCCTGCTCCGCCTGGCCGGCGATCGCTTCGCGTGGGCCCTGGCCGGTCAATGCGTGGTCGCGGTGGCCCAACCGCTCGTCCTCGGCGCGATCTCCAAGCTGGCCGGCGAGCGGCTCTCTCAGCGCGAGCGGGGGGAGGGGATCGCCCTGGGCTCGGCGGGGATGATGGTCGGGATGCTGCTCGCGCTCGTCCTGAGCTCGGCGCTCGGAGGCGAGCACATCCACACGCTGCTGGTCATCGGAGCGGTGTTCGCGACCCTGGCGGCCCTGGCGCTCATCGGTGCCCTGCGCCTGCCGGGCGCGGCGGTGGTACGGGGTTCGGAGGCTGGCGCGGCGGTGGCGCGGCGGCCCCTGCGCGCGGTATGGACCGACGGGCAGGTGCGCGTCCTCGCCGGGCTCGTCTTCGTCGGCTTCGGCGTCTTCATCGCCCTCACCACCTGGCTGCAGGCGCTCCTCGACGATTACCGGGTCTCGGCGAACGCGGCCGGCGCCGTCCTCGTCGCCATGGTGTTCCTGGGGGCGGTGGGCTCCGCCGCGCTGGCGTCGCCGGTGATCGCGCGGGGCGCCGAGCAGCGACTGATCGCCGCCTCAATCCTCGCCGCCGTCGGCGGCTGCGTCATCCTCGCGCTCGTCCACGTGTTCGCCGTGGACGCGGTCATCCTCGGGGTGATGGGGATGCTCCTCCTCACCAACCTTCCCGTCATCCTCGAGCTCGCCGAACGCCGTGCGGGCAACGACGGCGGCACCGTCGCCGGCCTCATGTGGCTCGCCGGTAACGCCGGCGGGGTGGTCGTCGCCGTGCTCGTGCAGGCGCTCGTGCACCACCCGGTGCCGGCCTTCCTGCTCCTGGCGGGATGCGGGTGCGCGGCGATCCCGCTGGTGGGGCGGGTGGCGGGAGGCGAGTAGGGGGCGGGCGAGGGCTCGGGCGAGGTGGCGGGGCGGGCGAGGGCTCGGGCGAGGTGGCGGGGTCGGAGGTGGGGTAGGGGCCGGGGCGCCTCGCGGCGCCGCCGCGCCCGGGCCGGCCTGGGGGTCGTGCTACGAAACTCCGCATAGTCCGGCAAAACGCAACACGGGGCGGCGGGCGCCCGTCACCCCCACGGGTCCCGGCCCCTCGCTCGCGCCGCCAGGTAGTGACCGATGAGGGCGAGCCAGTCGATCGTCCCGGCGACGAAGTGGCCGGCGGGGCCGGTGAGGATGCGCGCGGCGAAGCGGGAAGGCACCGTCCGGACGCTATCGTTCGACGTTCGATGGTTACCACCAATGTCACCGAGCTTCCCGAGTCGCGCGTGCGCGTCGAGGCGGAAGTGGCCCCCGAGGAGGTCGAGCGCCGGCTGAACCTGGCGGCGCGCGAGCTGGGCCGCCAGATGAAGATCCCGGGCTTTCGCAAGGGCAAGGTCCCACCGCCGGTGGTGATCAGCCGGCTGGGCCGAGCCGCTGTGTTCGACGAGGCGCTCCGACACTCGCTCCCTGCCTGGTACTCCGACGCGATCAATGCCGCCGGGATCGATCCGGTGGGAGATCCGCAGCTTGATGTCGGCGAGCTCCCCGGCGAGGGGCAGCCCCTGGCCTTCTCGATCGAGATCGGCGTGCTGCCGGTCGCGAAACTCGGCGAGTACAAGGGAGTCCAGGCCGGCCGCCGCGAGCCCGAGGTGGACCCCGAGAAGGTCGACGAGGAGCTCGATCAGCTTCGTGATCGGGCGGCCACCCTCGAGACGGTCGAGCGGCCGGCGGCGGTGGGAGACAGCGTGGTCATGGACTACCTCGGCAAGATCGACGACGTGCCCTTCGAGAACGGCGAGGGCCGCGACCAGCTCCTCGAGCTCGGCTCGGGGCAGCTCATAGAGGGGTTCGAGGACCAGCTCGTCGGCGCCCAGGCGGGCGAAGACCGCACCGTCGCGGTCACCTTCCCTGAGCACCACCGCACCTGGCCCAGCCAGCCCGCGACCTTTGACGTCACCGTCAAGGAGGTCAAGGAGAAGCGGGTGCCCGAGCTCGACGACGACTTCGCGATCGAGACCGCCGGCTTCGACAGCCTCGAGGACCTGCGCAACGACATCTCCGAGCGGATGATCGAGGAACAGCGCAAGGCGATCAACCAGGAGTTCGAGGAAGCGGTGCTCGACGCGGTGGTCGACCAAGCCGAGATCGAGGTTCCTGATCAGCTCGTGCACGAGCGCGCTCACGAACTGTGGCACCAGATGGTTCAGGCCTTCGAACGGCAAGGGCTCTCCAAGGAGGCCTACCTCCAGCTCGCAGGCAAGGACGACGAGGAGCAGATAATTCACGAAGCCGAGCCCGAGGCTGCGCAGACCATTCGTCGCGAGGCCGTGCTCGCCGCCGTCATCGAAGCCGAGAACATCGAGCCGAGCGATGAGGAGATCCTCGAAGCGATCAGGCCGTCAGCCGAGCGCGACGGGATCTCCGCCGAGGATCTGCTGGGCCGCCTACGCAAGTCCGACCGGATGGGGCGCCTGCGCGAGGAGCTGGCATCCCGCCAGGCCATCGACCTGCTCGTGCGCGAGGCCAAGCCGATCAGCGTCGAGGAGGCCGAGGAGCGGGAAGCGGGAGCCAAGGCGCGCGAGAAGCTGTGGATCCCGGGACAGGACGAGGAAGGCTCCGCCGCCAAGTCCGAAGCGGGCGAGGGCACCGGGAAGATCTGGACTCCGGGCAGCTGAGCGCCGCCGACCACCGTCGACGGTTGCCTGCAGCGCGGCCTTCGACGGTTGCTAGACTCGCCGCGAGTGGCGGTATACGCGCACTTCAAGTACCGTCGCGAGGCCCGGAAGGCCAGGCCGCTGCGGGCAGGATTCCGGCCTAGGAAGAGAGAAAGAGCGACACCATGAGCCCACTGGTACCGATGGTCGTCGAGCAGACCTCCCGCGGGGAGCGCGCGTTCGACATCTACAGCCGGCTGCTCAATGAGCGGATCGTCTTTCTCGGCACCCCCGTCGACGACCAGATCGCGAACCTGATCGTGGCGCAGCTGCTGCACCTGGAGTCCGAGGATCCGGACAAGGACATCTCGATTTACATCAACTCGCCTGGTGGCTCCGTGTACGCCGGGCTGGCGATCTACGACACGATGCAGTTCATCAAGCCCGACGTGCAGACCATCTGCGTCGGGATCGCCATGTCAATGGGTGCGCTGCTGCTGTCCGGCGGCGCGAAGGGAAAGCGGATGGCCCTGCCCAACGCGAAGATCCTCATCCATCAGGTGTCCTCGAGCTTCCAAGGTCAGGCCACTGACATCGAGATTCACGCCAGAGAGATCATCGACGTGAGGCGCCGTCTCGATGAGATCATCGCCCACCACACGGGCAAGCCGGTCGAAGAGGTCCGCAAGGACACCGAGCGCGACTATTTCATGAGCTCCGAGGAGGCAAAGGACTACGGCATCATTGATCGCGTGATCTCGCAGCACTAGGCTTCGAGATCGGCGTCGCAGCCGCGGCTCCGGGGAGGGCAGCAAAATGGCACGTCCAACGGACTCCAACGAACAGCTTCTCTGCAGTTTCTGCGGGAAGTCGCAACGGCAAGTCAAGAAACTCATCGCCGGTCCCGGCGTGTACATCTGCGATGAGTGCATCGATCTCTGCAACGAGATCATTGACGAGGAGCTCACCGCTCCGCCGACCTTCGATATCGAGAACCTTCCCAAGCCGCGGGAGATCTACGACGTCCTCAACGAGTATGTGGTCGGCCAGGAACAGGCCAAACGCTCGCTCTCGGTAGCGGTCTACAACCACTACAAGCGCGTCCAGATGATGCAGTCCGACGAGAACGACATCGAACTGCAGAAGTCGAACATCCTTTTGCTCGGTCCCACGGGCTGCGGCAAGACCCTCCTCGCGCAGACCCTGGCCAAGATTCTCAATGTCCCCTTCGCGATCGCTGATGCCACCGCCCTCACCGAGGCGGGGTACGTGGGCGAAGACGTCGAGAACATCCTCCTCAAGCTCATCCAGGCCGCCGACTACGACGTCAAGAAGGCCGAGAC
>DASZLV010000030.1:0-1523 GCA_035552215.1 Solirubrobacteraceae bacterium | reverse complement strand
TCAGGTCGTCAACCTGATCCACGTCGGCCAGGGTGACATTGACGGTTCGACGCTGTTCCACGTGCCGTCCGCCGATGCAGTTGTGGCCGGTGATGTCGTCTACAACAACGTGCACATGATGTTCTACGAGGCCGATGAGGCGAAGCGCGAGGCGTGGATCACAAGCATCGTCGCGGTCGCAGCGCTAAACCCAAAGATCGTCGTGGCCGGCCACAAGAGTGTGGGGGCGGCCGACCTGCCGGAGAACACCCTTGCGGTCAGCCAGGAGTACGTGCGCGACTTCACGGCCGTCGCGAAAAAGGGCGGCACGGTGGAGGACCTGGTCCACGGCATGCTCGAGTTGCATGGTGAGCGCGACCAGCCACACACACTATGGATCTCGGCCCGAGCCGAGGTCGCTCGCCAGGCGTGAACCAGCAAGATCGGGCAGAAGTGTGGGAACTGCGCGAGCGACAGGAAGGCAGGCCAACATGAGCCTAATCTCGCTGGAGATGCGGTCGGAGTTCACCCTGGCTGGTCAGCTCCGTCTAAGCCTCGAGGAGCGAGAGGTCGCGCCGCCGGGGCCTGACGAGGTCGTCGTCAGGGTCGAGGCGGCGCCGATCAACTCCGCCGACCTGGCTCTGTTGATCGGCCCAGCGGACCTCGCGACGCTCGGCGGCGAGGGGACGGTTGAACGGCCCGTCACGACCGCCACCGTGCCCGACCGCCTTGTTCGGCTTGCAGCGGCGCCGGCGGGCAAGTCGTTGGCCCTCGGCTTGGAGGGCGCGGGCGTCGTCGTCGAAGCGGGCGCCAACACTCAGCACCTGCTCGGGAAGATCGTAAGCTCTGGAGCCGGGCAGATGTACACCCAGTACCGCAGGCTCCCAGTCTCTGACGTGGTCCCGTTCCCGGACGGGGTAACCGCCGCGCAGGGTGTGTCCGCATACGTAAACCCGCTCACCGCCCTCGGCATGCTGTCGACGATGCGACTGGAGGGACACTCCGCGCTGGTACACACCGCTGCCGCATCCAACCCCTCGGGCAGATGCTCAACAAGCTGTGCATCGCTGACCGGCTCCAGCTGGTCAACGTGGTCCGAAGCGCCGAAAGGAGGAAATCCTCCGAGCGATCGGCGCCACCCACGTCGTGAACTCCACCAACCCCGACTTTCGTGAGCAGTTGAAGACCGCGATCAGTGAGACCGGAGCCACCCTCGCGTTCGACGCGGTCGGAGGCGGTCCGCTCGGCGGTCAGATCCTGGCCGCGATGGAGTCCGCTTTCGTCGCCAAGTCTCCGCCACGGGGCCCGTACGGCTCCCCGGTCCACAAGCAGCTGTACATCTACGGCCGGCTCGACCGGTCCTCCACGACGACGCCACCTTCCGTCGGCTGGCATGGGGTATAGGCGGCTGGCTTCTTCCTTACCACCTGACCCGCATCGGCCCAGAGGAAACGCGGAGGCTGCGCGATCGCGTAGCACGCGAGATCACGTCGACCTTCGCCAGCGCCTACACGAGCGAGATCTCTTTCGCTGAGGCGCTCGAA
>DASZLV010000029.1:0-22855 GCA_035552215.1 Solirubrobacteraceae bacterium | reverse complement strand
GAAGAGGTCGACGAGGGCCACGTGGGGCTCGTAGCGGCTGGCGAGGGCGATCGCCTCGGCCCCGTTGCTCGCGCTCAGGCAGCGCTCGACCCAAGGCTGCTGCGTGAGCATCAGACGGAAGCCCCAATGCACGACGTCGTGATCGTCGACGACGAGGACGCGCAGGCGCGTGGGGCTGAGCGGCGCGTCGAGGTCGGGCTCAGTCATCGTTGGGGACGACGAGCCGGACCTGCCAGGTTCCCGGTTCGCGCTCGCCGAACTCCACCACGCCCCCGAACTGGAGGGCCTCGAGCGCGGCCAGGCGCAGCCCCATCCCAGCCGCGCGCCGGCCCCGCCCGGCGACGCCGTCGTTCGCGACCTCGAGCAGGAAGGCGTCGTCGAGCTGGGCGAGGCGGACGCTGACCCGGGTGGGAGTGGCGTGCTTGTGGGCGTTGCGGATCGCCTCGGCGAGGACCGACTGAGCCAACGGCTCGAGCGCGGCGGGAACCCCGGTCTCGCTGCCGTCCTCGAGCGTTACCCCGAGGTCGGGGTGCATGAGGGCGAGGCGCTCGACCTCGGCCACGAACGTGGTCCGGGTGGCGCGCGGGGAGCGGCCCAGCGGTCGCTGGATCGCGGTGCGGAGATCGCCGAGGGCGGCCTGGGTCTCCGCGGCACAACGCTGGCGCGAGGTCTCGGGCAGGTCGCCCTCACCGTCGAGCGCCATCGAGACGCCGAACAGGCGCTGCATGACCCCCTCATGGATCTCGCGCGCGAGGTCGATGCGCTGCTCGAGCTGCTGGGCCTTTTCGGCCTGGGTGGCGGCGATGCGCGCCACCGAGGCGAGCGCGGCCGCCTTGCCCAGCGTCCACAGCAGGTAGCGCTCGGCGTCGTCGAGGGGGGGATCCTCGAGGCGGCGGTCGGCGAGGATGACTCCGACCGCCCGCCCGGCGGCGGCCATGGGCGCGCACACGAGCCGTGCCGGCTCGGAGATCATCCCCACGAACTCCTCAGAGACCTGGCCGCTGAGGTCGCCCACCACCTCGATGACCCGGTCCTCGTGGAGTGCGCGCGCCGCGATGGGCGCGGACTCGACGGTGACATGGGCGCCCGTGAACTGCTCGAGGTCGATCCCGTGCGAGCCCGCGGCGCGCACCATCCGGCGAGCGCCGTCGTAGCGGAAGATGACCGCGCGCCGCATCGCCGCCAGGCGGCACACCGCTCCGCACAGCCGTCCATAGAAGGCGTCGGGGGTTGACACCTCCTCGGACTGGGAGAGCACCTCGACGAAGAGCTCGAGCGCGTCGATGTTCGACGCGGGCTGGACGCCGGCACTACCCATGTGAAGAAGGGGCTAGGCCGGGTGGTCGGCCATCAGGCCGATGCGCAGCTCCTGCTGGGGCGCGAGGTACACGCGCCAGCGCTCGTTGCACGGTCGGCACAGACATTGCACCGAGGGATCGTAGCCGTCGGTGTCAAGACGCCACTCGACGTCGCCGCTACGCAAGCACAGCGGACAGGCCAGGGAGGCGGTCACGAGGATGTCGGGGTCGTCGGCGCGGAAGCGTGCGGTATCGGGGGGCGCGTGCATGGCTCAGGCCGCCAAAGCCTCGGCCCGTCCGATCGGGCGCTTGCCCCAGCGGCTCGCGGTGGCGAAGTCGAGCAGACGGGTCAGGTAGTCGCGCAGCGGTGAGACGAGGATCTCTCGGGGATCCAGGCGAGCGCGCGCCGCCGTGTCGTCGAACGTCGTCCCGATCGCGAAGTAGGGGAAGTAGGCGACGCTGCTCTCGAGGGCCGCGCGCTGGGTGGCGGTGACGTCGCGGGCGGCGATGGCGAAGTCGGCGGGGGAGAGCACCGCGGGGGTAGGCCGGTGGAAGTAGCGGCTGGCAAGCTCGGCGACCTCGCCGATGGTGCTCGCGTTGGCCCCGGCGGTGAGGTGGTAGGTCTCACCGATCCCGCCCGGCATCTCGCACAGCGCGTGGATGGCGTCGGCGACGTAGTCGATCGACACCACGTCGAGGGGCGCCGAGGGATCGGCGGGTACCGCCGAGTAGAGGCCCCGCGCGAAGGCGCGCAGCGGCCAGTACATGACGTTGAAGGCGGCGGTCCAGCCGCTGTTGCGGTCGCCGACGACGATCGAGGGCCGCATGATCGTCGAGGGGACCGAGGTGCGGTCATGGACGAGGCGCTCGGACTCCCACTTGGACTGCTCGTAGGAGTTGTGGAACTCCTGCCCGACGTCGAGGTCACACTCGGAGAAGCGCCCGGCGTGCGTGCCTGCCACATAGGCGGTGGACACGTGGGCGTAGCGATCGAGGCCGCCGCGGTCGCAGGCGAGCTCGGCGAAGTCGAGCATCCGGCGCGTGCCGTCAAGGTTGATGGCCCGGGCCTCGTCGAGCGGAAGGGTGAAGGACACCGAGGCGGCGGAGTGGACGATCGTGCTCACGCGCTCGGCGAGCTCGTCGCGACGTGAATCGGTCAACCCGAGTTGCGGCGCCGTGAGCTCGGAGGCCACGGCCTCGACCCGGCCGGCGTAGCGACGTGCGCGCACGATCCCGAAGAGGTCGCGCATGGTGGCGTCGACGCGGGCTCGCGCCGCGGTGTCGTCTTCGGCGCGCACGAGGAGGACGACGCGGCGGTTTCCGCGCTCGAGGTAGCGCGCCAGGACCTCCATGCCGACAAACCCGGTGCCTCCGGTGAGCAGGACTTCGCCGCGTGCGCCCATGTCAGGCCGCTCCCGCGAGGGTGCGCAAGGACCAGGCGAGGCGCGAACGCGTTTCCATCGGGGTGATGAGCTCGTCCACATAGCCCGCGCGCACGGCGACCTCGGAGCGCAGATGCGTCTGCGCGTACTCGGCGGCGAGGCGGTCGCGGGTCGAGTCGGGATCGTCGGCGGCAGCGAGCTCGCGGCGGTGGACGATGCCGACGGCGGGCTTGGCGCCCATGACGCCGATCTCGGCCTGAGGCCAGGCGTAGACGGTGTCGGCTCCCAAGTCCTTGGAGTTCATGGTGATGTAGGCGCCGCCGAAGGCCTTGCGCAGAACCACGGTGATCCGTGGCACCGTCGCCTCGGCGAATGCGTGTACGAGCGAAGCTCCGAAGCGGATCACGCCGGCCGCCTCCTGCTTGCGGCCGGGCATGTACCCCGGGGTGTCGACGAGGACGACGAGGGGGATCCCGAAGGCATTGCACTTGGAGACGAAGCGCGCGCCCTTCTGCGAGCTCTGGGCGTCGAGGACGCCGCCCAGGTACTTGGGCTGGTTGGCGATGATGCCGACCGAGCGGCCGTCGATGCGGGCGAATCCCGTCACCAGGTTGCGGGCCCAGCCGGCCGAGACCTCGAGAAGCTCGCCATCGTCGGTCAGGCAGGCGATGACGTCGCGGATGTCGTACACGCGGCGGGCCTGGACGGGCACGTGGGCTCCGGGATCCCCGCCGTGGGCGGGCCGGGAGGCGCGCCGCGGCGGAGTTCCGCCGCGGTGGCTGGGCAGGTAGCCGAGCAGGTCGCGGGCGAGGAGCGCACCCTCGAGCGAGGTGGGTTCGACGAAGTGGCACACGCCGTTCTTCTGGTGAACGCGGGTGCCGCCGAGCTCATTTGCGGTCACCGTCTCGCCCAGGGCCTCGCGGACGACACCGGGGCCGGTGAGGAACATGCTCGACTCGTCGGTCATGACGATCCAGTCGGTCAGGGCGGGCGAGTAGGCGCCACCACCGGCCGAGAGGCCGCTGATCACCGAGATCTGGGGGACCTTGTTGGAGAGCGCGACGGTTCGGGCGAACACTCGCCCGTAGCCGCCGAGAGCATTGATGCCCTCCTGCATGCGGGCGCCGCCCGAAGAGACGAAGCCCACGACCGGGGCGTTGGCGCGCGCGGCGAGCTCGAGGACGCGGACGATGGTGTTGGCGTGCTCCTCGCCGAGCGACCCTCCGACGTAGCTCGAGTCCTGGGCATAACAGAAGACCGGACGGCCGTCGACCGTTCCGGCTCCGCCGACCACGCCGTCTCCCGGGGCGGCCTTCTCGCCCATGCGCTTGGAGTGCACCTCGGAGCGGATGACGTGGAGCGAGCCCGGGTCGCAGAGGACGTCGAGGCGCTCGACCGGGGAGAGCACGGTATCGGGACGCGGTGCGAGCGCGATGCTCATTGCTTACCTCCGACGGTTGTGATCGTGCTATTCGCCATGCCTCGCACAGTGGCCCAGCGACGCGCCCCCACCAAGCATCGAAGGAGGCCAACCCGACAATCGGGGGGGTATGGCGAGCCGCCGCCGATCCCCGTGGTGAGAAAAAGTTGTCGCATGTGGTTTCAGAATCATTAGCGTTTGGGTAAGCCGCGGATCACATGTCGGTGACAAGAATCCCGGGCGGGTACGTCAGCGAGGGGCTCGAGGGCGAGCAGCGCGCCATCGTCGAGATGCTCACGAGCGCGTATTGGATGGAGATCGAGACGGTGATGAACTACCTGGCCGCCTCGATCAGCCAGCCCGGCGCGCACGCGCTCGCGGTGCGCACAGCGCTCAGGGAAGGCATCGAGGAAGAGGTCGGCCACGCACGCGCGCTCGGGCGCCGGATCCAGGAGCTACACGGTGTCGTCCCCGGCGTGAGCGCTTCCCCCGACGAGGACGGTCCGCAGCCCTTCTCGCGCCGGGCCGACCTGGCGTCGATGGTCGAGGCCATGGTGGCCGCCGAGACGAGCGCGATCCGGCACTACATGCGGATCATGCGGGCGACCAGGCAAGTCGACCAGGTCACCAACGATCTCGTGCTCGAGATCCTCCGCGACGAGCAGCGGCATCTGCGCCGGTTCGAGGACTTTCTCAGAGAGTTCTCCGCGCAGGCTGCTTAGGTCTGACGCGAACCCTTAGACCTCGATCTGCGACAGCGCCTCGAGGAAGCCCTCGGTGTAGGTCGGGAACTGCGCGACGGTGTCGCGCAGAATGTCGATCGAGATTTCCGCCTTGAGCGCGAGGGCCGCATAGTGGATCCACTCCCCGGCGAGGGGGGCGACCGCCCACGCTCCCACGAGGATCCGGCGCTCGCGGTCGACCATTACCGACAGCTCTCCCCGAGGGTCGCTCTCATAGGTCCACGGGCGTGCGATCACCTCGGGGAGCTCGACGCGGGCGATGGCGACATCGAGCTCTGCGGCGCGCGCCTGCTCCTCGGTGATTCCCACTGCGGCGACCTCCGGGTCTGAGAAGACCACGCGCGGGACCGCCGAGTAGTCGGCGGCGACCGGCTCGCCGGCGATGTCGGCGCAGGCGATGCGGGCCTGGTACTTGGCGACGTGGGTGAAGGGCATGACGCCGGTGACGTCGCCGATCGCCCACACCTGGTCGCCGGCTCGGCACCGCTCGTCGATCTTGATCCCGTCCCCGTAGGGGTGGATGCCCACGGTCTCGAGGCCGAGGTCGGCGACCCGCGGGTGCCGGCCCGAGGCGACGATGAGCTCGCGCACGCGCAGCGGGCCGCCGTCGCCGAGGTCGAGCCGGCGGTGGTCCTCCTCGGCGCTTACCGAGCGGATCTCCGTCCCCAGGTGGAGATCGATGCCCTCCTCGCCGAGCGCGGCGGCGATGAGCTCCCCCACCCGCGGGTCCTCGCGCGCGATCAGCCCCTCGGCCGCCTCGACGAGGTGGACTTCGGCGCCGAAGCGACTGAGCAGCTGCGCGAGCTCGATCCCCACCGGGCCGCCGCCGATGATCGCCACGCTCTCGGGGATCTCGGTGAGCGTGGTGGCCTCGCGATTGGTCCAGAAGCCCGCCTCCCCGAGCCCGGGGATATCGGGGATGCGGGTCACGCTGCCCGTGGCGATGATCACGCGCGCGGCCACGAGCAGCGTCTCCCCGTCGATCTCCACCTGTCCGGGGCCGCGGAGCCTGGCCTGGCCCTTGTAGACGCGCACCCCGTCGCGCTCGTAGCTCTCGATCTCGTTTGCGTCATCGAGGTTGCGGATCATGTAGTCCCGGTAGGCCACCGCCTCATCCCATTGGCGCTCGGGCGTGGCGACCCCCTTGGCCCGGGCCGCCTCCGAGCGCGCCTCCACCGGGCGCAGCAGCGTCTTCGAGGGAATGCACGCCCAGTACGCGCACTCGCCGCCGACAAGCTCGCGCTCGACGAGCGCCGTCCGCAGACCATGCCCGTGCAGGCGCGACACGGCGGCCTCGCCCGCCGGCCCGGCTCCCAGCACGACGGCATCGAATCGCTCGTTATCGGACATTGCCACTGCGCATACCCGCGGTGAGGTCAGGGCGAACCTGCGCGCAGGGGCTTACTTCTCCCCGTTCCCGGTGCCGAAGGTCACCCTGATCTCCTCGCCCTCGATCCGCTCCTCGACCTTGGCGATGGCGGTGAGGGTTTCCTCGTCGCCGATCGTCGATGGGCTGTTGAGGATGCTCCGCGGCCACAGCCGCCGCGCCCGCACCACGTTGATCTCCGCCGCGTAGAGGGTGGCCTGGGCGCCCAGGTAGAGCCACGAGAGCAGGCCGATGACGGTGCCGAACACGCCGTAGGTGGCGTTGGCGTGGCGGAGCACGTGACCGACGTAGAAGCCCCCGACGACCTGGAGGATCTCCCACAGGACGGCGGCAACGAGCACCCCCTGCATCAGACACTCGGTCTTGACCTCCGCTGCCGTCAAGAGGCGGAACGCCGACAGGAAGAGGACGACGTTGACGAGCAGCGAGAAGGCAATACCGCCGACGACGGCCCCGGGCCCGCCGAGGCCGCCGGTGACCAGACCCGAGGCGCCCGAGGAGACGATGAAGAGGACCCCGAGGAGGGCGAGCACGCCCAGGCCGCGAAGCCGCGTCTGGATGAAGTTGGGCCGCTCCTTGAGGGGGACGGCCCACACCTTGTTGAACGCGTTCTGGCTCGCGTTGGTAACACCGAGGCCACCCCACAGTGCGCCGGCGATCCCGATGATCAGCGAGCTGACGTTGCCATGCAGGGCCGTGATGTTCTTCTGGATGGTGGGGCCGACGATGGGGAACTGGCCGAGGACGCCGTTCTTGACCGAGTTCTGCAGCCCCGGGTCACCGTGGAGCACGTAGGCAAGCACGGTGACGAGCACCAGCATTAGCGGGAACAGCGAGAAGAAGCCGTAGTAGGCGATGAGGGCGGCGAGCGAGCCGGCCTGGTCATCGGAGAACTTCTTGATCACCGCGAAGGGCATCGCCAACCAGCGGCGTCCCTGCTGATAGCGGTCGAAAGCCTCGAGGCGGGCGCGAAAGTTCATGACGCTGGCCGTGTTCTACCCGCGACAGGCAATCGCACGCATACCGGGGAGGAACCTTGGCGCGGGCTACATACCGCGCGGGCGGGGCCGCTACGCCGATTACCCGCTCAGCGAACGTGCGACCGCGCGGGCCACCTGCTCGCGGGAGCGGGCCGTGACCGCGCTGCTCAGGGCGGCTTGCCAGCGCTCGGCGGTCACCGAGGACCGCGTCAGTCCCAAATCCTTGAGCACGGCGGCCTGGTCGACGTGGCCGGCGATCTGCTCGGCCCGCCGCTCGGCGGCGATGTGCTGCGCCCGCGCCAGCCGCGTGCGGCCGCGCTCACCGGAGAGGCGCAAGAGGTCCTCGGCCACCAGCGGCACGGCCCGGCGCGCGCACTTCTCCCACGGGGCGTCCGCAGCCGAGTCGACCACGACCTGGCGAACCACTCGCCAGCCCTCGTGCATGGAGTCGCAGCGGGTGACGAGAAAGCGAGCGAGCGCCTCGGCGACGCTGACCGCCCCCGGCTCTGAACCGTAGGTGTCGAGGTGGCGCAAGGCTTCGCCCACGCGGCGACCATCGCCGACCGCCCGGGCGAGCTGTAGCGGGGTCCGCCGGGACTGGCGCGTCTCGTCGTCGATCCCTCCACCGTACTCCGTGACCGTTCAGGCCGCCTAACTAAGCGCCCCGCAGGCCGCCGCCCACGGCCCGCAGATACCTGAAGGGCCGCCCGTCCCTGAGCTCGCGCACCACGGCGTCGACGAGCCCATCGCCGTCGACCACGCGCCCGTCGGTCACCGCGGCCACGTGCTCGCGCTTGCGCTGGATCAGGCGCGCCATGGTCTCGTCGATGGTGCCGGCGGCGAGCAGGTACCAGGCGGTGACCGCGTCGTGCTGGCCGATGCGGTGGCAGCGGTCCTCGGCCTGGTCGTGCATGGCCGGCGTCCACTCGAGCTCCAGAAAGGCAACGTTCGAGGCCCGGGTCAACGTGATCCCCTGGGCCGCCACCCGGGTGGCGCCGACGATGAGCTGGGGCCCTTCCGGGTCCTGGAAGGCGGCGATGGCCGTCTCGCGGGCGCGGAGCGAGTCGGCGCCCAGGAGGTGCAGCGCGTCGGGGAAGCGCTCCACCACCGCCTCCTGGACCTCGACGTGGCGGGCGAAGACCACGAGCGGCTCCCCGGAGGCGAGGAAGTCGGCGATCCACGCGAGCGCGGCGGCGAGCTTCCCGCGCGCCGCCAGGCGCTGGAGCGTCCCCAGCTGAGCCAGGCGCTCGGCGCGCAGGGTGGCGGCGATCCGGCTGTTGAGCTCTGAGAGATCGAGCGGCTGGGTGCGCAGCCACTCGATCACGTCGCGCTCGGCGAGCCGGTACTCGGTCGCGTTGGTGAGGGCGACGGGCACCACCACCTGGCGCTTGGCCGGGAGCTGAGGGAGCACGTCGGCCTTGAGGCGGCGAACGAAGCAGCGGCGGCGCAGGTGCCAGTGGAGCCGCTCCTCGCTCAGGCGCCCGCGGAACTGGCGCGAGAAGCGTGCGCCCGAGCCGAAGTCCTCGATGCGCCCGAGGACGCGGAGCTGGGAGATGAGCTCGTCGGCGTGATTGAGCACCGGCGTTCCCGTGAGCGCGAGGCGCAGCCCGTCAGGGGCGACGGCGGCGGCGAGCCGGCGCACGGCCTGGGTGCGCTTGGCGTGAGGGTTCTTGCAGTAGTGGGACTCGTCGATGACGAGCGCGCGCGGGCGCCGGCGCGCCAGGGCCTCGCGGTGGGCGGCGAGGATCTCGTAATTGAGGATGGTGATGTCGCCGCTCGGGGGAACCGCGGGGCGGCCTTCGACCACGGTCACCGAGCGGTGGGGGAGCCAGCGCTCGGCCTCTCGCTGCCAGCCGAGCTTCATCGAGGCCGGGCACACGACGACGGCCGGGAAGGCCCCGTCGGCCTCGAGGGCCGCCAGCGCCTCGACGGTCTTTCCCAGTCCCTGCTCGTCGGCCAGGAACGCTCGTCGCGCTTGCAGCACGTAGCGAACTCCGGCCCACTGGAAGGGTGCGAGCTCACCGCCGAGCACGGCGGCGGTGGCGGCGATCGGCTCCGCGTGCTCGCCGCGCGATGCGCGCACGGCGTCAGCCGCCCCCGCCCGCTCGGTGAGCAGGGCCTCGAGGGCGGGGATCGCCAGCCCCTCGACCTCGACCTCGTGACGGGAGAGGAACTCGTCGAGGGCCTCGACGAGCCACGGGTCGAGCGGGACCGAGCGCCCGCCCTCGGCGCCCGGCAGGCGCTCGAAGGCGGTGCCGATGTCGGGATCCCACAGGACCTCGAGGCGCAGCTGCTCCCCGTCCACCGAGCGCATGAAGACGAGGCGAGCGGGGGCCGGGACGCGCCCGAGCTCGACCACCTGCAGGCACCGCTCGGCGGCGATGTCCAGGCGCGCGGACTGCTGCTCGCGGAGTATGCGGCCTGCGCTCTCGGTCAACGGCACCAGGAGCTTGCCGTCCTGCTCGACCGCGCCCTCGCGCAGTTCCTCGGGCACGGGACCGGCGCGGGTGTCGAGCACCCACCATCCCCGGCCGTCGTGGCGCACGGTGCGCACGTAGCCGATCCATCGGCGCTCGACGCCCGCGAGCCAGGCCAGGACCTCGTCGTCGGCGGTGAGCTCCGGGTAGCGCTCGAGGACCTCGGCGACCTTGATCCCGGCCCAGTCCTCGGCCGGGGCCGACCACTCGCGCGTGTCCCAGTCGAAGCGCCGGTTAGGGATCGTGCGCACCATCTCCACGAGCGCCCGCTCGTAGGGGAAGGCGAGGACGACCCACCGTTCCCCGTGGGGGTTCTCGCGCAGCTCGACGTTCGGGCGCCCGGGGGCCAGCTCCAGTTCCATCAGCCCTGCAAAGCTAGTGCACGGCCAGGCGCGGACCGTCGCGTAACGAACCCGCCGGTATCCGGAGGTTTCGTTACGTGCAAGCGCGCGCCCGCGCCCGCGCCGCCCGCGTGGCGGCCTCGTCGACCACCAGCGTCCCGCCGGCCGCACGCAACACCACGCCATACACGCTCATCCCCCGCGCCCGGGAGATCCATCCCTCGCGCACGTCCTCGGCCACCGCCTCGGGATCACGCGCCCGGGGATCGCCGTAGCCGCCCCCGCCGCCCGTGCGCGAGACCACGCGCTCGCCGGGCTCGATCTCCATCGCGGTGGCCATGGGCACGTCGACGCGGTTTCCTTCGCGGTCGAGCTTCCATCCGTCCGAAGGGCTCCCCGTCAAGCCGCCGCGTACCCCTCGCGCCGGGTTCTCGTGGCCCTCGAAGCTGTAGGCGATCATCATCGGCGCCCCCTTGGCTCCGTAGATCACCTCAGATCCCATTGCCCCCCGCTGGCGTCCGGCGCCCTCGGAGTCGGGGATGAGCCGTTTGACGTGCACGTGCAGCGGATACTTCTGCTCGTCGACCTCGGTGCTGTCGTGGTACATGAGCGAGGCGGCCACGGGCAGGTAGTAGGTGGGCCACCCGTCGGCCTGCGGTCCTCCGGGACCGCCGGTGCTGCCCAGGAAGATCTGGTTGACGTAGGGCGCGCCCTCGAAGCGCGCGTCGCGACCGGAGATCACCGCGTAGGAGATCCCCATGCCCAGGGCGCCCTCGGCGAGGCCGAAGCCGTCACCGAGCTCGGCGAAGGCGGCCTGGGTCAGGCACACGAGACGGTCGGCGATGTTCGTGGTGGCCATCGAGCACGAATGGGGGAACTCGGGGATGCCGGCGAGTGAGCCCTCGCGGAGGAGGACCTTGACGCGGCGGAAGCTCCCGGCGTTGTGGGGAACGTCGGGATCGATCGAGTTGAAGACGCCGGTCATGACGTTATTGGTGGAGCACGCGCGCGACTCGTTGAGGCCGCCCGCATAGTTGTCGGGGTTATCGCGCAGGTCGAGCTCGATCGTCCCCGCCTGGGGGTCGATGGCCACTTTGACGATGAGGGGGATGCCGTCGGGGGCGCCGGGGTAGGGATCGTGAGTGGCGCTGCCAACGAGCTCGCCGGCCGGGAGTTGCGAGATCGCCTCGATCATGCGCCGCTCGCTGTAGTCGAACCATTCGGTGATGAACGAGCGCACGGTGTCGCGGTCGTACTGGTCGCAGAGCTCGACCAGGCGCCGCTCGGCGATGCGCGCGGACCCCAGGGTCGCGAGATAATCGCCGTACCACTGCTCGGGCACCCGGATGCGCCGGCGGCACATGCGGATGATGTCCTCGACGTCGCGGCGCTCGCGCTGGACCTGTACGCACGGGAAGATGAGCGCGCCTTCCTCGTAGACGTCGCGGGCCGCGGGCATGTAGGTGGTGGGCAGCCCGTTTCCGCAGTCGGCCTGGTGCGACTTCGCGCAGGCGGTGAACATGTGCTCGCCCTCGTGGAAGACGGGGACGAGGATCGCGTGATCGGCCGCGTGGGTGTTCCCGAGGTAGGGATCGTTGTGGAGGAAGGCATCACCCTCCGCGAAGTCCGGGTGGATCTCGGTCATCGCCTCGGCCAGGAACTCGGTGCCGATGACATGCACGGGCAGCCCCTCGGCCGAGGCCAGGAGCTCGTTCTCGGCGGTGATGATCGAGCACGAGAAGTCGCGGGCGGTGTTGAGGACCGCCGAGCGTCCCGAGCGCAGCAACGTGTTGGTCATCTCCCGCACGATGCTCTCGAAGCGGTTGGAGAGCACCGCGAGGAGGACGGGGTCGAACGAGGTCGCGGTCACGGTGCGGCCGTGAGCAGGTAGTCGCCGGTCTCGGTGACGGTGGCGCGCCACCCCGGGTAGACGACCACGGTGGTCGTGGGCTCGCCGATGATCGCCGGGCCGCTCACGCCGTGGCCGGGAGCGAAGGCCTCCGAGCGGAAGTACGGGGTCTCGAGCGGGCCCTGGTCCCCGAACCACGCCGAGCGCATCGAGGTGGGCTCGGGCGGGGCATCGGCGCTCCCGCCGAGCGTGGCCAGGGCAGGCTTGGGCAGCCGCGCGGTGGCGCGTCCCTTCCAGTAGATGCACTCGATGTGCTGCCCGGGCTCGCTCACCGCGAAGACGCGCTCGTGCACGCGGTGGAAGTCCTCGACCATGAGCTCGATGTCGCCGGCGCCCGCGAAGGCCCCGGAACGCAAGGGGACCTCGAGTTCCCACACCTGGTAGGGGTAGCGGGCCTCGACGAAGAACTCCCGCTCCTGGAGCTCGGGGGGAGTCCCGAGCCGCGTGAAGAGCTCGTCGATCTGCGCTCCGAGGTGCGCGAGGCCACCATTGACGGCCTCGGTGTCGAAGCGGTTGGTGTCGGCTCGCCGGCTGATCGAGAACTCGGCGACGATGTCGGAGAACAGGCCGCCGCACGCCGACAGCGCTCCCGCCGTGCGGGGCACGAGCGCGCGCGCACACCCGAGCTCCTCGGCGATGCGCGCCACCGTCATCCCCCCCGCACCGCCGCCCGCCACGAGCAGCGAGCCGCGGGGATCGAAGCCTTCGTTGATGGTGATGTCGCGGATGGCGCTGACCATGTGCTCGTTGGCGATGGTCAAGACGGCGTGGGCGGCGCGCTCGATGTCGAGCCCGAGTGGCTCTGAGACATTGCGCTCGATCGCCTCGCGGGCCGCCGCCGCCGAGAGGGGCATGCGCCCGCCGAGGAAGTAGTCGGGGTCGATGTAGCCGAGGACGACACTGGCGTCGGTGACCGTTGCCTGCGTACCGCCGAGGCCGTAACACGCCGGTCCCGGGGTGGCCCCCGCGCTCTCGGGTCCGACCCGGAGCAGGCCGCCGCTGTCGATCCACGCGATGCTCCCCCCGCCGGCGCCGATGTTCTTGATGTCGACGGCCGACAGGCCGGTCATGTGCCCGGTGTAGCGGCCGCCGAGCCACGTCTCTCGCGTGAACTTCAGGTAGCCGTCGCGGACGAGGCTGACATCGAAGCTCGTGCCCCCCATGTCGCAGACGATCACGCTCCGCTCCCCGGGGGCGTAGACCTTGCCCGCCACCGGGGCCATGGCCGGCGCCGAGTTGACCGAGTAGATCGGTCGCGAGGCGACGTCCTCGACGCCCAGCGACCCGCCGAACGAGGTCCCCACCAGGAGCTGCCCGGCGAAGCCGGCCCCGCGCAGGTCGAGGGCCATCTCGTCGAGGTGCCCCTGCATCAGGGGCTTGAGCGAGGCGTCGATGGCCGCCGAGGAGGCGCGGCGGTACTCGCGGATGATCGGGTTCAGGCGATGGGAAAGGGTGCAGGGGACGCCGGGCAGCGCTTGGGCCACGAGCTCGCCGACGCGCTCCTCGTGAGCCGGATTGACGATCGACCACAGCAGGCATACGGCGATGGCCTCGACCTCCTGCTCGCGCACGCTCGCGAGGATGTCCGTGAGGTGATCCTCGTCCAGGGCGAGGACGACCTGTCCTTCTGAGTCGATGCGCTCGCGGACCTCGAAGGTGAGCCGCCGGGGGATGTAGGGCGCCGGATACGGATGGCGGAAGTCGAAGGGATTGAGCTTGCCGCCCTCGCGCAGGACGAGCGTGTCGGGATGCCCCTCGGTGGTGAGAAACGCCGTGCGCGCCGTCGCCCCGGTGATGATCGCGTTGGTGGCGTGCGTGGTCCCGTAGATGAACACCGAGGTGTCGGCGAGCAGGGACTCGAGGGTGAGGGAGTGAGACCGGGCGCCGTAGGCGAGCGCCTCGGCGATCCCGTCGAACACCCGCTCCCGGGTGGTCGGGGCCTTGCCCACCCACAGTTCGCCGCCGCCCTCGTCGGCGACGACGACGTCACTGAAGGTCCCGCCCGTATCGACGGCGATGCGGAAGCGGGTGCTAGGACGCGTCGACAAGACTGCCGGCCAGCGGGGACGCGGTCCGCGCTGACGCGTCCGCCCGCGACTCGGCCTGCGTCGCCACGTCGACGATCATCGAGCTCGGGTAGGGCTCGTCGATCACGAGCTTCGAGAAGCCGAGCGCGTGCTTGAGGCTGTGCGCCCGGGGGATCGCCGCGCGGACGATGCCCACGAAGGCCACGTAGAGGATCCCGGCGCTGGCCCAGGTGATGAGCGTGGCCGGACCCCAGTACCGGTTGGCGTTCTCGCCGGGCATGATCCCGGTGGCATAGGCCCCGAAGGCAACGGTGATGGCCAAGGCGACGATGGCAGGCCAGTTCACGAGCCCTGCCTCGCTCCAGCTCGGAACCTTGGCCAGCGGCCGCGAGATCCCGTACAGGCGCGGGAGCAGGAAGTGATCGACGCACATGATCACCGTCGCGCACGGGACGCTGATGGCGAGGAAGGCGGCGACCTTGTAGAAGCCGTTGGTCACCGCGTAGTTGACGAGGTAGCCGGCGAGGGCCGCGATCCCCGCGCACACGATGCAGGAGTACAGGCGCTTCCAGCGGCGCCAGCCGCCGAAGATGTTCTGGACCGCGTTGATGGCCTCGTAGTAGTTGCCGTCGTTGAGGGCGAACTGGCTGATGGTGGCGAGGATGAAGGCGAGCGGCAGGAGCCCGAAGAGGGAGTAATGCGTCGTGTAGTTGACGACGGTCCCGAAGCTCGAGGAGCCGGCGAACGCGGCCATCATCCAGCCCCCGACGGCGAACAGGAGCATGGTCCCGCACAGCGCGAAGATGAACGCGGGGGCCGGCCACCAGAACTTGGGCTTGCCATAGCGGAGGATGTCGGGTTCGTTGCCCCACATGGCCGAGCCGACGATCACCCCGACGATCTGCCAGATGCTCAGGCCGAGGACGTTCTTGGGGTGGGCGCCGAGGTGTGAGCCGGTGGTGAGGCCCTTGATCACCATGTAGGCGACCCAGATCATCACCAGCGGCGTCACCACGTAGCGGGCGAAGACGCTGATGCCGCTGAAGCCGAAGAGGCTGTTGAACACCATCACGGCGGCGAAGATGATGGTCAGCGCCTCGATTCCCGTCCACCCGTAGAGCCCGTTCCAGATCTGGACCATGAGCCCGGCCTGGAACCCGGTCCAGCCCAGGGACCCGACGATGAGGAAGATCGACACCAGGTTCGAGCCGGTGATCCCGAACACCGATCTCGTGAGCAGCGCGTGCGTCTGGCCGGTGCGCGAACCCAGATAGGCCGAGAAGAGGACGTAGAGCAAGTAGAAGCTGGCGCTGAGCAGGGTCACGCCGACACAACCAAGAAGGGTGAACCCGGCATCGTGGATCTGAGTGCCGATGAACAGGTAGGAGAAGCCCGCCGTGAAGGTCGTCCAGATGCCGATGAAGTGCCACAGCGGGCGGCGGTGATCGAGGGGAACGATCCCGCTCTCACTGGTCGAGAAGTCGTGGGCGATCGAATCGTGGAGCGACGCGCGCTCGAACTCGAGGTCCTCCACCACCTCGGCGGCGAGTTCGTCGGGGTGGTGGTGATGCTCGGTGGTATGGGCCATCACGCCATCCTGTGTCGAGTTGAGCGGATCGGGCAGACGCTAACGGTGCGCCGGTGGTCGGACCATGGACTCACGGTCGAACCGCCGAGCCACTTGCCTGGCCCTCAAGGCGTACGCCATACCGGTCGATGGGCAGCGGGGTCTCGCAGCAACGCCGGTGGATCTCGGCGAAGGCGGGCTCGAACACGCGGGTCATCTCCTCGGCGCGAGCGTGCCGGGCCAGGAGCTCGGGCGCGAGCTCGCGCAGCTCCTCGAGCACCGCGCCCTCGTCCACGAAGGTGCACACCCCGTCGCGCACCACCACGCGGCCGTCGACCATGACCTGCTCGATCGATGAGCCGTTCTCGCAGTGGACGAGGTGATTGCGCAGGTCGTTGCGCGGCGTGAAGCTCAGCGTGCGCAGGTCGTAGAGCACGAGATCGGCTTTCAGGCCGGGAGCGATGGCTCCCGTCTCGCCCGCCAGGCGCATGCTCCGCGCTCCGCCCCGGGTCGCCGCCCAGAGGATCTCGGTGGCGCTCGGCCACTGCGCGTAGTCGGGCGTGGTCACCTTGTGGAGGAGCGCGGCGGCCTTGATCACGTCGGACATCCGGGCGCTGTCGCTGCTCGAGAGCCCGTCGCTCCCCAGCGCCACGTTCACCCCCGCGTCGAGGAGCCGGCGCAGGGGAGCGATGCCGGCGCCGAGCTTCTGGTTGGAGATCGCGTTGTGGGCCACCGAGGCCCCGGCGCCGGCGATCGCCTCGATGTCGCCGTCGGTGACCCAGATCCCGTGGGCCAGGGTGGCGCGCTCAGAGAGGACTCCGAGACCGTCGAGGTACCCGACCAGCGTGTCGCCGTAGAACTCGTGGCCGGTCACCGCCTGCGTCTTGGTCTCGAGGACATGGATGTGGTAGGTCGTGTCGTGCTCGCGGGAGAGCTCGTCGGCGGCGAGCAGGAGGTCATCGGTGCAGCGCTGGGGCCCCGAGGGTGCGATCGCGTAGCGCAGCCGGCCCGCGCGCCCGTCGAAGCGCTTGATCGCCTCGCGGGAGAACTCGAGGTAATGCTCGGTGGTGGGCGGGGGCTGCGCGTGGACCCGGGCCAGCACCTCCTCGGGTAGGAGCTCGTTGGCGAAGGGGATGGTGTCGGTGAGGTAGCGGTTGATGATGTTGCCCGAGCAGTTGGCCCGCAGGCCCGACTGCTCGTAGGCGTCGAACACGGCGCCGAGGGCCTCGAGGCTCTGCCCCGGGCTCTCGATCACGTCGTCGAGCACGCAGGTGACGCCGTTCTTGAGCGACTCGATCGCCACCATCAGCGTCCGCAGGTGGATGACCCGCTCGGGCAGCGGCTCGAGTCCGAGGATGGGATAGGAGAGAAGCATCCACAGCTCGAGCGGCAGGTTGTCGTAGCGCCCGCGAAAGAGCGCCTCCCAGGAATGCAGGTGCGCGTTGATGAGGCCGGGGATGAGGAGCCGGTCGCGTCCCGGGACGAGCGCGTCGTCGGCTTCGGTGATCACGCTGCCCGGGGGCGCGACCTGGGCGATGCGGTCTCCCTCGACGAGGACATCGGCGGCGAAGGGCTCCGAGCCGTGGTCGTCGTCCATGGCCATCACGGTGATGTCCCTGAACAGCGTCCTCATGTCAGCGCGGGGATGACATGCTCGCCGTAGGCGGCGAGCGTCGCCTCCTGCTCGCCCGCCATCAGGTAGATGTTGAACTGCGCGACACCGAGCTCGGAGAGCTCTGAGAGCTGCTCGATGTGCTCCTCGATCGACCCGAGCACGCAGAAGCGGTCGCAGATGGCGTCGGAGATGTACTTGCCGTGCTCGGCGCCGGTACGGCTGTGCTCGGCATAGTTGTAGCTCGTGACGTCGGCCGCGTAGTCGGTGAGCACGGCGGGCACCCCGCCGCCGGCCCCGTGGGCGGCGATGATGTCCTTGACGTGGTTGGAGACCATGGCCGGGAACCAGCGCACGTCGTCGCGCCACCGCGCGCGGTCACCGATCACCGCAGGAGCGCACACCACGGGCGCGAGCCGCGCGCCGGCGCGCCCGACCTCGGCGGCCGCGTGCTCGGCGCGGCCGATGATCCACTCGGTGATCTCGGGATCGGCGAGCTGGATGATGAGCCCGTCGCCCACCCGCCCGGCCACGGCCAGGGCGCGCGGTCCGTAGCCGGCCACGTACATGGGGATCTCGGGACGGCCCTGCGCCCAGGTGAGCTCGAGCTCCCGGCCGTTCCACACCACCGGCCGTCCGTTCATGAGCTCCTTGATCATCTCCAGCGAGCGCTCGAACTCCGCGACGGGCACCGGCTTCAGGCCGACCACGCGCCGCGAGGAATCGCCGCGACCGATGCCCATGACCATCCGCCCGCCGGTGATCTCATGCATGGTGGCGTACGCGCTCGCGGTCACCGTCGGCTCGCGGATCCCCGGGTTGGTCACGCAGTGCCCGAGCTTGATCGTGCTCGTCTTGGTGCCCGCCACGGTGAGGAAGGCGTAGCCGTCCTCCCACAGGATGTGGGAGTCATAGGTCCACGCGTGGGTGAACCCCGCCTGCTCGGCGAGTTGCACGAGCTCCACGAAGCGGCCGCTCGGTGGGTCGGGCAGGATGGTTACGCCGAACTCCACGCGGCGAGGCTACGCGTCATGGCGGACACTCCGCTAGGACCATCTGTACAACCTTGCCGTCGTCCCGTTGGACACCCGGCACAAGCGCCTCGCGACGCCGGCCCCCCACATCTATGATCGCCGCGATGGGCCTCATCGTCCGCCAAGCGCAGCGGGCCGGCGCCGGTGCCGAGCTGGTTGACATTGCCATCACCGACGGTGCCATCACCGCTGTCTCGCCCCGGATCACCGAGACCGCCCCGGTCGAGATCCACGCCGGTGGGCGCCTGGTCACCGCCCCCTTCGTGGACAGCCACTTCCATCTCGACGCCGTGCTCACGGCAGGCACGCCGAGGCGCAACGTCTCGGGCACCCTGCTCGAGGGGATCGCGCTGTGGAGCGAGCTCCAGCCGCTGCTCCGTCACCAGGCGGTGAAGGAGCGGGCGCGGGAATACCTGCGCTGGTGCGTCTCGCAGGGCATCCTCTTCCTGCGCAGCCACGTCGACGTCTGCCAGGAATCGCTGGTGGGGGTGCGCGCCCTCGTCGCGCTCCGCGACGAGCTCCGGGGGATCATCGACGTTCAGCTCGTGGCCTTTCCCCAGCACGGCTTCCTGCGCTTCCCCGGTGCTGTCCGGCTCCTCGACGAGGCGCTCGACCTCGGGGTCGACGTCGTTGGCGGGATCCCCCACTACGAGCGCAGCCGCGAAGACGGCGTGGAGAGCATCCGCCGGCTCATGGACCGGGCCGAGCGCCGCGGCCTCTCCGTCGACGTGCACTGCGACGAGACCGACGATGCGCTCTCGCGCCACGTCGAGGTACTCGCGCAGGAGACCGTGGCCCGCGGCATGCAGGGGCGGGTGACGGGCAGCCATCTCACCTCCCTGCACTCCGTCGACAACGCCTACTTCGCCAAGCTCCTGCCCCTGATCGTCGAGTCCGGGATGACGGTGGTGTCAAACCCGCTCCTGAACATGATCACCCAGGCGCGGGCTGACACCTACCCCAAGCGCCGGGGCCTGACCCGCGTGCGCGAATTCATGGAGGCGGGCGTCAATGTCAGCTTCGGCCACGACTGCACCCTCGATCCCTGGTATCCGCTCGGCGCCGCCGACATGCTCGAGGTCGCCTCGATGGGGGTGCACGCGTGTCAGATGTCGGGCGAGCACGAGCTCGGGCTCATGTTCGACGCGGTTACCGGCAACGGCGCCCAAACCCTCGGGCTCAAGCGTTACGGGCTCGAGGTCGGGTGCGCCGGAGATCTCGTTCTCCTCGACGCCTTCAGCGTCGCCGAGGCGCTGCGCACGCGTCCCGCCCGGCTCGCCGTCGTGCGCGGCGGCGAGGTGGTCGCGCGCGCCACCGCACCCGAGCGAACCGTTCTCGGGGCGGGGATGGAGGGTCCGGTTCACTTCGTCCAGCCCGCATTCCAATGACCACGAGCGAGGAGTTCCGCCGATGTCGATCCTGATCCAGAACGCGACCGTCATCGCCATGGACGAGGAGCACGGCACGACGCCCTTCTCGGCCGACATCCGCGTCGAGGGCGACCGCATCGCTGAGATCGCCCCGGGGCTGGCGGTGGGCGATGAGGAGCTCATCGACGGCCGCCGCCGGCTCGTCATCCCCGGCCTCATCAACTCGCACTTCCACTCCAACCAGAACTTCCTGCGCGGCCGCTACCCGAGCCGCCCGCTCGAGTCGATGATGCTCTACGCCTATCCCTTCGACCCCTCGATCGGCGTCTCACCCGAGCTCGTTCGCCTGCGCACCCTGGCCGTGGCCATCGAGGCGCTGAGGAGCGGCGTCACCTGCGTGCTCGACGACTGCGCCGAGATCCCCGCGCAGGACATGGATCAGCTCGCGGCCCTGTTCGGCGCCTACGACGAGTCGGGCATCCGTGCCAACTGCTCGGGCCACGTCATCAACCGCCCCTTCGCCGACACGCTCCCCTACGCCGAGCGCTTCCTCCCCGACGACCTCGTCGAGCTCTTCCACGCCGCTCCCCCGCCCACCACCGAGGGGTACCTGGAGTTCGCCGCCGAGGCGGTCGCCCGCTTCCACGACCGGGGACGCCAGCGCTTCGTCGTCGCCCCCTCCGGCCCCCAGCGGTGCACCGAGGATCTCCTCGGGGCCGCCGCCGAGTTCGCCCAGCGTCACGACACCGCCTACCACACGCACGTGCTCGAGACCAAGGTGCAGTTCATCACCGGTCGCGAGCTCTACGGGAAGAGCCTGGTCCAGCACCTTCACGACTCGGGCGCCCTCAACGAGCGCCTGACCATGGCCCATGCCATCTGGATCACCCCCGAGGACATCGAGCTCATGGTCGCCTCGGGCTGCTCGGTGGCCCACAACCCGGTGTGCAACCTGCGCATCGGCTCGGGCATCGCCCCGCTGCGCGAGCTCCTCGACGCCGGCATCAACGTCGCCCTGGGCACCGACGAGATCGACTGCAACGATTCGGGCCGCCTGTTCGACGTCATGCACCTGGCGGGCCTCATCCACAATCTCACCCACTACGACTACGACCTCTGGCCCACCGCCGCCGAGGTCCTCCACGCCGCCACCATGGGGGGCGCGAAGAGCCTGTGCCTCGACCACGACATAGGCTCGCTGACCGTCGGCAAGAAGGCCGACATCGTCTTGGTCGACCTCGACGCCTCGCCTTTCGTGCCCCTGAACGATCCCTGTGTCCACCTCGTGTACTCCGAGAACGGCTCATCGGTGACCGACGTGCTCGTCGACGGCGAGGTCGTGGTCCGCGACGGCAAGCTCACCCGCATCGACGAGGCGGCGGTGCTCGCCGAGATCGCCCTGCGTGCTCCCGAGTACATCGCCCAGCGCGACCGCTGGGAGGCGGTCGCCCGGGAGTACGAGCCCCACATGAAGGCGCTGTACATGCACTGCATGGAGCAGGACGTCGGGTTAGACCGTCTCGCCGCCGGCGCCCACGCGAAGGTGGTGGGAGCATGAGTACGCTCATCCGTGGCGGCCGCATCATCACCGCCGCCGACGACTACCTCGGCGATGTCTTCATCGAGGACGAGACCGTGTCGATGATCGGCCACGCGCTCGACGTCGAGGCCGACCGCGTCATCGACGCGAGCGGCAAGTACGTGCTCCCCGGGGCCATCGACCCCCACACCCACATGGAGATGCCCTTCGGGGGCACGGTGAGCTGCGATGACTTCACCTCGGGGACGACCTCGGCGGCCTTCGGCGGCACCACCGCGATCGTCGACTTCTGCATCCAGCAGCCCGGGCAGTCGATCCCCGAGGCCCTCGCCACCTGGCACGAGAAGATCGAGCGCTGCCCCCCCGTCATCGACGTCGGCTTCCACATGGCCATCACCGACCTCACCGACGCCGGCCGCCCCGAGGACCTCGCCCGCCTCCCCGAGGAGGAGGGAGTGACGAGCTACAAGCTCTTCATGGCCTACAAGGGCGCGATCATGGTCGACGACGAGACCCTGTTCCGCACCATGCAGGTCGCCGCCGAGTCGGGCGCCCTCGTCATGGTTCACGCCGAGAACGGCGACGCCATCGACGTCCTCATCAAGCAGGCCCTGGCCGAGGGGAAGACCGAGCCACGCTGGCACGCGGCCACCCGGCCCCCGATCACCGAGGGGGAGGCGACGAACCGGGCGATCATGCTCGCCCGCCTCGCCCATTGCCCGCTCTACGTCGTCCATGTCTCCTGCCAGGAGGCCATCGAACCGGTGGCCAGGGCGCGGGCCGAGGGCTGGAAGATCTGGGCTGAGACGTGCACTCAGTACCTGTTCATCGACGAGCACCATCTCGAGGAGCCCGACTTCGGGGGCGCCAAGTACGTGTTCACTCCTCCGCCCCGCCCCCCTGAGAACCACGAGCACCTGTGGCGGGCGCTGGGCAGCGGCGTGCTCTCGGCGGTCTCAAGCGACCACTGCCCGTTCAACTGGAAGACCCAGAAGACGCTCGGCCGCGAGGACTTCTCGCAGATTCCCAACGGCGGCCCGGGGGTGGAGAACCGGTTGCACATGCTCCACCACTTCGGCGTGCGCGAAGGGCGCCTGACCATGAATCAGCTCGTCGAGCTGTGCGCCACGAACCCGGCGCGCCTGTTCGGGCTGTTCCCGCGCAAGGGGACGATCGCGGTGGGCAGCGACGCCGACATCGTCGTGTGGGATCCCGAGAAGCCCGTGACCATCTCCGCGGGCACCCACCACTCGAACGTCGACTACAACCTCTACGAGGGGACCGAGGTGGTCGGCTCCCCCGAGGTCGTGCTCGTGCGCGGGCAGGTCGTGGTCGACGGCGAGGAGATGGTGGCGCCCCCGGGGACGGGGCGCTTCCTGCGCCGGGCGCGCTTCGGGTCAGAGCTCGCCGCGGCGTGATGGTGATGGCTGCTGATCCCGCCCGCCTGCTCGGCGATCTGCGTTCGCTGGCCGCGCTGACCGCGACCGACCGCGGCGCCCAGCGGGTGGCGTGGACCGACACGTGGGCTCGCGCGCGCGAGTGGGAGCGCTCGCTGCTGGCCGAGCTGCCGGTCGAGGTCGAGGTCGACGAGGCCGGAAACATGTGGGCGGTATTGCCGGGCGAGCGCGCCGAGACCCTGATTCTCGGCAGCCACATCGACTCGGTGCCCGACGGCGGGTGGCTCGACGGCGCCCTCGGTCTCCTGGGCGGGCTCGAGGTCCTGCGCGGGATCGCCGCCGCCGGGCGGCCCCCGCTCACCGTCAAGCTG
>DASZLV010000028.1:0-1979 GCA_035552215.1 Solirubrobacteraceae bacterium | reverse complement strand
TTATCCCGACCAGCTCGTGCGCGCCGCCGAGGGCAATAACGTCGACGCCGTGAAGCTCCTGATCGACCTCGGGTTCGACGTCAACGCCATCAACCGCACCGCACCCCTGCACGAGGCCGCCATGCGCGGCAACATGGAGATGATCCGCCTCCTGCTCGAGCACGGCGCCGACCCCAAGGTCCACGACCGCTCCTACGACGCCACCCCCGCCGGCTGGGCCGCACACCACGGCCAGACCGAGGCCGAGCGCTACCTGCGGGCCCGCGAGTGATCACCATTCCCCAGGCGCTCATCGACGCCGTCGCCGAAGACGACGTGCCCGCACGCGACCCGTGGCTAGCCGCCTTGCCGGAGGTGATCCAGGACATCGCGGCCGAATGGGGCCTCGAGCTCGGCGAGCCCTATGTGCCCGGCGGGCACTGCGCATGGGTGGCCCCGGCGCGCGCCCGCACCGGGGCCGGGGCCGGTGGGGAGGCGGTGCTCAAGGTCGGGTGGCGTCACTGGGAGGCCGAGCACGAGGCCGATGCGCTCGCGCTCTGGAACGGCGACGGTGCTGTGCGGTGCGCCGCCGCAAGATCGCTCGGAGACACGACCGCGCTGCTCCTCGAGCGCTGCCGTCCCGGAACCCTGCTGGTGAACTCGCTGCCCGAGCCAGAACAGGACGTGGTGCTCGCCGGGCTCATGCGCCGGTTGTGGGAGCACTGCCCCCCGGACGATCGCCCGTTCGCCTCGCTCGAGGAGATGTGCGATCGCTGGGCCGGCGCCTTCGAGCTCGATTTCGCGGCCGACCACCGCGGGCTCGACCCTGGTCTCGCCCGCGAGGGGATGGCGATGTTGCGCGAGCTACCGGGCACCGCCGGCGAGCGCGTGCTCCTGAGCACCGACCTCCACGCCGGCAACGTGCTCGCCAGCGAGCGTGAGCCGTGGCTGGTGATAGACCCGAAGCCGTTCGTCGGCGATCCGGCCTACGACGCCGTGCAGCACATGCTCAATTGCTCCGACCGGCTCGCTGCCGATCCCCTCGCCCTGGCCGGGCGGATGGCCGGGCTCCTCGAGGTCGATCCCGAGCGCGTCGGGCTGTGGCTCTTCGCGCGCTGCGTTCAGCAGTCGCTGCGAGATGTCACGATGCGGGAACCGGCCCGCCGGCTCGGGCGGCGTCGGCCACCAGCGCGTCGATGACGCCCTCGACGTCGTGACGGGCCGCCTCGACGTCGGGCTCGAGTCCGCGCTCGCGGAGCGCCGCGCTCGTCACCGGGCCGATCGATACGAGCCGGGCTCGCGAGAGCGGCTCGTCGCCCACCGCCTCAAAGAAGAAGCGCACCGTCGAGGACGAGGTGAAGGTCACGTAGTCCGCTTCGCGGGCAGCGGCGAGCTCGCCCTCGCTCAGCGTCTCGCCCACGGTCTCGTAGAGCGCCACCACGTCGACCACCGCGCCGCGGCCGCGCAGGGCGTCGGGGAGGACGTCGCGCGCCTGGGCGGCGCGGGCGATGAGCGCCCGCGACACGGGCACGGCGGCGAGCGCCTCGATCAGCCCCTCGGCCACGAAACGCTCGGGGACGATGTCGGCGATCACGCCGCGCTCGCGCAGCGCGGCCGCCGTTCCCGGGCCGATGGCGGCCACGCGGGCGCCCGCGAGCGCGCGGGCGTCGCGACCGGCAGCGAGCAGCCGCTCGAAGAGCAGGCTCACGCCGTTGGGACTGGTCAGGCACACAAGGTCATAGCGCTCGACCTCGGGAACCGGCCCCTCGATGGGAACGATCCGGATCGCCGGCGCCTCGACCACGGTGGCCCCGAGCGAACGCAGCCGTTCCGCGAGCCCGCTGGCCTGAGCCCGGGCCCGCGTCACCGCCACGCTGATGCCGTGAAGCGGGCGGCGCTCGAACCATTCCAGGCGTTCGCGCAGCGCGGCGACGGGCCCGAACACGGCGATGGCGGGCGCTCGCACTCCCTCGCCGGCGGCTCGCGAGGCAATCGTGTCG
>DASZLV010000027.1:0-102018 GCA_035552215.1 Solirubrobacteraceae bacterium | reverse complement strand
AAGACGGCCAGAGAGAACAGCACCACACCACGGGATCACCCGGCGACCTCCCCGAGCTCGTCGACCATCCGGTCGACGCGCTCGCCCCAGGGCACGAAGCCCTCGAGCGCGCCGTAGCCGGGGTTGCGCTCCCGGTAAAGGGATCGGGGAGCTCCTCGCCGGGCCACACGAGCCCGCAGCCGACGCAGCTCAACGGCCCGTAGCGGTACACGCTCCCGGGCGGGTTCTCGAGGTGACCCCAGAAGTGGGGCTCGTCACGGATGCACCCACCGCCGGTCACCACGTCACCCCCTTCTCGGACTTCAGCGCGTCGGCGATCTGGCGGAGCTCGCGCGGCGCCCAGCTCCAGCCGAGCAGCTGCAGGCGTTGAGCGACGTCCTCGAGCTCGTTCACCGAGACGCTGACGAGCGCGGCTTTGCGGCGCGCGGCCGCGGTGGTGTCGGTTCGCCTGAGCGCGGCGCGCACGCCGTACTCGAGCTTCTGATCTACGGGCATCCGTCCTCCTGGGTAGGTTGTGCGCGCGTCCCCGGCGACGGGGGCAATCCGCCGTCGGGGGCGCGCGCTGTTCCGCTAGCTTCTGGTTGACCATCAACCAGAAGGAGGAGCGATTGCCCCGCTCTGTTCTCATCGAAGGGCGGCGCCGCAGCGCCGTCACCGTCCCCGGCTACCGTCTGGGCATGAAGCCCGCCAACGCCGGGAAGAAGTACCCCGCCGAGATCCTCACCTCGGACGAGATCCACCGCCTCATGGCCGCCTGCGGCCGCCATGGCCTCGCCGGCCCCCGGAACCGGGCGATGATCGTGACGCTCTGGCGCGGCGGCCTGCGCGTCACCGAGATGCTCGAGCTCCGGCCGAAGGACATCGACCTCGAGGCCGGGACGATCTCGATCCTCCACGGCAAGGGCGATCGCCGGCGCGTCATCGGGATCGATCCCGAGGCCGCCGCGGTCATCGACGTCTGGCTCACGCTGCGGCGCGAGCTCCGCGGGCTCGGCGCGCCGCTCGGGACGGCCCCGGTGTTCTGCGTGATCAGCCACCCGAACATCGGCGGGCGGCAGCACTCGAGCGTGGTCCGGGAGACCCTCAAGGATCTCGCCGTCAAGGCTGGGATCGAGAAGCGTGTCCACCCTCACGGGCTGCGGCACACTCACGCCGCCGAGCTCGCCAGGGAGGGCGTCCCGGTGCACGTCATCCGCAAGCAGCTCGGGCACTCGAGCCTCGACACCACCGAGCGCTACATCAACCACCTCGCGCCGCTCGAGGTCATCCGGGCGATCCAGCGCCGGACCTGGGCTACCCATGATCTCGTCGTTTTCTGACGGCTAGCCGTCCGAACTGGCGCTGATCGCGCCGCTCCTGCGGGCGCCGGCGCTTGACCTTCGCCCGCTCGCGAGCCGCCGCGAGCGGGCGAAGGCGCTCGGTCCGGAAGCCGAGGGCCCCGTGGCGGCGCATGTTCGCCTCGCGGCGGAGCTCGAGCGCGAGCGCCCCGAGCGACCGCGGCGGCTCGGACAGCCATTGGTAGTGCCCTTCCTCGGCCCACGCCGCGATCACCGAGCACGCGACCTCGATCCACGCGCCGGGCTGTCCGTCAAGGGTGTTGCTGTAGCGATCGAGGCGGCGGGTGGCGGCCTCGAGCTGCGCCTGGCGCTTGGCGGAGATCCGCGGCGCCACGTCGGGGAGCGCTTCAAAGAACAGGACCCGGCACACCCCGGCCACCGGGGCGTCTCGGACGGCGGGGAGCGCCGCCAGGCGCGGCCCTGCCTCCTCCATGCCGACTTCTGCGACCACCAGCGAGATCGCGGCTGCCGCCTTGACGGCCGCTCGCCGCTCAAGCGCGTGAGACAAGAACCTTTCTCGGGAGGCCCCGACGTCGGCAGGAACGCGCGCGCTCGCCCCGTCTTTTAAAGAGGCTTGAGATTTAGCTTCTTCTAAGGCAACGTCAACGTCAACAGCTAACGGCGTCTCCCGACGGGGGGTGCCAACTTGCCCCGAAAAAAAATGCGAATCGGGGCCTGGGGGGCAGCTGCGCGAATGCCCCTGAGAGGCCGCCTGCGGGCGCCTGGCGGGGCCGCTATAACCCGCTGCTCTAACCGACTGAGCTACTCCGGCGGGGCTGCTCGGAGCCGCCTTCCGGGGGCGCCCAGCAGGTCGCCGAGGCTAGCACCGCCGGGATGGATCGCGGTGAGTGGAGGACCGCGGCGCGTCGGCTCTTGGCTGGGCCTACGGACGTGCTTGATATGTATCCAGGCGAGCGACTCGCGGGCCTTGGCCGTGGGCCCGGCGGGGCCGGCCGTAGCTCGCGTCGGGGACCGGCGGCGTCTCACCGTCGAACCCGTCTCGGCGCCCTCAGGAGTGTGAGCAGCCCAGAAGTGGGCAATCTAAGAAGCATGACTTCTTCGACAAGCAGGATTCCCAACATCACCCTCAATGACGGCGAGACGATCCCCCAGCTTGGGTTTGGCGTCTTCCAGGTTCCGCCCGAGGACACGGCGGAAGTGGCGACGCGTGCGCTCCTCGCCGGTTACCGTCACATCGACACCGCCGCCGCCTACGACAACGAGGCAGGCGTCGGACAGGCCATTCATGCGGCGGGTTTGGAGCGCGAGGAGGTTTTCGTTACCACCAAGTGCCCGAATGACGACCACGGTTACGAGCAGGCGACGCGGGCGCTCAAGGGCAGCCTCGATCGCCTCGAGATGGAGCATGTCGACCTCTACCTCATCCACTGGCCCGTCCCGGCCCATGACAAGTACGTCGAGACGTGGAAGGCCTTCATCGACCTGAAGGCTCAGGGACTCGTCCGCTCCATCGGCGTTTCGAACTTCGAGCCCGCGCATCTGGAGCGCCTGATCAGCGAGACGGGAGTGACGCCCGCGGTCAATCAGATCGAGCTGCATCCGCGCCTTCAACAGGCCGGCCTGCGCCATGAGCTGGCCGAGCTGGGCATCGCCACCGAGGCGTGGAGCCCGCTCGCTCAGGGCGGGGTGCTCGAGGATCCGGTGATCACGGAGATCGCCGCGGCCCACGAGAAGACCCCGGCCCAGGTGGTGATCCGCTGGCATCTCGAGCTCGGGAACATCGTCATCCCGAAGTCGGTCACGCCGGAGCGGATCGTCGAGAACTTCGAGGTGTTCGACTTCAACCTCAGTGAGGCCGAGATAGCGTCAATCGACGCGCTCGACGCAGGCGAGCGCACCGGGCCCGATCCGAACACGTTCATCAGGCCATAGTCCGCGGGTGAGCAGCGACGTGAGGAACGTTTAAGCCGCATCTATCGGCTTTATGTTCTTCACGTCTGCCCCGCCCCCGCCGCCCGCTTACGATCCCCAGGGTCATACCCCGGGAACAGACCGCCGATCTCTCCATCCTCGAGCGCTTGGTCGCTCCCGCCGCCAAGGACGTCGTCGACATCGGCTGCGGCGGCGGCGGCCTCGTGCGCGCGCTCGTCGCTCGCGGCGCCCGCGCCGTCGGCCTGGAGATCTCACCCGAGCAGCTCGCGCCCGCGCTCGCGCGCGCGGGCGACGATTCCGATACTGAGCGATACCTGGTAGGGCGGGCGGAGGCGCTGCCGCTCGACGATGCCTCGGTCGACGTCGCGGTATTCATGCGCACCCTGCACCACGTGCCGCCTTCCCATCTCCAGCGGGCCCTGAGTGAGGCGCGTCGGGTGCTCCGTCCCGGCGGCCTTGTCTACGTCGCCGAGCCGCTGACCGAGGGCGACTTCTACGCCCTCACGTCGGTGGTTGAGGACGAGCTCGAGGTGCGCCGGGCGGCTGAGGCGGCGCTCGCCAACGCCGGGCGCGCGGGGCTCGAGCGCATAGAAACCGTGGAGTACGAGGTCCGTTTGTGTCTCGCCGGCCGGGCGGCCCTGCGCGCGCGGATGGTGAGCGTCGACCCGGCGCGGGGCGCCGTGTTCGACGAGCGTGAGGCCGAACTCGCGGAGGCGTTCGAGCGCCTCGGGGAGCCCGGCGAGGAGCCCGGTGAGCGCTGCTTCCTTCAGCCCATGCGCGCCGACCTCCTGTGTCCCGCCGCCTAACATACTCATCGGTATGAGCACAGTCACCGAACTTCGTGACATCGAAACGCGCGACGACTGCGAACGGCTCGTGCGCGCGTTCTACAGCCAGGCGCTGGTGGATCCGGTCATCGGCTGGATCTTCGTCGACGTCGCCAAGCTCGACGTCGAGGCGCACGTGCCGCAGATCGCCTCGTTCTGGGAGACGATTCTCCTCGGTGCCCACTCCTACAGCGGTGGGGCGTTCGCTCCCCACGCCGCCCTGCACATGAAGACCCGCCTGCGGGGCGGGCACTTCGAGCGCTGGCTGTGGCTGTGGTGCAACACCGTCGATGAGCACTTCGCGGGCGAGCGCGCTGAGCTGGCCAAGAGCCATGCGCAGCGGGTGGCGCGCGCGTTCCACGGTCGCTTGGAGGCGATGTCGGCGGCCCTCGCAGAGCCCCCGAGGGCAGACGCGATCACGGTCATTCAGCACGGTCGGGGCAAGCGTGCCTGACCTCACTCCCGCGGTCGCGAACGTCATCCGCCGCTGCCTCGATGTGAGGCCAGGCGAGGATGTGCTCGTAATCACCGACCCGGGGGTTCGCGCCCTCGGCGAGGCGCTGCGCGACGAGGCGGCGGCAGCCGGGGGGGATGCCGTGCTCGCGGTAATGGACGAGCGCGAGAACGACGGATCCGAGCCGCCCCTTACCATCGCGGCGGCGCTCGCGGCCTGTGATGTGTTCATCGCGCCGACGACACGTTCGCTGAGCCACACCACCGCACGCAAGCGCGCCAGCGATGCCGGCGCCCGCGGCGCGACGATGCCGGGCGTGACCGAGGAGATGCTCGCGCGCGTAATGGCCGTCGACTTCGACACCATGGCCGCGCGCAGCCGCGCGGTGGCGGCAGTGCTGACTAACGGCACCACCGCACACATCACCTGCCCGCGCGGGACCGACCTCGTGCTCGACCTCAGCGGGCGCGAAGGCGTCGCCGACGACGGCAGTCTGACCGCGCGCGGCGCCTTCGGGAACCTTCCCGCCGGCGAAGGCTTCATCTCTCCGATCGGCGGTGAGGGCACCGCGGTCGTCGCGAGCCTGGCGCCGCTCGGCCTCAGCGACGAGCCCGCCACCATCACCCTTCGCGACGGCCACCTCGTAGCCGGCGAGGGCGGTCTCGCACCGGAATATTTCGCGCGCCTGAGCGCCCTCGGCGATAAGGGCACCAATTTGGCCGAGCTTGGGGTCGGTACCAACGACCGGGCGATCCTCACCGGGAACGTGCTCGAGGACGAGAAGATCCTGGGCACGGTGCATATTGCCTTCGGAGCCAGCGCCGGGATCGGAGGCAACGTCTCGGTGGCCATCCACCTCGATTCCGTCGTCCTCGACGCGACCCTCGAGGTCGACGGCGTTCCGGTCCTCGACGCCGGGCGCTTCGTGCTACCGGCTGCGTGAACGGCGCCGATCAGAAAACCCTCCTCGCCGTCCCCAACGTCTCCGAAGGGCGAGACCAGGGCAAGATCGAGGCGATCGCGACGGCCTTCGAGGCCCGGCTCCTCGACATCCACACCGATCCCGACCACCACCGCAGCGTCTACACCATCGCGGGCGCTCCCGGCACCCTCGCCGAACACGTGCTCGCCGGGGCCCGCGAGGCGCTCGCCCAGGTCGACCTCGCCGCGCAGCGAGGCGAGCATCCGCGGGTGGGCGCGATCGACGTGGCACCGATCGTCTACCTCGACGAGGCCGCGCGCGGGGCGGCGTGCGCCGAGGCGCTGGTGCTCGGCGACCTGCTGGGCTCCGAGCTCGAGCTTCCGGTTTTCATGTACGGCGAGCTCGCGCGCGGGCGTACGCGCGCCGAGCTCCGTCGCGGCGGTCCGGAGGAGCTCGCGCGGCGAATCGACAGCGGCGACCTCACGCCCGACTTCGGGCCGCACCGAATGCACGCGCGCGGTGGGGCGGTCCTCGTGGCCGCGCGTGCGCCCCTGATCGCCTTCAACCTCGAGCTCGAGTCCCCGGCGACGCTCGAGCAGGCGCGCGCCATCGCCGCCCGGATTCGCGAGGGCGGAAGCGAAGGCCTGAGCGGCGTGCGGGCCATCGGCCTGTACCTGGAGGGCAGAGGTGTCGCTCAGGTCTCGACCAACGTGGAGGAGCACCGGACGACAGCCCTCGCCGACGTCATCGCCGCCGTCTCGCGCCATCATCCCGTCGCCGCCGTCGAGCTTGTCGGCCTTGCGCCCCGAGAGGCGTTCGAGGACTTCCCGTCCGCGGTGCCGATCCGGGGCTTTGACCCCGACCGGCACCTGATCGAACGCGCCCTGGCGAACTCACCCCCCGATTACGCGCCCGGGCGCGTAAGCTAGTTATCGACCATGGCTCAGACCAAGCGCAAGCGCCGCACCAAGCACCGAGGCAACGCCGCGGGAACAATCGAGACCCGGGGCCGCACCGGGCGTCCGCTCACCGGCGAAGAGAAGAAGAAGGACAACCGCATCCAGGCGCGCGAGCGGCGCATGTACACGCCGCCGACGTGGAAAGCAGCGGCGAAGCGAGCCGGGCTCGCGGCCATGCTCATGTTCGCCTTCCTGCTCATCACCTCGAAGGGGACGATCGCGGCACGGATCGGCCTCGGCGCCGTCTTCGCGCTCGGCGCCTTCGGCCTCTACGTGGGCCTCGGCTACTACATGGACATGTTCCTTTATCGCCGCCGGATCCGGAAGCGGGACGAGGGCCGATGATTGACGTGCGCATGTTCACCGTGGGGTCGCTCGCGGAGAACTGTTTCATCGTGCGCGACAAGGGCTCCGACAAAGCGGTGATCGTCGACCCGGGTGATGAAGCCGAACGCCTGGTCAAGGCCGCTGAGGAGCTCGGCGTCACCATAGAGGCGATTCTCCTCACCCACACGCACTTCGACCACATCGGCGCCGTAGCCCCCGTCGCCAAGGCCACGGGCGCGCCCGTCTACTGCCCCGAGCTCGAGACCCGCGTGCTCGCCAACATCATGGACTTCGTGCCATGGCCAGGGTTCGGACCGTTCGAGAGCTACACCGCCGATCACACGGTCGCGGGTGGAGATGAGCTCGAGCTCGCGGGCCTCACCTTTGACGTTCTCTTCACCCCCGGCCACAGCCCCGGCCACGTCACCTACTCGGTCCGGGGGGAGAACGCGCTCCTCTCCGGGGACGTCCTCTTCCAGGGCTCGGTGGGCCGCGTCGACCTCCCGGGCGGCGACTGGCCGACACTCGCCGCCTCGCTCGAGCTCCTGGTCAGCTCCTTTCCGGGCGAGACGACCGTCTACCCGGGGCACATGGGCATCACCACGCTCGGTCGCGAGCAGGCCACGAACCCCTTCCTGCGCGAGCTCGCACAGCAGCAGTGATCCAGGCCCCCCGCGGCACGTTCGACGTGCTTCCGGCCGATGCCGCGCGCCGGGAGGTGGTCGAAGGGCACGCGCGTCGGATCCTCGGCGCCGCCGGCTTCCGGCGGATCGAGACCCCGGCCTTCGAGGCTACCGAGCTGTTCGCGCGCGGGGTGGGGGAGTCCACCGACATCGTCCAGAAGGAGATGTACACCTTCGAGGACGGGAGCGGGCGCTCGCTCACCCTCCGTCCTGAGGGCACCGCCCCGGTGTGCCGCGCCTACCTCGAGCACGGGATGCACAAGCTGCCCCAGCCCGTGAAGCTCTGGTACCTGTCGAGCTTCTTCCGCTACGAGGCGCCGCAGTCCGGCCGCTATCGCCAGTTCTGGCAGGTGGGGGCGGAGACCATCGGGGTGGGGGAGCCGTCGGCCGATGCCGAGCTCATCCTCCTGCTCGCCCAGCTCCTCGACGCGATCGGGGTACGCGAGCGGCGCTTGCGTCTCTCGAGCCTCGGCACGCCGGAGACCCGTGCCGAGTACCGCGACGAGCTTCAGCGCTACCTGCGTACGCACGAGGAGGAGCTGAGCGGCGATGTCCGCGGCCGGATCGAGGCAAACCCGCTGCGCGCCTTCGACTCGACCCACCCTGGGACGAAAGCGGTAATGGCCGGCGCCCCGGTGCTCCTCGACCGGCTCGGCCCCGACGACGCCGGGCACTTTGCCGAGGTCCGCGCCCTCCTCGACGATGCGGGGCTCCCCTACGAGGTCGACCCCACCCTCGTCCGCGGCCTTGACTACTACACGCGCACGCTGTTCGAGTTCACCAGTGGCGCCCTCGGAGCCCAGAGCGCGGTCGGCGGCGGCGGTCGCTACGACCGGCTCATCGCGCAGCTCGACGGGCCTTCGACTCCCGGGTCTGGCTGGGCTGCGGGGATCGAGCGCATGCTTCTTGCGGCCGGAGAATTTCCCGTCGCGCCCAACCTTGTCGACCTCTTCGTCGCGGTTGCCCCGGGCGCTGAGCAGCGGGCGGCGTTCGCCTTGGCGACGAACGCCCGCCGCGCCGGCATGGCCGCGCAGCTCGAGCTCGCCGGTCGCTCGCTCAAGGGCCAGCTCCGGCAGGCCGACCGGATCGGCGCGCGCTACGTCGCCATCATCGGCGATCCGATTACGCTCAAGGCGATGGAGTCTGGAGAGCAGCGGGAGATCGAGCTCGAGGCGATCATCCCGACGATCCTGCGCGGGAGCCGCCTGACATGAGCATGAAGCTCCCTCCCCGGCCCAACCGGTTCCGCGACGCGTGGACGGGGCAACTGACCGCCGACCGCGCGGGGACACCGGCGCGCGTCGCCGGCTGGGTGCATCGACGGCGCGACCACGGCGGCCTCATCTTCATCGACCTGCGCGACCGCTCGGGGATCCTCCAGCTCGTATTCCATCCCGAGAGCGCCCCGGAGGCCCACCGGATCGCGCACGGCCTGCGCTCCGAGGACGTCCTCACCGCCGCCGGCGAGATCGCGTTGCGCGACGCCCAGAACGTCAACCCGAACCTGCCCACTGGCGAGATCGAGCTCGCCGTGGCCGTCGTGGAGGTCCTCGCGGACGCCGACACGCCTCCCTTCCCGATCGACGAGGACATCGACGTCGACGAGAACCTCCGCCTGCGCTACCGCGCCCTCGATCTGCGCCGCACCCCGATGCGGGAGGCGCTCGAGCTTCGCCATGACGTCATCGCGACGATGCGCGAGGTGCTGAACGACCGCGACTTCCTCGAGGTCGAGACACCGTTCCTCACGCGCTCGACCCCCGAAGGGGCCCGCGACTTCCTCGTTCCCGCGCGCACCGCGCCGGGCTCCTTCTACGCGCTCCCGCAGTCCCCCCAGCTGTTCAAGCAGCTGCTGATGATCGGCGGGCTCGAGCGCTACTACCAGGTCGTGCGCTGCTTCCGCGATGAGGACTCGCGTGCGGACCGCCTCCCCGAGTTCACCCAGCTCGACCTCGAGCTGTCCTTCGTCGAGGAGGAGGACGTGATCGAGGTCATGGAGGCGGTGATGGGGTCCGTGTTCGACCGCACCGGCTTCGATGTCGCGCCGCCGCCGTGGCCGCGCATGACCTACGACGAGGCGGTCGCGCGTTTCGGCAGCGACCGTCCCGACACCCGCTTCGGTCTCGAGCTCGGCGACATCTCGGACGCGGTCGCGGACTCTGAGTTCAAGGTCTTTCGGGGCGCCGTCGAATCCGGCGGCATTGTCGCCGGACTCAACGCCGGCGCCCGAGAGCTGCCGCGCTCCGAGCTCGATGCCCTCACCGAGCTGGCCAAGCAGCACGGGGCCAAGGGCCTCGTGTGGGCCTTCGTCAATCCCGACGGCTGGCGCTCCCCGATCGCCAAGTTCCTCACCCCGCAGGAGATCACCACCATCAACGAGCGCCTGGGCGCCGCCCCCGGCGACCTCCTCCTCATCGTCGCCGACACGGCGGGCACCGCCCGGCAGGCGCTCGGCGCTCTGCGCCTCGAGCTCGCCCGGCGCTTTGGGCTCATCCCCGAGGGCCGCCACGACATTCTCTGGGTGACCGAGTTCCCGGCCTTCGAATGGCGCGCGGAGGAGGGCCGGTGGGACGCCACCCACCATCCCTTCACGGCGCCGACCGGGGATCTCGATGATCCCGCGACGGCCAAGTCACGGGCCTACGACCTCGTTCTCGACGGCGCCGAGATCGGCGGCGGTTCCGTGCGTATCAACCGGCTCGAGGTCCAGCAGCGGGTGTTCGAGCTCCTGGGCATCGATCGCGAGGATGCCCAGGCCCGCTTTGGCTTCCTCCTCGACGCGCTCCGCTACGGCGCCCCGCCGCACGGAGGGATCGCCATGGGGGTCGACCGGATCGTCGCCATCCTCGCCGCGCGCGAGAGCATCCGCGAGGTCATCGCCTTCCCCAAGGCCGCGAGCGGCGCCGACCCGCTGACCGGGGCCCCGGCGCCCGTCGAACCCGCCCAGCTCCGCGAGCTGGGATTGCGCCTGGCCTAGCCGGGGGCGTCCAAAGACGTCCGTATGGTCTCATGTAGGCGGCGTTCCCTGCCGAATATGCCCGTGATGAACCATGTTCCGCGTCCGCTGCTCGGCCTGCTCGCGGCCACAGTTGTGTTCTTCGCGCTGTGGATCGTGGCGCTGAAGCCGAGTTCGTCGAGCCCGAGCGCGAGTTCGGGGGTGGGCCAGTTCCAGCCCGCGATCAACGCGGCCAAGGCCGCGGTCGCCACCTCGAATCACTCCAACGCCGCCGCCGCCGGAAATACGGCGACGCCGGCGGCGGCGACGCCCGCCGCCACGACGCCCGCCGCCACGACGCCCGCCGCGACGGCACGCGCCGCCACCAAGCCTGCTGCCGCGCGTCACCACGCCGCCCCCCGCGCTCACCACGCCGCGCGCACCCACGCCAAAGCGTCCCATCGCGTTGCCACCCCGACCGACCGCGTCGCCCTCGTCAACGCGGCCCTGGCCAAGCACAGGGTGCTGGCGCTCCTCTTCTACAACCCAGCCGCCTCCGACGACCGAGCGGTCAAGCAGGAGCTCAAGGCCATCCCCACCCGGCACGGCCGCGTGGTCAAGCTCGCCATCCCGCTCTCCGAGCTCGCAAGCTACCCGGTGATCACCAATCAGGTCCTGATTCAGACCTCGCCGACCCTGGCCATTATCGATCACTCGGCGCAGGCCTTCACCCTCGTGGGCTTCGTGGACGGGTTGGAGATCGCCCAGCGCCTGGACAACGCGCTGAGCACGCACTGATAACTGTCCTCGCGGGGTCCCTATCCTCGCGGGGGTGGATCTCGAACGCTTCGCCCACCACCTCGAGTCGCCCCAGGGCTACCGCCACGTGCCCGCCGACGCGTCGACCGGCGCCGCCGGTGGCGGGGGCTGCTGTGACCGCTTGCAGATCTCGCTGGCCGTTCACGGCGACCGCGTAGTCGACGCCGGCTTCGACGGAGAGGGCTGCGGCGCGGCCCTGGCGGCCGGAAGCGCCGTCACCACCCTGGTCCGTGGACGTCCCATCCTCGAGGTCGCGCGCGTGGGCCCGCGGGAGATCGCCGCCGAGCTCGGCGGCCTCAGCCCCGGCAAGCTCCACGCCGCCGACCTCGGCGCCGACGCCCTGCATCGCGCGCTCGGCACCGCGGTCCGCGAACGCGCCCGGATCGCCCCCCCGGAAAGCGGCTCGCCGCGGACGCTGGTGGCGATGAGCGGCGGGGTGGACAGCGCCGTCGCCGCGCTCCTGAGCGCGCGGGAGGGCGAGACGGTGGCGGTGACCCTCGAGCTATGGGCCGACGTGGAGAACGACGAGGAGATGAGCTGCTGCTCGGCCTCGGCGGTGCGCGGCGCTCGCTCCATCGCCCACCGGATGGGGATGCCCCACTTCACGCTCGACCTCCGCAAGGAGTTTCGCGCCGGCGTGGTCGAGCCGTTCATCTCCGGGCATGCGGCGGGCGAGACCCCCAACCCGTGCGTGCGCTGCAACGGCAATGTCCGCCTCGATGCCATGCTCGCCTTCGCCGACGTGCTCGCATGTGGCCAGCTCGCCACCGGCCACTACGCCCGCGTGGCTGACCGCGGGAACGCTTCGGGCCCGCTCCTGCGCGCGGCCGCCGACCCCGCCAAGGACCAGACGTACATGCTCGCCGCCCTCGCGCCCGACTCGCTCGCGAGGATGACCTTTCCCCTCGGGGACCTCACCAAGCCCGAGGTCCGGGCGATGGCCGCCGAAGCGGGACTCCCGGTCGCGGGCAAGCCCGATTCACAGGACCTGTGCTTCCTCGCGGGTACCGACCGCTCGCGCTTCCTGGCGCGCCACGGCGGCGTCGAGGAGCGGCCGGGGGAGGTGGTCGATTCCCGCGGCACGCCGCTCGGTCGTCACCGCGGACACCACGGCTTCACCATCGGCCAGCGTCGCGGCCTGCGCCTGGGCGGGGGCGAGCCTCTCTACGTGCTCGACAAGGATGCCGAGAGCAATCGCGTGGTCGTGGGACCGCGCGCTGACCTCCTCACCGACCGTGTCGCGGTCCGGGCCGCACGCCTGCACCGCTCGGGTGCACGCGTCGACCGGATCAAGCTCAGGTATCGCTCGCAGCCGCTCCCCGCTCGGCTTGCCGGGACGCCGAGCGCCGGTCGCCATTCTGCCCTGACCGTCCATCTCGACGCCGCCGCCGACGCCGCCGCGCCCGGCCAGCTCGCGTGCCTGATGGACGGCGAGTTGGTCGTCGGGTGGGGAACGATCGCGCGGGCCGCTACCTGACCGCGAAGTTCGCGTTGCGGACGAGATCGACCGCGAGCTGGGGCCAGAAGAAGCCGGTGGGCGGCGCGCCCGGGCGGCACTGACCGCCGGACCTGCCCGGGTAGGCGATCCACGCGAAGGCGTCGACCTGGGGCTGTCCTGTATCGAAGGTGGGGAGAGGTCCGAGGCCGCGCCCGGGCGGGTTGCAGAGGATCTCGTTGCCGTACTTGACCCGCGAGCTGGGGATGAGGGGGCCGCGACCGTTCTCGGCCGTGTTGACGACGAAGTGCTTGCCGCCCGTGAGGCGCGAGATCTGCTGGCCGTAGCGGATCTCGTGCGAGGTCCAGTCGAAGTGGGTCGAGTTGACGAAGAAGCCCTGGATCTGCGATACGCCGGCGCGCCTGAGCATGCTTGCCGTCTTCGCAGCCGGGACGGCGTCACCGGCGCCGGCATCGAGGTAGACGACGGCGCGCGGAAGCTGGGAGAGAACGTTGACCGCGTCGTGGAGCTCGCCCAGTCGCACCGCGAGGCCGTGGCGGCTCAGGCTGCCGACGGTGATGAGCGAGTCCATCTCCAGGAAGACGATGACCCGGCTGCTCCCGATCCCCGCGGCCAGGCTCGAGATCCACCGGTGATAGGCGTTCTGGCGCCACCGCGGGTCTGAATAGTGACCTCGCTGACGGGCGGCCCGCTTGGCGTCGACGACGTAGTAGGTGGCGATCTCGGGGACGGTCCCCGGCTGGAGCACGCTGGCACGGGAGAGGTACTGCGAGACCTTGAGTCCCGGGTCGGGCCCGTTCCAGTTGCCGTAGCGCTGGACGTTGGGCTGGCGAGCGATTACGTTGAGGGCCTGCGACCACGTGGGATTGCTGTTCTGGTACTGGGCGGCCGCGTTGGACGCGAGCGACTGCGGCTCGACGAAGGGCGTCGCGCCGGAGAGCGGGGCGGTGGCCGGCGGCGGCGTCCCGAGCCCGAGGGGATTGAGCGGGTCCTTGGTGAGGACGGGCGCGGTGTCGTTATTGAGGATCGTCAGCACCGCGGTCGAGGGGGTACCGAGGCCGATGGGGGAGGGCCCGAAGAGCGAGACGGTAAGCGTCTTGGGCAGGCCCGGCAGGCCGTGGTCGACGATGGGGACCTCGAAGGTGGCACTCGCCTGCCCGGCCTGGAAGTCGATCATCCCCTTCACAGGGGCGAAATCGACGTACTTCTCGGCGGTCAGCGGGAGGGCGATGTAGCGGACCTGGGCCTCCATGCTCGTGTTGAGGCGGTCGACTTCGATCACCGCCGAGCCCGCGTTCTCGTTGACGAAGAGGAGCGGGGAGGAGATCCGGAAGCCGAGGAGGTCGAGCGGTGCCGCGGACGCCGCGCTCGGGGCGGCCAGCGCGGCGAGCGCGAGCACGGCGAGGAGTATCAGTCGACGAACGGAGCGCATCAATCCCACTGTCGACTTGACGCGCGCCGGGCTTGATGGTCACGGGTGGCCCGCCAACAGATCGACAGCCGCTACGCGAGCCAGGCCCAGTACGCCCACACGCCGCTGAACGCGCCGAGGACAACAGCGGAGATGCCGAGCACGCCGAATGTCAGGTTCCGCCGCTGGGCGAGCCACGCGGCGACGCCCATGAAGAGCGGGAAGATCACGAGCTCGTAGCGAGAGATCGACTGAAGCGGCTCGAGATGCACGGGAAAGCTCGTCGCGTAGAGGAGCATGGCGATGGCATAGGCGAAGTACGCGAAGGGGACGCGCCGCCAACTGACGGTGGCGGCGGCGAGGGCCAGAGCCACGAAGCCGAGATCGACGGTGTCGTGGAGGTTCCAGCTCATCGGATCCCCGGCGGTGACGGGATGCGCCGATCCGCTCAGCAGCGTGTGCACGTCGCCGGGGAACCTGCCCGCCGCGATCACGACGGCGCCGAACGGTCCCGCGAACGAGTGTCCCCAGTACCTCTGCGCCGCCTCGAAGGGGGCAAAAGGCGTTCCTTGGGCGGCCGCGAGGTATCCCATGTAGGCGAGCAGGCCGGCCGGGACCAGGAGCAGCCAGGCCGCCGAGCGCGAGAGCGGGAACCTCGGACGCCACCAGTCCGCGGCGCTCGCCGTCGGCCGCGCCTCCCGCGGGCCGTATAGATACAGGAGCGCGAGCGGGATAAGCACGAGAACGCCGGTTGAGCGGCTGGCAGCGGCGAGGCCACCCCACAGCCCGGCGAGCGCCCACAGCTCGCGGCGGGCTGCGTAGACGGCGCTCACCGAGAGCATGAGGAAGAGCGACTCCGTGTAGACGGCCGAAAGGAACAGCGAGGCCGGGAAGAGCGCCACGAGAACCACCGTGAGCTTCGCGGCCCGCTCGTCGAGATCGAGCAAGGCGAGCCGGTAGAGCGTGGTGAGGGCCACGAGCATGGCGGCAAACGAGATGACCATTCCGGCGATGAGAGGCGAGCGCACAACGAGGGCGACGGCGCTCATGAGGAGCGGGTACAACGGGAAGAAGTTGCTCGTCGGGGGGCTGTAATAGCCGTGCTGGGCGATCACGATGTACCAGGCTGAATCCCAGCGAGCGGCCGGCGCGAGGAGCTTGTCGAGCCCGACCGAATGGAACGGCTGGGTCAAGAAGCCGGGGTCATTTGACGCGAGCTCGTTGAAGTTCGTGCCCAGGACGGCTATCACTGCGAGGCCGACGACCCAGACGATGAGCCGCGAGCCCAGCGCGGCTCGCAGCGCGAAGCGGATCGAGCTGTCCGCCTGTGTGGATCCGGGATCCGTTCGCACGCGAGGTTCGGGCAGAACCCCCCTGAACGGGCGGCTCCACGCGGCCCCACGAGCGTTCATCGGGGAACCGTACCCGCCTACACTCCGATCAGTGATGACCTCCGACGAGATCCGGCGTACCTTTCTCGAGTTCTTCCAGCAGCACGACCACCTGCGGCTGCCCTCGGCACCTCTGATCCCCGCCGAGCACGATCCCTCGGCGCTATTCACGGTCGCGGGTATGCATCCACTCAAGCCGTACTTCCTGGGCCACGAGCGCCCTTCCCACCCGCGGGTGACCACCTGCCAGAAGACCTTTCGCACGGCGGACATCGAGATCATCGGGACGACCACGCGCCACCTCACGTTCTTCGAGATGCTCGGGAACTTCTCGTTCGGCGACTACTTCAAGCGCGAGGCCACGCGCTTCGCGTGGGACCTCTCGCGCGACGGGTTCGGGTTCCGCGCCGAGGACATCTGGATCACCGTCTTCGCCGGCGATGATGAACTCGGGCTCGGGCCCGACGAGGAGGCGATCGAGGCATGGCTCGACGTCGGCGTGCCGCGCGAGCGGATCGTCGAGTGTCCGCGCTCGGAGAACTTCTGGCAGGTCGGCCCGACCGGTCCCTGCGGGCCGTGCTCAGAGCTCTACCTCGATCGCGGCGTCGAGCTCGGCAAGCCGGACGACCTGCCGGGCGGGGACAACGAGCGCTTCCTGGAGTACTGGAATCTGGTGTTCATGCAGTTCGACCAGGATCCCATCAACGTCCTCACGCCCCTTCCGGCCAAGAACATCGACACCGGCCTGGGCCTGAACCGGATGGCTGCGGTGCTGCAGGGAAAGGCCTCGGTGTTCGAGACCGATCAGTTCGCCCCCCTCATCACGCTCAGCGAAGAGATGTCAGGCCAGCGCTATGGCCACGAGTTCAAGACCGATCGCGCGATGCGCGTCCTCGCCGACCATTCGCGCGCCATGACCTTCCTCATCGCCGATGGTGTCGTCCCCAGTAACGAGGATCGCGGCTACGTGCTGCGCCGCATCATGCGCCGGGCCATTCTCCAGGGCATGACCCTCGGTCTCGAGACCGGCTTCCTCGAAAGGTTCGCCGACGTCGTCACCGAGGTGATGGGCGGTGAGTACCAAGAACTCCACGAGCAGCGTGGCTCCATTCACAAATGGCTCCGCGACGAGGAGGTCGGCTTCGGTCGCACGCTCGCTACGGGACTCAAGCAGCTCGAGGAGATCATCGAGCGTGCCATCGCCAGGGGCGCTGAGGGGATCGCCGCCACCGACGCCTTTCGCCTCCATGACGAGCAGGGCTTCCCGATCGACCTTACTCTCGAGCTCGCGGCCGAGCGCGGCCTCGGAGTCGACGAGGACGGCTTCGAGCGACTCATGGGGGAGCAGCGCAATCGCGCCCGCTTTGGCAGCGGTCGCGGGCGGGTCGACGAGTCGGTGCGCGAGCGGGCCGTCGCCCTGGCCGGGTCCGCCGGCTTCGAGACCGAGTTCGTCGGCTACGAGACGACCGAGCAGGAGACCACGGTGGGGGCCATCGAGCGCGACAACGGACGCGTTCTCGTAAAGCTCCTCGAGTCGCCGTTCTACGCCACCGGCGGCGGCCAGGTCGCGGATACCGGATGGATCGAGTGCGCCGACGGCGACTGCCTCGCCCGCGTCGACGACGTGCTGCGCCTCGGCAACGATCAGGTGGTCGCCGTCTCCCCAGAACGGGGTGAGCCCAAGCAGGGCGTGCGCGTGCACGCGCACGTCGACCGCTACGCGCGCCACGCCACCGAAGGCAACCACACCGCGACCCACCTGCTTCACGCCGCGCTCCGCAGCCGGCTCGGCACGCACGTGCGCCAAGCCGGCTCCTACGTCGGCCCGGACAAGCTGCGCTTTGATTTCACCCACGGCCAGGCCCTGAGCGCGGAGGAGCTCGCCGAGGTCGAGGACATGGTCAACCGGTGGATCGTCGAGGATCAGCCCGTGCGCGCGCTCACGACCACGCTCGATGAGGCCAGGCACCTCGGGGCAATGGCGCTGTTCGGGGAGAAGTACGGCGATGTCGTGCGCATGGTCGAGGTCGGCGACGGCTCCTTGTCCCGCGAGCTGTGCGGCGGGACGCACGTCCGCTTCACCTCCCAGATCGGCGTCTTCAAGGTGCTCGGCGAGACCTCGAGCGCAGCGAACGTCCGCCGCATCGAGGCGATCACCGGGCCCGAGGGGGTCGAGCTCATGCGCCGTCACGACCGCGCCCTGACCGAGGCCGCCCGCGTGCTGCGCGTCCCGCCCGAGCGAGTTCCCGACGGGGTCGCCGAGCTCCGCCAGCGTGCCAAGGACCTCGAGAAGGCGGCTCGGCGCGGAGGCACGAACGGCGCCGTCGACCTCGAAGCCCTCGCCGGGCAGGCGCGGAACCGTGACGGGGCGCGCTGGCTCGCCGCCGTGGTCGAGGTCAAGGAGGGCAAGGCGCTCATGGACGTGGCGGACAAGCTCCGCGCCCGGCTCGGCGATGCCGCGGTCGTCCTCGGCCGGGCCGACGGCGAGCATGTCGACCTCGTCGCCAACGTCGCTCCCGCGCTCGTGCAGCGGGGCGTCCGCGCCAACGAGATCCTCACCGAGCCCGCGAGGCTCGTGGGGGGGGGCGGTGGCGGACGCGATACCGTCGCCCGCGCCGGCGGCCGCGACCCCGCGAGGCTCCCCGATGCGATCGCCGCTGCCCAGACGGCGATCGAGGCGGCCCTGGACGGCTAGCGAGGGCTACGGTGCGTGTGCTTGCGCTCGACTACGGCAGCGCGCGATGTGGGTGCGCGCTGAGCGACCCCACCGGCGTGCTCGCGACCCCGATTGAGCCGGTCCTCAGGCCCGCCACGCGCCGCGGGCTCGCCCGCCTGCGTGCGCTCACCCGCGATCGCGGCGTCGAGCGCGTGGTCGTCGGCCTGCCCCTGACTCTTTTGGGCGCGGACTCGGCCCAGACCGCGGAGACACGTGCGTTCGCGCTCGCCCTCGAGCGCGAGCTCGCGGTCCCGGTCGAGCTCTACGACGAGCGCTTCACCACCCGCCTCGCAGAGCGGACCGGGGGAGAGGCGAGCGAGGACTCGCGCGCCGCCGCGCACCTGCTCGAGGATTGGCTTTCCGCTCAGGAGCTCCGCGCGTGAGCGACCGCACGCCCGAGGAGCGTGAGGCCGCGCGTCGCGCGCGGGAGGCGAGGCGGACCGGGCAACCGTTCGAGCCCGACTACGGCGAGCCGCCGCCCGCGGAGGCCACCCCCGAGCCGCCGCCCGCGGAGGCTACCCCCGAGCCGCCGAGTGTCTCCTGGGGGCCACCCCCGCCTGAGCCGCCGCCGCCGGCCGAGCCGCCCCTGGCCGAGCCGGCCCACTTCGCATCCCCACCGCCAGGCGAGCACGCACCCCCACCGCCGGGCGAGCACGCGCCGTGGCCGCCGGCTGAGCAGGCGCCGTGGCCGGGCGCCGACGAAGCACCGTGGCCCCAGGCAGGCCCGCCCCGCTTCTCAGGCCCGCTCGCCTTCTCCTCCCCGGAGTCCGGTCCCGACCACGACGCCGACGCGGACCCGCCTATGCGCCCCGCTCGGGCGCCGCGCCCCCGGAGCCCCATCCGCGCGCCCCGCACCCGCCCTCGGCGCCACGCCGGTCCGCCCGGCGAGCGCTCGCGCGCGCGCTCGATCGCGCCTCGCGTTATCGCCGTGGCCGCCCTGGTGCTGGCGATCGCCGCGATCTGGTTCCTCGTCGAGCTCTTCCAGCCCTTCCACGGGTCGGGGCACGGCAGCGTCGTCGTCACCGTCCCGTCGGGCGCCAGCACGGGCACGATCGGCGATGAGCTCTCGCGCGACGGGGTGATCTCCTCGAGCTTCTTCTTCGGCCTGCGCGCGACGCTCTCGGGCGACCGCGGCAAGCTCCTCGCCGGCACCTATCACCTCAAGCGCGGCATGGGCTACGGCGCCGTGCTCTCGGCCCTGACCACCCATCCGCCGGCGGCCCCCACCACCAACGTGACGATCATTCCCGGGCGCACCCGCCGCCAGATCGCACTGCTCCTGCACAAACAGGGCGTCCACGGCCGCTTCCTCACCGACAGCAGCCACACGACAATCCTTAATCTCGCGGCCTACGGCGCGCCACACAGCCTCAGCAACCTCGAGGGCTTCCTGTTCCCGTCGACCTATCAGCTCCGCGATCCGATCAGCATCCAGGCCCTCATCAACGATCAGCTCACCGCCTTCCGCCAGCAGTTCGCCACCGTCAACATGGCCTACGCGCGGAGCAAGAACCTCACGCCCTACGACGTGCTCATCATCGCCTCGATGGTCGAGGCCGAGGCGGGGACGGCGCACGACCGGCCGCTGATCGCCTCGGTCATCTACAACCGGCTGCGGCAGGGGATACCGCTGGGAATCGACGCAACCATCCGCTACGCGGTCAACAACTACACGACGCCGCTCACCGACTCCCAACTGCACTCGCCCTCGCGTTACAACACCCGCACCCATCTAGGGCTGCCGCCGACCCCGATCGACAACCCGAGCCTCGCCTCGATCCAGGCGGCCGCCCACCCGGCCCATACGAGCTACGTGTACTTCGTGGCCAAGCCGTGCGGAAACGGGGCGAGCGCGTTCGCGACGACAAACGCCCAGTTCCAGCTCGACGTGCAGCGCTACGACGCGGCGCGCGCGCAGCGCGGCGGGCGCTCACCGCTGGTGTGCTGAGAACCCGTCTCGGGGTACTCGGCTGGCCGGTCGCGCACAGTCGCTCGCCGGCGATGCACAACGCGGCGCTCGCGGCCGTGGGCCTCGGTCATTGGCGCTACCAGCTCCTGCCCATACCTCCCGAGCTGCTCGCCGAAACCGTGAGGGCGCTCCCTGAGGCCGGCTTCCGCGGAGTCAACGTCACCATCCCCCATAAGGAGGCGGCGCTGGCCCTGGCCGGCGAGGCCACCGAGCGGGCGCGCGCCATCGGCGCCGCCAACACCCTCACCTTCGAGGCCGGGCGGATCATCGCCGATAACACCGATGCTCCCGCGATCATCGCCGCGCTCCCGTTCGAAGCGGCGGGCCGGACCGCGCTCGTGCTCGGAGCGGGCGGGAGCGCGCGGGCGGCGGTGTGGGCGCTCAGAGATGCGGGAGCGGCTGAGGTGCGGGTGTGGAACCGCACGCCCGAGCGCGCCGAGCGCCTATGCGCCGAGCTCGGCGGCACGCCCGTCGCCGTTGCCGAGCCCGCGGACATGCTCGTCCACTGCACGTCCAGTGGACTGGACGCATTCGAGACGATGTTCAAGTCCCTTCCGGTGGACGCCGATGACCTAGTCGGGTACAGCTGCGTGGTTGATCTCGTGTACAGCCGGATGGACACACCGCTCGTGGAAGCGGCGCTGGCTCGATCCATCTCGGTCCGGGACGGGCTCGAGATTCTCGTCGGCCAGGGAGCGCTCAGCTTCGAGCGCTTCACCGGACGTCCGGCGCCGATCGATGTCATGCGCGCGGCTGCCCGCGCTGTATGACCGAGTATCAGCCCCATCTACGCGCAGTCTCGCCCGCGGCGTCCTCGCCTGATGGCGTCGGAGCGGGAGCAGGAGCGGGAACGGGAATCATCCCGCCGAGCAGACGTGGGGGCTCTGGACGCTTCCTCACCGACGTGCTCGTCGAGCTCGGCTTCATCGACCGCGAACGCGTCGCCAAGGCGATCGAGGAGTCGCGTCAGGCCGGGCGCCCGCCCGAACGCGTGCTCCTCGAAGCCCGCGCCATCACCGGGGACCAGCTCTCGCGGGCGATCGCCGAGCGCTATGGGCTTGATCACATCGACCTCGGCGAGTTCAGCGTCGACATGGGGGCCGCCAACCTGCTGAGCGCCGCCCTGGCCAGGCGCTACCAAGCCGTGCCCGTCGCCTACGTCGACTCGCGCACCTTGCTCGTGGCCATGGCCGACCCCGCCAACGTGCTCGCCGTCGACGACATCGCGCTGCTGACCCGGCTCGAGATCCGCCCCGCCGTCGCCTCCGAGGAGGACATCTCCAGCCTCATCACCCGCCTGAACCGCTTCGAGGACGCCGTCCAGGAGGCAGTGGACGAGGGTGAGGAGCAGGCCGGGGTCGCGGAGATCGTCGACCTGCGCGAGTCGGCCGAGGACGCGCCGGTGATCAAGCTCGTGCACTCGATCATCGCCCAGGCCGCCGACGCGGGCGCGTCCGATGTGCACTTCGAGCCCGTCGCCGACAACACGGGCCGCCCCGGGCGCGAGCTCCGGGTGCGCATGCGCGTCGACGGGGTGCTTGTCGAGTCGATGACGGTGCCGCAGCGACTTGTGGCCGGAGTCGTCTCGCGCATCAAGATCATGGCCGACCTCGACATATCGATGCGGCGCCTACCCCAGGACGGCCGCGTGGGGCTGACCATCGAGGGGCGCCAGGTCGACGTGCGCGTCGTCACCCTGCCGAGCGTGCACGGCGAGACCGTCGTCCTGCGCATTCTCGACAAGGAGAGCGTTCGCCTCGAGCTCGAGAAACTCGGCATGGCCGAGCAGGAGCTCACGCGCTTCCGGAAGTCCTTCACCCGCGCCCACGGCGCCGTCCTCGCTACCGGGCCGACGGGCTCGGGTAAGTCAACGACGCTCTACGGCGCGCTGCGTGAGCTGCATTCGCCCCAGAAGAACATCATCACCATCGAAGACCCGGTCGAGTACCAGATCGACGGCATCACCCAGCTCCAGGTCAACCATAAGTCAGGCCTGACCTTCGCGAGCGGCCTGCGCTCGATGATGCGCGCCGACCCGGACATCCTCATGGTCGGCGAGATTCGCGATCACGAGACCGCGCAGGTCGCCATCGAAGGCGCGCTCACCGGCCATATGGTCCTCTCCACGTTGCACACCAACGACGCCCCGACGGCGATCACCCGCCTGATCGAGATGGGTATCGAGCCGTTCCTGATCGCCTCGGCGCTCGACTCCGTCGTGGCCCAGCGGCTGGCGCGCATCCTCTGCCCTCACTGCAAGCGACGCACGATCATCCCCGCTCAGGTCGTGCGCGACCACGGGTACAACGCCCAGTTCGACATCGAGGCCTACGAGCCGGTGGGCTGCGTCCGCTGCGACCGGATGGGCTACCGCGGCCGCATCGGCCTGTTCGAGGTGATGACCATGTCCGACGCGATCCGCAAGCTCGCGCTCGAACGCGCCCCCGCGGACCAGATCACCGCCGTGGCGCTGCGCGAAGGGATGCGCCGGCTACGCGACGACGGTCTCGACAAGGTCAAGGCCGGACTTACGTCCATGGCCGAAGTCGCCCGTGTAACGGGAACGGCGTGAGCTGCCGATAGGACCTGACACATGGGTTGCGACACGCTGGACGCGAACAAGATAGGGGGCGCGCATGGACGTTGACTTTGCCGAGGTGCTGCTCGAAGTCATCGACCGCCGCGCTTCTGACCTGCACCTGACCGCCGGCGCCCCGCCCATGGTGCGCGTGCGCGGGCGCCTCACCCCGCTCGAAGGCTACCCGGCGCTGACGCCTACGGACACGAGGGAGATCGTCTACTCGATCCTCTCCAACCAGCAGCGCCAGAAGCTCGAGAACAACTGGCAGATCGACTTCGCCTACCAGATCCCGCAGCGCGGACGCTTCCGCGTCAATGCCTACTTCCAGCGCTCGGCGATCGGCGCTGCTTTCCGGCTCATTCCCTTCGAGGTCGTGCCCTTGGACACGCTCGGGCTGCCGGCCGCGGTCGCCGACTTCGCCAAGCGCCCCCGCGGACTCGTGCTCGTGACAGGCCCGACTGGGTCGGGCAAGTCGACCACGCTCGCCTCCCTCGTGGACGTGATCAACCAGGAGCGCGAAGAGCACATCATGACCATCGAGGATCCCATCGAGTTCCTCCACCAGCACAAGAAGTGCATCGTCAACCAGCGCGAGCTCGGGTCAGACGCGACCAGCTTCGCTGACGCCCTCAAGGCTGCCCTGCGCCAGGACCCGGACGTGATCCTCGTCGGGGAGATGCGCGATCTCGAGACCATCGGGACCGCGATCACCGCAGCGGAGACCGGGCACCTGGTGTTCGCCACCCTCCACACCCAGGACACGCCGCAGACCCTCGACCGGATCATCGACGTATTCCCCTCAGGCCAGCAAGGACAGGTTCGAGCGCAGCTCGCGGTCGCGCTCCAGGGCATCATGACGCAGATGCTGCTGCCCACCGCCGACGGCGCCGGGCGGTGCGTTGCGGCCGAGGTCCTCGTGCCCACACCGGCGGTCCGCAACCTGATCCGCGAGGCCAAGAGCCACCAGATCTACTCGGTGCTCCAGACCGGAGCGGCACACGGGATGCAGACCATGGACGCGTCGCTCGCGCAGCTCGTCCACCAGGGAAAGATCACCCGGCAGCTCGCCGAATCGCGCGCGCACTCCCACGAGGAGCTCCGGCGCCTGATCGGCAGCGGATTCTCCACCCCCGTGGCGGCATAGCCATGGCCACCTACGTCTTCAAGGCCACCGATCTCGCCGGCGTTCCCGCCCGCGGCGAGGTGGACGCCAACTCCAAGCAGGACGTCGCCGAGCAGCTCAAGGAGCGCGGCCTCGTCGTCGTCGACATCGCGCACAAGTACCGCTCCAAGGAACTGAACATCGAGCTGTTCTCGCGCGTGAAGGCCAAGGACCTGGCCGTCTCGACGCGTCAGCTCTCGACCATGGTCTCCTCGGGTATGAGCATCCTCCGTGCCCTGTACGTGCTCGAGGCGCAGACCGAGTCGAAAAAGCTCAAGGAATCGGTCGCCGCCGTGCGCCGGGACGTCGAGGCGGGCTTGCAGCTCTCGGACTCACTCGCGCGGCACCCGAAGGTGTTCTCCCCCCTTTACGTCTCGATGGTGAAGGCAGGTGAGACCGGCGGCGTCCTCGACGGATGCCTGCTCAGGGTCGCCGACCAGCTCGAGAAGGATGCCTCGCTGCGGCGCCAGATCCGCGCCGCGACGATCTATCCGATCATCGTCATCTCCTTCGCGGTGATCGTCCTGCTCGCCCTCGTGGCCTTCCTGATTCCCGTGTTCGAGGGCGTGTTCAAGCAGTTCGGCGGAAAGCTGCCGGCCCTCAGCCAGTTCATGGTCAACTTCTCGCATGTCATCAATGACGAGTGGTACGTGGTCCTCGTCGTCCTCGGAGGCCTCATCACCGGCTTTATCTACATCAAGCGCTCAGACTGGGGTCGACCGCGCTGGGACGCCTTCAAGCTCCGCATCCCCTTGAAGATCGGTGACGTCGTGCAGAAGGTGGCGATCGCGCGCTGGTCGCGCACCTTCGCCTCGCTCGTCTCGGCCGGTGTGCCGATCATGCACGCGATCGAGATCACCGGTAAGACGGCCGGCAACGCCGTGATCGAGGAGTCGATGACCGCGGTGATCGCCAACGTCAAGGCAGGCGGGACGATCTCCGAGCCGCTCAAGCAGTCGAAGGTCTTCCCGTCGATGGTCGCCCACATGGTCGGCGTCGGCGAGGAGACCGGAGCGCTCGACGGGATGCTCTCGAAGATCGCTGACTTCTACGAGGACGAGGTGGAAACGGCCGTCAAGGCGCTCACCTCGATCCTCGAGCCCGCGATGATCCTCCTGGTAGGAGGGATCGTCGGTGTCATCGTGATTTCGATGTACCTGCCGCTGTTCTCGGTGTACAACCAGATTCACTAGTAATAGTGAACTTTGCTGAAGCGTCGGTGAGCTTCACTACGCCGACCACGTAGTAGCGACGCTGCCCTAAAGGAGCCGCGCAGGGCTGCCGATATCACGCGTTGTGATGGAGTCCTCGATGCGCTTGCCCGCTCCCCTGCAGGCGGCGTGGTCCGGGTGGCGGCGTAATCGGGGCTCGACAGCGTTCGCGCTGCGGGTGGTGATCGCCACCCGGCTCATCGTCTGGGTCGCGAGCATCGTCGTCGTCGTGCACTTCGGTGAGAACGTGAGCGCGTGGTTGGATCTCGACCCCGCGGGGCTCACGGCGCCGTTCCATTCCGTCGCGCTCGACAAGCTCCTTGCCCCCGGGGCCCGGTGGGACTCTGTGTGGTACCTGTCGATCGCTCAGCACGGTTACGCCACCCCGGCCTCGGCCAACTTCTTTCCGCTCTATCCGCTGCTCATCAGCATCGGGGCCCGCGTGTCCGGCTCCACGCTCGTGAGCGGGATCGCGATCTCGGTCGTGTCAATGCTCGCGGGCATGACGCTGCTCTACCGGCTCGCGCGGCTCGACCTCGACGAACACGCGGCCAGACTCACGGTCGTGCTCCTGGCCCTCTTCCCGACCTCCCTGTTCTTCTCGGCGGTGTACACCACGTCGCTGTTCCTCATGCTCTCGGTGGCCGCGATCTACGCGGCCCGACGCGAGCGATGGGCACTCGCCGGGTTATGCGGGGGGTTGACCGCGGCCACCCGTCCGAACGGAATTCTCTTGTTCCTCCCGCTGGCGATGTTGTATCTGTACGGACCGAGGATGGCTCCACCTATGAGCTCGACGGGCGCGTGGTGGCGCCCGCGCTTTCCCGTCACGTGGTCGATCTCGTGGCTGGCGCTGGTGCCCGCCGGCCTGACCGCCTACCTTGGATATCTGGCCGTCGCCCACGGTGCCCCGCTGGCGCCGTACCGGGCCGCCTCCGTCGACTGGGGACACGTCTTCGCGGGGCCCTTCGGGGCGGTTGTGCGCACGCTTGTGGACGTCCCCGACGATCTGCGTGGACTCGTGAGCGGCAACGCCCGTGCCGTCGGCCCCGGCGATCCGCTCAGCTGGAACGTGCGCGACTTGATTGATCTGGGCTTTCTCGCGTTCGCCGTGGCGGGGCTGCTGGCGGCCTGGCGACGCCTTCCCATGGCCTACGTCGCCTACGCGTTCGTGAGCCTGGCGCAGGCCCTGAGCTTTCCGCCTCACCACGAACCGATGATCGGCTTCTCGCGCTACCTGCTCCCGATCTTTCCGCTCTTCATGGGGGTGGCGGCGCGACTGTCGGGGCGCCGGGCGCTAACGAGCGTGGTGCTCGGCCTCTCGGCTGTCCTGCTGGCCGTCTTCAGCGGCCTGTGGGCATACTGGGCCCTGGTGCCTTAGAAGCACTAGTCTGTTGCCCTATGAGCACGGGAGCCCCCGATGAGAGCCGCGGCGCATGCTCGCCTTGCCGCGGCACCGGCAAGCTGGTCTCTGCGCTCGGCGGCGAGCAACATGAAGTGACGTGTCCGTGGTGTGACGGGACGGGACGCTTCGAGCCCGGCCACGACGCCCAGCGGCACCCTGACAGCGCGCCATAGCAACTGCGCGTCCAGTTCCGCTGATTCACCGGAACCCAGTCCGTAGAAGATACGTCCACTCACCTAAAGCACGCGATTAGCGATTCCGATATCGCTTGTGCCAGAAGCCACTGGGTGCAGAGGCAAACCACTCGCGAGGGTGGGACGCAAAGCCACGGACCTCCAGGTTAGGAGGGAGCCGAGCTACCACCAAAGGCTCGAATGCTGTCCGAGCCCAACATGGCTAATTGGATCCAAGGGATCTGGCGTCATAGGCCCAATCAAACGATCCCTAGGAGGATCCATGCTTGCCAAGCTCCGTAGCCGTGCCCAGGACGAGAAGGGATTCACCCTAATCGAGCTCCTGGTCGTAATTCTCATCATCGGCATCCTCGCCGCCATCGCCATCCCCGCGTTCCTCAACCAGCGCAACAAGGCGTATGACGCGGCGGCGAAGTCCAACATCAAGACGGCGCAGACCGCCGAGGAGACCGCTGCCACGGACAACAACGGCACGTACGCGTCGGACACGCTGACCGCTACCGACACGGGCACCCTGGCCACGATCGAGCCTTCGCTGAAGAACGCTCCCTTCGTCGCCGCGACCGGCAGCGGCACGACCGGCTACACGCTCGTCGCCACCAGCGCCGGCTCGGGCGGAACCCCCGACGTGTTCACGCTCACCTCAAGCAACGGTACCGTCAGCCGCACCTGCACCGGCACCGGCGGTGGCTGCGTCGGCAACAGCTGGTAGTCGCAACATCTGAGACCACACGGTTTCCGGAGGGCGGGACTTTTGTCCCGCCCTTCGTCGTTCTCCACACCGCCGATTACCCCTTCACTCGTCGCTGGCTCCTGCCGATACTGAGTGCATGGGGTCCAGGCTCACCACCCTCCTCCTCACCGCTGCCGTGGCTCTGGCAGTGCCGGCGGCCGCCTGCGCCGCCGCCGCCCCCGCGGGCGCGCCCCTCTACATCCAGCAGGGCACGGCGCTGGCGCAGGTCACTTCGCTGAGCAGCGTTCCCATGCACTTCGGCTCGACGGCCGGCCAGGCCATCGCCGCCGCCGAGCGCGCACGGACGCTGCGGTCGCTGCACCGCCGTCTGCATCCGCTCCAGGTCGTGCCTTACGTGTGGCGCGGCCAGCATCCCTTCTGGTACGTCGAGTTCCTCTATAGAGGGAAGATCGTCGCTGACGTCAGCGTGACCTCGGCCGGCAGGGTGAGCGGCACCTGGACCGGCGCGCAGGCGTATGCGCCTTACACCCACGGGGGTTGGGCGGGGGTGCTCACGCGCTGGTGGATCCTCCTGCCCGCCTCGCTGCTCTTCATGCTCGCCTTCCTCGATCCGCGGCGGCTGCGCCGGGTCGCCCATCTCGACGGACTCGCCGTGGTCGCCTTCCTGGCCTCGTACGTGCTCCTCGCCCACGCCCACCTCGAGGCCGCCGTGTGGCTCGCGTATCCGCCGCTCATCTACCTGCTCGTGCGCCTCCTCAGGGCCGGCTTCCGCGGCAACGCGGCCCCGGGCCGGCTGGCGCCGCTGCTGGGCACGCGCGTGCTCGTCGGTGGGCTGCTCCTCATGCTCGCGGCCAGGATCGTCATCTCCGTGCTCGGCCATCAGGAGATCGACGTCGGCACCGAGTCAGTGATCGGCGCCTCGCGACTGCTCCACCACCTGCCGCTCTACTGGGCCGATCCCAACCACGGGGATACCTACGGGCCGATCACCTATCTCGCCTACGTGCCCTTCCAGCTCCTGTTCCCGTGGACCGGACCTCTGAGTAACCTCCACGCCGCCGATGCTGCCGCCATCTTCTTCGATCTCGCGACGGTGGGCGGGCTCATCCTCCTCGGGCGCCGGCTGCGGGAAGGCGCGGAGGGCAAGCGCCTCGGCCTCGTTCTCGCCTGGGCATGGGCGGCGTGTCCCTTCACGGTCATCGGCCTCATCGTTCACACCAACGACGGGCTCATCTCGATGCTCAGCGTCTTCGCGCTCCTTGCCCTCGCCTCCCCGGCGGTGAGCGGAACGCTGCTCGGTCTCGCGGCGGCCGCGAAGTTCTCCCCCGCCGGGCTGCTCCCGCTGCTGGCGGCACCGCGACAGCGCGGGATCAAGGGCGCCGTCGTCTGCGTCGGCGCGTTCACCGTGGTGGTGGCGACGTCAATCGTTTCCTGGCTGCCGCCCGGTGGGATCAGCTACTTCTGGCACCGGACGATCGAGTTCCAGCTGAACCGGTTCGACGTGTTCTCGCCCTGGGCGCTGCACCCAAGCCTACATCCGCTCCAGATCGTCCTCGAGGTCATGGCCGTGCTCATCGCGGCGGCCGTGGCGTTCGTTCCCCGTGAGCGCTCGCTCTGGCAGGTTTGCGCCCTGGCGGGTGCTGTCACCATCGCGATCCAGCTGCCCGCAACGCACTGGTACTACTACTACATCATGTGGTTCCTGCCCTTCGTGCTCGCCGCGCTGCTCGGCCGGCCGCCCGTCCCTTCTGAGCCCGAGATCGAGCAGGCCGATCTCAGCGAGGACTTCGTAGAACGCAACCGGCGCGAGCTCGTGCTACCGGGGGTCTGATGCCCATTCTCTTTACAGCCGTGATGGGGGCCATGATCGGCTCGTTCCTCAATGTCGTCGCTTACCGGCTCCCGCGCCACGAGTCGCTCGTCACTCCCGGATCGCACTGCCCCAGTTGTGACACGCCGATCAAGCCTTACGACAACGTGCCCGTTTTCGGGTGGCTGTTACTTTCGGGCCGGTGCCGTTCGTGCCGGGCCGGGATCTCCGCGCGCTACCCGCTCGTCGAGGCGCTGACGGCCGCGCTCGCGGTCGGCGTCGTCCTCGTCAAGCACTCACCCCACAGCATCGCTCTAGGCCTGGTGCTCGTTCTCATTCTCGTCCCCGTGGCGCTGATCGACTTCGACCATCGGATCATCCCGAACCGGATCATGCTTCCCGCCGCGATTGCCGCGGTCGGCATCGGGCTCGTCACCAGCCCCGCCGGCGTTCCTGAGCAACTGATCGCAGGCGTGTCCGCGGGCGCCTTCTTACTCGTCTTCGCGCTCGCCTATCCCAAAGGGATGGGTATGGGCGACGTGAAGCTGGCGGCCGTGCTCGGCCTGTTCCTCGGGCGCTATGTCGCCGTCGCACTGCTGGCCGGCGTGCTCGTAGCGACGGTAGTGGGAGCGGCGATCATGGCTCGGGTCGGCGTCGCTCGCGGTCGCAAGACGGCGGTGCCGTTCGGGCCGTTCCTCGCCTTCGGTGGCGTGGTCGCCCTGCTCGCCGGGCCAGCGATCGCACACTGGTACCTGCACACTTTGGTCTGAGCGTCGTCCTCGTCGCGCCGGATGTGTCGTCACCTGGCGGCCGCTTTGGGCTGCGATTGTCCAGAATCCGGCTAGATGGCCCTGGGAGCGTCCAGATGCGACTGGACACCCTAAACCTTGGCGGCTGTTCCGCCGACAACTGTGGCGAGAGCATGGGACTACTCGGAGCGAAATCGATCATCGGGCTCGACATCGAACCCGGCTATGTGGCCGCGGTCGAGACGAGCTCAGGCGGTGTCACCGTCGAGCGCGCGGCCTCCGCCCAGCTCGCACCGGGCGTGGTGAGAGATGGCGACGTCGTAGACGTCGAGACCCTCGCCGAGGTACTGCGCAAGCTCTTCGCCGACCACAAGCTCGGACGCCGCGTCCGGCTCGGGGTCGCCAGCCAGCGGATCGTCATGCGCACGATCGACCTGCCGCCGCTCAACGACGCCAAGGAGATCGCCTCCGCGGTGCGCTTCCAAGCGCAGGAGCACATTCCCATGCCCCTCGAGCAGGCTGTGCTCGAGCACCAGTCGCTGGGGATCGTCGAGACACCCGACGGGCCGCGCACGCGAGTGGTAATCGTTGCCGCGCGTCGCGACATGATCGACGGGCTGCTCGCGGCGACGCGCAGCGCCGGCCTTCGTCCCGAGGGCATCGATCTCAGCGCCTTCGCGATGATCCGCGCCCTTTACCGCCCGGGCCGCGACGAAGCGACGTTGTACATCAGCGTCGGCGGCATGACCAATCTTGCCGTGGCCGTCGGAACGACCTGTGTCTTCACCCGAGTGGTGGCGCACGGGACCGAAGCGATGGCCGGTGAGCTCGCGGAGCGCCGGGGACTGACGATTGAGCATGCCCGTGGGTGGCTGTCCCATGTCGGCGTGTCGATGCCGCTCGACGACATCGAGGGGGACTCGGAGATCATCTCCGAGGCCCGCTCGGTGATCAGCGAGGGCATTCGCCGCATCTCCGACGAGGTCCGTAACTCGCTTGATTTCCACCGCGCCCAAGCCGGCACCGCCGAGGTCAAGCAAGCGGTCCTGACCGGGCCCGCGGTGACGATTCCCGGGTTCGCAGACCAGCTCGGCGAGGAGATCCAGATTCCCCTCGAGTCCGGTCTCGTGAGCGAGGCACGCCCCGGGGCGTTCGGCACCGTCGACTCCGGCAGCCTTGCCGTCGCCGCCGGCCTCGCGGTCCAGGAACTCGCGACATGAGGGCCGTAAACCTCATCCCTGACGACTCGCGCCGCGGGCCGGGTGCCAGCACTCGCTCGGGCGGCTCTGTCTACGTGCTCCTCGGCGTGCTGGCCATCGCCCTCGCCTTCGTCACCGTCTACGTCCTGACGGTCAACCGGATCTCCGATCAGCAGGCCAAGATCGGGACGCTGCAGGCGCAGGCCTCTCAGGCCCAGGCATCCGCAGCCCGCCTGACCCCTTACGTCCAGTTCGCGACGCTCGCGCAAGCGCGTGCGAACACCATCCGCCAGATCGCCTCGAGCCGGTTTGACTGGCAGGCGGCGCTCGGGGGCCTCTCCCGCGTCGTTCCCGCCAACACCTCGCTCCAGTCACTGACCGGGGCCGTGGCCGGCGCGAGCGTCAGCGGTAGCACGATAACCCCAGCGGCTCCCGCATTGGGCGCTCCCACCGCGAGCGTTCCCGGCCCGACGATCGCGCTCGCCGGGTGCTCGGACTCGCAGGATGACGTCGCCCGCCTGATGTCTCGACTGAGGCTCATCAACGATGTGACGCAGGTGTCGCTCCAGACCTCGTCCAAGTCCGCGAACGCCCAGTCGGGAGCGGCCGTGAGCTCCACCGGCGGTACGGGCGGAGGATGCCCGGCGGGCTCGCCGGCATTTGCCTTGAACATCACCTTCGCCCCGCCCGCGAGCACGGCCGCCCCGGCCCCTGCGGGCCCCCAGGCCGTCAGCTCCACTACGAGCACTGGAGGATCCCGGTGACTGCACGAGATCGGCTCGTGGCGATGATCGTCGTGACGCTTGTCGCCACCGTGGCTGCCTGGATCCTCGTCATCTCCCCCAAGCGTGATCAGGCCAACAAGCTCGGTAGCCAGGTAACCGCCGCGCAGAAGCAGCTCGACGCCGCGAGGACACAGATCGCCACCGCCGAGCTCGACCGCAGCAGCTACGCGCGCAACTACCAGGCTGTTGCCGAGCTGGGCAAGGCCGTCCCGCCGGACGCCCAGACCCCCTCTCTGATCTTTCAGCTTCAGAACGCGGCGTCAGGCGCCCGGGTCGACTTCCGCTCCGTGGTCCTGAACCAGGGAGCGACGAGCGCGCCCGCGCCGACCCCGGCCACCACGGCCGCCGCCGCCGCCACGTCGTCGACGCAGCCGATCACCATCAGCTTCCAGGGGAACTTCTTCCATCTCGCCAACTTCCTCGGCCGGATCGAACGGTTCGTCGTCGCCACCAACAAGAAGGTCTCGGTGAGCGGCCGGCTCATGACCCTCAACGGCATCAGCTTCGCGGCCGCTTCCAGCGGGTTCCCGCAGATCACCGCAACGATCACTGCCACCACCTACCTGCTGCCGGCCAGCGAAGGCCTGACCACCGGCGCACCGTCAACTGGTTCGGCTGCCAGCGCGACCGCCAAGGGCGCCTCCGGCACGACGACCCCGACCCCCGCCGCCGCAATCACGCCATGAAGCTCAACTTCAACCTCAACACCCACTTCATCGAGGGCCTGATCGCCGACCTCCGCGAGAAGCGCCTGTGGCCGGTCGCCGCGGCGCTCGTCGTCGCCCTCGTCGCGGTGCCCATTCTGCTCTCGAGCGGGGGCAGCAGCAGCGTGCCCGTCGCCGCGGCCCCCCCGGTGGCAGCCCCGAGCGGCGCCGTGCCGGCGTTGCCCGCGGTAAGCGTGACCGCCACGCCGAGTCACGGACGGCTCACCGGCAAGCGGCGCGATCCATTCACGCAGCAGGTGAAGTCGAAGAGCACCACTGCCCAGACCGCCACCTCGAAGACTTCGAGCAAGGCGAAGAGCTCTGCCGGCTCGTCGAGCACGACCAAGAAGTCGACCGCCTCGACAACGAGCGGGGCGGTAGGCGGGTCGACCACCACGGTGACCTCCACGCCCACGAGCACGACCACTCCGGCTCAGCCTCCGCCCACCGGTCTCACCGCCAGCCAGGCCTACCACGTGGCCATCTCCATGACCGTGGCAACCGGAGACGTCCACGCCGTCGACCCCCTCCAGCGCCTGAGCCTGCTGCCGAGCGACCAGGAGCCGCGGTTGATCGAGCTCGGAGTGCAGAATGGCGGCCACCGCGTCCTCTTCGTCGTCCAGCCCGGAACCATCGTCCGCGGACCCGGCCGCTGCACACCGGGACCGATCGACTGCGAAATCGTCTCGCTCGCTCCCAACCAGGTCGAGTGGGTGGGCACCTCAGGTCCGAGCGGCATCGCCGGTGTCGCCCTCATGGCCGTCACCGCCATCAACGCTGCCGACTACTCATCGCCCGCCGCCGCCGACAAGGCCCGTTCGGCCACCTCCGCGGCCGGACGGCGCGCCCTCAGCGCGTCGACCCTTCGCGCTCTGTCCCTATTCCAGTTCAAGCCCGGCCTCGACGCTCTCGTCGACCTGAGCAACGTCACGGTCGGAGGAAACTGATGCGCCGGCTCCTGCTTCTCAGTCTCACCGTCGTCGTCTCGCTCGTCGCCGCGAGTGGCGCGGAGGCGGTGGTGGTGGACATCAACCCGAGCGTGGCCGGGCAGACGACCGTCCCGTATAGCGCCGCCAGCGTGGGCGACTACGCCGGCGTCGCGCTCGTGCCGGGGACGCGCAGCAGCCTGGCGACCGCTGGGCTTCCGACCGTAGCGTCGAGCACGTCGCCCTGTGATCCCTACCTCAGCTCCGACCTGTCGCTTCTCCCCTCAATCGGCATCTGCGCGCATGGCGGCCTGGTCATGCACGCCAACGAGACCTTCGCGTTGACCTGGGATCCAAATCGCCTGTATGGGGCCCTGACGAGGGGCTACATGGAGCAGTTCCTCAAGGATGTCGCCGACGGCAGCGGGACCTTCACCTCGCCCTACGCCATCACGAGCCAATACCAGGATCAGAGTGGCCGTGCCGCGAACTCATCGACCTACGGTGGCGCGTGCATCGACTACGGCAATCCGGGCGGCTACACCTGCCAGTTCGGCAACACGACCGGGACCGGAGCCGGGAACAACTATCCGGCGAACGGCTGCACCCCAGCCGCCCTAGATCAGTTGTGTCTGACCGATGCCCAGGTTCAGGCCGAGCTGGCCACGCACCTGCAGAACTCGAGCCTGCTCGGACACATGATGTCCCCTAACACGCCCGAGCTCGTCCTCCTGACTCCGCCCGGCGTCGAGATATGTCTCGACTCGGCCGGCGGACTGTGCTCGGCCAACGGCACCTCGTCCGCGCGCTTCTGCTCGTACCACTCGCAAGTGGACTTCGGCGGCATCGAGGTGGCCTACGTCGTGCAGCCGTGGACTGTAAATACGGCTTGCGACGAGCCCAAGCTGCCAATCCTTTCGCCGGGGGCCTCGCCCCAGCAAATCGCGATCTACAACGGCAGTCGCCTCGTAGGCCCTCTCAGCCAGGCGCAGATCGCCGCGATCGTCAACCCCAATCTGAGCGCCTGGTTCGCGCAGGACGGTTCCGAGATCAACGACAACTATGGCTGCGTGCCGGGCGGATACCCGGGCGATGCCGTCACCGTCGGTGGGAGCACCCAGAACCCGTATTACTTGCAGCCTGAGTTCAACACCGCAGGCGTCATCGACACCGATCCGAGCGTCCCCGCATGCGCTCTGGGTGTCACGCTGGCACCGAACTTCGTTGTCCCCAGCACGGTCAAGCCCGGTGACGTCGTCCAGTTCGACGGCTCAATCACGCCCTCGACACTGATCATTCCGCAGGCCGGCTACGTGTGGGACTTTGGGGACGGGACCCCGACCGCAAAGGGCGCGAGCGTCGAGCACAGCTACGCCAAGGGTGGCACCTACATCGTCAAGCTGACCACGACCGATCGCGGGGGCGATGTGGCAAGCGTCAGCCAGACCATGAGCGTGCTCGGCACGAACGGCCAGCCCGTGACGCCGCCGCCCAGTAGTCACACGAACACGGCTCTGCAAGCCCGCCTCCTGCTCCTGCCCCAGAATCTGCGCACCCTCCTGCGCACCGGGCTGCACCTCCGGGTCCTCTCCAACGAGCCGGCCGACGGCTTCGTCACCCTCTCGATCTCGCGGGGCGCCGCCAAGCGCGCTCACATCAAGACGGGGAGGAGCTCCACCGTCGTCGTCGGTCGCGGGACCGTCTCCGGCGTCACGAGCGGCACGGTCAACCTGCACGTCATGCTGTCGCGGGGGATGGTCAAGAAGCTCGGGCACCTCCGGCACGTAAACGTCACGGTTCGTCTCTCCCTCACCGCCGCCGATGGCGCCCACGTCGCGATTGACGCGGCCGGGCGCTATTGAGCCGCCCATGCGTTTGGCAGCGTTAGGTTCTCGGCCTCGGCGCTCGCGGCTGAGAGATGAGCGCGGCTTCAGCCTCATCGAGCTGCTCATCGCGATGGTTCTCTCGCTCGTGATCGGCGGCGCGGCGATGACCTTCATGATCGTCTCGCTGCGCGAGCAGAACGCGGTCTCGAGCCGTGCTTCGGTGACCCGCGTGGCCGAGGTCGGCCTCGAGAAGCTCGCGCGTGACCTGCGCCAGGCGATGACGAGCGTGACGATCACCGCGCCAACCTCATCCACCACCAAGCTGGCGTTCTCCATTCCCACGCCCGGCGCGGACACGACGGGCAGGGCCGTCACCTGGACGTGCCCGAACACGACGGCGGCCGCGACCAACATCGGGACGTGCACGAGAACGCTGGCGGGGACGCAGACGAACAGCATCGCCGGCGTCCAGTCGCTTTCGTTGACGACCTCGTCAGGCGCGGCCCTGGGGATTCCGACGTCGAGCACCCCCAACTATCTGGGGATCACGCTTACCGTCCAGGTCCTGAGCCAGAACCACACGAGCACCGTCCTCGCCGGCCCCGACGGCACTTCGACCACGCCGTCGACGAAGGCGATCGTCGTGCAGACGGGCGTCGATCTGAGGAATTTCTCGTGACCTTGCTGCAGCCGATCGCCCCGATCGCTGGCCGCCTCCGTGCCCGCATGGCCGGCGAGGAAGGCTTCACCGTGATCGAGGTGGTGGTCGCGGCTTTGATGCTCGCATTCATCACGGCGGCGGGGACCAGCCTGTTCGTCAACGGAAGCCAGACCTCGGTGACGGCGCAGCGCCAATCTCAGGCGATCAGCGTGGCCGACCAGCAGATCGAGGCGATTCGCCAGAAGGTCAAGACCCAGGGATTCAACCTGCTCGCCATGAGTGGCACCCCGGCCGCGCTCACCAGCTCCAACACGAGCTACAGCTCGACCCTCCAGACCGACCCAAACTTCTTCGTCAGCCATGTCAGCACATGCGGGGGCAGCGGCTACGGCTACGCGATCGAGGCGAACTACGGCAACACCGCGGAGAACTATCCACTCGTCCCGGGCACCTCGACATCCGGCGTGTTGCCGTGGTCGGGTTGCACGAACACCACCTCCCAGATCGCCGAACCGCTGGAGATCCTCAGCAATGGCTTCGTCACTCCCCAGCAGACAGTGACCGTGGGGACCGGCACCGCGACGGTGGACACGTACGTGACCGACACGTACGTGGGCTGTAACAGCGGCGGCTACGGAGGCTGTCCCACGACCACCGGGAACGTTGTCGGTTGTACCGCCGCCAGCAGCTGGCCCACGAACACCGCGAGCACGGCCTGCGGCGACGCCCGGCGAGTGATCGTGGCCGTCGCGATCAGCAACCACGGCAACAGCGCCACGGGCCCGAACGCGCCGGTATACGTGAGCACGACCTTCACCAACCCGACTCCCTCCAACGAGCCCACATCCTCGCTCGGTCTCACCCTGGGATTGAACATCGGATGACGGGTTCGCACCGGAGACGGGCGCTTCGGGATGACGAAGGCGGGTTCGTCATCGTCTACGTCATTATCCTGCTTCTGATCGCTCTTGTCATCGGGACTGCCGCGCTGTCGGAGGCGCTGAGCGCCCATGATCTGACCACGCACGACATGCGCCAGCGGCGCGCCCAGCAATCCGCTGAGGCCGGAGTGGCAGCTGCGCTCTACTCCTCGCGCGAAGCGAACTTCGGTGCGGCCTACAACTTCACGGGCGGCGTTCTCGGCCTCAGCACCTTCCTCGACTGCGCCATCCCGCAGCTCAACGTGAATCTCCAGGTGGTGGGCGTCACCGCCGCCGCGAGCTCGGCCGGTATCTGTCCTCAGGCCCTGACCAGCGGAGGCGCGAGCACGACGACGTGGTCGGCCCAGGGCAACCACTCCTACTACCAGTCGGAGTACCTGAGCAACAAGCAGGAGCAGGGCGGAACCGGCGCGGGGGGCGTGGTGGAGTTCCCGCAGATCGTCTCGATCGGCTGCGACGGCACATCGGCGGCCAACTGCAAGAACGCCGCCACCAGCAACGTCTACTCGCGCGAGCTCGTGAACATGGCCCCGACTGGTCCCCTTCAGACCGTTGAGGGAGCCGGTAACGTCACGCTCAACGGTCTCACCGTGATCGTTCCCTTGACGATCGTGGTCAACGGCGACGTGTCGGCGGGGGGTAAGCTCACCCTCCCGCTGGTGGGAATCGGACTCAACAGCAACGTCGGGAACCTCACCAGTCTTCTAGGCCTCACCGGCATCATCCCGACATTCACAGCGGCAAGCTTCAACGTGTCGATAACCACCGCCCATGAGATCACTGCCTCTGGCGGCTTCTGCACTGCGGGCTCGCCCAGCACGAGCTGCACGATCAAACGCCAGGTCGTGCAGCCGACCACCACGACGTGCTCGGCGTGCTCCTCGATCACCGCACCAGCAGGCGCCTACAACGCCACTAAGGACACCTTCACGATGACGAGCGGCACCGCGTCATTCCCGCCCGGTGACTACGTGTTCTGCAACTTCAGCGCCACCGGCGGAACGATCACGGCGCCGTCTACCAATACCGGCCCAGTGCGCATCTTCATCCTCCCCCCGAACTCCGCCCCGTGTAACTCGGCCGCCTACGGCAACAGCTTCACCCAGACCAGCGGGGCCTGGAACGGCGGCAACTTCGTCGATACCGTCGGAGCGGGTAACTTGCTCACCGGCGCCGTGAACGGCGTCGCGGGCGCGGCCGATCCGAGTGGATTCCAGGTGTACGTCCAAGGGGATGGCGGCGGGTACGACGACGCCACCGCCGTCACCTTCGGTAGTACCAGTGCCGTGACCCAGAACGCGATCATCTATGCGCCTACCTCGAAGGTGACGGCGAGCAGCGGGGTGGCGTTTGTAGGCTCGGTCGTCGGGAACGACGTGACGATCAACTCTCCTGTGGTCACCCAGGATCTCGACGTCGGCAACTTCCCGCTCTACAACGGCGTCAACGCGGTCCAGCCGACGCAGTACATCAACTGCGACACGTCGAAGACGAGCCTCACCGGCGCCGCCGCCGACTACAGCGGCTGCTAAAGCGCCGCTCCCCCCACGTCGATACCACCCCATGCGTTCACGCGTGCGAGAGAACGCGCTGCCGGGCGCAGCCGCGGGGGTGGCGATCTTCGTCGTCGCCTGGCTCGCCCTCTACGGATGGGCGTGGACCGATTACGACGATGAGGCACGACCGGCGTTCGATGCGCTCGTAAACGGTCACCTCCTGCAGTTCCTGCAGATCGCTCCGACGTATGGCGGGTCGCTCCTCATGCGCTCGCCCTTCGTCCTGCTCACGCATCTCTTCGGCGGTGGTGAGCTGGCCATGTACCGGGCCGCGGCGACACCGTGCCTGCTCGCCAGCGCCGTGTTCGGGGTGTGGCTGGTGGCGCACATGCGGGGGCTTGGGCGCACCAGGAACGCGATGGGGCTCGCCCTTGTGCTCTGCGTCGCCAATCCGGTCACGCTGCCGGCGCTCGAGATCGGGCACCCCGAGGAGCTCCTCGGAGCGGTGCTCTGCGTTGCCGCGGTGCTCGCCGCGATGGGCGGGCGCCCGATCTGGGCGGGCGCGCTCCTCGGCCTGGCCATCGCCAACAAGCAGTGGGCGCTGGTCGCGGCCGGTCCGGTATTGCTGGCGCTCCCGGATCGGCGCCCCCGGGCCTTGCTCACTGGCGTCGGGGTCGCCGGTGCCTTCGCGGCGCCGTTCCTGCTCGCGGGCTCGGCCGGGTTCACCGCCGTGGTCAAGTCGGCGGCGGCGAGCAACCGAAGCCCGATCTTTCAGCCGTGGCAGGTGTGGTGGTTCTTCGGTTCCCACGGGCACGTCGTCACGGGACTGTTCGGAGATATCAAGGTCGGCTACCGCAGCCCCCCCGGGTGGATCGCGACGATCGCACATCCGCTCATCGTCGCGTTGACCCTGCCCCTCACCCTTCTCTGCGCCTGGGGGCGCCGTCGTGGCCTGCGGCGCCCGCCGCACGAGGCGCTCCTGCTCCTCGTGCTCCTCCTCCTCCTGCGCTGCGCTCTCGACCCCTGGGACATCTCCTACTACTCGCTCCCGTTCCTCGTCGCGCTGCTCGTCTGGGAGACCCTCGCGTTCGCCCGCCCGCCGGTGCTCGCCCTGGCCGCCTCGTTCGCGGCGTGGTTCCTCTTCCAGTGGACACCGCACCACATGTCCGCCGACATGCAGGCGTTGAGCTTCCTCGCCGTGGTGATTCCGGCCGTTCTCACGGCGGCCGTCGCGCTCTACGCGCCAGGGCTCAGCGAGCGCTTCGGCACACGCGCACGTGGCGTGCGGGTGAGCGCCTCGGACGACTACTCAGCCTTGCGTCAGGTCCCCGCCCCGTAACCTGTAGCGCCCCATGGCGCTCCGCCTCACCACCGCGGGCGAGTCGCATGGCCCCGGGCTGACCTGCATCATCGAGGGTCTGCCGGCCGGCCTCGAACTCGAACGCGACGCGATCAATCGCGACCTTTCTCGGCGCCAGCTCGGCCATGGCCGGGGCGGGCGGATGAAGATCGAGCGTGATCAGGCCGAGGTCACCGGGGGAGTCCGGCACGGGCGCACGCTCGGTGGTCCGATCGCGCTTCAGGTCCACAACCGCGACTACGCGAACTGGGAAGAGCGGATGAATCCCTGGCCGGTGGAGGCGGAGCTTCCCGAGGTCCATCTTCCGCGGCCCGGCCACGCCGACCTGGTGGGGACCCAGAAGTACGGGCTCAGCGACGTGCGCGACATCCTCGAGCGAGCCAGCGCCCGGGAGACCGCCGCGCGGGTCGCCGGGGGCGCCGTCGCCAAGGCGTTCCTGGAGGCGCTCGGCGTGAGCGTCTACTCGCATGTGATCCAGATCACCCGCGTCACTGCGCCCCGCCGGGACGACCTCACGCCCGCGGACTTCGCCGCTGTCGACGAATCGCCGGTGCGGTGCCTGGACGCAGACGCGACGCGCGCCATGGTTGCTGAGATCAATGAGCTGCGCAAGGCCAACGAGTCGCTCGGCGGGGTCTTCGAGGTCCGGGCCTTCGGGCTCGTGCCGGGCCTTGGCTCACACGTCTCATGGGAGGAGCGCATGGACGGCCGGCTCGGGCAGGCAATGCTGTCGATCCAGGCGATCAAGGCAGTGTCGATCGGGGACGGGTTCGAGGTTGCCGGTCTGCCCGGCTCGCGCGCGCACGACGAGATCTTCTGGGACGAGGAGCATGGGTATCGGCGCGAGACCAACCGTGCGGGCGGAGTCGAGGGCGGGATGACCACCGGCGCTCCGCTCGTGGTGCGGGCGTCGATGAAGCCGCTGCCCACGCTGACCAAGCCGCTGCGCTCGGTCGACATCGCCACCCACGAACCGGCCGAGGCGCTGCGCGAACGCACCGACTCGTGCACGGTCCCGGCGGCCGGGGTGGTGGGGGAGGCGATGGTGGCGTTCGTGCTCGCGGATGCCTACCGGAGCAAGTTCGGCGGCGATCACATCGACGACACCCGGGCCGCTCTCGCCGCCTACAAGGAACGGATCGGCTGGAGGGGTGACGACGACGTCTGAGGAGCAAAAACCATCGGTCGTGCCGCTGGCGGCGCGCCATGATCGCCCGGTGGCCTTCATCGGTTTCATGGGGTCGGGCAAGACGACGGCGGCGCGAGCCGCCGGGGAGGTCCTCGACGCCGTCCCCGTCGATGCCGACAGCGTCATCGAGCAGCGTTTGGGCAAGTCGATCGAGCGCGTCTTCGCCGAGGACGGCGAGCCGGCCTTCCGCGCCGCGGAGGAGGCGACGACCGTCGAGCTGCTCGAGGACGCCGGCAACCGAGTGCTGGCGCTCGGCGGCGGCGCAATCACCTCCGAGCGCGTCCGCGAGGCGCTCGCCGCCCGCGTCGTCATCTGGCTCGACGTCGACCTTGACACCGCCTGGGCGCGGGCCGACGGGACGGGCCGTCCCCTGGCCAGCAATCGCGCCACCTTCGCGGCCCTGCACGCGGAGCGCGAGCCGCTCTACGCGGCGCTGGCGGATGCCATCGTCCCGGCCGACCGTTCGGCCCAGATGGCCCCAGTGCTCGAGGCCGTGCGCGGTCTGCCGTCGGGCGCCCGCATGCTGTGGGCGTCGAGCGCGTCGGGCGACTACCCCGTCTACCAGGGCGCCGGCCTGCTCCTCGAGCGCAGGTTCTGGCCGCCCGCGATCGGAGGCCGGCGCTTCCTTGTCACCGACGGTCGCGTCGGGCAGCACTACGGCGAAGTGATCGAGCCGGTCGCCCGCCGCGTCACGATCATGCCTGGCGAGCAGTCGAAGACGGTGGCGCACGCCGAGATCGTGTGGACCGAGCTGGCGCGGGGCGGGATGACGCGCGAGGACGTCGTCGTCGCCCTCGGCGGCGGCGTGGTCGGCGACCTCGCCGGCTTCTGCGCCGCCACCTACCAGCGCGGCGTCCGCTACGTCCAGGTGCCCACCACGGTGGTCGCCCAGGTCGACTCAGCCTACGGCGGCAAGACCGGGGTCGACCTCGCCGAGGCCAAGAACTACGTCGGGGCGTTCCATCAGCCCACGGCGGTGATCGTCGACACCGACGCGCTGGCCACGCTCCCCGCCGAGGAGGTCGCCGCGGGCTATGCGGAGGTCGTCAAGACGGCGCTCATCGCCGGCGGGACGCTGTGGGAGCGCGTCCGCTCGGGAGCCGATCCCACCGACCCCGAGGTCATCATGGCCTGCGCCCGGACCAAGCTCGCCATCGTCGCCGCCGACGAGCGCGACGACGGGCTGCGCCAGGTCCTCAATCTCGGGCACACCGTCGGCCACGCGATCGAGACGGTCACCGGCTACGCCCGCTACCGGCACGGAGAGGCGGTGGCCCTCGGCCTGCTCGTCGCACTGCGGCTGTCTGGGCTCGACGATCTGCGCGAAGAGGTCGCGGCGCTGCTCAGCGCCCACGCGCTCCCCACCACGCTCTCCGAGGGTGACCCGGACGCCATCATTCTCGCGACGGCACGCGACAAGAAGCGGCGCGGCGCAGGCCCGGTGCCCTTCGTTCTCCTCGATGCTCCCGGCGAGCCGCGTCCCGGCTGCCGAGTACAGGCCGACGCGCTCGCCGCCGCGGTGCGAGAGTTAGTGCCCACATGAGTCCCACCGAGACGCAAGCGAACCGCATCGAAGTCATGCACGGCGTCAACCTCGACCAGCTCGGACGCCGCGATCCAGCCCACTACGGCACGCTGACGCTCATCGAGCTCGAGCGCCGGATCGCCAACGACGCGGCGTCGCTCGATCTCAGGACACGCTTCTTTCAGACAAATCACGAGGGCGATTTCGTCGAGCATCTGCACGGACTCGAGGGCCTCGCCGATGCGATCGTCCTCAACCCCGGAGCCTGGACGCACTACGCGTGGGCGATCAGGGACGCCCTCGAGCTCAGCGGACTCCCGGCCATCGAGGTCCATCTCTCCGACATCGACGCCCGCGAGGACTGGCGCCGGGTGTCGGTGATCCGCGACGTGTGCATCGGCCACGTCTCCGGGCGCGGCCCCGACGGCTACCGCGACGCGCTCGAGCGCTTGCGCGAGGAACTCACGCCATGAAGGGCCGCGTTGAGCGCCTCACCGACCTCCTCTACGAGGAGCAGCTCGACGTCCTCGTGGTCACCGAGATCGTCAACGTCCACTATCTCACGGGCTTCAGCGGCACCAACGGGATCGCCGTCATCGGGCCGCGAACGCGTACCTTCGCCACCGACTTCCGCTACGTGGAGCAGGCCGCCGAGCAGGTGCACTCGTCCTTCGCGCGCGCCAAGGCCTCCCTCGACCTGCTCGAGGCGCTAACCGAGCTGCTCCCCGACGGTGAGATCAGGCTCGGCTTCGACGACACACACATGCCCGTCCGCCAGCACGCCCGGCTGCGCGAGCTGGTGCCCGGCCGGGTCGAGCTCGTGGGAGCCGGCGGGATGGTCGAGCGGGTGCGGGCGGTCAAGGATGCCGAGGAGGTGCGGCGCATCCGCACCGCCGCCAAGCTCGCCGACGCCTCGTTCGAGCGGATCATCCGCGATGGCCTGATCGGGCGAACCGAGCGCGAGGTGGCGATCGCCCTCGAGCACGACATGCGCGAGCGCGGTGCGCGTCGCCCGAGTTTCGACTCGATCATCGCCTCGGGCTCCCACGGTGCGCTGCCTCACGCGCAGCCCCGAGATGTGCCGATCCGGGCGGGAGAGCTGGTGGTCATCGACTGGGGAGCCGAGCTCGACGGCTACTGTTCGGACTGCACGCGCACGGTCTCCGCCGGCGAACCGAGCGATGAGGCCAGAGCGGTCTACGAGCTCGTGCTCAGCGCGCAACTGGCGGGTCTCAAGGATGTCGGCGCCGGACGCCCGGGCCGGGAGGTCGACGGGGTCGCCCGCCGCGTGATCGAGGAGGGCGGGCACGGCGATGAATTCGGCCACGGTCTCGGGCACGGGGTCGGCCTCGCGGTCCACGAGGCCCCCCGCCTCTCACAGCGCTCGGAGGACACCCTGGTCGCCGGGAACATCGTCACCGTCGAGCCTGGCGTTTACGTACCCGGCCGCTTCGGCGTACGCATCGAGGACCTCGTCCACGTCACCGAGGACGGCTCCGAGGTCCTCAACGGCCTCTCCAAGAGACTCCTGACGACCGACTGACCATGGATACTTCGCCGCATGTCTACTGAGGGTGTACCGGCTGACGCGCTGGTGGTGTTCGGGATCACCGGAGATCTCGCGAAGAAGATGACGCTGCGCTCGCTGTACCGGCTCGAGCGCCGAAAACTGCTCAACGTCCCGGTGATCGGCGTCGCGGCGGATGACTGGAGCCTCGAGAAGCTCCGCGAGCACGCCCGCGAGTCGATCGCGGCGACGGGAGAGCCGATCGACGAGGACGTCTTCTCGCGCTTCTCCAAACGCCTCTCCTACGTCCCCGGGGACTTCTCCAACGCGGACACCTTCAAGCGTGTCGGCGAGGCCATGGGCGGCGCCAAGGCGCAAGGGACAAAAGGGACGCAGGCCCCCGCCTATTACCTGGAGATCCCGCCGTCGCTGTTCGGCACGGTGGTGTCCGGACTCGACGGCGCCGGGCTGCTGCCCCCGGCCGCGCGGGTGATCGTCGAGAAGCCGTTCGGGCACGACCTCGCCTCGGCGCAGGAACTTGCCGCCGAACTCCACAAGCACCTCGACGAGTCCCAGCTCTACCGGATCGATCACTTCCTGGGCAAGATGGGACTCGAGGAGTTCCTCTACCTGCGCTTCGCCAACACCATCCTCGAGCCGGTCTGGAACCGCAATCACGTCGCGAGCGTCCAGATCACCATGGCCGAGCAGTTCGGAGTCGAGGATCGAGGTCATTTCTATGATCCCGTGGGCGCGCTCCGCGACGTCGTCGTCAACCATCTGCTCCAGCTCCTCGCCGCCGCCGCGATGGAACCACCCGCGGGCGCGGACGCAACGACGCTCAAGGACGCCAAGTACGCCGTCCTCCGCTCGATCGCCGACGCCGACCCCAAGCACTACGTGCGCGGCCAATCTGAGGGCTACTGCGACATCAACGGGGTGGCGAATGACTCGACGACTGAGACCTACGCCGCGCTGCGCCTCGAGATCGACAATTGGCGCTGGGCGGGAGTCCCCTTCTTTATCCGCACCGGCAAGTGCCTGGCGGTGAAGTCGACTGAGGTCCGGCTCGTGTTCAAGCACCCGCCACGGCTCGCCTTTATCAGCGGCGAGAAGCGTAAGAAGCGCCCCGAGCCCGACCAGCTCGTGGTCAGGCTCGATCCCTCGACGGGGGTGAGAGTCACCCTGGATGCCCTCCGTGCCGACCGGGCCGGCCCGGCACCGATCTTCCTCGATATGCAGTTCGCGCACGAGGGTGGGGAGGCACCGACGCCGTACGAGAACCTGCTCCACGCCGCGCTCGATGGCGACGCGACCCCGTTCACGCGCCAGGACGCCGTCGAGGAGTCCTGGCGGATCGTGCAACCGCTGCTCGACGCGCCACCTCCGGTCGAGATGTATGCGAAGGGATCCATGGGACCGCACGGCGCCGAGCGCCTGGTCGCCGGCCACGGCACGTGGCACGAACCATGGATCTCGGGGTGAGCGGCGCGTCGACGCGACCGCCTTCCGGTGAGCAGATCTCGCTTGAGCTCGGCCCGCATCGCGCGACCGTCGTAGAGGTCGGCGGCGGCCTGCGGGCCTACGCGCTCGGAGCTTGGGATGTGATCGACGGCTACGCCGTCCAGGAGCGCTGCAGCGGGGGGCGCGGCCAGCCGCTGATCCCGTGGCCCAACCGCCTGCGGGACGGGCGCTACCGGTGGAAGGGGGCAGAGCTTCAGCTGGATCTCTCAGAGCCTGCGGTCCTGAACGCCATTCACGGGCTCGTGCGCTGGCGCAACTGGGAGGTCCGTGCCCGGGAACCGGCGCGAGTGGTGCTCGGCCATGTGCTCCACGGAGAGTCCGGGTACCCGTTCATGCTCGCGCTCGAGATCGAGTACCTGCTCGAGCCCCGGGGACTCACGGTGACCACCAGCGCGGTGAACATCGGTCCTGAGGCATGTCCCTATGGCGCGGGCATGCACCCGTACTTCTCGCTCGGCGCCGAGACCATCGACGAGGCGATCCTCACCGTGCCCGCCGCCACGCGGGTGGTGGCCGACGAGCGCGGGATCCCGGTGGGGGAGGAGCCCGTCGATGACGGACCGCTCGACTTCCGAACCCCCCGGCCGATCGGCGACGATCAGGTCGACGCGTGCTTTACCGGCCTTGACCGCGACGAGGGCGGCATCCTCCGCGTCGAGCTCCGCGCTCCCGACGGATCGCGCCAGATAACCGTGTGGGGCTCGCCCGAGTTCGAGTACCTGATGGTGTTCACCGGCGACACCCTGGCCGAGGAACGGCGCCGGCGCGGCCTGGCCATCGAGCCGATGACGTGCGCGCCCGACGCCTTCCGCTCGGGGGCCGGACTCGTCCGGCTCGAGCCCGGTGAGCGGCACGCGGCGAGCTGGGGGATCGAGCCGGTCGCGGTCGCGTGACGCCCGGCGCATTTGCCTCTGGCAAATGCGCCAATGGAATCGGCGCCAGCCGATTCCACAACGTCCGGCGCGTACTTCACGATGCCCGACTTGACCCCGCCGTCGAACCCATCGCTGCGGGCGTGGCAGCTCCGCGCCCTTGACCTCCTGGCCGCCTGGCGCGCCGGACCCTTTCTGCTCTCGGCCGCGCCCGGGGCGGGCAAGACCCGGCCCGCTCTCGAGCTCGCGCGGACCGAGCTCGCGGCCGGAGCGATCGATGCCGTCGTCGTCGCGTGCCCGACCGCGCCGCTTACGCGCCAGTGGGCCGCGGCCGCGGCCGCGCTCGGGGTCGAGCTGGCCCCCGACGCCGCCACCCCTCGCCCTCCGCGTGGGTTCCACGGGGTGGCGATCACCTACGCCCGGATCGCCTCGGCGCCGGTGCGCTGGGGCCGCGCCCTGCCTCGCCGCACGCTCGTCATCGCCGATGAGGCGCACCACCTCGGGGAGGAGCTGACCTGGGGCGAGAGCTTCGCTCAGGCCTTCGCCGACGCGCCCCGGTGGCTGCTCCTCTCGGGGACGCCGTTCCGCTCGGACGCCACTCCGATCCCCGGCGTCCGCTATGGCCCAAGCGGACTGGCGCAGGCCGACTTCTCCTACTCCTACGCCGACGCCGTGCGCGACGCGATCTGCCGCCCTGTGTCCTTCATCGCCTACGACGGGTCGCTCTCCTGGCGCAGCGGCGACGATGTGATCGAGTCGAGCTTCGAGACCGTGCTCCCGGCGCGCGAGGCGGGCCGGCGCTACCGCACTGCGATCTCGACCGAGCTCCCCGACGGGCTGCCCCGGATCCTGCGCGAGGCCGACGCCAAGCTGCGCGCGGTCAGGAAGACTGGGCATAGCGACGCGGGCGGCCTGGTGATCGCCGCCGACGCCAGCCACGCGCGGCGGGTCGCCGCGCTCCTGCGCGAGGCGACCGGGCGGCCACCACTCGTCGTGCTCCACACCGAGGCGCGAGCGGCGGCCAAGCTAGCCGCCTTCACCCGCTCCCGCGACCCGTGGATCGTCGCCGTCAACATGGTCTCCGAGGGAGTCGACATCCCCCGGCTACGAGTCGGTGTGTACGCCACCGCCGCCAAGACGCCGCTCGTCTTCCGCCAGATCGTCGGACGCTTTGTGCGCACCATCCCCGGCCGGCCCGTCGAACCGAGCTGGCTCTACGTTCCCGCCGACCCCGTTCTCCGCGAGCACGCACGCTCGGTCGAGACCGAGCTCCGCCATGTGCTGGCCCGTAAGGAGCCGGGGGAGGAGGAGTGGGATCGCCCCGACCGCCGCGAAACCGAGCGCAGCGAGGCCGTCGAGTTCGTGCCCCTGAGTGCCGACGTGGCGCCCCAGCTCACGCTTTTCGGGTCGCCGCCCGCCGTGACTGCGGTCGCGCCGGGTGCGCCTGCGGCGGCCTCGGCCTCCGCGGTCGCGCCCGGCGTTCCGGCGCCGACGCCGGCGGCCGCCAACGGCTGGCACGATGCCCCCGCCTTCGAGCGCCGTGCGCTCCTGCGCGGCGAACGCCACCGGCTCGTCTCCGAGGTCCGCCGCCGCGACGGCTCGAGCCACCGCGAGATCAACGCGTGGCTCAATCGCCGCGTGGGAATCACCAGCGTCGAGGACGCGACGATCGAGGAGCTCGAGCGCTCGGTCGAGCTCCTGATCGGCAAGCTGACGGGTCGGCGCGGGCGTTGAGCGGCGCCGGACTGACGCGTATTCGGCCCGGTGGGTGGGCGCGATCCGCCGCCGTTCCCGAAGTAATGTCGTTTGGTCCGGAGGGGTCGGACTGATGGACATCGGTCTGAGAAGGATCGGGAGGCCCCGCCGCCCGCGCCCCACCGCAGCGCCCCGCCGCCCGCAGCGCCCCGCCGCAGCGCCCCGCCGCCCGCGCCCCGGCCCGCAGCGCCCCGCCGCCCGCGTCTCGCCCCGGCCGCTACGCTCTGAGCAGACATGATCAGCACCAATCAATTCAAGAACGGCAATCACATCGACGTGGACGGGACCGTCTTCAAGATCCTCGAGTTCCAGCACGTCAAGCCCGGCAAGGGCGGGGCGTTCGTGCGGACGAAGCTCCGGCGCTCGAGCGACGGGAACGTGATCGATCGGACGTTCAGGGCGGGGGAGAAGTTCCGTTCGGTTCGGACCGAGGTCCGAAGGATGCAGTTCCTCTACCGCGACGGCGGCGATGCCCACTTCATGGACACCGAGTCCTACGAGCAACTGGTGATCCCCGTGGCGGCAATCGAGGGGGCGCTGCGCTTCGTCCGGGACTCCGACGAGGTCGAGGTGCTCTATATCGATGACCAGCCGGCCGACATCCAGCTTCCCAGCGCCGTCGACCTCAAGGTCACCCAGACCGACCCCGGACTGCGTGGAGACACCGCCTCGGGCGGAGGCACTAAGCCGGCGGTGCTCGAAACGGGCGCGAGCGTGCACGTGCCGCTCTTCGTCGATGTCGGCGACGTGCTCCGGGTCGACACGCGCTCGGGCGAGTACCTCTCCCGTGCGTAGGCGCGACCAACGCCGAGCCGCGGTATGGGCGCTTTACCAGGGCGACCTGACCTCGCGCCCGCTCGAGGACACGCTGCCGCGCGACGCGCACGCGTTCACGCGCGCCCTGGCCTACGCGGCCCAGGATCGCCAGCAGGAGCTCGACGAGCTCATCGGCCGTCACGCCACCGGCTGGTCGCTGCAGCGGATCGCGCCCCTCGAGCGCTCGATCCTGCGCGTGGGCGTGCTCGAACTCCTCTACCCGGATGCCGTGCCCGGCGAGCAGCCGATCCCGCCCGAGGGCGCGATCGACGAGGCGGTCGAGACCGCCAAGCGCTTCTGCGGTACCGATGCTCCCGGGTTCGTGAACGGCATCCTCGCCGCCGTGCTCTCAGAGCGCCAGGCGCCTCCCGCGCTCAGCAGCACGGATAAGACGTAAGTAGGAAGCGCTCGCGCGCCGCGGCCGCGCAGACGACAATGCAGCTATGAGACTGCTTGTCGTCGACGACGATCGCGCGTTGCGCGACGTGCTCAGGCGCGCCCTCACCCTGGGAGGCTACGAGGTTCGCCAGGCGGAGACCGGATCGGAGGCGCTCGCCGAGGTGTCCAGCGCCGTGCCCGATGCCGTGGTCCTCGACATCGGGCTGCCCGACATCGACGGGCTCGAGGTGTGCCGGCTCCTGCGCCGCGAAGGCAACCGCGTCCCCGTCCTCATGCTCACCGCGCGCGACGCCGTCGCCGACCGGATCGACGGCCTCGACGCGGGCGCCGACGACTACCTGGTCAAGCCCTTCGACATCGACGAGCTCAAGGCGAGGCTTCGCGCGCTCTTGCGCCGCGCGGGCGGAGAGGGCGGGGCGGACGGGCTGGCCTTCGCGGAGCTCACGCTCGACTCTGCCCGGCACGGGGCCGTGGTCGGCGAGCGCTTCGTCGAGCTCACCCGCACCGAGTACCAGCTGCTCGAGCTGCTCCTCCTCAATCCCCGGCGCGTACTTCCGCACGGACTCATCTACGACCGGGTATGGGGATATGACTTCGGCCCGACCTCGAACGCCCTGCGCGTGTACATCGGCTACCTGCGCCGCAAGCTCGAGGACGCGGGAGCCCGGCCCCTCATCCACACCGTGCGGGGGGTCGGTTACGCGCTGCGGGAGCCGTCGCAGTGAGCCTGCGCGCGCGGATCGGCGCCGCGGCGGGAATCGCGGTCGCGCTCGCGGTGGTCGCGGTCGCGGTGAGTGCCTACGCTGGGACCCGGTCGAACCTGCTGGCACAGGTCGACAGTTCGCTCCATGCCCTGACGAATGAAGTCCGCGGGCCCCACTCGGGGCCGGGGGCGCAGCCGCAGGGACGAGGCAACGGGCCGGGCGGACCGGGCGCGACGGGGGGCGTGAGCGGGCCCGGCGCCGCCGGCAACGGTCCCGCGCCGGCCACGACGGGCCCCGGCAACGGCACCACGCCGCTCTTCCCGTCGCGCACCAACGGGGGCGACTGCGACAACGGCTTCGGGCTCGACCTACGCAACGGCAGCTTCGGCGGGGCGACCGGCTTCTACGAACTGATCACGCCGCATGGTCACACGTGCCTGGCCAGCTCCGAGATTCAGAAGATCCCCGCCGATGCCCAGGCGCGGGCGATCGCGGCGAGCGGACAGGGTCAATACCTCACCGACGTCCAGGTCGGCGCCCATCACCTCAGGGTCCTGGTGACCGGGGTGGGCGCGAATGGCGCCCTCGCGGTCGCTCTCCCCCTCACCGATGTCGACAAGACGCTCCACAGTCAGCTCCTCCTCCTGCTCATCATCGGCGCTGCGGGGATTGTCCTCGCGGCGGCCTTGGGCATCCTCGTAGCCAAGACCGCGCTCACCCCGATCGCTCGGTTCACGCGACGGACCGAGGCTGTCGCCACCGGTGCCGACCCCTCCCAGCGCCTCGAGGTGAGCGGGCGCGATGAGCTGGCGAGACTGGCCGGGACGTTCAACACCACGCTCGACGCGCTCGAGCGCTCGGTCGAGTCACAGCGAAACCTCGTCGCCGATGCGAGCCACGAGCTGCGCACGCCGATCGCCACCCTGCGGGCGAACCTCCAGCTCCTGCGGGAGGAGGAGCGGCTCCCCCAGAGCGACCGCGACGCGCTACGCGAGGACATGATCTCCGAGCTCGACGAGCTGACCGGGCTGGTCGGCGATGTCGTCGAGCTGGCCCGTGGCCGCCAGCCGACGGCTGAGCTCCACGACGTTCGCGTCGACCTCGTCACCGCCGACCTGGTCGAGCGCACGGCCCGCCGCGCCCCCGGGCTCACGCTCAGCGCCAACCTCGAGCCGACCCTGGTGCGCGGGGAGGGCGACCGGATCGGCCGCGCCATCACCAACCTCCTCGACAACGCGCGCAAGTGGAGCCCGCCCGACGGAGTCGTCGAGGTCGAGCTGAGCGGAGGAACCCTGACCGTGCGCGATCACGGGCCGGGCTTCCATGAGGGGGACCTGGCGTTCGTCTTCGATCGTTTCCATCGAGCCAAGGACGCGCGCGGCAAGCCGGGCTCCGGTCTCGGGCTGGCCATCGTGCGTCAGGCTGCGGAGGCTCACGGTGGCTTCGCCGAGGCGGCCAACGCCCCGGACGGCGGCGCCGTCCTCCGTGTCAGCTTCGGTCAATCCCTGCCGCTCGGCGACGAGTCCGAGCCAGACTCCGAGCCGGCCCGTCCCTTCGCCGGCGGGAGCTAGACCCTGACCTCCCGGTAGCTGACGATCGAGATCCCCAGGGCCTCGATCTCCTCCCGCAGCCCCGGCTCGGTCAGGGTGGCGAGCTCGACGGCGCGCTCCTCGAGATAGCTCGAGCGGAAGTCGCCCACGACCTTGGCTGGGTGGCAGGCGAGCTCGGTGACCGGGCCACGGGTCTCGTTGGCGACGAGGTGGACGAGGAAGGAACGGCGGATGTAGCCGAGGTTCGTCAGGCCGACCTCCCACTGGGCCCAGAAGCCGCCGATGTAGGCGACGCGGCCGTCGTGGCGCAGGGGGACGGCAAGCGGCTCGACGAGCGCACCGAAGAACTCAAGGCGCTCGTCTTCGCTGTGGACGTGATGATGGGAGTCGATGTGCGTCGGTTCCCCGCCCGTGAGCTCGCGGAAGCGCTCGAGCTGGGAGGCGAAGGCCTCGGCCGCCTGGGCAGGATCGTCGAGGTCGTGAATCCCGTCGTCCTCGAAATGCAGTCCCACCGACAGGGCCGGGTGCTCGGCGAGCCCGGCGGCCGCGTACTCAGCGCCCGGGCGGGTGACCATCAGGCTCGCGCTCGTGACGATCCCCTGCGCATGGGACTCGAAGATGCCGTCGCTCACGCCCGCAGACAGGCCCAGGTCATCGGCGTTGACTACGAGCAGTCGCGTCGGGGTCGCCGCCATGGCCCGGTATTTCTCATCCCCGGGAGCGATTTCCTGCAGGGTTGTCGGGATAAACGTTGACCTTTTCGTGCACGAGTTGTCAGTCCGGCCGCCAACGCCGAGTCTCGGGGTGGGACGTGCTGGCGCGTTCCCCGAGTGGGCAGCCTCGCCTGGCGCGCCCGCCCGCTGGCACTCCCAACCTTGGTGCTCGGCCAGCCCTCGGGCTGGCCGAGCCTATTTTCAGGCGCGACGGACCCAGTGCTCGATCAGCTGACGGGCGATGGAGACGCGCCCCGGCAGCTCGAGCTCGGTGCTCTCCCCGCGCATGGCGGCTCGCGTGTCCTCAAGGGTGAACCAGCGGACGTCTTCGAGCTCGCCGTCGCTCGCCGTCGGCTCGCCTCCGGGAGAGTGCGCCTCAAAGCCGAGCATCAGCGAAGAGGGGAAGGGCCAGGGCTGGGAGGCAACGTAGCGCGAGTCTGAGACCTCCACGCCCGACTCCTCGCGGACCTCACGGGCAACGGCCTCCTCGAGGGTCTCTCCGGGCGCCACATAGCCGGCCAGCACCGAATACCGATGCGGGGGCCAGTTGGCGTGACGGCCGAGCAGCAGTCGCTCACCGCAAGCCACGACCATGATGACGACGGGGTCGGTGCGGGGGAAATGGGTCGCGCCGCAGCTCGGGCAGCGACGCGAGTAGCCGGCCTCGGCGCTCTCGGTCGCGGTCCCGCAGTTGGGGCAGAAGCGGTGGGTGCGATGCCAGTTGAGGAGCGCGGTGACGTAGGCGGCGAGGCCGCCCTCGGCACGCGGGAGGGTGACGCCGGCGTCGCGCAGGGCGATCACTCTCCCGCCGCGGCTCAATACCTCGCTCGAGGCGCGAGGGATGGCGTCGAGATCGACCGCGAACAGTGCCCGCCCGTCCTCGAGCCCGAGGAGAACCGGCTCGGCGATGGCGGCGCCAGCCGCCGTGAGCTCGGCGAGCGGGCGCCGAAGGAGCGCCGGCTCGTCCTGCTCGCCCACGAGCACCCCGGTGCGGCTGGCAAACACCGCCCTGCTCTCGGGATCGCGGAGCCGCTGCGCCGGCCACGCCGGGTCGGCGCGCGCGGTCGGGGCGCGATCGAGCGCCATTCCCGAGAGCGGCGTCTGGAGCTCCGCGATTAAGCGCTCCAGGAGGCCAGCGTCCCGCTCTTGTCGGCGGCACGGAGCTCGTTAAGCCCGCCGAGGGGCTCGCCGTCGACGATGATCTGGGGAAAGCTCGTGAGCCCGGTGACGGTGGCGAGCTCGGTTTGCAGCTCGGGGTGAGGTCCGAGATTGACTTCCTCGAAGGGCACGCCACGCAGGGAGAGCAGCGTCTTGGCGTGCTCGCAGAAGTTGCAGGCGTCGGTGGAGAAGAGGATGACGCGGCTTGGCACGTCGCCGAGTATAAGAGCGGGCATGAGCGACGGCGCCTGGCTCGGCGTGGATCTCGGCACGCAGGGCGTCCGCGCCCTCGCGGTGTCCGCGCGCGGCGAGGTCCTGGCCGCGGCCGAGCGCCCGCTCGCCAGCTGCCGAACCGGGCCGCGCCACGAACAGGACCCCGAGGAGTGGTGGACGGCGTTCACGGGGGTGTGCCGTGAGGTCACGGCGGCGCTGCCCTCGGTGCCGGTCGAGGCGCTGGCCATATGCGGAACCTCGGGCACCATCGCCCTCGTCGACGCCGCCGGCGCTCCGCTCTCGCCCGGGCTCATGTACGACGATGCGCGCGCCGTCGAGGAGGCCGAGCGCGTGGAGGCCATGGGGGGTGAGGTATGGGAGTCGCTGGGATACCGCATGCAGCCGTCGTGGGCGCTCCCCAAGCTCCTGTGGCTGCTGCGTGAGCACGGCGATGGCGCCCCCGGGGCCCGGCTTGCCCACCAGGTCGACTTCGTCCTGGGGCGGCTGCTCGGCCGCGCGGTGTCGGCCGACTGGAGCCACGCGCTGAAGACGGGCTATGACCTGGTGCACGACGCTTGGCCTGAGGATGTCATGGCCGCGCTCGGCGTTCCCGAGGGCGTGCTTCCCGCCGTCGTGCGCCCGGGCAGCGAGATCGGAGCGCTCGGCCGGGCGGGCGCCGAGGCGTCGGGGATCGCCGCCGGCACCCCGGTGATCGCGGGGATGACCGACGGGTGCGCCGCCCAGCTCGCGACCGGGGCGCTCGCGGCCGGCAACTGGAACTCGGTCCTGGGGACCACGCTCGTACTCAAGGGGGTGGCGCCCGAGCTCATCCACGACCCCCACGGTGCCGTGTACTCACACCGCTCGCCCGACGGGCACTGGCTGCCCGGGGGGGCGTCGAGCGCTGGCGCGGGGGTCCTCGCCGCGCGCTTCCCAGGTCGCGACCTCGCCGAGCTCGATCGCCGCGCCGCGGGGCGCGAGCCCGCCGCTGTGCTCGCCTACCCGCTCCTCTCCCGCGGCGAGCGCTTTCCCTTCGCCGTGCCCGAGGCCGAGGGGTTCGTGCTCGGCGAGCCAGCCGACGAGGCCGATCACTTCGCCGCGCTTCTCCAGGGCGTGGCCTACGTCGAGCGGCTGTGCTTCGACTATCTCGACCACCTCGGCGCGCCCACCGGCGGCGAGCTCAGCCTGACCGGCGGAGCGACCCGAAGCCGCTACTGGTGCCAGCTGCGCGCCGACGTGCTCGGCCGCCCCGTACGGCTCGTCGAGCACCCCGCGCCGGCATTCGGGATGGCCGTACTCGCGGCTTCCCGGGCCAGACCCTTGCCCGAGGCCGCGCGTGCGATGGTCCGCGCGCGCGAGGTGATCGATCCGCGCGCCGACCGCGTCGAGCGCTTCCGCGAGCCCTATGTGCGTCTGGTCGGGGAGCTCGAACGCCGTGGCTGGCTCGAGCCCGGGGTGGCCGAGCACGCGCGGGGAAGGGCAACCCCCTAGTCACGGGTAGAGATTGCGCATCTCGAAGCCGTAGTCACTGGCGAGCTCTTCGGCGATCAGGGAGCGATGGCAGGCTTCGGGGTCGCGCTCGACGCACATGAGCGCGCCGATGCCGTCGTCGGGGAGGGCGTCGAGGAGCTCCTCGAGGTCCACACGGGCGAGGATCTCGTGGCGGTAGCGCTCCACGTACTCGGGTGCGAGCTCCTTGCGTGACCGCTTGCCCACCCCGGCCGCGTCGTCGGCCGCGTACTGGAGGTGGCGGAGCTCGGTGGTGGGGGCGAACTGGGGGAGATGGCGGTATCCGAGCCCGGCTTCGGCGATCGCGCGCTGGAGGCGCTGGGAGTTCGCCCATGCATACTGGGGACCGCGGACCCCGCGACGCTGGCGGACGTCGAGCACGGTCCTTACCTTGGCGTCGGCCAGCGCCGTGAGGAAGCGCTCGAGGCTGGCGCCGTAGACGCCGATGGTGGCGATCGTCTTCTGCATGGAGGAGCTAATGGGCCGTCTCGAGGTAGCGGGTCACGGCGGCGCCCGCGTGCCCCCGCCCCCGCTCGCGCGCCCGCGCCGAGACCCCCTACCGCCCCACCGTCCGCACGAGCTCGCGCGCGCGGCCGCGGAGATCCCCGACAAGCTCGCGCACGTTCTGGAGACCGGACCTCAGCTCCGGATCGCCGAACTCGACGGGGAGCATCGAATCCTGAAGCCCTGAGAGGATCGCGTCGGCCCGGGCGGCGGCCTCGACGGCGGCGTCGATGAGGTGCCGGGAGTCCTGGGAGGGTGCTCCGGGGGAGGCCTGCTCGAACTTGCGGGTCGGCAGGTCGTAGCGGGCGGCGAAGCCCGAGTGGGTGCGTTGGGCGCGGCCGTAGGCGCTCTGGACGGGGCGGAAGAGCTCCTCCTCGAGCCGGTCGGCAGTCTGTTCGTCGAGCCGCTCGTAGGCGGCGCCGAGGTAGGCGAGCGCGGAGCCGAGATCCTCGATCGCCTCGCCGAGGGCATCGAGGAGCTGCTGCCTTGCTTCAGCGTTGGTGATCGCCATGACATTAGGTTATTGAAGGCGCACCCTCGGCGGCGTGGTCCGCACGGCGCCGACCTGGCATCCTCGGAGGGGTGCACGGCGACGAGCATCGAGACCCCGACTCGCCCCAGGCGCTGGCGCTCATCGTCGGGTGTGAGTTCGAGTTTGAGGCTGTCCAGCCTGTAGCGGCGGTGATGCAGGTCGCTCCGAGCCCGCAACCGGGGGTTCGGATCGAGCGCGAGGAGTGGCATACCGCCTCTGACCATCACGGTTACCTCGACCATTACGAGAACCGCTGCGAGCGGTTCACGATCGACGCCGGGCGCTCGCGCATTACCTACGAAGCCGAGATCCTCATCACCGACCCCGCCGACGTGATCGTGCCCGACGCGGCGGAGACGCCTGTCGAAGCCCTCCCCGATGAGACCCTGAGCTTCGTCATGCCCAGCCGGTTCTGCCTCCCTGACGAACTCGGCAACGTGGCCTGGCAGCGGTTCGGGGATACGCTACCGGGGTGGGGAAGGGTGCAGGCGGTGGTCGACTACGTCCACGATCACCTGGAATTCATGCCCGGCGCATCGAATCCGTGGACGACCGCCGCCGACGCCTACCGGGCCGGCCAGGGTGTGTGTCGCGACTTCGCTCACCTGGCCATCACCCTGTGCCGCGCCTTGAACATCCCCGCGCGCTACGTGTTCGGATACATCCCCGATGTGGGCGTACCGCCGCCCGCGGAGGAGATGGACTTCGCGGCCTGGTTCGAGGTCTACCTCGACGGACGCTGGCATACCTTCGACGCCAGGAACAACAAGCCGCGGGTCGGGCGCGTCGTGGTGGGGCGCGGACGGGACGCGATCGACGTCGCGCTCATCACATCATTCGGCGCCCACACGCTGACCGGATTCCAGGTCCGCGCCGAGCGGATCGTCGCCCCTGCGCCCGGCGAGTAAAGCGCAGCTAAAAGATCGCCGCCCGGGTCTTGTCGGCCCACGGTTTCGCGCGATGTTAACTGGTAGCGGTTTCTCGATCGCGTACGGCTGCGCCGAGCAGCGCGCAGGGCATACGAGTAGGCGGATGGGGATGCCTAACACGGGTTTTACATTTCGTTATTGCCTGAGCGGCGAGGACCCAACGGTCCGTCCGCTGCCGTTTGATCGGGCTCGCGTCCCCGCCCGAGGCGACATTGTCTCCTGGGACGGCCGGGTCGTGCGACCGGCTCGACCCGGGGACGAGCGGTTCGTGGGCGGGGCGCTGGAGAGCTGGGACGGGAGCGACACCTGTTCGCGCCTCGAGGTCATCGTCGACCCTGATGCCGTGTACGCCGTGAGGGATCCCGACCGCCGCGACGTCGGTTGCTACGTGGACCTCGCCGGCGAGCCCGGGGCCCAGCGCGTGGCCGACCCAGTTCAGGGCGATCTCGAGGTCGTCGCGCGGCGCCCTTCCGCGCCCGAGACGCTCGTCCGCATCTGCGAAACCAAGCACTACGAGACCTTGACGGCGCGACTGGAGCCTCCTGTGCGCAGGGAGGGCAGCCACGGTTCGCCGCGTGTGCGCCTGAGGCCCGAGGTGGAGAACCGGCTCGTGATGTTGGCGGCGGCGGGGGACGAACGGGCGAGTGGGCGACTCGTCGAGGCCTACCTACCCGCAATCTCCGGGGTCGCGCGCCTGTACCGGCAGACATCGGTCGAGCGAGCCGATCTAGTCCAGGAAGGGGTTGTCGGCCTGCTTCGGGCCGTGCGCCGGTTCGATCCGGGTGTCGGGCGGCCATTCTGGGCCTACGCGGGCTGGTGGGTGCGCCAGGCCATGCAGCAGCTGGTATCGGAGCTCACCCGGCCGACGGCTCTCTCGGATCGGGCCATGCGATCACTGGCCAGTGTCAAACGGGCGCGTCAAGCCCTCATGCAGGAGCACGGCCGCGAGCCCACGCTCGTCGAGCTCGTCTCGACCACGAACCTCTCGAGTGAGCAGATTCAGGACCTGGTGGCCGTCGACAGCATCCCGCGAGGACTCGAGGAGCCCATCGACGGGGAATCGGGCGGCGGGACATGGGGGGATCTCATCGCCGACGACAGGGCCGAGCACGAATTTCACCACGTCATCGATCGCATCGAGATGGATCGCGTGCGCCTGCTCGTGGATCACCTGGCCGAGCGCGAGCGCGAGATCCTCCACGACCGATACGGTCTCGGCCGGCCCGCCAGGACATTGCAGGAGATCGGAAACGATCTCGGGGTGAGCGCCGAACGGGTACGCCAGATCGAAGCGACGGCCCTGACCAAGCTGCGCGACGCCGCTGCCGGGGGCACCTCCGGCTGAGAAACTTCTCATCTCTGCCCTTGGCGGTCCCTCTCGGGGGCCTAGGTGTCAAGGTCAGGCTCGGCCGCAGCCGAAGAAAGTCAGGCCGAGGGGCAAACACAGCTTCAGGGGTATCGATGGCTTCTTCACATAGCGAGACACAGTTGCGCCACGAGGCTTTCGTGTACGACGGCGATGACGAGTTCGTGGCGGGGATCGCCCCCCACCTCAGACAGGGTCTGGAGGAGGGCGAAGCGACGATCGCCGTTCTCACCCGTATCAACTGGGCGGCGATGCGCGAAGCGCTGGGATCGGACGCCGGCGAGGTGATGCACGTCGACTGTGATGCCCAGTACCTGCGCCCGGCGCGCACCCTCGCCGCCTACGACGCCCTGATACGCCAGACGGTGGCCGAGCGCGGCACCTCGGTACGCGTCGTCGCTGAGATGCCACCGAGCCAGACACCCGCGGAAGGGGCCGAATGGTTGGCCTACGAGGCGATCTTAAACCGCGCACTCGCTCATCTGCCCGCTTCGGTTGTCTGCCTCTATGACTCACGGGTGGTATCTGGCAGCGTCGTCGACGCCGTGTGGCGGACGCATCCTTGGGGCTTCAGTGACGCTGGGGCTCCCAACGCCCGATACGAGGACCCTGAGCATGCCGCTGCCGTTCTCGCCCCCGCTGCCCGGGCGGTCCCCGTGCTCGAGCCGATTGGCATCGCCGGCGACATCTTCTCGTTCCGTGAGCGCCTGGCCACGGCGATGATCGCATGGGGAATCCCGCAGACCAGCGTCATGAACATGCTGGTCGCCGCCACCGAGATCGTGGATAACGCCAGGCAGCATGGTGGGGGGGCCACGGGGGCGCGCGCGGGCATCGTCGATGGCCGCTTCGTATGCGAGATTTCCGACCGCGGACGAGGACTCGCGGATCCCATGGCCGGGTATTACCCTCCGGCTTCGGACCGGTCGCTGGGCACCGGGCTGTGGGTGGCGCGCCAGCTTCTCTTTCGGGTCGACGTACTACCGGGCGTGCCGGGCACCACCGTCAGGCTGTGGCTCTAAGGACGACCGTGGCGACGCCGTCCGCGATTGACCTGCACTTGACGGACACGCTCCCCCGAGGATTTGACAGTTTGACTGTTTCCGAGTAGAACAGGTTGCTATTGGGGGACCGCAGGGGTCTTCCAGACGTCCAACTGAATCGGTACCGCTTACCGCGGGGGCGGTACTGCCGACAGCTCGTGCGTACGGGACCGTTCACCCGAGCATAAGTTGCTTAACACTCCGCTCGGCACGTACTTTCTTCATCAATCTTTACCTGTTATGGCTGATGACTTGCAGCGGCCTATGCCTGAATCTAGGGATACCGGATCCGGGGGCACGGGTCGATACTCACGGGGTTACTTGCCTCCGTCCTTGAAATGAGAGTGGGGTCCCAACCCATGCGCCTCCTCCGTGGAGTCCACCGGGTGACCGACGGATCGCGCCGATCGCTGGTGCGATGAGCAGAGTGCCATTTCCCGAGCGCGGGGATGACGGATCGCTGCGGCGACGCGCGTTCCTGGCCGGCTTCGGCGTGCTCGGCGCCAGAGTCAGCCCGCGGCGCCTGCACAATGACGACGCATGCCAGCTCGCCCGCGAGCAAAACCAGGCGCTTCATGACGGGCTCACAGGCTTGGCTAACCGCGTGCGCCTCGCCCAGGTGGGCGACGAGAATGCGACGTCGAGTCAGGTGCTCGTGGTTGTCGACCTCGATGACTTCAAGGGCGTCAACGACACCTTCGGGCATGCCACCGGCGACCTCGTCCTCCGGGGGGTGGCCGATCTCCTGCGGGCCGTCGCCGGACCAGAGGATGTCCTCGCGCGCCTGGGTGACGACGAGTTCGGCGCGCTCCTTTTGGACGCCGACGAAGCGGCGGGCCGCGACCTCGCCAGCCGCCTGCTCATTTCGCTGGAGCGCGGGCTCGAGGTCAACGGATACCTGATCTTCGTCGCCGCCAGCGTAGGCATCGCCACGGCCGCGCCCGGGGAGCCGCTCGCCTCCGCCATGCGCCGCGCGGACGCCTCCATGCATCGCGCGAAGAGCAGTGGCAACACTGAGAAGGTCTCGGTGTTCGACGCCGACCGCGATCGTCAGGTGCTCGACAACTTCGCGCTCGGAAGCGAGCTGCACGGAGCACTCGCGCGCGACGAGTTCATCCTCCACTATCAGCCCATCATCGATATGGGGACTCGCCGCACCGTCGGCTTCGAGGCGCTCGTGCGCTGGCAGCGTCCTGGACTCGGCCTGGTGGGCCCGGACACCTTCATACCCCTGGCCGAGCAACGTGGGTTGATGCCGGAGCTCGGCCAATGGATTCTCGAGCAGGCATGCCGGGAGGCGAACCGCTGGCAGGACCAGGACGGCAGGGTCCCCTACGTGAGCGTCAACCTCTCGGTCCATCAGCTCCAGGACCCGGACTTCATCGTTCGCTTCCGGAGCGCGCTCGAGTCGTCCGGGCTTCCGCCTGGGCGCTTGGTCGTCGAGGTCACCGAGACGGTGATGGCGAACGAGTCTGCGGCCCTCGCGGTCCCGCTCGAGGAGGTGCGGCGGCTCGGCGTGCGCGTTTACGTCGACGACTTCGGGACGGGCTACTCGTCGCTCGGCTATATCCGCGATCTCCCGCTCGACGGGGTCAAGCTCGACCGTGCCTTTGCTCGCGATCTCACCACGTCAGCCGATGCCTGGGCGCTGGCGCGGGCCATCGTCGCCCTGTTCCAAGATCTCAAGCTGGCGGTGACCGCCGAGGGCATCGAGACGGCCGCCCAGCTCGCCCAGCTGCGCTCCCTGGGCTGCGTACATGCGCAGGGCTACTACTTCGCCCGACCGGGGCCTGCGCATGCGATCTGCGATCTGTCTTCGGCCAGCGCCTCGCGATGAGCGAACACGGTCCGTTTCACGGCGGCGAGGCGCCGGCGCCGGTCCTCGTACTCGAAGACGACCGGACGACCGCCTCGCTCATCGCCCAGGTCCTCGCCGCTACCAACATGGCGAACCCGCTCGAGCTCTTCGCGAGCGGCCGCCAGGCGATCGAGTATCTCGAGCGGGTCCCCGTCGCCGTGGCCGCGCCGGTGCTCCTCGTCCTCGATCTCTCGCTCCCCGACCTCTCGGGTCTCGAGGTGCTGCGATGGGTGAGAGCGCGCTCGGAACTCGACAGCGTCGCCGTGGTGATGCTCAGCGGCTCCGGCGATGACGAGGACATCGAGCGGGCCTACGAGATCGGCATCGACGCCTACCTCGTCAAGCCGGCGGGGATTCACGGTCTTCCTGATGTGGTGCGCGGTCTGGGCCTGCCCTATGTGCTGCTCGCGAGGCCGGTATGAGTGATCGCTTCCGGGCTCTGTTCATGGCCAGTCCCGTCCCCACGTCGGTCACGCGCGAGGCTGACGGCACGGTTCTCCACGCGAACCCGGCCTGTCTGGCGCTGCTGGGCTGGGAGGAGGAGGAGTTCGTAGGGCGGACCGTCCACGACGTCGGCCTGTGGGCCAGGCCCGGGCGCCGTGGCGCGATCTTCGAGGAGCTGCACCGCGAGGGTCACATCAAAGATCTCGAGGAGGAGCTGAGGACCAAGGGCGGGGAGGTGATCACCGTCCTCATGTCGATCTCCTTGATCGATCTCGAGGGCGAACTGTGTGTGCAGGGAGTGTTCTATGACATCGACGAGCGCCGTCGCCGCGAGGGCCTGATCCGCGAGAGCGAGCAACACTTTCGGCAGGTGACGGAGACCGTGCAACAGGGATTCCTGCTGCGCAACATCGATCCGCCGGCGGTGCTCTACGCGAGTCCCGGGGTGGGACGGATCTTCGGGATCGACCACGAGGCGCTCTATGGCGCCCCGACGGCGCTGGAGGAACTCATCCACCCCGATGATCGCGACGTCGTTCTCGCCAAGCGCGACGCGATGACGGGACCCGACGACTTCGAGTTCCGGATCGTCCGCCCGGGTGGTGAGACGCGGTGGGTTCGCACGCGCGCAGATCCGGTGGTGGTCGAGAGCGGAAACATCGGACGGACGGCGGCGGTGATCGACGACGTCACCGATGAGCGCGCTCTGCACGAGGCTCTCAGGGTGAGCGAGGATCGGTTCCGACTGCTCGTCTCGAGCGTCTCCGAGTACGCGATCATCACGCTCGATCCCATGGGCCGCGTGGCGGGCTGGAACCCGGGCGCCGAGCGGATCAAGGGCTACGCTGCGGACGAGATCATCGGCCGCCACTTCTCGGTCTTCTACCCCCCCGAGCGCATCAAGCGCGGCCACCCACAACGAGAGCTCGAGGTCGCGCTCGCCACCGGCCGCTACCACGAGGAGGCCGAGCGGGTGCGCAAGGACGGCAGCCGCTTCTGGGCCGACATCACCCTGACGACGATCTACGACGATGCCGGCGAGCTCCGCGGGTTCGCCAAGGTCACCCGCGACGTCACCGAGCGCCGACAGTCCCAGGAGGCGCTGCGCGAGAGCGAGGAGCGCTTCCGCGTCCTCGCCGAGAACTCGACCGACGTGATCACCCGCGCCGGGCCCGACGGCAGGTTCCTCTACGTCTCGCCGGCCAGCCGCCGGCTGTACGGCTACGAGCCCGAGGAGCTCGTCGGCCGCCACGGCCTCGAGGACATCCATCCCGAGGACCACGCCGAGCTGCGCGAAGAACTGGGGACCCAAGACGAGCACCATGACATCCACACCCTCGAGTACCGCTTCCGACGTAAGGACGGAAGCTACGTATGGGTGGAGACCAAAGCCCGGCGGCTGCGCGACCGGCAAGGAGCGGTGCTCGAGTATCAGAGCTCTACGCGCGACATCAGCGCACGCAGGACCGCCGAGGCAACGGCGCGCCGCGCCCAGACCGAAGCCGAACAGGCCAACAGCGCCAAGAGCGAGTTCCTCTCGCGCATGAGCCATGAACTCCGGACACCGCTGCATGCCATCCTCGGCTTCGGAGAGCTCCTCGCGCGGGATGAGCTCGATGTGGGCCAGCACGAGAGGCTCAGACAGCTGGTCAAGGCGGCCCACCACCTGCTCGACCTCATCAACGAGGTACTCGACCTCTCCCGCATCGAGCGAGGGGAGCTCAGGCTTTCGCTCGAGCCCGTTCACGTGGGCGACGTCGTCAGCGAGACGCTGGGCATGGTTCTCCCCCTCGCCGCGGCGGCCTCGGTGACCGTGGCCTCACCGCCCGGCGAGGATCTCGAGATCCACGTTCTCGCAGACCGCCAACGGCTCAAGCAGGTTCTCGTCAACCTCTGCTCGAACGCCGTGAAGTACAACCACGCGGGCGGACGGGTCACCCTTCGGTGCACGCAGGACGGCACCCCGAAAGCCCGCATCGAGGTCATCGACACCGGGATCGGAATCGCGCCCGGCAACCTGCCGCGCGTATTCGAGCCGTTCGACCGCCTCGGCGCCGAGGCCACCGACGTCGAAGGGACGGGCCTCGGGCTCGCTCTGAGCAAGCGCCTGATCGAGGCCATGGGGGGCGAGATCAGTGTCGCGAGCGTGGTGGGCCAGGGGACGACGCTCGCCATTGAACTACCCGTGGTACCCGCGCCCGTCGCGTCGGCGGCGCCGGCGCGAGCGCCGGACGGCGAGTCCACGCCTCCCGCCTCGCGCGCGCCCCAGCGTTTGCGAACGGTGCTCTACATCGAGGACAACCCGTCGAACATCAAGCTTGTCGAGGCCATCCTCGTCGCACGACCCGAGGTAACCCTGATCGTCGCCACCCAGGGGAGTCTGGCCATCGACCTTGCGCGAGAGCATCGCCCCGCGCTTGTCCTGCTCGACCTCAACCTGCCGGACATCTCCGGGGAGGAGGTCTTGCGCCGGCTTCGCAGCGACTCGAGGACCGCCGAGATACCGGTGGTGATCACCAGCGCCGACGCCACGCCACGGCACATCGAACGCCTGCGGCGTGCGGGAGCCGACGACTACCTGACCAAGCCCTTCGGAATCGAGAGATTCCTGTCGGTGATCGACGGGTCGTCGTCGGCCGGGGACCCTGCTCCGGGCCTGGTGGCGGTGCCCCGCGAGGCTCGGGCCACGCTCGACCCCGCCGCCGTCCAGGCTCTGCGTGACCTGGCGGAGAAGCCCAACGTCGGAGCCTCGGCGATCAGTCAGCTCTTGAGCACCTACGTCACCGATGCCCTCGAGCGCCACGCGGGCATCGTGGCGGCCATCGGCGCAGGCGACCTCGCCGAGGTCAAGCGCCAGGCGCATGCTCTGGCGGGCGCGAGCGGCTGGGCGGGGGCAACCGAAGCCCTGCGCCTGTGCCGAGAGCTCGAGGCGAGCGGTGAGCAAGGAGACGTCCGAGGCGCACGGTCCTCCGCAGCCGGCCTCGCGCGGGCCCTGACCGAGGCGCGCTCGGCCCTCGAGGCGGAGTTCGGCCCGCTGCGCGTCGGGGAGAGCGAAACGTGACCGGGGCGCTCAGCTCGTGGCAATAACCTCGGCGACGAGCTGCTCGAGCAGACCGGTCATGCCCTCGAGGATGTCGAGGCGGTCGGCCACGCTGTAGTCGTCCATGAGCTCGGTGGGCGGCCGGTACCCGATCGTCGTCCGCCCTCCCGCGTCCCACACGAGCAGGCGCAGCGGTAGTTCGTAGCCGACCTTGGGGTCAGCCTGCATCAGCGGCGTCCCGGCGCGGGGGTTGCCGAAAACCACTACTTCCTCGTCACGCAGCTCGAGTCCCGCCGTCCGCGCCCCGGCCCCATGATCGATGCGGGCGAAGACCTCCATACCGCGCGCCTCGAGGGCCGAAAGCAGGCGCTCGATCGTCTCTCGTACGCTATGCGGGCTGCCGGCAGTGATCAGGGGCATCGTCTGGTCGCTCGTCCCGGGTCCCGACGCCCAGGCCCCCCCGTCAGGCGCCGCACGATCTTGTCATGTCCTCCGGCGATCACCACTCGCATGATCGCCTAGGTTACGCCCCGCTCACGCGGAAGCGGCACCGGCGGGTGCTGCCTCGCGCTGCGCCTGCAGCGGAACGGCACTGCCGCTGAGGGCGGCCTGGATCTGCTCCTCGGCATCCTTGGAGAGCGAGGTCTTGAGGACCCGGCCGCCGAACTTGCTCAGCGCCTCGATGGCCTTGTCGGGTGTGACCTTGTCCACGACCATGAACAGCGCCGAGGTGCCCGGTCCGATCATGTCGCGGACCTCGCTTTGGAAGGCCGTGTCGACCCCGACCTTCTCGAGCACGCCGAAGAGCGCGCCGAAGAGGCCGCCGACTGCCCACCCGATGAAGGGAACGAAGAAGAGCAGGCCGAACAGCGCCCCCCAGAGCATTCCCCACGCCGTGCCCTCGGCCACGGGGTGATGATTGGTCGTCACCTTGTACTTACCGTCCTTGTCGCGGACGATCACCGCCACTGCCTCGGGCTCGATCACGAGGTCGTGGGCCAGGCGGTAGACCTCCTCGGCCGCTGTGGACGCGGTCTCCTCGTCGTCGTATCCAATGGCAATCAGGTCAGCCACGTCAAAACTCCTCTCGGATGCGGGGTACCGGCCATAAAGTGGCTGGTAGGCCCTCGCGGGCTCGCTTCAAGTCCGTCAGCGGAGGGCCTTTGAGAGCACGCGCCTTGCCCTCGCGGTCCGCGCTCAGGCGGTCCGAGCCGTTGTAGGCCGCCCTTAGCTCTCGAAGCGCCGTCTGCTCGATCTGGCGCACGCGCTCGGCACTCACGCGTAGCTCGCGGGCGAGCTCGCCCAGCGTGTGCTCCCGGCTACCGAGCCCGAACCTGGCACAGATGACGCGCCGTTCGCGCGCGCACAGGTGCTCGAGCATCCCCGGCAACTCGGCGGCCACGAGCCGCCAGATGGCGTCGTCGTACGCCTCCTCGCCCCTGGGATCGATGAGCGCCTCGACCCCCCTCGCGCCCTCTCCGTCATCCTCGGCGCCCGACCCGCTCAGGGTGCGCGGGCTCCGGTCGGCGGAGATCAGCGACTGCACCTGGGCACTCGGGAGCCCACAGGCGTCGGCCAGCTCCCTTGCCCTCGGCCCGTGGCCACGCTCTTGCTCGTAGTCGCGCCGGGCCCGTTTGACGCGCACGAGGAGGCGAACGGCCCGGTCCGAGAGCACCACCGGCCCCGAGAGTTCGCAGACGAGCTGCTGGATCGCCCGGGACACCCACCAGCGGGCGTAGGCGCCGAAGGGGACGCCGCGGTCGGCGTCGTAGTGGCTGAGCGCTTGTAGGAGCCCGACACAGCCCTCTTGCATGAGCTCGTTCTCGTCGATTCCCGGCGAGTTACGGTAGCTGCGCGCGGTGCTGGCGATCAGCGGTCGGAAGTCCGAGACCAGCTGCTGACGCTCCCGCAAGCCTCCCCGCTGCGCGGCCTCGACGAGGTCGCGCCCGGGCTGGACGAGTGGGGCTCGCCGGCGTCGGCGCGTTCGCCGGCCGGGTGTTGGTGACGGCCGGGCGGGGACGAAGATCGCTCCCGTTTGGGCATCCAACGCCATCTGGGAAACAGGGTGCCCCGCCGAGCGTGCCGACTCCATGGAGGGGGCCCAACGCGATGATGGGGAAGGCCCCACACCGGCCGTAGGGTTTACCTTGCGTTAGCTATGGGTGCACTACCATTGATTATGCGTTGCCGTCAAAGAGGCCTGTCCGCGTCGTGGTCGGAGAGGACCAGCCCATCCTTCGCGAGGGCATCATCTCCGTGCTCTCAGACGCGGGGCTGGACGTCGCCGCTGCCGCCGCCGACGCCGCCGACCTCGTCCGCAAAGCGCGCTCGCACTCGCCCGACGTGGTCGTCACCGACATCGAGATGCCCCCCGGCGCCGGAGCGGACGGGCTCCTGGCCGCGTGCGAGATCCGGGCCATCCAGCCCGACGTGGGCGTGCTCGTGCTCTCCCAGTTCCTCGAGGAGCGCTATGTGCGCGAACTCGTGGGCGAACGTCCCGAGGGCGTGGGTTACCTCCTCAAGGACCGGATCGGCGATCTCCCCTCCTTCGTCGACACTGTGCGGCGCGTGGCGGGGGGAGGGTGCGTGCTCGATCCCGCCGTCGTCGGGCGGCTCGTCGGCCACCGTCCGACGACCAGCCCGGTCGAGCGCCTGACCCGCCGCGAGCACCAGGTCCTCGGCCTGGTGGCCGAGGGACGCTCGAATGCGGGGATCGCCAGGTCGCTGGTGGTCACCGTTCCGGCCGTCGAGCGCCACATCACCAGCATCTTCGAGAAGCTCGAGCTGCGGCAGAGCACCGACGGGCACCGCCGGGTACTTGCGGTCCTCGAGTACCTTCGGAGCTGAGCGACCACGGTTCGGCTCATGCGGCAGCCCCGGCCATCTCCGGGGCTGCCGCCCCGTCCGCCGGCGAACGCCAGCGCACGACGGGCTCCTCGCCGTCGTCGGCGGCGTCGACGACGATTGTCGCGCCCTCGCCGATCCTGCCCGCGATCAGGGCCCGGCCGATCCTTGTCTCGACCTCGCGCTGGATGTAGCGGCGCAGCGGCCGCGCGCCATAGACGGGGTCATAGCCCCGCCTGGCGATGAGCTCGCGAGCTGCCTCGGTGACCTCGAGGCTCGCCCGGCGGTCGGCCAGGCGATGGCGGAGACCGTCGAACTGCAGATCGACGATGCGCTCGATCTCGGCAAGCGTCAGCGGCTTGAACATGATGATCTCGTCCACCCGGTTGAGGAATTCGGGGCGGAAGTGAGAGCGAAGGTCGGCCATCACGTGGTCGCGAGCATCGGGGCGGATCTCGCCGTCGGGCGTAACCCCCTCGAGCAGGTAGAGCGACCCGATGTTCGAGGTCATGATGATCACCGTGTTGCGGAAGTTGACGGTCCGGCCCTGGGCGTCGGTGAGCCGGCCGTCGTCGAGGATCTGCAGCAGCGCGTTGAACACGTCGGAGTGGGCCTTCTCGACCTCGTCGAAGAGGACGACCGAATAGGGCTTACGCCGGACCGCCTCGGTGAGCTGGCCGCCCTCTTCGTAACCGACATACCCGGGGGGCGCCCCCATGAGACGGCTCACCGTGTGGCGCTCCTGATACTCGGACATGTCGAGGCGGACCATGTTCTCCTCGGAGTCGAACAGGGCTTCGGCGAGCGCGCGGGAGAGCTCGGTCTTCCCGACCCCGGTGGGGCCGAGGAAGATGAACGAGCCGATCGGGCGCTTGGGGTCCTTGATCCCGGCACGGGCCCGGATGACGGCGTCGGCGACCAGGCGCACCGCCTCCTCCTGCCCGATCACCCGCTCGTGGAGGACCTCGTCGAGGCGCAGGAGCTTTTCGCGCTCGCCCTCGAGCAGACGGGTGACGGGGATGCCCGTCCACCGGGCCACCACCTCGGCGATCTCGTCCTCGGTGACCTCCTCGCGCAGCAGCCGTGTGCCCCCCTGCTTCTCGCCCAGCCGCTGCTCCTCGGACCCGAGGCGGCGCTCGAGCTCGGGAAGGCGGCCGTGCTGGAGCTCGGCGGCCCGGTTGAGGTCGTAGGCGCGCTGCGCTTCCTCGATCTCGCGGCGGACCTGCTCGAGCTCCTCGCGCAGGGCCTGGAGCTTGCGGATCGCCTGGCGCTCGGCCTCCCATTGCGCGGTCATGGCATCCGCCTGCGCGCGCAGGTCGGCGAGCTCCCGGCGTAGCGCCTCGAGGCGCTCCTTGCTCGCCTTGTCCTTTTCCTTGGTGAGCGCAGCCTCCTCGATCTCGAGCTGCATGACCCGCCTGGTGATGGCGTCGAGCTCCTGGGGCATCGAGTCGATCTCGGTCCGAATCACCGCACATGCCTCGTCCACGAGGTCGATGGCCTTGTCGGGGAGGAAGCGGTCGGTGATGTAGCGGTCGGCGAGGACCGCCGCTCCCACCAGCGCCGCGTCCTGGATCCGGACGCCGTGGTGGACCTCGAAGCGCTCGCGCAGCCCGCGCAGGATCGAGATGGTGTCCTCGACCGTCGGCTCGTCGACCATCACGGGCTGGAAGCGACGCTCCAGGGCGGCGTCCTTCTCGATGTGGCGGCGGTACTCGTCGAGCGTCGTCGCGCCGATGCAGTGCAGCTCGCCGCGCGCGAGCATGGGCTTGAGCATGTTGCCGGCGTCCATTGCCCCCTCGGCCGCTCCGGCGCCGACGACGGTGTGGATCTCGTCGATGAACAGGAGGATCCGGCCCTCAGCGCCTTTGACCTCTTGGAGCACCGCCCGCAAGCGCTCTTCGAACTCCCCCCGGTACTTCGCGCCCGCCAGCAGCGATCCCATGTCGAGTGAGAAGATGGTCTTGTCCTTGAGCCCCTCGGGGATGTCTCCGCGGAGGATCCGCTGGGCCAGGCCTTCGACGATGGCGGTCTTGCCGACGCCGGGATCGCCGACGAGGACGGGGTTGTTCTTGGTCTTGCGCGAGAGGATCTGGATCACCCGGCGGATCTCGCCGTCGCGACCGATAACCGGGTCGAGCCGCCCGGTGCGCGCTGCCGTCACCAGGTCGATCCCGTACTTCTCGAGCGCCTCGTAGGCCGCCTCGGGCGTCGCGCTCGTCACCCGCTGGCTGCCGCGGACCTGGGTGAGGATTTCCAGGAATCGCTCCCGGGTGACTCCGTGGTCGCGCAGGATCCGGCCCACGGAGGTCTGGGCTCCGCCGGCGATCATGGCCAGGAGGATGTGTTCGACCGAGACGTACTCGTCCCTCAGGCGCTTGGCCTCGTCCTCGGCCTTGTCGAGGATCTCGCTGAGGGCGCGGGAGACGTAGACCTGTCCCGCGCCGGCGCCCGAGCCCGTGACCCGCGGCAGCGCTTCGATCGCCCCCCCTACCGCGGCGCGGAGCGCGTCGGCGTCGACTTCGGCACGGACGACCAGGCGGAGAATGAGCCCCTCGGGCTGGTCGAGGAGCGCGAGCAGCAGGTGCTCGGGCTCGACTTCGGTCTGCCCGTAGCGCAGCGCTTTCGTCTGCGCGTCGTGCAGGGCCTCGGAGGACTTCTGGGTCAGGCGATTCGGGTCCACGTGATCACCTCGGCGTGTCGTCGTTGAGAGGGCGAGTCGCGGCGCGCGCCGCGCGACGGGGGCGGCGGCTCGTAGCGGCGCAGCCGCGCCTCCAAGTCATCGATCCGGGCGAGCAGCTCCCCGGCGAGTACGGCACCGGCGTAGTTGAGGCCCAGGTCACGCCGCAGGCGCAGCGCCCGCGCGAGGGTGGGCGCGGCAGCGTCGTCGAACAGCGGCGACGCGCCGCTTCCGCCCGCGGGCTCGACGAGCCCGAGGCGCACGAGGCGGAGAACGAGATCGGGGTGCAGCCCGGTGTCACGCGCCAGCACTTCGACGCCGATCAGCGCGTGCTCGCGGCGAACGAGTTTGGCGCTCGTGCCAGCGGTGCCCGAGGTCGCCATCAGCGTCCCTTGCGCGGGTCGAACTTCGAGGTCCCCCGCAGCCGCTCGAAGAGCTCGCGCTCGGCCTTGGTGAGCTTCTTGGGCACCTGGATCTGGATCACCGCGTAGAGGTTGCCCGGGGTACCGCCCTCACCGCCCGGAAGTCCCTGGCCGCGCAGACGCAGGCGCCGGCCGCACGAGGAGCCGCCCGGGACGGTGACCTTGGCCTCCCCGTCGAGAGTGGGGACGGGCACCGTCGCCCCGAGCGCCGCCTCCCACGGGGTGACGGGGAGATCGACATAGAGATCGCGGCCCTCGGCACGGAAGCGGGGGTGTGGGCGCAGGCGGACTCGGAGCAGCAGGTCGCCCGGCCCACCTCCTCCGGCTCCCTCGCTTCCCTGGCCTGCGAGCCGGATGACCTGGCCCTCGCGCACTCCCGGCGGGATCTCGACCTCGAAGGTGCGCCCGTCGCCGAAGGTGAGCGTCCGCCTCCCGCCCCGGGCGGCCTCCTCGAGCGAGAGCTCGAGGACGGCTTCCTGGTCGGAGCCACGCATCGAGAACCCCGATCCGGCGGTCGCCCCCCGACTGCTCGTACCCCGCGAGAAGAACGAATCGAAGAAGTCGCTGAAGTCGCCATCGTCGATGCCCCCGCCGCCGAAATCGACGCGGACATCGCGGAAGCCCCTCCCGCCGTCGCCGTTGCGGACTGCCTCCTCGAAGCCCGGCGACCCCGAGACGTCCTGACCGGCCTTCCAGTTGGCCCCCAGGCGGTCGTAACGGCGGCGCTTGTCCTCGTCGCGCAGAACCTCGTAGGCCTCGGATACCTGCTTGAAGCGATCCTCGGCCCCGGGGTCCCTGTTGACGTCGGGGTGATACTCACGTGCCAGCTTGCGGTACGCCCGGCGGATGTCCTGGGCACTCGCGTCGCGGGGTACCCCGAGCACCTCGTAGTAGTCCTGGAAGGCGACGGCCATCAGCCCGCAGGCTCGGGCGCGCGAGCCACCACGACCTGCGCGGGGCGGATCACCCGGTCGCCGATCGCGAAACCCGACCGCCCCACCGACCTGATCGTGCGGCTGGGGACCTCGTCGGTGACCTCAACCCCGATCGCTTCGTGGCGCTCAGGGTCGAACTGCTCACCGGGCCTGGCAACACGCTCGACGCCGCTACGGGCGAGGATGGCGTTCATCTGGTCGAGGACCGCCTGCATTCCCTCCCGGCACGGCCCGTCCGGATTCATGGCGAGAGCCATCTCGACGCTGTCGAGGGCCTGGAGCCAGTCGCGGAGCGTCGACTCGGCCGCCTCGGAGACGCGATGGTCGAGCTCGCGGGCGCTCCGCTTACGGTAGTTGTCGAGATCCGCGAGCGCTCGCTTGTAACGATCCTCGATCCGGGCGAGCTCGGCCGTCAGGTCGGCCCCTTGGCTGGCCGTATCGTCGCCGCGCTCGCTCGTGGCGGGCTCCTCCGGGCTCTGGTCGCCAGAGCTCCACCGGGTCTCGCGACCGACCTCACTCTCGCGTGAATTCGGCATCGACGACCTCCTCGTCGCTCTCGGCTCCCTCGCCGCTCGCGCCATTGCCCGACCCGTTGCCCCCTCCGCCCGCGGGCGTGGCGGCGCTGGCCGGAAGGCTCACGGCCACCTGCTGGAGGTCGGAGATCAGGGGCCTGACCCGGTCCAGGCCGGCCTGATCGGCGATCGCCTGGCGGGCTTCGGCGACGAGCTGATCCGCTCGCGCCTTCTCGTTCACCGGGAGCCGGTCGGCGAGATCGGAGAGCAGCTGCTCGACGCGGTACGCGACGGCGTCGAGCTCGTTGCGGGCGTCGATCTCCTCGCGCCGCTGATGGTCCTCGCCCGCGTGTGCCTCGGCATCGCGAACCATGCGTTCGACGTCGCTCTTATCGAGGTTCGTGCTCTCAGAGATCGTCACGGTCTGCTCCTTGCCCGTCGCCTGATCCTTGGCCGACACGTTGAGGATCCCATTGGCATCGAGGTCGAAGGTCACCTCGATCTGCGGGGTGCCGCGCGGACCGGGCCTGATCCCCTCCAGGCGGAAGCGCGCGAGCTGGCGATTGTCGGCAGCGAGCTCGCGCTCGCCCTGGAGGACCACGACGTCGACCGCCGTCTGGTTGTCCTCGGCCGTCGAGAAGGTCTCCGTCCGCCGAGCGGGAATCGTCGTGTTGCGCTCGATCACCTTGGTCATCACCCCGCCCAGCGTCTCCAGTCCGAGCGAGAGGGGGGTAACGTCGAGGAGCACGACGTCTTCGACCTCGCCCTTGAGCACGCCGGCCTGCAGCGCGGCACCGAGCGCCACCACCTCGTCCGGGTTGACGGTCATGTTCGGGTCCTTGCCACCCGTGAGGCGCCGCACGAGCTCCTGGACCGCCGGGATCCGCGTCGATCCGCCGACGAGGATCACCTCGTCGATGTCGTCGGCGGTGAGCTTGGCATCAGCCAGGGCCTGCTCGACCGGGCCGCGCGTGCGCTCTACGAGATCCTGGGTGATCTGCTCGAACTTGGCCCGGGTCAGCGAAGTGTTGAGGTGCTTGGGTCCGGCCGCGTCGGCGGTGACGAACGGGAGATTGAGCTGCGTCTGGGTCGTGGTCGAGAGCTCGACCTTTGCGCGCTCGGCGGCCTCGTAGAGCCGTTGCAGGGCTTGCGGGTCCTGGCGCAGGTCGATCCCGTTGTCGCGCTTGAACTCGTCGGCGAGCCAGTCGACGATGCGCCTGTCGAAGTCGTCGCCGCCGAGGTGGCCATCGCCGTTGGTGGCGCGCACCTCGATGACCCCGTCGCCCACGTCGAGAAGGGATACGTCGAAGGTCCCGCCGCCGAGGTCGAAGACGAGCACCGTCTCCTGACCCTTCCTGTCGATTCCGTAGGCGAGGGCGGCAGCGGTGGGCTCGTTGATGATCCGCAGCACCTCGAGACCGGCGATCTTGCCGGCGTCCTTGGTCGCCTGGCGCTGGGCGTCGTTGAAGTAGGCGGGCACGGTGATCACCGCCTCGGTCACCCGCTCACCGAGGAACTTGGCGGCATCTTCGCCGAGCTTGCGCAGCACCAGAGCGGAGATCTCCTCGGGTGCGTACTGCTTGGCGCGGATCTCGAAGCGTACGGCGTCGTTGGGCCCGGCTACCACCTTGTAGGAGACGATCTTGGCCTCCTCCTCGACCTCTTCCCAGCGGCGGCCGATGAAGCGCTTGGCCGAGTAGATGGTGGCCTCAGGGTTGAGGATGGCCTGGCGCTTGGCGACCTGCCCCACCAGCCTCTGGCCGTCTTCGGTGAAGGCCACTACCGAGGGCGTAATGCGCCCTCCCTCGGCGTTGGGAATCACCTCCGCAACGCCGCCCTCCATCGTCGCGGCCACTACCGAGTTCGTCGTACCGAGATCGATCCCAACCGCCTTGGCCATAGCCCGCTCCTAATTCGTTCAGGGACAGCTTCATTCATGTCCCTAGGGCATCGGCAGTGGCGTTCAAGGGTGCGCCGCCGGGCCGGGCGGCCTGCGCGGTCAGAGCTCGGGGGGAGGCCGATAACCGCGATCGGCCGGCGGCGGGATCGTCGCGCGCCGGTCTGCGAAGAGCAACGCGATTCCGACGAGCAGGCCCACGATTCCCACCACCATGAGGACCACGCCCGCTACATGGAGGTCAATGCCCGCCACGGTCCATGTAACGGCGAACTTGAGGATGGCACCAACGGCGATCAGGAACAGGCTCGTCCCGAGGGTCATCGCGCGCTCCTGTGGATCTGATCGTGTGGTGACAAGTCGGGATTCTCCCTTCGCTTGCGAGCGAGTTGCCTCTATCTCATTAGGTCGCCCGGGGCAGCCGCCAACCAGCTTGGCGTGAGCCCGTCACGGCCTAGTGCACGTCTTGGTTCTTCCCGAAAACCAGGCGTCCTAACGTCAAAGGAGATCTCATGGCCCTACCCGTGCGAACCCGCGAAGCATCCGACACTCGACCCATGGGGCGCTGGCAGCCCTTCCGCGAGCTCGAGAGTCTCCACAGCCAGATGGGAGAGCTCATGGATACCGTCTGGGCCCCACTGGGCGTCGGCAACGGTGTGTGGGTCCCGATCGTGGATATCGAGGAAGCCGAGGATGCGTGGCTCGTGGAGGGTGAGCTCCCGGGCGTCGACCGCAAGGACGTCAACGTCGAGCTGCGGGATTCCGAGCTTTCGATCACCGGCGAGATCAAGGAGCGCGAGCGCAAGGGGATCCTTCGCCGCCGCACCCGCCGCGCCGGCCGGTTTGACTTCCGAGTAACCCTCCCCGGCGAGGTAGATGCCGATCACATCGATGCCAAGCTCCGCGACGGGGTGCTCACCGTGCGCGTTCCCAAGGCCGAGCAGGCGCGTCCCCACCGCATCGAGGTCACGGCGGAGCAGCAGTGAGCCTACGCGTCGAGCAAGCGACCCAATCCGCCGATCCGGGCCGGCGTCTCGTTGACGAGACACCGAAGCCTTGACGGAGGTAGGGAGCGACCTATCAACCAGGAGAGCGATGGAGTCGATCTCTGCTGAGACTGCCGCGGGGCTCCAGCCTCCGTTCCCCGAGGGCCCGGCCATCGGGCGCCAGGACGCACTCTCCGAGGACACGGTCCGGCGCATAACCGGCTTCCGGGCGGGCGATCTGCCCGTCGTCTCCATGTACATGGCGATCGATCCGGGGGACCGCAGGTCGATCGCGGCCGAGGCCGACAGCCTTCTCCACGAGGTGCGCCTGCACAGCAAGGACAAAGGCCTCGAGCACGACGCACGCCTGTCCCTACGCCAGGACATCGCGCGCATCGAGGACCTCGTCAAGAACGAGATCCCGATCGAGCGGGGGGCGGCGATCTTCGCGTGCAGCGGCGCAGGGCTGTTCGAAGCGGTGTCCCTTCCCCGCGCCGTCGGCACCCGGGTCACGATCGACGCTGCCCCATATGTACGGCCGCTCCTGGCGCTGCTCGAAGCATACGAGCGCCTGCTCGCCGTGGTGGTCGAGCGCCAGGGAGCCCACCTCTGGGAGGTGTACCTGGGCCAGGAACGGGACGCCGGACGGGTCAAGGGTCCCGAGCTGCGGCGCTTCGGCGCCGCGGGCCGGCGCGCCCATTCTCCCCAGCACCACGACGACAAGGCCGACCGGCTCGAGCATCAGTTCTTCAAGGATCTCGTCGGCGCCCTCGAGCATCTCAGCTATGACGTACTCGTCTTCGGCGGCCACGAGCACGAGCTCGCGCACCTGCTCGAGATGCTCCCCCAGCAGGTGAGCGAGCGGACGATTGGCACCTTCGCGATCGATCCCGACACGACCACTCCCGCCGAGATCCGCGAGCGCGCCCAGGCCCTCCTCGATGAGCGCGAGCGCGAGCGCCAGCACCGCTTGGTGGACGAGGTCGCCGAGTCGGTCGCCGCCGGCGGCCGGGCCGCTCTGGGACTCGACTCCTGCTTGTGGGCGGCCTCGGTCGCCGCCGTGGACACGCTGCTCGTCCAGGCGGGGGCGACGGTCCCCGGGGTGGTGTGCGACGAATCGCATTGGCTCGCCACGAGCGGAGGGGCCTGCCCCGTGTGTGGGCGCGAGACCCGCCCCACCAACGACGTCATCGAAGACCTGGCGGAGACGGTGATCGGTGAAGGCGGCCGCGTCCGCCACATCACCGAGGAGACGGTGCTGAACAAGCACCTGACGGGCGCGTCATTGCGCTTCCCGCTCCCCCCCGATCCTCGGGGGGAGTAACGGCCGGTGCTACTTCGACGAGACGTACGTGTGAGGCGGAGGCTGTAGGGCCGCCTCCGACAGGGCGGCGAGCCGCTGGTGCACGAGGCGGATCGTCGTCGCGCCGTCCCCCACCGCCGCCGACACCCTAGGTACCGAGCCGCTGCGGACGTCGCCGGCGGCGAACACTCCGGGGAGGCTGGTCTCGAGCAGCGACGGGTCGGCGCCGTCGCCGAGGCCGGCGGCGCGCCGGAACCCTGACGCCGCCTGTCCGGTGAGGATGTAGCCTCCGTCGTCGAGGGCGACCCATTCGCCGAGCCAGTGGGTGTGGGGCCGGGCGCCGATGAATACGAAGAGCGAGCGAGCATCCACGCGGCGGCGCTCGCCGGTATCCGTGTCCTCGACCATCACCGCATCGAGCACCTCCTCACCGATGAGCCCGCGCACCTCGGTGTGGAGCAGGACCTCGACGCTCTCGAGCTGCTCGATGCGCTCGGCGAGGTAGGCCGACATGTTCTCGCCGAGTTCGTGCTCGCGGACCACGAGTGTCAGCTTGGGCACGAACCGGGAGAGGAAGAGCGTGGCCTGCCCGGCTGAGTTGCCGCCGCCCACCGCCACGACCGGGTCGCTGCGGCACAGCTGCGCCTCGATCTGCGTCGCCGCGTAGTACACGCTGGCGCCCTCGAGACGCTCGTAGCCGGGAACTTGCAGCTTGCGGTACCGGACGCCGCACGAGATGACCACGGCGCGCGCGCGCACCGTGGTGCCGTCTGACATTCTCACCTGGTGATGCTCGGCACCCGGATCGAGCCCCACCGCCTGGGCGGGGACGCTGAGCCTGGCGCCGAACTTCTCGGCCTGGATCGTCGCCCGCTCTGCGAGCTCGGCACCGGAGATCCCCGCCGGAAAGCCCAGGTAATTCTCGATCCGCGACGTCGTCCCCGCCTGTCCACCGGTCGCCACGCATTCCAGCGCGACGGTCGAGAGCCCCTCCGAGGCCCCGTACACGCTGGCCGCGAGCCCGGCCGGCCCCGCTCCGACGACCACGAGGTCGCAGACCTCGTCAGACGCGCTCGGGTGGAGGAGGCCGAGGGCCCGGGCGAGCTCGGCGGGACTCGGGTTGTGGAGGACCCGGTCCGGCGGCAGGAAGGCGATCGGGCACTCGCCGGCGTCGGGGCCCAGCGCGCGCAGGAGTGCGGCCGCGCCCGAGTCGGCCTCGGTGTCGAGCCATTGGTGGGGGATCCGGTTGCGGGCGACGAAGTCGCGCAGGCGCCGGGTGTCGGGCGAGGAGCGCGGGCCGATGATCCGCATCCCGGCGCCCATCCCGATGAGGATGGAGCGGCGCATCATCAGCGCCCGCAGAATCACATCGCCGAGCATCGGATCGGTGGTGAGGAGGTTACGCAGCTCGTGGATGGGGACGACGAGCACCTCGCCGGCCTCGGCTACCACCGCGGTGAACAACACCGACTGACTCCTCACCAGTCCAAGCTCGCCCAAGAAGCGGCCGGGTCCGTGCACGCCCACCACCCGCTCCTCCTTGCCGAAATGCTCGACGACCTTGATGAGTCCGGAGAGGATCACGAAGAAGTCGCAGGTGCTGTCGCCCTCGCGGTAGAGAACGTCCCCCTCCTCGACTCGGCGCTTGGCGCCCACGGCCTCGAGCGTCCGGATCTGCGCGCGGCTGAGCCGCGGATAGGCCCCCTGAATGTCCGGAGTCTCCTTGAGTGGCGGGTCGTCTCGAGACATACTCGCGAGAACGGCAATAGGCCAGGACCACCGAGCGTCAACCGAGCCTTGATGCGCGCGCTCACCGTCCTAGCAGAAGGGAAAAGAGGGAGGCTCGCGTCTCGTGTCAGGCAGGCGGCGAGTCTCCAGGCGAGAATGGATATGGAGCTCGAGCATCGCTGACGTGGCCGAAGGCACGATCATCAAGTGTCCGCACTGCGGCACCAAGAACCGGGTCAGACCCACGCCCACGGGCGTTCCGCGGTGCAGCGTCTGTCATCACGCGCTGCCGTGGATCGTCGAGGCCACCGCCGAGACCTTCGCGGAGGAAATCACCTCCTCGCTCCCTGTCCTCGTCGATTTCTGGGCGCCGTGGTGCGGCCCCTGCCGGATGGTGTCACCGCTCGTCGAGCGCCTGGGGCGCGACAACGCGGGTCGCCTCAAGGTCGTCAAGCTCAATGTCGACGAGGCGCCGGCGATCTCGGCGCGCTACGGGGTCCAGGGCATTCCTCTGCTCATCCTCATACGCGACGGTGCCGAGGCCGACCGCCGGGTGGGAGCGGTGCCCTTCGAGCAGCTCCGCACGTGGATCGAGCCTCAGCTGGCTCCGGCGAGCGCCGAGCCCGCACCGTCCGTCGAGTAGACAGCAGCGGAGCGCGGCGATAGAACTCGCCGGCGATGAATACTCCAGCGCGCGTCGTGCTCGTGCGTGGGAGCGGCGACGTAGGGTCGGCCGTCGCCCACCGCCTGTTTCTCTCCGGCTACCCGGTCGTCATCCACGATGTGCCCCTGCCCGCGGGGCCGCGCCGCGGCATGGCCTTCACCGACGCGATCTTCGACGGCGACTGCGAGCTCGACGGCGTCAGGGCGCGCCGAGTGGACGATCCCGACGGATTGGCGCAGGCACTGGCCGATGGGGGCTCGGTGCCGGTGACAGTATTTGCCATCGAAGCCGTCCTGGCGGCGCTGGCTCCCGAAGTCCTCGTCGACGCGCGCATGCGCAAGCGCGCCCATCCCGAGTCCCAGCTCGAGCTCGCCCCCCTCACCATCGGTCTCGGCCCCAACTTCGTCGCCGGCGAGACCACGCATCTGGCCATCGAGACCCGCTGGGGAGACGAGCTCGGGACGGTCATCACCTCCGGAGCCACCCAGCCCCTGGCCGGTGAGCCGAGGAGCTTCGACGGTCACGCGCGCGACCGGTTCATCTACGCACCGGTCGGGGGAACCTTCCGGACCGAGGCGGCGATCGGACAGCGGGTCCGGAGCGGCGAGCCCATCGCCGCCATCGACGGAGAACATCTGAACGCGCCCCTGGACGGGATCCTGCGCGGCCTCACCCATGACGGTGTCCCCGTTGAGGTGGGCGCGAAGGTCGTCGAGGTCGATCCCCGCGGGGAGCTCACGGCGGTGATCGGACTGGGACCGCGCCCGGAGCGCATCGCCGACGGGGTGGTGGCGGCAATCGAGCTGGCGTCCGCGCCATGAGCGAGACCGTCGCCGCCCGCGAACGGTGGAACCTGCGCTACTCCGAGCGTGGACTGGAGCCGTTCCCCGATCGACCGTCGGCGTGGCTGGTGGAGAACCGGGACCTGCTCGTCGAGCGGAGCGGGGGCGTGGCCCTGGACGTGGCGTGCGGCGACGGACGCAATTCGCGCTACCTCGCCGAGCTCGGATTCGCCGTCGACGCCGTCGATATCTCCGACGTGGCGGTGGTGCGGATGCGGGCCGCCGCCGCCCAGCGAGGGCTTACCGTGGACCCCCGCCGGATGGACCTCGAGTCAGAGCCCCTGCCCTCGGCCCGCTACGACGTCATCGTGCAGATCAACTACCTGCAGCGGGATCTCTTCGCAGCCCTCGCCCGCGCGCTCACGCCCGGTGGGATCCTCCTCGTGGAAACGGTCACGCGAGCGCACGTGGAGGAGCTCGGGAACCGCTTCGATCCGCGCTACGTGCTCGGCGACAACGAGCTCCTGCGTACCTTCCCCAATCTCCACGTGCGTCACTACCGCGAGGGCGTGGTCGATCGCTCGGGTAAGCCGCGAGGCGTCGCCAGCCTCGTCGCCGAGCGCCGTCTAGCCTGAGCTTGAGTTCACGCCTGGGCGAGGATGAGCAGGTAGCCGACGTCGATGGCCATCGAGCCGTCGGTGGCGCCGTTGGCCTCGTCGTAGAGATCGCGGAGCTGAGCCTGCGCCGCCGGCCAGCCGCCGCTCGCTTCCGTGGCCGCGCGGACGGCGACCAGCGGCCCGAGGTTCGCTTGGAGATTCATCAGGTAGCGCTCGACCGACGCGTCGCGAAGGGTGAGCGTCTCCGGCTCGACGCCCAGCTCGGCCGCTGCCGCGAGCATCGCCCGCGCGTGCGCCTCGACGCCCCACAGAACCGGCGAGTCGGCGTCCTCGGGCGGGGGGATGAACGTGCTCTGGGCGGCGATCATCCGGCCCATCACCCCCTCGGGCACCCACGTGGTGAGGGCGACGGTCGCGCCCGGCCGCGCCACCCGCAGCAGCTCGCCGCCGGTGCGCTCGTGGCGCGGGGCGAACATGGCGCCGAAGACCGAGAGCACGCGGTCGAACTCATCGTCGGCGAACGGCAGCGCCTCCGCGTCGCCCTCCACCCAGTCGATGTCGAGCCCCTCAGCGGTGGCTCGAGCGCGCGCCGCCTCGAGCAGCTGCGGGCTGAGATCGAGGCCGGTAACGCGCGCGCCGGCACGGGCCGCCCACAGCGCTGCGTTACCGCTGCCGGTGGCGACGTCGAGCACGCGCTCCCCCTCGCTCACCCCGGCGCGCTCGACGGTCAGCTTCGCCACCCCATCGAGCACGTGGGCCCAGCTCGGATAGTCCCCGAGCCCCCACACGAAGCGCTGGGCCTGCTTGAACTGATCGATGTCCATGGCGTTTGAAGCCTAACGAGCGGCGGGCGCGGCCTAGATCGCCCGCATGCGATTGTTGCGGGGAGCGTGCTCGAGCTCTGCGAGTCCGAGCGCCTCCATGAGCGGCGGTACGTAGACACCAAAGCGCCCGCGCAGGCCCTTCTTGAGGCCGTAGAACCCGCTCACCGGATTGGACTCCGAGCGACCCCAAGCCTCGACGGTCCCCTCGGCTGCGGCCTTCTGCCGCACCACGCCGGTGAGGATGAGGATGGCGAGCAGCGCGTGCAGGCCGGCGCGTCAGGTCGGCGACGATCATGATCCGCTGGCGGGGGAGCCGGTCGGCCCAAACGCCACCGATGAGCAGCAGCGCCACGAGCGGCAGCGTCTGTCCGGCGAGCACGAACCCGAGGTCGGTGGGCGACCCGGTGCGCTGGGTCACGAACAGCGCGATCGCCACCACGACCACCCGATCGCCGACCACGCTGGCGGCCTGGCCAAGGAACAGCAACCGGAAATCTCTATGGCGCAGAACGCGCAGGTACGAACTCACTGGAACAACCCCTCATCGACGCGGTGGTGGAAACGGCAGGAGCCGATTCCGACGGTGCTACTGGCCGCGGGCGGGATTTGGCTCTGCCAAATGCCGCAATGGAGTCGGCGCCAGCCGACTCGACGGACTCAGAATCGAGGGATTGCCAACATCGCTAGCCGAGACTACCAGCGAGCTCGCCGAGCAGGGCGACGGCCTCGAGGTCGTCGTGCAAAAGCTGCTGGCACATGACCCGGCTCACGCCCGCGTCGCGCAGCGGCCCGAGCTGCGTGGCCGCCTCGTCGAGGGTGCCGACGACCCACCCGGGCGGAGGATGGGCGGCGAACGCGTCGGGGTCGACGCCGCGCACCTCGCTCAGGCGATGGATGCGGTCGCGCACGTCGGCCTCGTCGCCCCCGACCACGAGGCCGGTCATCACCGAAAAGGGCAGCGGCTCGCGTCCGGCGTGGGCGCAGGCCTCGTCAACCTGCGCGCGGCGCTCGCGGACCTCGGTGAGGGTGGCAAACGGGGTGTTGTATTCGTCGGCGTAGCGCGCGGCGAGGGCGGCGCTGCGCGGTCGGGCGCTCCCGCCCATGATCAGCGGCGGATGTGGCCGCTGGAAGGGCTTGGGCTCAGCCTGAAGATCGCGCACCGTGTAGTGCTCGCCGGCGAAGGTGAAGGGCCCGTTGCCCCAGCTGCCGAGGATGATCTCGATCTGCTCCTCGAGGATGTCCATGCGCACGCGCGTCTTGGGAAAGGGGAAGCCGTAGGCCTCGTGCTCGCGCTCGTGCCATCCGGCCCCGAGGCCGAGATCGATGCGACCGCCCGAGACGTGATCGGCCGTGACCGCGAGCTTGGCGAGCAGGGACGGGTGGCGGAAGGTGGCCGGGGACACAAGCGTTCCCAGCCGCACCTTCGAGGTCACCGCCGCGAGCGCGTTGATGGTGGCCCACGCGTCGAGCGAGCCGCGTTCGGGGTGCTCGCCGTCGAGGTTGACGTAGTGATCGGAGCGGAACAGGGCCGGGATCGCGTGCTCCTCGCAGGCTTGGGCGAGCGCGAGCCACTGCGGCCAGGTGACGCCCTCCTGCCCTTCGATCATCAGACACAGATCCACGGCTGGTGATACTAGGCCGCTAGGCCGCGGGGAGCTCGACCTTGACCATGGACGGGGGACCGAGGTCCGGGCCCAACGTCGTCAACCTCCACGTCCTGCCGTCCTCGGTCCCCGCCGCCAGGCAGAAGCGACCCATGATGGTGGCCAGGCCGCGCGACCACACCTCGGCGAGCCACGCGAAGGGGAGCTCGGCCCGGATCACGCCCGCGCGCTCGCTGAGGGTGGCGGCGTGCCGAGCGTCGATGAGCTCGAGCTCGACCTCCACGGCGGTGCGGCCGAGCCAGGCGCGGAGCACCGCCGACAGGCGGCCGTGCATGCTCGCGTGGAGCGTGGCGCGCGCTCCGTCGAGCGCCGCATCGGCGTCCTCGAACTGTCGCGCCCATGCCGCCGCCACGGTGGCCACGAGCCGGTCGGGCACACCGCCACCCAGGCCGAGGAGGGCGATGACCTCGCTCTCGGCCGGGGATCCGAGCGGGATGCGACCGGTAGGGGGAGGGGCAACGTGGGCTGGTGGACCGGGCCACCCGGGCACGCTCGATGCCACCGAGCGCTGTCGCGCCGGGAGGCGGAGCAGCTGCCTCCGCGGCGCCGGAGGGAGCCCGGGCGCCGCCGCGGGCGCGGGGATGGAGGGGAGCGTGCCGAGCTGAGCCGTCCAATCCGCCCGGACATCGAGGGGGTCCGCGGGACCGCGGCTTGCGAGCACGAGCACGCGCGGGTCGCCGTCATGGCGCGACCAGGCGTCGAGCACCTCCACGCACCGGCAGCGCTGACCGCCGAGGGCGGCGAGGGCGCGCTCGGCCTCGGGATCGGCGTGGTCGATCGCCCGCAGGGCGCCCTGCTCCCATCGCAGCCGGTGGGCGTGCTCGCCGCAGGCGATGGTCGTCTGGGCCGGATCGAGCCCCAGCCACCAGGGGTTCATGGACTCACCCAGGGCAGGGGGAACGTAATCATCGCGCGCGTCGTTTCCCCGGTGGGCATGAGATCGAGACGTGTGGCGCGGGGATCGATGGCCGGCCGGAAGCCGATCAACCCGCTGCCGTTGCCGTCGGTGTAGGTCCAGTTACCGCGCCGCCCGAGGTAGTAATTGCCGCGATCGTCCTTGGCCCACCATGCGAGCTGGCGCGGCCGCACGCTCCAATCGAAGGGCATGCGATGGCCCACTCCCGGAGCGACCTCGACGTCCACCTTGAAGCCCTTGGCGTCGGACTCGAGGTCGAGCACGGCAACGCTGAAGCCGTCGAAGGAAGGCGTGACGGCTCCGAGCACGATCGACCCCTTGGGCCCGTCGCGCCGGTCCTGGCGGGCGAGTAGCGAGTTCCACGGCTCGGGCATGGGCCTGAGCACGCTCGCCGTCGAGCCCGATGACTGTGAGCCCCGTTGTCCCCAGGCGTCGAGGACCGCGCGCACATCGGCGAGGAGCGGGTCCTCGGCTGAGAGGGTGCCGGCGGCGACCAGGGCGTCGATGACCGGTTCGATCCCGTTCTCGTGGAACTCGTCGGGCTCGGCGATCCGCTGCCACAGGTACCGGTGCGCCGGGTCCTGCTCGGGGAGGCGTTCCAAGGTGGCGTCGAAGCGCGAGGGCTGAGCGGTGAGCTCGAGCCGGTCCCCGTCGAGCTCGATCCACGCGGTGTCAGGGGCGAGCGGCCGCTGCGCGGTCAGCCGGCCGTGGAAACCATCACGCGACCCGCCGCCGCTGAACGGAGCGGACACCGTCGTCCCCCGGTCGTCGGTCAGCGTTGCCCCCGCGGGACCACTGGCCCAGGGCACGGAGGGATCTGGTAGCACGGTCACGGCCACCGAGGTTGCCTCCTGGGACAGGCTGACGTAGCGGACGTGCACGGTTGCCTGCGGCTGCTCGACAATCCGCGAGCAGGGGACGACGCGCCGCGGGCCCAGCGGTCGGCTCTCGCTCTCGCCGGGTTGGCGCGAAGCCACCCGCATCATCGTGCGGCGATGAAAGTCCGGGTCGTTGCGCAGCGTGGCAGCGAGGCTGTAGTCGTCGAGCACGCTCTCGGCGCGCTCGGGATCGAGCACGCCGACGGCGACGAGGGCGGCCGCCGCTTCGGCAATGGTGGGGCGCCGCGAACCACGGTTCCTGTCCTCGCGGCCGATGAGCAGCTGCTCGCCCATGAGCCGGAGATACAGCTCTGGATCGAAGTCCGGCACGGTGTGAGATTAACCGCTGATGTTGGCGGCCATCCGTCACGAGGGGTCCAACATCGGCGAAACTAGGCGCGTGGAAGATCAGGCCGCGGTGGCCGAAGCGCTCGGCGTGGCGATTGCTGCGCGCGTGCCCGTGCTCCTGTGGGGCGCCCCGGGCACGGGCAAGACCTCGGTGATCACGGCCATGGCGGCAGCGGCCGGGTGGCCGTGCGAGACCGTGATCGCCTCGATTCGCGAGCCGTCGGACTTCGCCGGGCTGCCCATCGTCACCGGCGGCGCCAACGGTTCCCGCGCTCAGGTCGCCTTCGCGCCGCCCTCGTGGGCCGTGACCCTCGCCGAGGCCGGCCGCGGAGTGGCGTTCTTCGACGAGGTCTCGACCGCCCCTCCGGCCGTGCAGGCGGCTCTCCTACGCGTGGTCCTCGAGCGAACCGTGGGCGATCTGGCCCTCCCCGATGCGGTCTCGGTGGTGGCGGCGGCCAACCCGCCCGAGCAGGCGGCGGACGGCTGGGAGCTCACGCCCCCGCTGGCCAACCGCTTCTGTCATCTCGACTGGCCGGTCGACGCCCGCACCGTGGCCGCAGGTTTCGCCGGGGGATGGGCGACGCCCAGGCCACCGGCGCTCGCCGAGGGTTGGGAGCGCCGCATCGCCGTCGTGCGCACCTGGATCGCCGGGTTCGTGACCGTCCGTCCCACCCTCGCCCTCGCCGTCCCCGAGGACGCGGCGGGGGCGGGGCGAGCGTGGCCGAGTCCGCGCACATGGGACATGGCGGCGCGCCTGCGCGCGGCGGCCGAAGCGGCACGGGCGGGCGAGCTCGCGATCTCACTGCTCGTCCGCGGCTGTGTCGGCACCGGACCCGGCGTCGAGTTCCTCACCTGGCTCGCCGAGGCGGACCTCCCCGACCCGGAGGCCGTGCTCGCCAACCCCGACAGCTTCGTGCTGCCCGAGCGGGGTGATCGCGCCTATGCGGCGCTCTCCTCGGTGGCGGCCGCGGTCGCCGCCGACCCCTCGAACGGGAGATGGGAGCGAGGGTGGCGCGCGTTCGGGCGAGCCGCCGGGTCCGCTCCCGATGTCGCCGCCGCCGCGGCCCGGACTTTGGCGGGGTGCCGGCCCGAAGGGGCCGCGATCCCCGAGGAGGTCAAGGCCTTCGCGCCCTTGCTGCGCGACGCCGGGCTGATCGGGTGAAACCGTGGAATTCGGCAGAGCCTCATTCCAGTGCGAGTTCGCCTGGCGGCGAACTCGCGGGCGTGCGGCAGCCCGGCGCCACCCTCGACGCGCACAAGATTGCCGCTGCGCGACTGTGGGCGAGCACTCGGATGCCGTATCTGGCGAGCGCGCTGTTCGCGTGCGGAGTGAGCTCCGATCCCGGTTCGGGCACCATCGGCGTTGACCGGTCCTGGCAAGTGCGCGCCGATCCGGCGATGGTGGAGCAGCTCACGGTCGAACAGCTCGGCCGCTTGCTCGTGCATCTCAGCGGCCATCTGATCCGCAACCACGCGGGCCGCGCCCAGCGGCTCGGAGTGTCCGAAGCGAACGCTCGTGCGCGATGGAACCGCTCCACCGACGCCGAGATCAACGACGACCTGGTCGCCGACGAATGCCTCCCCGACCTCGCCCCGGACCTGCCCTCCACCCTTGGGTGTGACATGGGCGGGCTCGCCGAGGACTACTACGAGCACGTGCGCGAAGGGCCGCGCCGGTGGGACTGCGGTTCGGGGGCCGACGGATGCCGCCGGGCCGGCGAGGGCACGGGGGGGATCGATTCCCAGCAGGCCGAGCTCCTGCGCCTCGGGGTCGCTGCCGAGATCCAGCGCGTCGCCGCGAGCGCGCCGGGGAGCGTGGCCGGCGGGTGGCTGCGGTGGGCCGAGCGCGTGCTGCCCTCGCGGATCCCGTGGCGACAGGTGCTGGCGGCCGAGATCCGTAGTGCGGTGGCGGCGGTCGCGGGGATGGTGGACTACAGCTACCGGCGTCCCTCCCGGCGCGCGCACCTGAACCGCGACGTCGTCCTCCCAAGCCTTCACCGACCCGTCCCCGAGGTGGCCATCGTCTGCGACACCTCGGGATCGATGCACGAAGAGCTCCTCGCGCGAGCGCTCGCCGAGGTGGAGGCGGTGCTCGCGCGGGCGGGGTTGCGCCAGACTCAGGTGCGGGTTCTCGCCGTCGACACCGCCGTCCACGCGGTGACCCGCGTCTCGCGCGCGGCTCAGGTCGAGCTCTCGGGCGGCGGCGGCTCCGACATGGGGGCGGGGCTCCAGGCCGCCGCCGAGCTGCGACCGAGACCGTCGGTGGTGATCGTGCTCACCGACGGCTTCACGCCCTGGCCCGCGCGGCGCCCGGCGGGCATCCGTGTCGTGGTCGGCTTGCTCGGCGAAGGGAAGCGAACGCCGACGTGCCCGCCCCCTGGGTGGGCGCGAACGGTGCTCATCGAGGACACTCCTCGGCGGTGAACCAGCGCGCGCGTGTCCTGATGGTGACCGCGCTCGCGGTGTCCACTCCGATGATCGAGGGAGCGGGGGTATCGGCGGCGCGCACACGCCACGACGCGGCGAACCCGTTCACCTCGCGCTTGCGCGAGCACCTAGAGGGTCGCAGCGGCAACATCACCGCTGCCGCCTACGACATCAATACGCGCCGGACCTACCTCTACCGCCCCGGCGTCCGCGAGGAGACGGCGAGCATCGTCAAGGCCGACATCCTCGCCACCCTGCTGCACGAGAAGCAGCACCACGGCGGCCTGAGCTCCGCGGAGATCGGCATCGCCCAAGGGATGATCGAGGCCAGCGACAACGGCGACGCCACCGCGCTGTGGAACGAGGAAGGCGGCGGACCCGCCGTCGCGGCCTTCGACGCGCGGGTGGGCATGACCGAGACGACGCCCAACCTCGCGTGGGGCCTGACCACCACCACCCCACGGGACCAGCTCAAGCTCCTGCGCCTGATCATGCTCCCCAATCGTGTGCTTCTCACGTCCTCGCGCGTCTTCGAGTACGAGCTCATGCGCAACGTCATCTCCTCCGAGCGCTGGGGGGTCTCGGGCGGTGTCCCCTTCGGCGCGGTCGTGGCGCTCAAGAACGGCTGGCTTCCTTTCGGCGCCGGCTGGCACGTGAACAGCATCGGCCGAATCACTGGATTCGGACGCCGTTATCTGCTCGCCGTCATGACCGACAGCGATCCCACCGAGGGCTATGGCATCGACACCATCGAACATATCTCGGCCGCGGTGTGGCACGCGCTCAAGCTCCAGACCCTCGATCGCTTCATCCCGCCCAAGCACCCGCGCCCGCGGCCCCGCGGCGGCCGATAGGGCGCTCGCATATGCTTGGAGGATGGACTCCGAGCACGCCCGGGAGCTGCTGGCCGCTGAGCGCCAGCGCGTCGAGGAGGCGATCGCCGCCCTCGAGGGGAGCGGCCCCCAGGAGGCCGATGACCGGGTCGAACCGGGCGATCGGGACTCCGAGAACCTCTACCAGGACGAGTTCGACGCCGGGCGCGCCGAGGACCTCGAACGCAAGCTCGAAGCGGTAGAGCGCGCCGAGGCGCGGCTCGCCGAGGGGACCTACGGCCTGTCGGTGGAGAGCGGCGAGCCGATCCCCGACGCGCGCCTGGAGGCGGTTCCCACCGCCGAGCGCACGGTGGAGGAAGAGGAGCGCTACCGCAGCAGCTGATCGGGGCTCGTGTTCGGCGTCTCCAACGCCGATAAGCCTTCCATGATGCGTCACGGATGGACGCTGGGCGCGAGGCGGCGAGGTTGGCCGCGCACGTCTTGGCGCCAGCTCATGCTCGTGGTCATCGGGTTGAGCGTGGGCGTGGCGATGGTGACGATTGCCGAGACGGCGCGTGAGAACGCCGACCGCCACCGGCGAGCGCAGGTCCTGGTCGAGACGATCCGAGCTTCCGGTCAACAGCTCAACGCGCTGAGAACGCAGGCGCTCGCAGACGCGCTCGCCAGTCACGATCGTGAGGTGCAGGTGAGCGTCCCGATCATCGAGAGCGGGTTCCGGGTGTGGCGCGGACTCACCGATGCCGTCGTGCGCCTGCGCTCGGTCGAGCCGAGCGCCCGGACGGCTGGGCTCGAGCGCGATGCCACCACGCTCTTCAGGGTCGGCACCAGGGCGCTAAACACCGTCGACGGGGTGCCGCTCGCCACCGCCATGCGCGACGAGAAGGTCCGTTTCGGTCCCGCCCTCACTCGCCTCAACGGCGACGCCGAGCGCGCATCAACCTACGAGCGAGTCGTCGCCGACGAAGCCTCGGCCGACGCGCGTACCGCCTTCGTGGGATCGCTGGTGCTCGGGCTCTTCGCCCTCCTGTTCATCGCTGGGCGCTTCCAGCGCCGGCGTCGCAAGTCGATGGTCGAAGCCGAGCGACGCGCGGTCGAGAATCGCAGCGAGGCGCGCCTGCGGGCGCTCGTCGAGCACTCCACCGATGTCGTGACGGTGGTCGGGGCCGACCTCATCGTGCAGTGGCAGGCTGCCTCGGTCGAGCGGGTCCTCGGCTACGACGCCGACGCGGTGATCGGGCAGCCCCTGACCAGCATCGTTCATCCCGATGATGTGCGCCTCGTCGAGCGCTTTCTCCACGCGAGCCTGGGTCGTGAGGGGAGCCACACCATCAGTGCCCGGTTCGGCCATGCCACCGGAGGGTGGCGGACGTTCGAGACGGTCGTCGACAACCGTGTCGATGACACCGCGGTCGGCGGCCTCGTTCTCAGCATGCGTGACGTCACCGAGCGCAAGACGCTCGAGGACGAGTTGCGCCATCAGGCCTTCCACGACTCACTCACCGGGCTCGCGAACCGGGCCCTGTTCGAGGATCGGCTCTCGCACGCGGTGGCCATCGCCGACCGGCGCCGGCGCGCCTTTGCCGTGCTCTTCCTCGACCTCGACGACTTCAAGACCATCAACGACAGCCTGGGACACGCTCGTGGGGACGAGCTTCTCCGCGCCACCGCCAATCGCATCCGCGACATCCTGCGCCTCTCCGACACGGCGGCCAGGCTGGGGGGTGACGAGTTCGCGGTCCTCATCGAAGCTGACGAGGAGGAGGCCGGACTCGCCGCGCGCCGGATCCTCGACGCCCTCGCCGCGCCCTTCGCGATCGACGGGCGCGAGCTGCGCATGACCGCCTCCATGGGACTGGCGCTGTGCGGCGCGGGCGCCACTGTCGAGGAGCTCCTGCGCAACGCCGACATGGCGATGTACGCCGCCAAGGCCGACGGCAAGGCGTCGATTCGCACCTTCGAGCCGAGCATGCACCGCCGCGCGCTCGAGCGCCTCGAGCTCACCGTGGAGCTCCGCGCCGCCCTCGAGGCGCGCCAGTTCGAGCTCGACTATCAGCCCATCGTCGAGCTCCGGTCCGGCCGCATCGTGGGCGTCGAGGCGCTCGTGCGCTGGCAGCACCCGGCGCGGGCGCGTCTCGCCCCCGATCAGTTCATCGCCCTGGCCGAGGAGACGGGCCTGATCGTCCCCCTGGGCCTGTGGGTTCTCGAGACGGCCTGCACCGAGGCTCGCCGGTGGGAGCTGGCCTTCCCCGATCGCCAGCTGCAGCTCAGCGTCAACGTCTCGACCCGCCAGCTTGCCGAGCCCGACTTCATCGCCACCGTGGCCGAGGTACTGCGCACGACCGGTTTCTCTCCCGAATTACTGGCCATCGAGATCACCGAGGGTCTGCTCCTCGGCGATCGCGACGAGGTCGTCGCCCAGCTCGAGGGCCTCAAAGCGCTCGGTCTGCGCGTCGCCGTCGACGACTTCGGGACTGGCTACTCGTCGCTCTCGCATCTGCGCCATTTCCCCATCGACATCCTCAAGATCGACAAGTCGTTCGTCGACGGCATCGAGCACGATGCCGGGAAGGCCAAGCTCGTGCACGGCATCGTCAACCTGGGCGACAGCCTCCTTCTCGACGTGGTCGCCGAAGGGATCGAGCAGCAGGGCCAGGCCAACAAGTTCACCGGCCTGCGCCTGCCCCTTGCTCAGGGCTTCCTGTTCTTCCCCCCGCTGCCCGGCGCCGAGATCGAGGCGCTCCTGGCTGCCCCACCGGCCGGAGAGGTCGTGGCCGTGGCATCGAGCAGTTAGCCTTTGCTTCGATGCGGCTCGAAGGCATCCTGGCCGGTGACATCGTCGAAGTGGACCGCCTCGGGCGCCGCTTCCACGCCCTGGTGACCGGGATTTCCGGTGGCGGGCTGGCCATCCAGCCCCTCGATCGCCGCGTCACCTACCGGTCATGCCGGGCCCACGACGTCGTCGCGCACTGGTCAAAGCGCGGGCGCCCGCGTGCCACCGACGCGCCGCTCGAGCCCTCAGCGCTCCAGCTGGAGTTCGATACCACGGTCCGGGACGGGCCGGCGGCCGCCCCGTAAGCTCTGACCCATGTCAACCTCAGCAAACGACTTCAACGCACATATCATCGAGGAGTTCCGCACCAACGACGGGCAGGTCGGCGGCCCGCTCGCGAACATGCCGCTGGTGCTCCTCCATCACACCGGCGCCAAGTCAGGCCAGAGCCGCGTCAACCCCTTGGCTTACCTACGCGACGACGGGCGCTACGTGATCTTCGCCTCCAAGGCGGGCGCCCCCACCAACCCCGACTGGTACCACAACCTGAAGGCCCATCCCAACACCAAGATCGAAGTCGGGACCGACACCCTCGACGTCACCGCCACCGAGGCGAGCGGGGAAGAGCGCGATCGTCTGTTCGAGAAGATGGCGGAGAACTCACCGCAGTTCGGCGAGTACGCCGAGAAGACCGACCGGGTGATTCCGGTGATGGTGCTGACGCCCGCTTGAACGCGCGTCTACTTCCAGACCCGCACGTAGTCGACTGACGTGGTGGCGGGCAAGGGCGTCGTCGCCGGGTTGAAGGCGTTGGTGCCGATGCCCAGCGCCTGGGTCAGGGCGACGAAGAAGGGCTGGTTGAACGGCGCCGGGCTCGTGAGGCCGCCGTTGGCGAGGTAGCTGTCGACCAGGCAGCTCTTGCCGTTGATGGTGATGGTGAAGCTCCCCGGCGTCCACACGACCGCGTAGGCGTTGTACTGGGAGAGCGAGATCTGGCAGGTGTACGCCGTCACCGTGTTCGTGTGGGTGGCGGCGTTGACCGTGGAGGCGTCGTAGCTGTAGTGGATGTAAGGGACGTCGAGGTTCGAGTACTGGCTGTAGAACTCGGAGAAGTCGACCTCGCCCGAACCCGGCCACGCGCCGTAAAGGGTGTCGTTGATCGGCCACAGCCACAGGGTCTCCTGGAGGCCCGCCGCCACCGTCTGCGGCAGCCGCGCGCGGACCTCGAAGCGGCCGTAGGTCTGGCTGAAGTTCGTGTACGTGCTCACCATCCCGGCCGTGTATTGGGTGGTGAACCACCCACAGGTGAAGGGCGCGGGTTCCTTGCGCGCGGTGAGGTGGAGCGCGCCGGTGGACACGGAGATGTTGTTGGTCGAGTTGACGTAGCACGCCTCGGCGCCGGCCGGGCCGGTGGTGAACGCGCTCGTGGCCGTGACCTGCGGCACCCACCACGAGGTGTTGAGCGCGCTCGCGTCGCCGGTGGCAGCGCTGAACTCGTCGTCGAAGGTACACGCCCACCTACCGCCGGTCGGCTTCGCCGGCAAGGTCTCGCCGCCGCACGAGGGCGCGGTGGCGGCGGCCCGGGAGGTCGTCCTCGCCAGGCCGGGAGCGGCGTCGATGAGCGCTAGTAGCAGGAAGGCAGCGAGAGACGCGAGCGCGAGCGCGGAGGATGTCGAGCGCCTGGATCCCATGCCCAGGGTTGTATCGACCGGGGCGGCGACGTGCTTGAGCGCGTGGCGGGCGCCGGGGCCACTGGTCGGCCGGGTCCACCCCCGCGGACTCACATATAGGGCTTAGTCTATGTGAACTGATCGGGTTTTGCTTGTTTTCTATCCCGCACCGGATATGTTTGTGGTCACTGTTCGACCGAACGATCGCGAGAGGGTGTCGGTGAGCGCAACGAGGACCCCTGATGGGGAGCGGCAGTCACGTACCGGGCTGCGGCTGCTCGTCCACGACGTAGCGGCGGTCGCGGTGGGCGAGGAGACGAGCTACGCCGAAGGCCTGCTCACGGTCGGCGAGCGTGAGGTCGGCGAGCTCTTTTTCCATCCCGCCCTGGCCTCGGTACGGTTGGCCTGCGCTTCGCCCGGGGAGAGCACGCGGATCGTCAAGATCCTCGACGCAGTCGAGCCTCGCTGCAAGGGAGGCGAGGACGGGACGATGTTCCCCGGCTTGCTCGGCCCAGCGGCGCTGAGCGGCCGGGGGGAGACCCACGTCCTGCGCGGCGCGGCGGTGCTGAGCGCCGGCTTCCTTCCGCGCGCGCAGGAGGCGGTGCTGCAGATGTCGGGAGCGGGGGCGGAGTTCTCGCCCCTCTCCGGCACTCACAACGTGGTCGTCGAGTTCGACCCGGCCACCGACGCGCCGTGGGAGGAGGTCGCGGGCGCGCTCCGCCTCGGCGTCCTGCGGCTCGCCGAGCACCTCGCGCGCGCCGCGCTCGCCGCCGCCCCGGATGTCGTCGATGAGCTCGAGCCCCTCTCGACCGGGTCCACCGGTCTCCCCCGCGTAGTGGCCGTGACCAATATCCAGACCCAGGGCGCGTTCAAGGACGTGCTTGTGTACGGTCGCACCATGGCGGGGTCGTTCCCCACGTGGATGGACCCTTGCGAGCTCGCCGACGGCGCGGTGGTCAGCGCCCAGTACGGCCACCCCGCCCTCAAGAACCCCACCTTCGTGCACCAGAACAACCCGGTGGTGGCGGCCCTGCGCGCGAGCGAAGACGTCGAGCTCGCGGGCGTGGTCCTGTGCCCCGAGCCCGTGTCCGAGAAGGAGAAGGGGCTCGTGTCAGAGCATGCAGCCCGACTGTGTGCGGCGCTCGGCGCCGACGGCGCCATCGTCACCAAGGAGGGGGGAGGCAACGCCGACGGCGACGTCGCCCTCAAGCTCGACGCGCTCGAGGACCTGGGGATCCATGCCGTCGGGTTGTTCGCGGAGATGGCGGGCCGAGACGGCACCGCGCCGGGACTCGTCGTCGCCCCCACCCGTGCCACCGCGCTCATCTCGACCGGTAACTACGACGAGCTCGTCAAGCTCGCAGCGACCGACCGCGTGCTTGGAGGCGAGCGGCTGGGGATTGTCGACGCGGCAGCGACCGAGGAGCTCGAGCTCCCGATCGCGGCCATCTACGGGTCCCTCAACCCTCTCGGCTGGAACCGCGTCACCTGCGCGGGGGACGCGTGATGCGCATCGTCCACTACGTCAATCAGTTCTTCGCCGGCGTGGGCGGCGAGGAGGCGGCCGGGGTCGGCCCCGGCGTCCGCGAGGAAGCCGTCGGCCCGGGCCGTGCCCTGACCGCGATGCTCGGACCCGACTACGAGATCGTCGCGACGGTGTTCTGCGGAGACGACTATGCCTCCTCGGAGGCGTCCGCTCCCGAGGAACTCCTCGCGCTCGTGCGCGAGGCCTCGCCGGATCTGCTCGTCGCCGGCCCGGCCTTCACCAGTGGTCGCTACGGGCTCGCGTGCGCGCGCCTGGGCGCGGCCTGCGCCCGCGCCGGCATCCCTGCGGTCGTCTCCATGCACCCCGAGAACCCGGGGCTCGACGAGGCCGAGCCCGCGCCGGTGATCGAGAGCGGCAAGATCGGGCGCGAGATGCGCCCCTCGCTCGAGCGGCTCGCCTGCGCCATCGAGAGGCTCGCGGGCGGAGAGGAGCTGCGCGAGGCCGACGGGCGCATCGGACGCGCCCCCCGGCGCAACCGGTTGGCCGAACACACGGCCGCCGAGCGGGCCGTCGAGCTCCTGCTCGCGCGCCTGGCCGGCGATCAGGACCGCACCGAGGTCCTGCTGCCGAGCTTCGGCTCGGTCACCCCCAGCGCTCCGCTCGAGGATCCCGGGCACGCCCGGATCGCCCTGCTCACCGAAGGCGCCCTCGTTCCCATGGGCAATCCCGACCGGCTCGAGTCGGCGCGGGCCACGCGCTGGCTTCGCTATCAGCTCGAAGGGCTGGAGCGGCTCGAAGAGGGCACCTACCAGTCCGTCCACGGCGGCTTCTCCACCGTCGCCGCCAACGCGGACCCGCATCGGCTCCTGCCCCTCGACGCCGCTCGCGAACTCGAGCGCGAGGGGCGGATCGGCACGGTCCACCACGAGTACCTGACCACGGCGGGCAACGGCACCCAGGTGGCGACCGCGCGCGGGTTCGGGGTCGAATGGGCGGCCGAGCTGCGCCAGGCCGGAGTCCAGGCCGCGATCCTCACCGCGACATGAGGAACGGGCACGCGTTGCGGGTCAACGCTGAGCAAAGAGCTAGAGCGCGCCGGGATTCCCACCGCGCTGCTGTGCAACCTCGTCTCGATCGCCATTCGGGTCGGAGCGCCGCGGATCGTCCCCACCCATGGGATCCCCTTCCCGACCGGGGATCCCGAGCTCGCACCCGAGGAGGAGCACCAGTTGCGCCGGCAGCTCGTTGAGCGGGCCCTCGAGGCGCTCGGCACTCCCGTGGAGGGCCCGACGGTGTTCGAGCTAGGCGTGGCGGCGGAGGCGCCGGCGCCGTGAAGAATCCCGTCATCTCCTCGTCCAGCGCGATCATCGCGCACACCCCGAGCTTCACGCGCCTGGGCTCCAAGCCTTCGCGTGAGCTCTCGCGCGATCCGGCCCTCGAAGACGCTTTCCTCGGCGCGCTCAGGACCTACGAGCAGGCGCTCGCCTACCCGCCGCACCGCGCCTTCGTCGGTGAATTCCATCCCCGCGAGCTTCCCGAGAGACCCTGGACCGACTCGCCCCCCAACGGCAGCGAGCGCTTCACCGGGGCCGGGGAGATCATGCCCGAGGAGGAGTTTCTCGCCCTGCTCGCGAGCGTCGACGAGTTCGGACTGATGACCCTCGATTCCGCGCTTGCCGACCGGGCCACCTCGTCACTCGCCCGCCACCCCTTGGCAGAGCAGTTCGCGCTCGAACGAGTCACGTTGGCGGTCGGCGACGTGCAGGCCGCGCTCGCCGAACCGGGCGCGCAGGCCCTCCACGTGGCAGGGACGAGCCTCTCCGGCGTGATCCGTCGCGCGCACGACGCCGACGAAGCCCTGGCCGCCCCGGTCCTGCTCGAGAACCTCGCGTCGAAGGCAAGCGCCACTCTCGCGCTCCTGCACCTGCTCGAGCGCAGCGGGGTCGATCCAGGGTCGATCGACTACGTGATCGGCTGTGGCGAGGAGGCGATCGGCGATCGCTATCAGCGCGGCGGGGGCAATCTCGCCAAGGCCGTGGCCGCCGCGGGCGGGCTCGCCAACGCTTCTGGAGCCGACGTCAAGAACTTCTGTGCCGCGCCCATCCCGGCGCTGGTGATCGCGGCGAGCCTGGTCGCCTCGGGCGTCTTCCAGCGCGTGGCCGTGGTGGCAGGCGGGTCGCTGCCCAAGCTCGGGATGAAGTTCCAGGGGCATCTGAAGCACGGCATGCCGATCCTCGAGGACGTCCTCGGTGGGATCGCCGCCCTGGTCGAGGCCGATGACGGTAGCTCCCCGATCGTGCGCCTCGACGGAGTTGGGCGCCACACCGTCGCGGCCGGCGGCTCGGCGCCCCAGATCATGGAGGCGCTGACCCTGGGGCCGCTGCGCCAAGTCGGTCTCAAGATGCTCGACGTCGACGACTACGCCACCGAGCTCCACAACCCCGAGCTCACCGAGCCCCAGGGCTCGGGCAACGTGCCCGAACGCAACTACCGCCTGATCGCCGCGCTCGCCATCCGCGCCGGAGAGATCAGCCGCGAGGATCTCCCGACCTTCGTGTCCCAGCGCGGGATGCCCGGCTTCGCTCCCACCCAAGGCCACATCGCCTCCTCGTTGGCCTATCTGCCCCATGCGCTCGATCGCCTGAGCGAGGGCGACGCGCAGCGGGTGCAGATGCTCGCCAAGGGGAGCCTGTTCCTGGGGCGGATGTCGGAGCTGTCTGACGGAATGAGCCTGCTGCTCGAGCGCAACCCCGCGGGCGGCGGCTAATGAGCGAAACCGAAAGGAGCTGATCTCAGCATGGCCGAAGTGCTTGAAGCAACGCGTGAGAACTTCCGCGATCTGGTGGCCGACGGGCTCGTCATGGTCGATGTCTGGGGGCCGGAATGCAAGCCCTGCCTGGCCCTGATGCCGCATGTCGCGAAGATCGCCGATGAACGGCCCGAGCTCCGGGTCGTCAAGCTCGAGGCGCCCAAGGCACGCCGCGTGTGCATCGATCTCAAGGTCCACGGCCTGCCCACCTTCCTGCTCATGCGCGATGGCGAGGAAGTCGCTCGCCTGTCGGCATCGCAGCTCTCGCCCACTCAGCTGCGCGCCTGGCTGGACGGGCAACTGGAGGTCTCGCAGGCCGGATGAGAGACTGTGTTCCCATTGGTTCCTAGAGAGACAGAGGAGGTGAGTATTCGTTGCTGGCCGATAAGTTGACGATCGTCCTCGGCGAGCGTGACGGCATCGCCGGACCCGCGATCGCTGCGTGCGTCAAGGCGGCAAAGGGCGAGGTCGCGTTCGCGTCGACCGAGTGCTTCGTCTGAACGGCCTCAGGAGCGATGGACCTACAGAGCCAGGAGGCGATCAAGCGGCTGACCGAGCAGCACGGCCGCGACCGCATTCTCGTCCTCCTCGGATCCCCGGATCCGGAGGCGGCCGAGATCGCAGCCGAGACGGTAGTGCTCGGTGATCCCACCTACGCAGGTCCATTGGCGGAGGCCCAGTTGGGTCTCGAGGTCTACCACGTGTTGGAAGACGACATCCGAATGCAGATTCCCCCCGAGGTGTTTGAGGAGCAGATCGGCGTGATGGCCGACGTCCTCGACGCCGCCGCCCTCTCCGAGGCGGTCGCCGCGATGAGGGCCCAGCGCTGAGGAGGCTCGGCGCTGGCGCTTTCATGCGGACGTTCGGCGCGGGAGCTTCTAACCCGTAAACACCGCAACGCCGACACGGCCGCCGTCGATGTCGATGACCGTGCCGTGGACGAAGGCGGCCTCGTCGCTGGCGAGGAAGACGGCGGCGTGCGCGATGGCGTCGGGCGAACCGCTGGCGCCCGCGGGGGTGCCGCGCATCATCGCCTCGGCGGCATCCCGCACAGCACCGTTCGAGCCGTCGAGCACGGGCGTGAGGACCACGCCAGGAGAAATGGCGTTGACGCGCACCCCGGCGGGACCGAACTCGGCCGCCCACGCCCTCGTCAGGGTCTCGATCGCGCCCTTGCTCGAGCTGTACAGCGCACCGATGGGGATGCCGAGCCGCGCGACCCAGGACCCGAGGCTGATGATCGCGCCGCCGCCGCGCTCGGCCATCGCCGGGGCGACGGCCGCAGTGAGGAAGAACGGTGCCTTGACGTTGACGGCGTAGACCCGGTCGAAGGTCGCCTCGTCGGTCTGCGGCGTCGTCGGGCCCGGGAAGATGCCGGCGTTATTGACGAGCACGTCGATGTGTCCGCCGAGCGCCCGACTCGCCTCGCCGGCGAGGTCGCGTGACGCCTTCGCAGAGCCGTCGAGCTCTGCGGCAATGAACTCGGCGCGCCCGCCCGCCGTGCGGATGTGCTCGACGACCTCGGCGCCGCGCTCCCGGCTGCGGCCGCTGACCACGACGTGTGCCCCCTCGGCGGCGAAGGCGGTGGCGATGGCCCGCCCGATATTGCTGGTGGCGCCGGTCACCAGCGCGGTCTTGTCCTCGAGTCTCGTGCTCATCTGGGCATCCTTCCGTGATCGGGGGCTTGGGCCAGGGAGAAACTGAACCACACAGTCCATTTACACCCTACACAAATGGACTCGCGGGTCCAGAATGCCCTATCCTGAATGCGATGGCGACGACATTGACCCCGAAGGGCGCCGCCACGCGCGGGCGGATCGTCGAGGCCGCGGCCGACCTCGTCCTCGCCCGCGGCGTCGGAGGCACGAGCCTCGATGACATCTGCGCCGGGACCTCGACGAGCAAGAGCCAGGTCTTTCATTACTTTCCCGGCGGGAAGAGCGAACTCGTGAGCGCCATCGCGTCCTTTCAAAGCGAGCGAGTACTCGACGCCCAGCGCCCGTTCCTGGACGAGCTCGATCGGTGGGAGACGTGGCAGGGGTGGCGCGACGCCGTCATCGCTCACTACCGCTCGCAGCCGCACTGGGGTTGTCCAATCGGAGCGCTCACGACCGAGCTCATCGGCAGCGAGCCGGCGCGCGCCGCCGAGCTCGCCGCCCACATGGACCGCTGGCGAGGCTACCTCGAGGTCGGTCTGCGGCGCATGCTCGCCTCCGGCCTCCTGGCCGACGACGCCGACCCGCATACGCTCGCGCTCTCCACCTTCGCCGCACTACACGGCGGTCTCGTACTCACGCAGATGATGGAGTCGATCGAGCCGCTGGAAGCAGCGCTCGACGGTGCCCTTACGGCGCTGCGCGCGGCGGCTGGGCCACGGACTCAGCTCAGCTGAGCTCGAAGATGAAGTCGTATTCCTTGCCGCCGTTGCGCGAGCGCAAGATCATCTGACCGCGTCTCGTGCGGTATGCGCCGGTCCCCCCGGTGATCGACAGGACGCTGTTGCGCGCGTCGTAGAAAGGGCCCTGGACGGTTATCTGCCCTGCCTTGAGGAATGTCGTCCACAGGCACTCCCAGATCCCCTGCTTGGACGCGATCCGGGTGCAGAAGCCCTCGTCGTGCCCGACCTTGCGCGTGTTGGCGGCGTTGAAAACCGGATTGTTGAAGGTGAGGATGTTGCCCTTCACGTCCTTGCCGCCGCCGGTGGGAATCTCGGTGTCGGTCAGGGCGTGCTCGATGACGTGCACGCTCGAGGGGGCGGGCTGGGCGGCGCCGGTCGCGGCCAGGGCCGCTCCACCGGCGAGGCCGCCGTCGCGGTGAGGGCGAATGTGCGGCGAGCGGTGGGATGTCCGAACCGCGGGGACATCGGGTCACCCTACCGCGAAGGGGGCGGCTGCATAGCGCTTCGACGGTACGGAGAATGCGGATCTGGCGATCCATCGGTGGGCCTTCGCCGGGACCTCACCCGTGGTCATCATCGCCCCCGGCGACTCGCCCCGCGCTCGAGCGTCGCTGAGCAGATCGCCGCCGCCGGTCCGTACCCTCACGGCCACGGTGGCACACGATTTCGACAGCGGTAAAGACGCGCAAGCGGCGCGCGAGCGCTTCCGGGCAGGGGCGAGAGCGGGCATCCCCTTCGCGTTCGCGGGCCTGCTCTTGTCGGCGTCGTTCGGGGTCGTCGCGCGCCAGTCCGGCCTCCCGGACGTTGCTGCCATAGCGATGTCGCTCGTGGTGTTTGCCGGCTCGGCCCAGTTCGCCGCCGTCGCCATCATCGGTGCGGGTGGCTCGCTCGGGGCGGCGCTCGTCGCCGCGGCCTTGATGAACAGCCGCTTCCTGGCCATGGGGATCGCGCTCGCTCCCTCGTTGCCTGGCGGGCCTCTGCGCCGAGCGGCCCAGGGACAGGCGGTGGTCGACGCGTCGTGGGCCATGGCCCTGCGACCGGACGGCTCGTTCGACCGGCATTACCTCTTCGGGGCCACCGCGCCGCAGTACCTGGCGTGGGCCCTCGGCACCGTGATCGGCGTGCTCGGCGGAGGCGCGATCGGCGATCCCAATCGCTTCGGTCTCGACGCCGTGTTTCCGGCCTTCTTCCTCGCCCTGCTCATGGCCGAAATGCGAACCCCGCGCAGTCGCGGCGTCGCTCTCGCCGGTGCCGCGATCTCGCTCGCACTGACGCCGTTCACCCCCGCGGGCGTGCCGATCCTCGCGGCGAGCGCCGCCGCGCTCTGGGGTCTGTCAGGCGCGCCGCCGGCATGAGTACCGCCTGGGCGCTCGTCGCTGGGTGCGCCGTCGTCACCTTCGCCATCAAGGCGGCTGGCCCGATCGCCCTCGGAGGCCGTGATCTGCCCAGGTGGTTCGCCTCGATCGTCGCCCTCATGGCCCCCGCGCTCCTGGCCGCCTTGGTCGCCACCCACAGTTTGGCCACCGGTCACCGGCTCACGATCGGCGCGCCGACGGCGGGAGTGCTCGTCTCGGCGCTGGTGATGAAGCTAACCGGGTCGATCGCGTGGTGCGTGATCAGCGCCGCCGCCGTCACCGCGTTGCTCCGCGCCCTGTGAGCTCAGCCGCTGAGGGCGGCGTCATCGAGACTGGCGGCGATCATCACGGCGGCGCGCTCCTGCGCGGCGTAGGTGGCGCGGAGCGCGACGACGACGTCGGGACCGTCGGCCCCCAGGGGAGGGGGGTGGGCGACGAGGAGGTTCCGCACCTCCTGGCCGAGGGGCTCGCCGCCCACCGCGTCGGCCAGCGCGGCCAGTGAATCGGCGCGTACCCGTGCGCCCTCCACGAACGACGCGATGACCGTCTCCCGGGCGAGCGGCGCGAATCCGAACACGCGGGCGTGGAGCACGGCTGGATTGACCGCATGGGGGCGAATGAGCGCGCGCCGTTCGCTGCCCGACAGCCCGGCCGCCGTCGCGAGGTGGTCGATCGCCTGCGTGAGGCCCTGAGCATCCACGGGCAGGCTCGCCTGCATCTCGGGGGGCAGACGCGAGAGCAGACTGTCATGCTCGGCGGCGGCATCGGCCAGCAGCGCCTCGACACGACCACGGTGCGTTTCGTCCATCCTCGGCACGGTACGCCAGGTCGGGCTCGGCGACCATCCGGCGCGATGGGCGCGGCCGACCCGGGCAGCGTCGTGACCGAGGGCGAGGATCGCCACCCTCTCGAGGTGTGGGTCGCCGAGGGCTCAGCTCACGACAAGCTTGCCCTGCATGCCGCCCGACCGGTGGCCCGGCACTGAGCAGTAATACGTGTAGGTCCCGGGCTTGAGACTCACCGTGAGCATCTTCGTTCCGCCCTTGAAGGTCGGGGTGGATCCCAGCAGCGAGCCGCTCGCCGTGGTAAGGGTGATGTTGTGGTCCTCAGGGGCGTTGTTCGTGAAAGCGATGGTGACCTTGCCGGCCTTCGCGGTGAGCGAGTTAGTGGTGAACATGAGCATCCCGCCAGGATTCGCCGCGATCGACACCGTGCTCGCGCCCGAGGATGCGGCGGGAGGGGAAGACGCCGGCGCCGGCGTGCTCGTCGCCTTCGACGTGGTGCTCGAGCTGCTGCCACAGCCGGCGAGGGCAACGGCTG
>DASZLV010000026.1:0-32430 GCA_035552215.1 Solirubrobacteraceae bacterium | reverse complement strand
TCAAGAGTTCAGAGTCTTGAACGGTGAATAGGCCGGGGTGGTCATTGACCACCCCGGCCTCGCTTTCGATACTCCCTAGCGCGTACTCCGTACGCCAAGCACGAGATAGCGTGCCCAGGGGGCTCGCAGGGGGTTGATGATCATGGGAGTGATCCCGACGAAGGACGGGCGGCCGATGCCGCTCTACGCCAGAATGGCCGCTGCTGCTCGGACGCACGCCGGCTTCAAGTGTGAGACGCGGATCGACGATTCCACGACCGCTGTGGAACGGACCCGCCTAGCGGTCGCGCGCGCGAAGGAGGGGGACAGCGACGCCTTCCAGTATCTCTACATCCGCTACTCGGACAACCTGTACGGATACGTTCGCAGCATCGTGCGCAACGACCACGAGGCAGAGGACGTAACCCAGCAGGTGTTCGCGAAGCTGATGACCTCGCTTGTCAAGTATGACGACCGCGGCATCCCCTTCTCGGCCTGGCTCCTCCGTATGGCCCGCAACGTGGCCATCGACCATCTGCGGGCCAACCGCACCATCCCGACCGACGTCCAGTTCGAGCGTGACGGCGAGGACGAGGGCGTCGATCTCGAGCGCTCATTGACCGTTCGTGCCGCGCTCTCGAACCTGACGCAGGATCAGCGTGACGTCGTGATCCTCCGCCACGTGGCCGGCCTGTCCCCGGGCGAGATCGCTGATCGCATGGGGCGGACCGAGGGATCCATTCACGCGCTTCACCATCGTGGGCGCCGTGCCCTCCAACGTGAACTCGAGGGCCTGAGCTGCGCGCCCTCGAGCATGCACACTGCTGATGTAGCTGCCGCGTAGTACTCCGGCGGGTCGGTCCTGGGCACTCGGCGCGTCGCGCGTCGAGATAGCCGGTGTCTGGCCTTGAACATTCGTCCAACGGCTGTATCCGCCTTATACGCCCGCCGTCGCCCAGCCGACTAGAGGAAAAAGTTCTTCTAGACCGGGGAGGCGTTAATGCGGCGCAAGTGGATTTTGGTTGGTCTATGCCTGTCATCCGTGACAGGTCTGGCTTTCAGCGCTCAAGCAGGTGCTAGCGGCGGGGGTAACCAGGCCAGCGCTTCCGCGGCGAGCACGGCGGGCCAATTTCTGGCCGGTGACCAAGCAGTCGAATCGGCACTGGACTATAACGCGGCCGGCTCAGCGGAGGCATTCCCCTTCAAGGCGGCATCGTCCGGCACCGCCTCTTCGATCAGCGTCTACGTCGACTCCCATAACACCGCTTCCACCATGATCGTCGGCTTGTACTCCAACGCCGGGGGTAAGCCTGGATCGCTACTTGCTGCAGGCTCTCGCACGCCCGCTGTCGGCACATGGGATGCAGTCGCCATCCCATCTACGCAGGTCGCCTCCGGGAGCACGTATTGGATTGCGGTACTCGGTCGCCATGGCACTCTCTACTTCCGGGATCGCGCCGGCGGCACCTGCTCCAGCGTGAGCTCGGCCCAGACCGCGCTGTACTCGCTCGCGTCGTCATGGACATCGGGCTCGCAGTGGAACACCTGCCCGATCTCAGCCTACGTGGCCGGCTCATCCGGCTCCACGACGCCCCCTCCGGCCCCGACGAACACGACGCTGCCGAGTATCGCCGGCACAACGACACAGGGCCAGGCAGTGTCGACGTCCAACGGTACTTGGAGCGGTAGCCCGACCGCTTACGGCTATCAGTGGCAGGACTGCAGTTCGACCGGCGCCAGCTGCACGAACATCTCCGGTGCAGCCTCGAGTTCGTACACCCTCACCGTGAACGACGTCGGTCACACGCTACGGGCGATCGTGACGGCCACGAACGCGGGCGGGTCCGTGTCGGCGACCTCGATCCAGTCAGCGGTGGTCCTCGCCCCCGCGAGTCCGCCGCCCCCGGCGGCTCCCGCGAATACGGCCCCGCCGGTCATTTCCGGCGCCCCCACCGAGGGCCAGATCCTTCAGACCTCGACCGGGGCCTGGAGCGGTAGCCCCACCGGGTACAGCTACCAATGGAAGGACTGCAACTCGACCGGCGGTAGCTGCGCGAACATCTCGGGGGCAACCTCGAGCGCCTACACCCTCGCTGCCTCCGATGTCGGCGCGACGATGATGGTGACCGTCACGGCCAGCAACGCGGGCGGCTCGGCCTCGGGCGACTCGAGTGCGACCGCTGCCGTGACCGCACTAAGCACCGGTGGCGGCGGCACGCAGCCCACGGGCGTCACCCTCCAGCAGATCGACGGCGGACAGGGTTACTACGGGCAGTGGAGCAACAGCCTGCCGGCCTCCACCAGCTTCTATCCGCTGGCGGTATTCGACCAGACGCTGGGTTACGACGGTGCCAACTGGGATCCGTCGCAACTCGCCGCCTACAAGGCCGACGGCATCAACACGTTCGTGAATCTCTACAACGGCTATAACAGCGCGATGATGACCGCGCTCAAAGCTGACGGGATGCACGACATCGACTCGCCGCTGGCCAATGGCTACGAGGGCAGCACCCTCGGCGGCTACGTCTGGTTCGACGAGGCGGACGGAAACAACGACTGCGGGTCCGTGCCATCCGCCGCGGTACTGGGCACCACCGTGTCTTGCGCGCCCACGTCGGACGGGCGCACGCCGTCCAGCGTGATCTCGGAGGTCACCGCTGATCTACATCACGTGGACCCAACCCGCGCGGTCTACGGCAACTATTCAAAGCCGGTGGCACTCAACTCGGGACTCACTCCCGCGCAGGCCAGTGCGTACGTGAATGGCGTCGACATCGCCTCCTATGACTACTACGTAATCAACGACGGCTGGCAGACCGATCACAGTCTGTGGCTGCAGTACGACGCGGTACGGAACACGCGCCAAGAGTCGGGCTACGACCGCCCGATCTGGGTATTCATCGAGGCCGGTGAGGTGTTCCCCTCAAACCAGTGGTCAGGCGTCACCCCGACCCCGGCGATGAGCGTCGCCGAGGCGTGGAACGCGATCATCGGCGGGGCGCGCGGCATCGAGTGGTTCGACCACGACTTCGGTGGATCGAGCGGTGGCTACGCCAGCTCCAGTGATGATCTCATCGACTCCAACCCGGTGTTCGGATCCCTGCAGGCGGCAGTCACCGCATTCAATCAGCGCGCGACTCTGCTGGCGCCCATCCTCAACGATCCGTTTGCCAACAGCTACGTGACCAATAACGGTCAGATGAACGTGATGGCGAAGTACGACCAGACGAGCAACAACTACTACGTGTTTGCTGCTCCCCGTTCGAACTCCTCACAAAACATCACGTTCACCACTGCGGGCGGTTACTCCGGCCCAGTACAGGTGCAGGGCGAGAACCGGACCGTGGCCGCAACGAACGGCGTCTTCACGGATAACTTCGCCAATCAGACCGCGGTTCACATCTACATCATTCCTCACAGCTGAGAAGCTCTCAGAAGCTGTGCTGGGCGCACGCCGGGGGCTCCGCAAGGGGCGCCCGGCGAAGCCCGTTTATAGATCATGTCGGCCAACTCTAGCCTCGTCCGTAGCGCGATCAGACGCTCACCGGCGCTACGTGCCGCGGTGCGCTCACATCCCGCACAGTGGAGCATCGCGACCACGCGCGGGGCATCCGCCGTGCGTCCGGGCCCCCGTTTCGTAGCCAACCAGCTCCGCTCTGGGCAGGTCCGCAGCTATCGCCTTCGTGAGTCTGGACTGTCGGTGGCCATCCGCCATCGCTCTCGCGACGTCGCCATCCTCAACGAGATCTTCGGCGGCACGGGGGGGTGTGACAGTTATTCGCCGCCCCCCGATGTCGCCGCTTGGCTCGATCGCGCCGGCACGCCGCGGATCATGGACCTGGGGGCCAATATCGGCCTCTTCGGCCTCTACGTCTTCAGCCGCTGGCCCGCAGCGCAGCTCACTGCGTACGAGCCCGACCCCGGCAACGCGGCCCTGCTCGGTCGCACGGTTACGACGAACCGACTCGAGGGCCACTGGCAGGTCGAGCGGGCGGCGTGCTCGAACCGCCGCGGCACGATCCCGTTCGCCGCCGGCCTGCTTTCCGAGGCACGCATCGCCGAGCCGGGCGAGACCGGCACCATCGACGTCCCCATGATCGATCTGTTCGCCGAGGACCACGACGTCGACCTGCTCAAGATGGACATCGAGGGAGCTGAGTGGCCGATCCTCACCGATCCGCGCCTGCCCGAGCTCCGCGCGCGGGCCGTGGTGCTCGAATGGCATACCCGTGGCTGCCCGGATCCGGATCCCCATGCGGCCGCGGTGCGGCTTCTCCGTACCGCTGGCTACGCGTGCGCCTTGGACGTGGGCGATCTGTTGGCCCACGGCACCGACGGCGTGCTCTGGGCCTGGCGACCCCGACCGTGAGCTAGGTCGTCGCCTCGGTGGCGCCGACCACGTCGGCGGCCGGCACGGGAGCGGGGACACCCACGGTGGGACGCAGGGAGAGCCGTCCGAAGAAGGGAATATCGCGCAGCGCGCCCAGGTCCCGGCGATGGAGGAAGGGCGCCTCGAACATCAGGTGGAATCCGTAGCAGAGGACGAGGATCGTTGGGAGCCCGACGGCGAGGAGCAGACCGAAGGTCGCCAGCGGAGCGAGATGCAAGGGGACGAGCACCTCCTGATGAAGGAGGCCGACGAGCGGGCCGTGCACCAGGTAGATACTGAAGGAGAACAGTCCGATATGCCGGGCCACGCGAGAGGCGAGGACGGCGCGCGCGCGTGGCGCCCCGCCACTGTACATCGCCGCCATCAGGCAGGCCACGGCGGCGCCGAAGATGAGGTCGACCCAGAAGTACCGGTCGACGATCCACACCGAGCCCTCCGCGATCGCCACGGCCGCCAGGGCGGCGAGCGTGGCCAGCCCGATGGCCACGAGGGGGCGGCGGAGCCTGTCGGCGAGTTCGCCGTGGCCGAGGTTGACGGCCAGTACTCCAAGCGCGAACAGGGCGAGGAACTGCGGGCTGAGGTGGTCGACCTTGTTCATCGGGGAGCCCAGCGTGGCGATGAAGTGCGCGAGGATGACGAGCGTGACGGTGGAGATCACGGCCGTGCGCAGGCTCGTTCGGCGACCGAGGATGAGGATCAGGGGGAACAGGAAGTAGATCTGCCATTCCACCGCGATCGACCAGAAGGCGCCGTTGGGAGCGAAGCTGCCGACGGCGTCCTGGATGAGCAGGCCGTGGACGACGAAGCCCCGCGCAAGCACGCCGGTTCCGGTATTCGGGTCGAGGATGAATCCGGTGATGATGGTGGAAAGGACGAGCGCCACCCAGTAGGGGGGCAGGATCCGCCAGGCCCGCCTGCGTAGGAAGCGGCCCGCGCCGCCGTTCAGCGTGCCCCCGTGACGCATCGGCGCCAGCGCCAGCGAGAACCCCGAGACGACGATGAACACCGCCACCGCGAGATGCCCGTAGAGCAGCCAGCCCACCCACCAAGGCCCCACGTTGCGGGGGAACGCTGGCCACGACGCGAGCCACATGTGGTGGAAGACGACGAATAGCGCGGCGGCGCCACGGAGACCGTCGAGCCAGTCGACGCGGCGCGCGTTCGGTGTGCTGCTCGCAGGCGAGTCGTCCATGGGTTCATAGACACAACGTCCCGCGGGGGGTCGAGCTTTCGGACTCGGGGCGTCAGCCGGCGGCTGATGGCGCCGGGCGCCCAACCTGGCGCCACCGGCGAGCGAGGCCCGCCGCGATGACCACCCCGGAGCACCATGCCGCGAGCAGGGCGAGCGCTGCTGCCACGCCCCGTGTCAGATGGACGCTGCCGCTGGCCGGGACCGCGGCGCTGCTGATATTCCCCAGCGGCTCGATGTTCAGGGCGGGCTTCGACGCGGCCTTGCCGTCCGTGGAGGTCGGCACGGTGGCCGATTTCAGGGTGGCGATCGTCGCCTGTGCGAGCGCCACGGCGGCGCGGACCGTCGGGGCGTTGGTCGCGATCGCCATCACCGGTACGTTGAGGTTGGGGACGAGCTGCACGGCTTCGGGAGTGTGCAGCGCCGTCAGGGCGGCGGCGGCGGCGAGCTGGGGGAACTGGCCGTCGGGCACGAGGCTGAATTGGACTTCGGGAGGGAGGACGGGCCCGACGACCCCGAGGTCGGCGGCCGGGATGCCGGCCCGCTGGGCGATGGTCGCCGTCATCGGCGTGGTTTGCATGAGATCGGCGAGCAGGACGCTGCGCTGCACGATGGTGGCATCACCGCCCGGCGCCGTGGTGGCGAGGAGGGGGACCCGGGTATCGACCACGACTTGTGCCAGCGCCTGTCCTCCCCCCGAGGCGGCACCGGCGCTGCCTGGCGGCAGGAGGCCAGCGGCCATGGCGCCCACGACGACGGCGAGGACGACGCCCACGGCGAGGAGGATCCGCCGGCGCCGGACCACATCGGCAATGCTCAGAAGCTCCATGCTTCCTCCGGGGCGGGCTCGAGTTGGGTTCGGGGCGCCGGGGCCGGCCGCTTCCTAGGCGGCTCGGAGAGCCGGGTCCGTTGCCCCGCCGGTGGGCCCGCGTGCTGCCCGTCGCGTCGCGCGGGCTTGACGGCGACGGCCAGAAGGCCGGCCAGCGAGAACAGGATGTACGGGCCATGGGGGAAGGCCAGCCAGTCGAAGGTCGCAGAGAGCACGAGTGTCCCCACCGCCCCCGAGGCGGCGACGATCCCCGCGGTGGCGGCCACGGGTTCTCGGCCGCGGATCGGGCCCGCGGCGACGAAGACCACTGAGAGGAAAATGAGCACGTAGGCAGAGAGCCCGATCACCCCTCCCTCGATGAGCCGGTCGAGGAACTCGTTGTCGAGAACCCGCACGCTATAGATCCCGTACCCCTGTCCGATGGCCAGATGCAGCCACACATCAGGTCGAACGGCGTCGTAGCGAACGACCCGCTCGTCGACCGTGCTCACCGCCAGATTGCTGGGCCGGAGCTGGGAGGTGACGCCCGTGAGAGCCCCCGGCGCGAGAACCTTGACGAAGACCACGAGAACGACGGCGAGCGGTAACAGGCGCACCATCTCGCGACGTTTTACGACGGCCAAGGTGAGGACCACGGCAAGGGGGCCGAGGAGACCGCTCTTGCGCTCGGTGGAGACGGCGGCCGCAAGGAGCAGGGCGGCAGCCAGTCCGTAGCCGATGCGTGGACGCCAGCGGCGTGCGTCGATGAGACCCACCAGCGCGATCGGAAGCGCCATGGTGAACATGCCCACGGCTTCGAGCGGGTGCTCAGCCGGACCCTCGACCAGGCGTCGTCCGAGGTTGTCCACTGACGAGGAAGCGGCCGTGCCGACCTGGAAGCCCGGGAGCAGCCGGTGCGCAAGGTCGTAGAAGATGTTGTACTGGAACCGGTATTCGATGATCGTCCCGAGCGCGGCGATGACGGCAAGTCCGAGGATGAAGCGCAGAAACACCGGAACCTCGGATCGGCGGACGGAGCTCGTGACGACGAGGAAGAAGAAGACGTAGGCCCCGAGTAGGGTCAGCTGCTTGACGCCCCGGTCGAGCTGGAGCGTCGAGGTGAGGTAGTGGGCATTGACCACCAGGGTCAGGCCGGCCAGCGCCGCGAACCCGACCACGCCCGCGTGAACCCAGGTGAACCGCAGTCGCGGGGCTGCCCGTCCCCCGGCAGCCAGGGCGAGAATCCACACCACGACGATGACGGGAAGGACGATGCGGTCGAACTTGAGCTGGACCGGAAGCGAAGCTCCTCCGAGCTGGATCGAGTCGAAGGGCACGAGCCAGAGCACGACCATGAAAGCCGCGATCATCCACGGCAGCACCCGCGTGGTGTGCGGCCAATCATCGGCCTGGGGCCGCCAGGCACCGCTACCATGCCGCCCAGCGGTGGGCGCCCGCCGGCGTGGCTCAGCAGCCGGCGGAGCGGGACGGTCGACGGCGGCCCGGCGCCGGTCTCGCGCCGCCATCCTCCAGCCCGCTCGGAGCCGGGCGGCGCCGAGGAGGAGCGCACCGCACAGCCCGAAGACGATCGCGAACGTCAATGCGCCGATCTCGTACTTGGCGTGAGAATTCAGAACCGCGCCGAGGGCGGGTCCGACCTGCGAGACGCGCACCTGAGACGCGGGATCGCGCTTAGCGGTGATCGCGAGGGCACCCAGGTAATCCTGAAGGGCGGGGACGGCGGCATCGGCGAGCGCTACCGCCGCCACCGGGCTCGGTGCGCGCGTATAGATCTGGAGCCGGGGGACGTTCGGGTCGGGCTGGATGTCGATCTGGTAAGGCGCGCGAAGCTTGATGATCTGGATTCCCCGTACCTCGAGATCCGGACCGAACATCTGCTCGGGGATGTTCTGGATGTATGACGTCGTGACCGAGAGGCTGGCCGGCGCCAGTCCATCGTGCTGGGCGATGCGGTCGGCGACCGGCGGAGTGCTCATGAGCTCGCCCAAGAGCAAGGTGCGGGCCGTCAGGGACTGCATCTGCTCTTGGTTGGCGCCGTTCTGGACGACGCTGGCCCGGGGGAAGTCGACGGTGACCAGCGCCGAGGCGCCGGAGACGGCGAGGTTGCCACGTACGTTGGCCACAGCCGCGACTGTCGCGACCAGGAAACACAGAGCAAGACCGAGCGCGCAGCGGGCGCGCGCGCTGTTGAGAAGCTGGGACTTCACGCTGTCTGAGAAACGGTCCGTGTCGCCGGGAGCTTGCGAGCTTTCTCAGGCGAAAGCGGGCTCCTACGGCGCCCGTTGTTTTCCCATATGAGCGCGGTGCGCACGCAGAGAGCAGAGCCCCTCACGAGGCGACCTCGAGTCTCGGTGGTGATCCCGCTCTATAACTACGGGCACTTTCTCGGAGAGTGCATCGAGAGCATCGTCTCCCAGGAGGGAGTCGATGTCGACGTGCTCATCGTCGACGACGCCTCCACCGATGACAGCCTCAGCGTCGCGCAGTCCATCGCGGCGTACGATCCCCGGGTCACGGTCGTCTCCAACGAGCGCAACATGGGCATGGTGGGCTCGATCAACAGGGGCCTATGGTCAGTCGAGGGCGAGTACGTGGTCAAGTTCGACGCCGACGACATTCTCACTCCCGGTGCCCTGGCCCGCGCCACTGCGCTGCTCGACGCCGACCCCTCGGTGGGCTTCGTGTACGGGTTTCCGGTCGAGTTCACCGACGGCCCGCCGCCCCCGGCTCGGACCACGGTCCGCAATTGGACGGTGTGGTCGGGACTGGACTGGGTGAGGATCCGCTGCCGCAAGGGCCGCAACTGCATCATGCAGCCCGAGGTCGTCATGCGGGCCTCCGTCCTGCACGAAACGGGGAAGTACCGGGCAGAGATGGGCCACGCGCCCGATTTCGACATGTGGCTGCGGCTGGCGACCACCGCCAATGTCGGACGGATCAACGGAGCTCACCAGGGCTACTACAGGATCCATCCCCAGAGCTGGCAACGGACGATGGACACGTTTCGGCTCAAGGACCTCGAGGTGATTCGCAAGATCTTCGCTGGTCTCTTTGACGAAGCGGGAACCAAGTTCGCCGATCGGGTCGCCCTGCGAACGACGGCCCAGCGCGCCGTGGCCATCAACGCCATCAACGAGGCGTGCCGAGCCTACGACGAGGGGCGCGCGGAGCGCGAGCCAGTGGACGATTACGTCGCTCTCGCGCTCGATCTCTACCCCGACGCCGCCAGCCTGCCCCAGTGGCGTTCACTGCAACGGCGGCGCCGGGCGGGGCCGGAGCGGGCGCCCCAGATCCCCGCGGCTCGCCTCAAGCGCGGGCTGCGCGAGGTCGAGGACCGCCTGCGCTGGCGACGGTGGCGCTGGAGTGGGGTGTGAGGGCGCTGGACACCCTCGCTCGCGCGGGATCGCGCGCGCGGATGGCCCCGATCGTGCCGCCATCGCTTCCCGCCCCGCGGGTCACGGTGGTCATCCCCTGCTTCAACTACGGCCATTACCTTCCGAGATGCATCGACACGATCCTCGAGCAGCCCGACGTGACGGCCGACGTCCTCATTGTCGACGACGCCTCGACCGACGGTAGCGGCGACGTGGCCGAGCGACTCGCCGGTGAGCGCCCACGCGTGCGCGTGATCCGCCACGCGCGAAATGCCGGCCACATCGCGACCTACAACGACGGACTCGCCGAGGTCACCGGCGACTACGTCGTCCTCCTATCCGCGGATGACCTGCTCACTCCCGGTTCGCTGGCCCGGTCCACCAGCCTGCTCGAGGCGCATCCGACGGTGGGGATGGTGTATGGCCACGCGGTCCGCTTCTCCGGCGCGGAGCCCCCACGCGCTCGAACCGAGTCGACGAGCTGGACGATCTGGTCAGGCATCGACTGGCTCAACACGCGGTTCCGGCTCGGCCGCAACTGCATCTTCTCTCCCGAGGTCGTTCTCCGTACCAGCGTCCAGCGTGAGATCGGCGGCTACCGCAGCGACCTCCCCCACAGCGGCGACCTGGAGATGTGGCTCCGCGCCGCCGCCGTCGCCGACGTCGGCTACGTGACCGGAGCGGACCAGGCCTGGTACCGGGTTCACGCTGAGAATATGCATACGACCGTCTTCCAGAGCGGTGAACTGGACGGCATGGTCGGCGACCTGCGGGAACGGCTGGCGGCCTTCGAGCTGGCGGCGGAGCGGATGGGGGGTCGAATGACCGACACCGGCGCGCTCGTCATGGACGCGCGCCGGGCGATCGCCATCGAAGGCCTCAACCTCGCCATTCGCTCCTATCACTGGGGCATGTCCGACGTGTGGCCCGTCCACGACCTGGCGGCCCTCGCCACCGAGATCTATCCCGCCGCTACGCGGCTCCCGCAGTTCCAGATCCTCTGTCTGCGGCGCCGGGGCGGGACCCTCGGACGCCGGCAGGATCCCTTGTCCGTAGGCCACGAGATCGTCCTCAAAGCCCGCGAGCTCAGCCGGGACTGGCGCTGGGCGCGGGCCGGCCTGTAGCCAAACGACCGTGTCTAAAGACTCGCGCAAGACACTGGGCGGCCAGATTCGGCATGGCGTGGTATGGAGCACGCTCGATGTCGCCGTCAACCGCACTGGAGGCTTTCTCCTGGGCCTGATCGTCGCCCGGCTGCTCGACCCCCATGACTTCGGTATCTACGCCGTCGCCCTGGTCGTCCACGCCATCGTCATCAACGTCAGTGACCTCGGTGTCGGCACCGCGCTCGTACGCGATGACGAGGAGACCGCTCGAGCCGCGGGGCCAACGGTCGCCACCATCGCGCTCGCCACCAGCGTGGTACTGGGTGTGCTCATGGCGCTCTCGGCCTCGTCGCTGGCGCGACTGCTCGGCGCTCCCACCGCGACCTCGACGATCGAGGTGATGGCGATCACCCTGCCCCTCGCGGGGGTCGCCGCTGTCCCCACGGCGTTGCTACGGCGCGGGTTCCGCATGGACACCATGTTCGTGGCCGACACGGCCAACACCAGCGTCTCTGCCCTGGTGGTCATTCTCCTGGCCGTCGCGGGCTGGGGACCGCTTTCCCTGGCATGGTCGTTCGTCGCCGGCCAGCTGGTGACCACGGTGATCCTTCTCTTCAAGTCTCCCGCTCGCTTCTGGCCCGGTTGGGACCGACGAGAAGCGCGCCGTCTGCTCCGGTTCGGAGTGCCCCTGGTCGGCGCCAACGTGCTCGGGTACTCGATTCAGAACGTCGACTACATCATCGTGGGCCGGGTCATGGGCGCAGTCTCGCTCGGCTTTTACATGCTCGCCTTCAACATCTCCGGTTGGCCACAGAACGTGTTCAGCTCGGTGGTGCGCAACGTGTCGCTCCCCGCGTTCTCCCGTCTGCGTGAACAGGGCGCCGATATGGCCGGATACTTCACCGCCGCGCTCCGCAACGTCGCCCGCGTGACGCTCCCGGTCTGCCTGTTTCTCGCGGCGCTTGCCCATCCCCTCGTGGTGACCGTGTACGGGTCCAAGTGGGGCACGGCCTCCACCGCCCTAGTGGGACTGGCCGTTCTCGGGGCGGCGCGGACGATCCTCGAATTGCTCAGTGACTTCCTCGTTTCGCTCGGGCGTACCCGGGCGGTGCTGTTCTTCCAGGTGGCATGGCTCCCGGCCCTGATCGTCGCCCTGCTCGTCCTTGTCCATAGCTCCGGAATCGCCGGGGCCGGGTACGCTCATGCCGCGGTATCCTGCCTCGTGGTCGTGCCGCTCGTCATCTACCTGGTGCGCCGGGCCGGCGTTCCCTCGCTGATGGTGATTCGCGCGTTGCTCCCGGCCTTGGGATGGGCGGCGGCCACGGCGTGGCTGGCCTGGTACGTGGCTTCGCAGATCCGCACCCCGCTGTTGGCCTGTGCGGCGGGCGGCACGGTCGCCACCGCCGTCTACGTCTTGCCCTACCTCACCGATGCGCGGCGAGCGTTTGCCACCGAGTTGGCACGCCGCCGTGCCAACCGGGCACCACTCGCCGAGGCTGCCTAACCCTAACCGTAGGTCTCTTCCTCGAGCGCTCGTACGAACGCGACCTGCGCCGGTCCCCAACCTTCGCTGTGTGCGGTCTCCGCGACCGCGACGGGATCGGGGGGTGAATCGAGGACGGCGACGAGCTCGTCGGCGATCCCGGATGGCGTGGGCGGCGCCCAGCAGACGTGGTCGCTGCGTACGTCAGCGGTGGTGACGTACGGTGAGAGGTTGAGCACGGGCACGGTGCCGCAGGCCAGGAATTCCTCGGCCAGCAATGTCACGTTGGTGAAGGAGAGGGCCAGGCCGGCTCGGGCGCGGTTGTAGAGATCGGAGAGCTGCTGCGGGGTGATGGTGCCGTGGACGACGGCGGGGAAGGGCACGCGAGCGTCCGCGTCACCCACCATGTGGATGGGAGCCTCGGGCCTGCGTCGGTGCATCTCCTGCAGCGCCAGCACCCCGAGCATGAAGCCGCGTCGCGCGGCCCGGGGCTTGCTGTAGAAGACGACGCCGTCACGAGGCTCGGCCGGTCGAAGTCGGTAGATGTCGGTGTCGCATCCGAACTCGACGACGTCGGCACGAACGCCGATCTCAGCATGGAGGACTTGGGCGAGCCTGTGCCCGATGACGATGCAGCGGAACCCGAACCGATAGCTGTCCTCCGCGAACGCGTATTCGGCGCCTTGGGGGTAGAACAGCGGCTCGAAATCCTGGACGAAGTAGAGCCTGCGCATCGGCTCGGTCGCGTGTCTGGCAAGCACGTGCGCGGTCTGCCACGAGCTCGCGACGCAAGCGTCGATACCGGTGATCCCTTGGCGAACGTCGCGCACGCGGGCGCGCACGGACGGCCAGCCGCTGCGGATGGTCGCCTCGTGGTCGGCCAGGTTACCCCCGTAGCGGTCATAGAGGAAGATGGTGCAGCGGTGGCCGGCGGCCTCGAGCGCCGTGACCATACGGAACATCGTCGTGTGACCGCCCGAACCGCGTCCCGGCGGGGTGCTGACGAAGCCCACGCGCAGGCTTTGCCCACGCTCGGGACGCCGAGATGGCACCGGTAGATCTAGTTGGCGCGAATCGGCGACATCGTCGAGGAGAAGGGGAAACTCGAGCGAGAACGCATCGAGGCGGTGATAGGCCGCCCGCGCCACGCGCTGCGCCGTCTCTCGCCGGCCCGACGTTCGCCACAACCGAACCCCCCGGCGGACCTGGTGGACGATGTCGGCCTGCGGCGAGCTCATGGGAGCCTACTGCTCACCGGTTCGGAGCCAGAGCCAGTGCCCGAGCTCCTCCGCCGAGCGGCGCGCGAGGGCCGCAGCGAAGAAGCGAGGGTGTCGCTGGGCGCGTTTGGCACCGACGTACCGGCGGCGCTCGAGCGCCCGCCACTCCCTGAGTTGTCGCGCCCCGGGGCAGGTCTCGAGCGCGAAGGAGACGAGCTCGTCGACCGGCTGCTCGCACGTTTGTCCGCGGTCGTAAGCGCGGCAGGCCCGGTCGAGAGCGACGGCGGCGAGATTGCGGCGCGCGGTCTCGTGGAGCTCGCGGGCGCCCGGGATGGTGCCGGCCGCGGCCGCGAAGGCCGCGTCGAAGGCGTCCCGCCGGCCCCGGAGGTCGAACAGGGCGCCGGCATGGATGGTGCGCTGGAGGCTTGCGTCGTGGACCCGGTAGAGACCTTGGGCGGGGCCGTTGATCCGGCCGACGTTCCCCATCGACGCGAGCTGAATCCACAGGTGCATGTCGAAAGTGTGCGGGAGATCGGCCCGCACCGGCCCGGCCGCCCGCAGAGCTGCTGTGCGCATGACGACCTCGGGTTGGCTGATGACGTTGTAGCCGCTCCGGCAGCGCCCCGCGACCCAGTCGTGCCCGGCCCAGACGGTCCAGCTCTTGGCGGGCGTGCTCGCCATGGCAGGCACCGGGCCGGAGAAATGCAGCGGCCGCCCATAGACGAATCCGATGCGAGGATGCGCTTCGAGGAGCGCCGTCGAGCGGGCCAGCGAGTCCGGCGTGAGGAGGTCGTCGGCGTCGAGCTTCATCACGTACTCGCTCTCGACGCGCTCGAGGGCCATGTTCACCGAGGGGATCTGGCCGAGGTTGGGCTCGTTGCGGATCACCGTGACCCGCGGGTCACGTCCGAGTTCCGCCGTGACCAGGGGCGTGTCGTCGGTCGAGCAATCATCGACGATGATCAGCCGCACATCGACGTCGCGCTGGGTGAGGACGCTATGCGCGCACTCGGCCAGGAAGCGACCGTAGTTGTAGGCAGTGACGATCGCGGTGACCGTCGAGCGCCCGGTCGGCATCGACGGGACCCCCCGCTCGATCCGCTTCTCGCGCGACATTCCGGGATGGCGCGTAAGTGATGGCACGACTTCGCCCCTCCCACCTGGTCGTCGAGATCGGGTCATCCCGGGCGCGCGCGACGAGCGAGACGGCCGGCCTGGGGAGGACGAGGCCGATCGGCGACATCCTCGACGTCGGTGGGCGCCACTGTCGTTGGGCCGGCCGCCCCCTTGGCCATTCTCCAACCGCGAACGATGCGGTCGATGGCCAACAGGATGCCCCCGGTGATGAGAAGCGCGAACCCGAACACCAATCCGAGCACCTCGACGCGGAGACCGCCCGTGACCGCGCCACCCTGAGCCTGACCGAGCTGCTCGATCTGGATCTGCTTCTTGGCTGGGAGGCTCGGCGCGACGCTGTTCATATAGTCACGCAGCCCGGTAGCGGCGGCATTGGCCAAGGCCTTGGCCACCGCGGTGCTGTGCGCCTCGGTGTAGATGGTAAGGATGGGGACCGTCGGATTGGCCTGAATATTGATGCGGTACTGGTTGTTGGAGGCGAGCAGATCAGTTGTCGTCCGGTTGCGCGGGAGCGTGATCGCTTGCGGGAACTGTGGTGTCGCCGGCTCGGTGGTGTTGATGGCCTTCACCGGTACCCCGGCAATTCGCGCGATCTCGGTCCGGACCGAGACGCTCCCGAGCACGTTGCCGAGCAGGGTCGCGCTCTGCGCCATCTGCTGGAGCTGATAGCTGCCCTGGTTGAGATCGAGGACGATCGTGTAGGGGTTGTCGACGAGGATCTGCGTGGACGCGCTGGCCATGCCGATCGCTCGCGGGTGCAAGCTCGGCGGAAGGAGGCTGATCCTGTAGGCGCTGAACATCGCCGCCAGGGCGGCGATGGCCACGCTCAGGGCGACGAGCCGGGGGCGGCGTGAGAACTGATAGAGAGCCCGTCCGACTTGCATCACAGAGACTGCAGGAGCTTGTCTAGGGCCAGCGCAGCTTCCGTCACGCCGGCCCGACGGGATTCGGGCTCGCGGGCAGCTTCGGGTTCCTCGGAAGCGTTCGGCTCGGCGAGCTCATCGGGCTCGAAGGGACCGTCGGCATCGAACGGCTCGGGCTTGAGCTCGGGCACCGCTTTGAGGGCCTTCTTCGCCTTGAGTGTCTTTCCGGCCGTAAGAGGTTTCTCGGCTGCGATGGCAGGTGCGGCTGCGATGGTTGGCGCGGCTTCGAGGGCGCGCGCGGCTTCGATGGCAGACGCGGCTACCTCAGCGCCGGAGCCAGCCGTGAACCCATCCTCGGCCCTCAGCTCGTAGTTCGCCACCTCGTCCACCTCGGCGTACGACTCGTCGATCCGCGTCCTCTCTTCCCGGTCGTGGCCCTCGCGCTCCGCCACCGACGCGTCGCGCCACGCCGAGGAGACCGACGAGACGCCGAGGATGGCGCCACAGAGGAGCAGGAAGGCGGCCACCGCTCCCACGAGCCCCAATATTGGGCCTGGACCTTGGCTCGCCTCCCCGACGCTGGCGGGGCCAAGGGGACGAACCACGAGCCGCTGCAGTGCTGGGATCTTGTCGGCGGTTGCCACCGACGAGACATCGGCCTGGAGGGCGGTGAATGCCGCGTTCGCGAGATTGCCGGCGATCGTGGCCGTCGGAGCCTGCGCGGTCACCTGGATCACCGGGATCTGGCCGGCCGCCAGGGTGGGAACGGTCGCGGTCAGCGTGCTGGCTCTCGGGTTCGACGGGCTGATCTGCGCGTTCGAGATGATGGGAGCCGGGGCCCCCGTGCCCACGACCGTGGTCGGGCCGTTCACGATCAGGGTGCTCACGGGCACGCCGGCGCGCCGGGCGATGTCGCTGACAATCGGCGAGCTCGTCATGATGCTCGCGAGCAGAGAGGCCCGGTAGGACAGCGAGCCCACATCGGCTCCGCCGGCGACCCCCAGGTCGGCGACCTGCGATTTGGCGCTATCGACCAGGCCCGACGCCGAGGCAACGCCGACCCGATGCTGACGCGAGCTCATGTTCGGGATGTTGTAGGGGATCGCGACCCCCACGAGGATTGCCGCCACGAGGGCGGCGATGACGAGCCGGCGCCGCAGCCACAGCACGCGAAGAGCCTTCACAGAGTCCATTCAATCCACCGCCAGATTCCGGTTCATAACGGAGAAACGTTGACTGGAGCCGCGGGCTTGCGGGTTGCGCACCGCTTTTAACCTCCGCTTAGCGTGCCGCGTAGACGTGGTGTTGGTAGCCGTAGGTGATGGGATTGCCGCTGAACGGAGTCTCGGTTGTGATGGTAAAGCTGTCGGTGAACTGGTGGCGGGAGTTGACCGTGACCGTCCGGTGCTCCCCGACCACGTCTAGAACGGTGCCGGCGGGCACGGAATTCGGGAGCGTGATCGTCGCCGTCATCGGGGCCGTATTCGACAGCGGGTGAGTGCCGTTGCCGTCAGCCTGGACGAGCAGCCACAGCTTGCCATGAACCTGCTTGCCCAGGGCGGCTACCGGCACCCGGGTCGAGGATCCGGCCCTGATGCCGGCGACGGTCGGCGAGTTCAGGTCACGGGCCATCGACTTGACCTCACCGTCAACCTGTCGCGCTCGGTTGTACTGGGGATCCCACTGGTGCTCCCCGTACAGCGCCCAGCCGCCCTGATAGCTCGCGCCCGCGTAGGGGTCTGCGTAGGGGTCGCCACCGCGGGAGGAATCCCAGAAGTTCGTGGTCCAGAAGACATAGCCGCGGCCGCCATGGACGAGGATGTTCCAGATCGCCGCCTCGAGCATTCCGGGCATCATCTCGTTTGTCGGCTTCTTCGTGCCGTTCCCGTCGAGCGAGTCGCAGCACTCGACGAACCCATAGGCGGGAATCGACGGGTTGTAGTAGTTCATGCGCGCGATCGTGTGCCCGTAGACCCAGGCGCCGTAATGGCCCGTGCCTTGACCGGTGCCCTGACTCCACTCGTAGGGATCCGTCCACCCGTAGTAGTCAGCGGAAACGACGTTCAATGAGCCGAGCATCGCTCGCATGTGCTGCGCGTAGGCCGGGGCCGACCACCCGCTCGGAGGGTACGACCATTCATCGACGTCCTTGGTGAAGTTGCCCCACACCGGTCGGGTGGGATCGGATGCGCGATACGCGTTCGCGTCATTCACGTAGGCCTGGCCGCACGTGTCATTCGAGGACGAGCACGAGCTCGCGGCGTATTGCGAGCCGCGGGAGTTCGGCTCATCGAGCATGGCGTAGGAGGCGACCGCCCGCGAGTGCGCTCTCCGTGCAATCGAGCCGTTGATGTTGAGCGTAAAGCCGTGCCGGTCGGCGATCCGGAAGTTGTTCTGATCGGACTGGTCGTAGGCGTCGTCAATCCCGCTCACCCCCATGGCCTTGATGCGAGCCGGGAGCTGGCTCCACTGTCCGAGGTTGAGCTGGTAGGTGAGGATCGGGAAGTAGCCCATGCTCGCCGCGGGGCCGTGGGAGAACCTCGCGTAGTAGCGCGGGCCGACGAAGCTCGGACTCAGCGCCAGCCCCGAGACTTTCACCGTGGTGGTCTTGGAGGAGCGGTGTCCGGCGCGATCGGTGACGGTGAGACGGACCCGGTACGGGCCCGGCGCGTAGAAGGCACGGGCGATCGCCCGCTGCGCCCCGAGGACGGCGGAGTGGCCGTGCCCATCCGTGGCGGTCCACTGATACGAACACGGGCTCAGCCGGCATGCCCAGCCTGGGGCGACGAACCTCACCGCCGTTCCCGTCAGTGGATGGAAGGGACTGAGGACATCGCGCGCGCCCGATGCTTGGAACACGTGCACCGCCGCGAATGCGACCAGGCCAACGGGGAACAGCAGCAGCCAACTTCTTGTCATGCGTCTCGTGGGCGCGGGATCATTCCTCTCTCGAGCTGTCGTCTCGCTCCCAGCGAGCGCCGCTCCCGGGTGCGATGCGCCCGATGATGGCAAAGGACGCATAGATCACGGCGTCGAGCGCCGCGGACGGTGAGGAGACGACTAGGCGCACGAGGTCAAAGAGGACGGAGGGACCCGTCCTCGGTAGCCCGTGCTCGGGCCGCTCCGCGGGCCGCTCCTCCCGCTTGCCCTGATACGTGCGGCGGAGCACGCGGAGAAGATCGCCGGCGCGACGTGGCGCGGCGACGACGACGGGAACACAGTCGACGACTTCGATCTCGTCGCGACGGAAATGACGGTCGACCCAGAGGTCGTCCGCGACCACGTCGGGGAAGGCCTCGAAGCGGCTCCTTCCGTCTTCGGAGAGCCCGTACACCCCAGCGCCCCACAGCGCGCGGTGGACCGCGGGGATGCGGGCCCGCGCCCGGTAATAGCGGCGCACGAGCGGAGAGGAGCGATCACTGTCGTATGCGATCGGAGGCCGGGCCGCCACCGCATCCGACCGCAGTCGCTCGAGGATCGGGCGAGCGGCCGAGCCGTGGAGCTGGACGTCGGCGTCCAGATAGAGCCGTGGGAAGGCGACCGCCGCGCTGTCCCCGAGACGCAGGGCGGCGGGCTTGGATCCGCGTTCGACCTCGAGGACGCGGACGGGGTGACCGGACGAGCGCGCGAACTCCGCGGTGTCGTCGGTGCAGCCGTTGCAGACCACGATTACGTCGAGCTCGCTTCGGTCGACGCCGGCGAACAGGGTGTCGAGGCAGCGCCGGATGAGCGCCGCCTCGTTGTGGGCCGGAATGACGATCGACCCCATGGGCGCCGAAGCGCGGGTGAGCGCCGAGTGGGTCATGACGCCGCGCCCTGGTTGACGATCACCGGCAGTGGGGCGCGCGAGACGTCGCGGGCCGGATTGCCGTACCACAGGCGCTCGGCGGGAACGTCACGGGTCACGACCGCGCCCATCCCGATCATCGCCCATGCGCCGACGGTGATGCCCTCCCGCACGCACGCGCCGCTGCCGAGGTACGCGCCGTCCTCGACGCGGCTGGCGCCCCCGAGGCGGACGCCCGAAGCGAGCGTTGCCCAATCGCCCACCTGCACGTCGTGCGTGAGGACGACCTGCGGCATGACGACGACGTGGCGGCCGATGACGACGTCGGCGGTCAGATCCGCGTGCGCGAGGAGCAGCGAGCCGGGGCCGACCGCGCAGGTCGTACCCACCGTCGCCGCTGGGTGGATGATGGTGGCGTAGCGCTCGTCTTCGAGCCCGAGCCGTTCGCTGAGCACGCGCCGGACGACATAGTTGTCGGGTCGGCCGGGGCACAGCAGGAGCTGGGCGGAGGGGTAGTCGTGGACGGCGTCGATCGCGTCGAGGACGGGAATGCCGCCGATGACCATGCCGTGCTTCCCCGGGTCATCGTCGAGGAAGCCGATGAGGTTCCACGACGCCGACACGGCGTTGGCGGCCCGCACCGCCTCGGCTGCCTCGCGGGCCAGCCCGCCGGCCCCGACTAGCAGCAGCTCGCGGGCCTTCTCGGAGGTCATCGATCGTTGCGAAGCGGTACGACGGCCCCGTGGAACTCAAGGCTTCGCGACGCCGCCTCGAGGATGTCGAGCACCCTGAGCCCGGACCGGCCGTCGGTTCGGCTCGCCCGGCCCGTGCGGATGCATTCTGCGAACTCGCCCATGACCCCCTGAAGCGCTTCTCGCTCGGGCAGCGCGGGCGCGATCATGTCGCCCGAGCGGTAGGAGACCATCGCCTGGCGCCGATCGTCGGCGTCGATCTCGGTGGGATCGGCGAGGTCGACGCCGCGGTCGAAGACGGAGATGCGCTGGGAGGGATTGAGGTCATCCCACACCAGGGTCCGGCTCGAGCCCCCGATCGTGGTGGTGCGCACCTTGATCGGACTCAGCCAGTTGACGTGCACGTGTGCGATGGCGCCGTGTGGGAGCTGCAGCGTGAGGTAGGCGACACATTCCTGCCCGGCTCCGATCGGGTCAGCGCCCTGAGCGGCGACCGCGACCGGTAGGCACCCCTTGGGGAGGATGAAGTCGAGGATCGCGAGATCATGGGGAGCGAGATCCCAGAGCACGTTGATGTCGCGCTGGACGAGGCCGAGGTTGATCCGGACCGAGTCGATGAAGTGAACGTCGCCCAGCACCCCGGTGTGGACGAGCTCGCGGATGCGTTGCACCGCCGGCGTGTAGCAATAGGTGTGGTCGCACATGAGCACGACACCCCGGTCCTCGGCGGCCGTGACGAGCGCGCGTCCGGCGGCGTAACTGGAGGCGAGCGGCTTCTCGACTAGGACGTGCTTGCCCGCTTCTATGGCCGTCATCGCGACCTCGAGATGGGTCCCCGCCGGCGTGGCGACCGCGATCGCCTCGATGGCCGGGTCGTCGAGCAGTCGAGATAGGTCATCGGTCGCGTCCACGCTGGCGAGCGTTCCCGCGAGAGCCCTCGCGCGTGAAACATTCGCATCACACACGGCGATCAGTGAGGTGGCCCGGGATTGCACGGCGTTGCGCACGAGGTTCGGACCCCAGTAACCAGCCCCCACCACGGCTATGCCAACGGGCGCCGCCTCTGCAGCTCCGGCAGTCCATGCCTGACCGATGGTGTGCTCTGCCTGAATGGACACTCGATCTCTACCCCGCTTCACAGTATGTGTAAGGGCCGCGACCGCGACCCTCTGCCGAAGAAACGGCTGCTGGAGACGATTTCTCACGCGCTCGGAGTGAGGCGTATGACCGGAATTGGGCGCGTAAGGAGTGCCCCTTTTCCTGCGTTGATCGTATGGAATGTCCACCGCAACCATCGTTCCGCCGGAGTCGGCGCGCACACCGGCTCCAGTTCCGTCGGCCTGCACGTCGGCTCCCCGCACCGCTCGGGGCCCGGCGACCGTCGAGCTCATGGGACTCGGATTCGCAGCGGTGTCCGAGCGCGAGACCATCGACCACGTCCTGAACGCAGTCGCGGACGGGTCCGGAGGCTGGATCTGCCCGGTCAACCTCGACGTCCTGCGGCAATGGCGAGAGTCCCCTGAGGTCCGCGACCTGGTCTCGGGCGCCGATCTCGTGCTGGCCGACGGAATGCCGTTGATCTGGGCCGGCGAGTTGCAGGGGACGCCCTTGCCCGAGCGGGTGGCCGGATCGACGCTCGTCGTCTCGCTCACGGCCGCCGCGGCGGAGGCCGGCGCGTCGATCTTCTTCCTCGGCGGGAACCCGGGCACGGCCGAGGCGGCCGTCGCCAAACTCACCGAGCTCAGCCCTGGGTTGCGGATGGCGGGAACCTTGTGCCCGCCGCTCGGTTTCGAGCGCGACCCGGACTACCTGCGCCGGATTGAGCAGACCCTGCACGACGCCGCCCCGGACATCGTCTACGTCGGACTCGGGTTCCCCAAGCAGGAGAAGCTCATCACCGACCTCCGGGTCCGGCTGCCGCGGGCATGGTTCGTCTCGTGCGGGATCTCGTTCAGCTTCGTCGCCGGCGAGGTTCACCGCGCCCCCCTGGTGGTACAGCGGCTCGGGCTCGAGTGGCTCCACCGGATGGTGCAGGAGCCCAGGAGGCTCTATCGCCGGTACCTGCTGCAGGGCATGCCGTTCCTCTTCGAGTTGCTGTCCTCGGCGCTCTCGCAGCGCACGAACTCACCCGTCCGCCTAGAGCGCTGATTCCGGTGCGAGTGATCCGCGCCAAGGCCCCGCTTCGAGTCAGCTTCGCCGGCGGCGGCACCGATGTTCCGCCCTTCCCCGCGCAGGAGGGCGGCCTCGTGCTCAGCGCCACGATCAACCGCTACGCCTACGGCGCCCTCGCGCCGCGCGAGGATTCCCGTATCGGCCTCGAGAGCGTCGACTTCGGTCTCTCGCTTGAGTACGGGGCCGACGAGCAGTTCGCCTTCGACGGCAAGCTCGATCTCGCCAAGGCGGCAATCCGCAAGATGGGCCGCGGCGGATACGACTTGTTCCTACATTCGAGCGCACCCCCCGGGTCCGGGCTCGGCTCTTCGTCCGCCGTCATGGTAGTGCTTATCGGCCTGCTCAAGGAGTTTCACGGCCGCCCCTTGACCGACTATGAGGTCGCCCAGCTCGCCTTCGACCTGGAGCGCAACGAGCTCGGGATCAAGGGCGGACTCCAGGATCAGTACGCGGCGACCTTCGGCGGCTTCAACTTCATCGAGTTCGAAGGTGATCGGGTGATCGTCAACCCGCTCCGGATCTCCGATGACGTCGTGCACGAGCTGGAGCACAACATGCTCCTCTGCTACACGGGCAAGACACGCGCCTCGGACAAGATCATCGAGGATCAGACGAGGCGCTGGGAGGGCGGCGAGGAGAAGGCGCTGGCTGGCCTGCGGGCGGGCAAGGACCTGGCCGTGGCCATGAAGAATGCGCTGCTCCAGCGCCGGCTCAATGACTTCGGTGATCTCCTGGGCACGGCCTGGGAGGAGAAGAAGAAGATGTCCCCGCGCATCAGCACTGACTTCATTGATTCGGCTTACGATGAAGCACGCAGGCAGGGTGCCCTTGGCGGCAAGGTGACGGGCGCCGGCGGCGGCGGATACATGCTCTTCTGCTGTCCGTTCCAGCGCAAGCACCACGTGGCGAATGCCCTGATAGCGATGGGCGGAGAAGTCGCGGAATTCGAGTTCACACCCAACGGGCTAACGACTTGGAGCGTCCATGAGTGAGACCAGCGCATTGACCATTGTCGCGGAGCCTGCAGTCGGGTATCGCGAGAACCTTTACTTCCGGGGAGTGATCATGCAGCGGGTGCGCGAGAGCATCACCGTGAAGCGACGCCTCCTTGCCGATGAAGCAGTGGACGCCCTCGCGCGCCTCGCCGACGAGGTCATCAACAGCGTGCGAGAAGGGGGAAAGTTGATTCTCTTCGGCAACGGCGGCAGTGCCGCCGACGCCACGCATCTCGCTGCAGAGTTCGTCGGCCGCTTCGCCTTTGATCGCGCGCCGATGCCGGCTCTATCGCTCTCCGACAACGCCTCGTCGATGACCGCGATCGGCAACGACTATGCCTACGGGTTGACCTTCGCGCGGCAGATTCAGGCGTTCGGTGCCCCAGGCGACGTCGCTATCGCCCTCTCGACGAGCGGATCCTCGACCAACGTACTGAGCGCCGTGAAGGCGGCTCGTGACGCCGGGATGTTCACCGTGGCGTTTACGGGCTCCAATGGCGTCGAACTCGCTTCCTTGGCCGATCTACCGCTGGTGATTCCCTCGCCGTCGACCGCTCGCATCCAAGAGGGCTACATGCTGTATGCCCACATAATGTGCGAGCTCGTCGAGCAAGAGCTCTTCGGCTGACGGGTCGCCGGGGCTGACGTGACCCCCCCGAGATCGCCACAGGCAGTACTGCTCGACCGCGACGGAACCATCAACGTCAAGGCCCCTGAGGGTGACTACATCACCGCTCCCGACCAGGTCGAGCTCCTGCCCGGGGCCGCCGAGGCAATAGGTGCCCTCAACCGTGCGGACATTCCCGTCGTCGTCGTGACCAACCAGCGCGGAATCGCCCTCGGGCGGATGACCGAGAGCGACCTCGAGGCCATTCACGCGCGTCTCGGCGCGATGCTCCTGCGCAGCGGCCACGCCCACGTCGACCGCTTCTTCCATTGCCCGCACGATGAAGGTGTGTGCGCCTGCCGCAAGCCAGGCACCGCCCTGCTTCAGCGTGCGCGCGACTTTCTCGAGCTTGAGGACCTGCAGACGAGCGTGATGATCGGTGACTCCGGCAGCGATGTCGCCGCTGGCCGCGCGGCCGGTGCACAGACTGTACTTCTGAGCCGCGACCGAGCCCGTCCGCCGGCCGGCTCAGGCATCGCTGCCGATCTGCTCGCTGCTGTCCGGCAGATCCTGAGCTCGAGCAGCGAGTTCCGCGTCCCGGAGAATCGGTGCGCGTGAAACGGACGAGCGGCTAGACGTTGCCGCGGCGCGCCACGTGGCGCACGGTCCGCAGCATGATCTTGACGTCCAGCCACAGCGACCAGCCGGCCACGTACCGATAGTCGATGGCGACCATCTGGTCCAGAGACACGCGGGTGCCGAGAACCTGCCACGGGCCAGTCATCCCCGGGGTGACGTGCAGGCGGCTACGGTAGAGCCCTAGCACCTTCTCGTCTTCGTCGACGACCAAAGGCCGCGGGCCCACGAGGCTCATCTCACCGCGCAAGACGTTAAGGAGCTGGGGCAGCTCATCAAGGGAGGAGCTACGCAGGAATCGGCCCACTCTGGTTACGCGTGGGTCGTCGGCGACTTTGAACAGGCCGTCTTCTATGTTGCTGAGGGAGCGGAGAGCGTCCTTGTGCGAATCCGCATCGGCGACCATCGAGCGAAACTTGATCATCCAAAAGCGCCGTCCATTACGTCCCACACGAATCTGGCGGAAGAAAATCGGTCCTCTGGAGTCAAGCCGAACCGCCACCGCGACCGCTAGGAGCAGAGGGCCCGCGGCCACGAGCGCGATCGTCGTCACGACGATGTCGAATGCGCGCTTGATCAGGTGTGCGGAACGCGGAATCCCGAACTGGCGGATCCCGAGCATCGCCGTTCCGTTGATGTCATCGAACTCCACGACCGACCCGACGGCCGCGAGCATCTCCGGCACGACGCTCACTCTGACCCCGACTGCCTTGGCCAGGCGAATCATGTCGACGGCCCCACTTGAGCCCGACACCGGCGGGGCGACGATGATGCGGCGAACCTGAAGGTCGCGCACCAGGCTGCGAATGATATCTGGGCCGCCCAGATCGTGGACATCCTTATCGCGCAGGGGCAGGCACGCCGCGACGAGCGCGCGTGCCTGGCTTGCAGCCAGCGTCTCGCGGATGCGATCGGCCTGATCGATGTCGCCGATGACCAAGCAGTTCTCGACGGGGGAGAGCCGGCGCGCCGTTGCTCGAGCGAGCACCCGGCCCGCCACGACAGTCGCAAAGAGCGATGCCCACAGCGTGACGATCTCGCCGCCGTCGAGGCGACCGGGAAGGACGAGCGGGAGCAGCGCCGTGGCGGCGAGCGCAAGCAGGCCGGTCAGCTGCAGGAGTCGCGGCGTCTCGTCGAGCGTCGAGGGCACGAGCCGGAGTTCATCGCGATCGTACAGCCCGGCGAGCTTGAACAGGGCCACCACGATTGGCATACCAGCCAATGCGAGCACCGCAACGTCGCTCTTACCGAGCAAGGCAATTGCGGCGATGAGCACGAGTGAAACCCCCGTGGCGTCCGCCACGCCAAGCAGTCGGACTCGGATGGCGTCGCGCCAGACGGGAAGCGCCGGGCTCAGGTCGGCCTTGCCGACCGGCACCACGTCGATACGTGGCGTCGGGGTCCGGGCAGGTGGTGTGAGCCGCGCGGGAGCATGCCCTACGTGGTCAGTGGCCTTCCCGGCCTTCACTCTCAGTTCTGTGGCCCCGTGGTTACTCATAACCTTCCCAAATAAAAAACGTGCCGCGAGCGGCCCCGCTTACGCCATCCTTAGATTCACAAGTTCTTCAGGGCGATCTTGGCGATCGACGCCGCGAGTGGACAGGGCGCCACGACGGTCATCACCCGACCGTAGGTCAGTGATACGTAGGCGACCGGATGCCCGATGACGCCACAGTAACCCCGGTGCCCGCTCACGGAAAAGGCCGTGGCTGTGCTCAACCTCCCTACGGAGTTCTTGAAGTTCATCGGGGTGATGGCGAGCGTCACCTCGACGCCGTGTGCCTTGGCGTGGCCGTGGGAGACCTGATTGCGGGCCGACGTCGCCTGGGGGACGTAGACACAAGTGGGCCCCAGCTTGGCCTCAACCGCCCTGGTCACTGGCTGGCGGATCACGGCTGCGACCTGCTGTGCGGTGACGAGTGCGCATGGGTTCGAGGAATGTCCCTCGACAGATCCCGAGGGCTCGCTGTCGTGGCCGTGAGCTACCAGGACCTTGCCCGAGTTATGGACGACATCCCGCGCCGGACCGGCGTGCGCGCGCATGTGGGTGCTAGTACCTATCGTGTTGGTAGAGACACGCGCCGTGGGTCCCGACGAGGCCGTGAGGCTGGAAGACGCGCCGCAGCCCGCGAGCACCGACAGAGCGGGAATGAGCACCGCACACGGGCCGAGAAACGCACGACGGGCTGTTCCCTGCTTGCGTCGCACTAGGACCCGGGGGCGAAAAGGAGATCGACCGAGTATCCCGAGGCGTTATAGCTGGAGGTGGGGAACGTCGAGGCCGCTGAATACGCGTAGACCCCATTCACGCTGGTGGAGTTCGCGACCGCATGCAGCGGGGCGTGGTCCGCAGGTCCGGAGGCGAACTGGGACGAGGTCGCGGAGTAATGACCATTGGGAGCCAGATAGCCGACCACGTAAGTTGTCCCGGAGGTGATCGCGACCGGCGCCGAGAAGGAGGCAGACTGCCAGCCCGAAGCCGTCTCGTTGCTGAACGTCACCTGGGCGAGCAGCGTGCCGGAGGCCGTCCACAGGGAGCCCACGTGGGTTCCTGTGTTCGCGGCGGCCTTATAGAAGCGGACGCCAGTGACCGAGCCGTTGACATCCGAGGTGAACTTAAGTCCAACCTCGATCGAGCCGCCGTCGCCGGGATCTATCGTCCCCGGGAGGCCGAAGTCGAAGATCGTGTCCTGCGGGGTGATCGCGCTCGTTGTGCCCGCCGAGCTGATGCCGGCGACGTTGGTCGCGGTCACTTGGAAGGTATAGGCATTACCGTTTGTCAGGCCTGTGACCGCGGCGGATGTAGCCGAGGCCCCGACCTGGACCGGCGTCCCCGCCGTCGTGCCCGCGTAGGGGGTGACGGTATAGCCGGTGATGACACTGCCGCCGTTGCTTGTCGGCGGGGACCACGTGACTAGTGCCTCGTTAGTCGCGGGGGCCGCCGAAACTCCCGCCGGTGCCGATGGAGCGGATACGGTGTTCGAGGGATTGAACATGACGTCCACCCAGTAGTTGCCCGCGTTATAGGTGCTAGTCGGGAAGATCGTCGAGGATCCGTAGGCGTAAACGCCGTTGGCGCTGGTTCCATTGGCAAGAGCGTGGAGCGGAGCGTTGTCGACACCCGCAGACGAGAACTGGCCACCGGTGGCCGAGTAGTGCCCATTCGGCGCGAAATATCCGGCGATATAGGTCGTACCCGCCGTGATCGCCGCGGGAGGCGAGAAGTTGACGGTCTGCCAGCCTGACGCCGATTCGTTGCTCGCGGTTGCCTGTGCCACCTGAGTGCCGGATGCCGTCCACAGCGTGACGACATGGTTTCCCGTATTTGCCGCCGCTTTGTAGAACCGGATCCCGGTGATTGAGCCGTTGGCATCCGAGGTGAACTTGACGCCCACCTCGGTCGCGTTGGGGTCGCCGGAGTCGACCGTGCTCGGGACGCCGAAATCGAAGATGGTGTCAATAGGGGTAACGGCGGTCGTGCTCACCACTGGGCTCGAGCCCACGGAGTTGGTGGCTGACACCTGGAAGGTATAGGCCGTGCCGTTGGTCAAACCAGTCACCGTCGCCGAGGTCGCCGCACCGCCCACCTGGACCGGCGTGCCCGCGGTGCCTCCGGCGTAGGGCGTGACCGTATAGCCGCTGATTGCGCTGCCCCCGTTGCTGGCAGGGGACGACCACACCACCATCGCCTGCCTGGTCGCCGCCGTGGCGCTTACCGACTGGGGCGCGGTGGGCGGAAGCAGCTTGTTGGTGAACATCACGTCGACCCAGTAGTTGGTCGCGTTGAAGCTGCTGCTCGGGAAGACGCTCGACGCGCTGTAGGCGTAGACGCCGTCTGAGCTCGTGGTGTTCGCGAGCGCGTGCAGCGGCGCGTTGTTGAGGCCCGCGGACGCGAAGGTGCTACCGGTCGCCGCGTAGTGCCCGTTGGGGGCGAGATATGCAGCGACGTAGGTCGTGTTGGCCGAGACCGGTACGGGGTTCGCGAAGTTGACGTTCTGCCAGCCGGACGCCGTCTCGTTAGTCGCTGTGGCCTGGGCCAGCAGCCCGCCAGCGGAAGTCCACAGCGACACGATGTGCGTGCCGGTGTTGGCCGCCGACTTGAAGAAACGAAGCCCGCTGACGAGGCCGTTCTGATCCGAGGTGAACTTGACCCCTACCTCGACCGAGGACCCATCGCCCGAATCGGGCGCGCTGGGCGCCATGAAGTCGAAGATGGTGTTCTCGGGGACCACGATGCTGCTCGTGGCGGACGGGCTCGTGCCCACCGAGTTGGTGGCCGTCACCTGGAAGGTGTAGGAAGTGCCGTTTGAAAGTCCGGTAACTGGCGTCGAAGTCGTCGACCCGCTTACTTGTAAGGCGGTGCCCGCGGTCGAGCCGGCGTACGGGGTCACCGTGTAGCTGGTGACCGGGCTGCCGCCGTTGTTCACCGGTGCCGACCACGAGACGGACGCCTGACTGGTCGCGGGACTCCCACTCACGGCTTGGGGCGCCGTCGGGGCGGTCGGGGCCGTGGGGGTCACCCCATTCGACTGGCTGGAAGGCGCGGCCGCGCCGTTCGGGTTCGAAGCCGTCACAGTGAACGTGTAGGACGTCCCGCCCGTGAGGCCCGTCACAGTCGCCGTCGTGGCCGGCGGCGAGCCCGTGAACGTCGTCGGGGTCTGGGCAGCGGAGCCGATGTAGGGCGTGATCTTGTACGCGGTCACCGGGCCGCCGGCGGTGGGCGCGGTCCACGACACGGTGGCCGAGCCGGTGCCGCCTGTCGCGGTCGGGTTACTTGCCGGCCCCGGAGGCGCTGCCGGGGTGAAGGACACGTCGACCCAGTAGTTGCTGCCGAAAAACGAGTTGCTGGGAAAGGTTCCGGGCGTCGACGTGTACGCGTACATGCCATTCGTGGTGGTCGCCGTCGCCGGCGTGGCGTGGAGTGGCGGGCTGTTCAGGGCATGCCCGCCAACCGGCGGAGGTGAATAGAAGTAGCTGGTATCGGCGGAGTAATGGCCGCTGGGCGCGTAGTAGCCCGCCATGTACGTGGTGTTCGGCTGGATGTATACGGGCGAGGGAAAGGTGACTGTCTGCCAGCCCGAGGCGGTCTCGTTGGTGAAGGTGGCCTGTGAGAGCAGAGTTCCGCTAGCCGTCCAGAGGCTGCCCACATGCGTGCCCGTGTTCGTGCTTGCCTTGTAGAACCTGATGCCGTTCACCGTTCCGTAGCTGTCCGACGTAAACTTGACCCCGACCTCAATCGAGCCCCCATCGCCGCTGTCCGGAGCGGCGGGAGTCACGGCGTTGCCCCAGATCGAGCATGGGCAGGTGACGTTCACGGCGATTCCGCCGGAGGGCGTTTCCAGGTTCCCGCTGTCATCGACCGCGCGGGACAGGATCTTGGTCGAAGGATTCCCGTGTGCCGGCCACGAGTAGGACCAGTTGACCGTCGTGTTGTCGGGCGTCGTCAGCGTCGCCGGATGCCACGTCGAGCCGCCGTCGGTAGAGACCTCTACGCCGGCCACGACGCCAACCACATCGGCAGCAGTGCCGGAGATGACCTGGTTGCTCCCGTCGGCGACGGTGGCATTATTTGAGGGGCTGGTGATCACGGAGGTCGGTGGGGTGGTGTCGCTCGAGGCCGTCCCCGCGACGAGTCCCGAGAGCAGGGTCGAAGGCTGCGCTCCCATCATCGCGAAGAGATTCACCGTCGCCTGCTCCACGTTCGGATCGGGCCGATTGCCGCTCGGGTCGGTGTTGGAGGCTTGCCAGGCGTTGAAGTTGTCAAGTCCCCAGGACCACTGCACTGTCCCAGCGCCGAATACCAATGCTCCGCTTGGGGCCTTGTACATGGTCAGGTGGTGCGTGGCCGTGGCGTTGAGTCCCGTCGTCGTGCTGCCATAGTCGGTGAACGCCTGTAGTCCCGTGGCAGTGGTCGAAGATAGATCGAACAGGCCGGCGGGTCGGAATCCGTTGTCCTCATCGAGGTCCCATTCGTAGCCGAGCACCCCCGTTCCCGGGGACAAGGTCAGGGTCTTTCCCGCGGCTAGGGTGGCAACGGCGGTGTGCTTCCACAGCGCCAGCCTGCTGTAAAGCGATGGGACCTGCATGTCCGTCGTCCCCGCGTTGATGTCGAACTGCTGTCCTGTGAGCGCGTTCGACGGCTGGCCGCCGTCGGCGGGCGGGCTGAAGCGAGGGTCACCCCAGGTGCCGGTCCACGTATTCGGATCCTGCGGGTCGGTGGGCGCGTTGAAGTGGGTCTCCTTGTAGGAGATCAACGTCCGATAGGCGGTATTCGAGCCGTCGATGCTCGCGGCCCAACGCGTCTTCCAGAACATTTCGTTGCCGCTGAAGAAGGCAAGGTTGACGCCCGCGTTGAGCGCGTTCTGGACGTTGGTGCGCTGCCCGGCCGACCAGTACTCGTCATGGCCGCTGGATATGAAGAGCTTGTGGTTCTGGAGCAATGCGGGCGTTGAATCGACGTTGCTCTCGGCCGCGTAGCTGACGTTGTAGCCATTCTCTTCGAGGAACTGGATCATCTGGTACTCGGCGTAATAGAGGTAGGACTCGCCTCCGTCGGTGGCAAACGAGCCGTCGAACGGGCGGTTGTAGGAGACGGCGTATGCCGCCTTGTAGGCGAGCGGGTTGCCCGACGGGCAGGCGACCGAGCAGTTGTACAGGCTGTTGCCGCCGTAGTTGTTGTAGGCCTCCCATGTCTCGTCGGAGGTCTGCACGAGCATGTCCGAGTGGCTCGAGGGGTTGGTGACGACGAACGGGATCTGGCTGTCGTCGCCGGCCGCCTTGCCATCGTCGCGCACGAGGTGGGCGATGTAGACACCAGAGACGGCCTGGCTCGGCACCGTCCACGAGCCGGACACGGACCAGTTTCCGCAGTCGATCAAGCCAGTTGAAGACTGGCTCAGGCAGGCCGGTTGGCTCTGCGGCAGCGACACGGACGGCTTTACGCCTGCTGCGATCATTCGAGCTCCATCGCCGCCGTAGTACCCCAGGCGAAGGATGTCGATGTGGTAAGCCGTCGACGGCGTGTTGATCTTGAACGAGATCGTCCCGCCGGTCGGGACGCTCATCGACGTGCCATAGCCCTGAATGTCGGAATCACCCGCGCCCGTCACCTCCCAGTCGCTCGGCGGATCACCGGGGAGCGTGTTCTCGCACTGCACGGGATTGGCAACGTTGGTGGCGCAGAAGGTGGTGGCGCCGGCGGGAGCCGCGGCGGCGGCCAGGAGCCCGGCCGAGACGAGCACGGCCACGAGGAACAGAGGCGGGCGCACGCGGTTCCGTCCCCACGCATGCGCCCGCGCCGGCGTCCTTGGCCCATGAGCAGGGCGAGCAACACGCGCGAACGCGGACATGTGCGTGGCGCCCGCGCCATGGGGGTTTGTCCCTGTTTCGGTGGTCATTGGCGTCTTGCCTCGTCGATCATGAGCCTGTGGCCGCTGCGGGCGGTCTCGGGCCGCTTGGCGTCGAACAATCAACGAGCCCGGCGGGCCGACTCTTACGCGCCCGCTCCGGAATCCGGTTTGCGCCCCCCTGTGGGGATGCTTCGCAAGATTGGCTGACCCCCGTCCGTTCACTGGGCATGAACTCTCAGACATCGATGCGCGGTGAGCGCGTGCTCATCACCGGGGGCGCCGGCGCCGTCGGGTCACACCTGGCCGACCTGCTCGTGCGTGCCGGCGCGCGAGAAGTCGTCGTCCTTGACAACTTCGTGCGCGGACGCCAGGACAACCTGGCCTGGGCGGTCGCGAACGGGCCGGTGGAGGTCGTCACCGGGGACATTCGCGACCGAGAGCTCGTCGAGCGTCTCACGCGCGGGATCGACGTGGTCTTCCACCAGGCCGCGCTCCGGATCACCCATTGCGCCGAGGACCCGCGCCAGGCGCTCGAGGTCATGGTCGACGGGACCTACAACGTGCTGGAGGCCGCGACCCGGGAGGGCGTCCGTCGAGTGGTAGCGGCGTCCTCCGCCTCCGTGTA
>DASZLV010000025.1:0-35366 GCA_035552215.1 Solirubrobacteraceae bacterium | reverse complement strand
AGAAAGCGTCCGCAGTGGCAGCACCCGAAGCGGAAGGACCGGCCTCGACGCTGCAATTGCTCCCATGCCCCCATAATCGGCTCGCCCGGGAGAAAACTAGAGGGGGAAGTTCCCGGGGGCGATCAGTAGTTGACCGCAGACAGCGATGCGGTCAACTCAGCGCGTCCAGCGCACGCACCGTTCGCGACCGTCCTAGATCGCTACCTGAAGCCGCCAGATTCGTCCTTGATCATCGACCTGATGGGACGCTTAGGTGACTTAGCCATGCCACGCATAATAGCCTGCGGCCCGAGCTGACCCGCAGGCCTACAGGGCGTGTGTTCTTTCCGGTACCGCTAGGCCCGGAAAGAACACCGGCCCTGCGAACTACTTCAGCTCGACGCTTCCGCCGGCTTCCTCGAGGTCGGCCTTGAGCTTGTCGGCCTCGGCCTTGTCGACACCCTCCTTGACGGGCTTGGGGGCCTCGTCCACGAGTGCCTTGGCCTCCTTGAGCCCGAGGCCGGTGACGGCGCGCACGACCTTGATCACCTGGATCTTCTTGTCGCCCGGCGCCGTCAGCACGACATCGAAGCTGGTCTGCTCCTCGGCCTCGGCCTCGGCACCGCCGCCCGCGGCAGCAGCCGGGGCTGCTGCGGCGACGGCGGTCGCCGATACGCCGAACTCCTCCTCGAGCGCCTTGATGCGCTCGGCGAGCTCGAGCACCGAGATGCTCTTGAGCTCTTCGATCCACTCTGTAGTAGTGGCCATGGTTTGTCCTCCTTATGCGTCGGACGCGTCTTCCGACGCTGCGTCCTGATCGGGTTCTGAAGTGGTGGTCGCTGCGGGGGCCGGGTCGGCGGGGGCGGCTTCGGGCTCGGGGGCGGGGGCGGGCGCAGCGGCCTCGGGCTCGGGCTCGGGGGCCGCGGCTTCGGGCTCAAGCTCGGGCGCGGCCGCTTCGGGCTCGGGCGCGGCGGCCTCGGGCTCGGGCTCGGGCGCCGCGGCCTCGGGCTCCGGCTCAGGCGCAGCAGCCTCAGGCTCCGGGGCGGCAGCTTCGGGCTCGGGCTCGGGCCCGGCGGCCTCAGGCTCGGGCTCCGGGGCGGCAGCTTCGGGCTCGGGCTCGGGCGCAGCAGCCTCGGGCTCCGGCTCAGGCGCCGCGGCCTCAGGCTCCGGCTCCGGCTCCGGCGCAGCAGCTTCGGGCTCCGGCTCAGGCGCCGCGGCCTCAGGCTCCGGCTCCGGCGCCGCGGCCTCGGGCTCCGGCTCAGGCGCCGCGGCCTCCGGCGCCGCGGCCTCGGGCTCCGGCTCCGGCGCCGCGGCCTCGGGCTCCGCGGCCTCCGGCTCGGGCTCCGCCACCGCCGGGGCTCCTCCCCGCTGCTCCAGCACCTGGGCGAGCTGGATCGCCACGCCCGCGAGCAGGCCGTTGAGCCCGCGCACGAGTCCGACGAGCGGCGCCGCGACCATGCCGACGAGCTGTCCGGTGAGGACGTCGCGCGAGGGCAGGCGGGCGATCGTTGTCACGTCCTGCGCGCTCAGGGCGCTGCCGTTCATGAGGCCGCCCTTGAACTCGAGCAGGCCGCGCAGGACGCGGGCGGTGTCGTTCAGGGTCTTGGCCGCGAGGGCGGCGTCGCCGTTGACGATGGTGAGGGCCGTGGGGCCGACGAGGAACGCCTTCAGCGCCTCGGCGCCGGCGCGATCGGCGGCGCGTTCGCCGAGCGAGTTCTTGACGATGCGGAAGGTGGCGTCGGCGTCGCGGAGCTTGGTGCGGAGCTCGGCCGCCTGGGGCACGGTCAGCCCGCGGTAGTCGACGGCGAACACGGCCTCGGAGGCCGAGATCTGGGCCGCGACTTCCTCGACGACGGCTGCCTTTTCATCTCTGTTCATGTTGGTCTCTAAGTCCTCTCATGAGAAACGCCCACCAGAATCGGCGGGCGTCGAGGGCGGGACCAAGGGAACGGGACCCGGCTTCGAGGCTCCGCCTGCTCCGGGCTTAGCTCCGCTTTCGCGTAGGGCCGGAGGTCTGGGGCGTCGTCTCTTTCAGATGCTCACGTCAGTTTACGCGGCTGCCGCTTCCTCCACGAGGTCACGTGTACGGGTGGGATCGACCTTGACCCCGGGGCTCATGGTCGTGGTAAAGGTCACCGAGCGGATGTAGCGGCCCTTGGCCGCCGAGGGCTTGGCGCGCATGAGCTCGTCCATCACCGCGGCGTAGTTCTCGAGCAGAGCGGTCTCTTCGAAGTCGCTCTTGCCGATGACCAGATGCACGATCGCGGTGCGATCGGTCCGGTACTCAATCTTTCCCGCCTTGGACTCCTGCACCGCCTTGGCGACGTCCATGGTCACCGTCCCCACCTTCGGGTTGGGCATCTTCCCGGACGGACCGAGGATCCGGCCCAGGCGACCGACGACGGGCATCAGGTCGGGGGTGGCGATGGCGACGTCGAAGTCGTCGAAGCCCTCCTGGATTCGCGCCGCCAGGTCCTCGGCTCCGACCACGTCGGCGCCGGCCTCCTCGGCCTCGCGGGCCTTGTCGCCCTGAGCGAAGACGGCGACCTTGACCTCCTTGCCGAGACCGTTGGGGAGGGCGACGGTGCCGCGGAGCTGCTCGTCGGCGTGGCGGACGTTGAGTCCGGTACGCACGTGGACCTCAACGGACTCGTCGAACTTCGTGTACTTGATCTGCTTGAGGAGGCTGATCGCCTCGGCGGGCTCGTACTCACGCTCGCGGTCGAAACGCTGCTTGGCGTCCAGATATTTCTTGCCGTGCTTGGCCATGGCCTCAGACCACCTCCACGCCCATCGACCGCGCCGTGCCCGCGATGATCTTCGCGGCCTGGTCGATGTCGTTGGCGTTGAGATCGTTCATCTTCTTCTCGGCGATCTCCCGGAGCTGGCTCTGGGTGATCTTGCCGACCTTGTTGCGATTGGGCTCCGCTGAGCCCTTCTCGAGCGAGAGCGCCTGCTTGATGAGGATCGCCGCCGGCGGGCTCTTGGTCACGAAGGTGAACGAGCGATCCTCGTAGACGGTGATCTCGACAGGGATCACCGTGCCCAGATCCGACTGGGTCTGGGCGTTGAAGGACTTGACGAACTCCATGATGTTGACGCCGTGCTGTCCCAGCGCGGGCCCGACCGGCGGGGCGGGGCTCGCCTGGCCGCCGACGGCTTGGAGCTTGATGGTGGTGAGGACTTTTTTGGCCATTACGCGCGCTCAACCATAGCTACATCTTCTTGACCTGATCGAAGCCGACCTCGACCGGGGTCTCCCGGCCGAAGATCGAGACCAGGACCTTGAGACGCTGAGCGTCCTCGTTGACTTCGGAGATCTCGCCCGAGAAGTCCGACAGCGGCCCGGAGATGACCTTGACCGACTCGCCGATCGCGAACTGGGCGCGGCTGCGCGGGCGCTCTGCCGTCTCCTGGTGGAGCAGGCGGTCGACCTCGGCCTGGGTGAGCGGCACCGGCTCGTTGGAGGCGCCCACGAAGCCGGTGACTCCGGGCGTGCCCTTGACCAGGGTCCACGAGTCCTCGTTGAGGTCCATGTTGACGAGCACGTAGCCCGGCATGGTGCGCTTCTCGACGGTCACCTTCTGGTTGTCCTTCATCTCGGACACCGTCTCGGTGGGCACGACGATCTGCCGCACCGCGCGCTGCTGATTCAGCGACACAACCCGGTGCTCCAGGTTGTGCTTGACCTTGTTCTCGTGTCCTGAATAAGTGTTGACGACGTACCAGCGAAACATGCTTTCTTCTCAGTCTCCTAGGCGGCCACTCCCCGCGCCGCGGCTTAAAGATAGTTCCGGCCTGAGCCCTACTTCAGGACGAAAGTGACGAGCTTGCCGGCCACCCAGTCTGCGCCTCCGAGGAACAGACCGGCGAAGATCACGAACCCGAGGACGACTCCCGTGGCCTGCACGACCTGCCGGCGGTCGGGCCACTGTACCCGTTGTAGCTCGCGCCAGCTTCCCCGAAGGAAGTTAACCAGGCGGCCTCCCGGCAAAACCCGCGGCTCGGGGACCGCCCCGCTCGGCGGCCCGACCTCGCCGCCTCCACCGTCGCCGCCGGAGCCACGCCCGCCGCCGCGGGGGCCGCCGCCTCCACCACCACTGTCATCGACCTCGTCCTCGAACTCCTCGAGCTCGTCGGGGGCGGCGACAACGTGAGGCTGGCCGGGGAAGACACCGGGGAGGCCGCTGCCGGCAGCCGCGTAGTCCTCGAACTCCTCCTCGCGCTCCTCGGCCTCGGTCAGCGCTTCGATCTCGACCGGCGTCTGCTCACCGGTGAGTTCGGGGCGCCCGACGGCAAGCTGCGCCTCCGCGAGGTCGACGTCAGGGGTCGCATGCTCGATGGGCGCCGGCGCGGCGGCGTGCTCGTCGCGTCCCGCGCGCGCTACTGCGACCCCGGCATTGCCGGATGGGGGACGACGAGCTCGCCGTTCCTTGGCTCGTTTGCGATTCCGTGCCACGGGCCCTCCTGCACGCTCAGCGCGTCTCGCGGTGCGAGGTGTGACACCGGCACCAGCGGCAGTACTTCCGCAGCGCAATACGCTCCGGGTTGTTCCGCTTGCTCTTATTCGTCTGATAGTTCCGGCGCTTGCACTCCTCGCAGGCGAGGGTGACAGCGATCCGAACGTCTCCGCGAGCCATATGCGCGCTTCCAATTTCGGTCGAGTGGTTCGGGCTTCCGGCCCGGGGCGTCACAAGGAACGCCACCCCGGCGCCGAGGACTGAGTGTAGCGATACCACCCCGGCCTGCGGGGTTTGCCCGGCGAGTCGCTAGTCCCCGAGCTCGACCGGCCTCAGCTCGAGCTCGAGCTCGCGGTCGGCTCGGACCACCCGGACGGGCACCGCCTGCCCGATCGCCTCGCTGGTCATCGCCCGCTGGAGGTCCTCGACGCTCTCGACGGGGTGGCCGCCGATCTCGACGATGAGATCCTCGGCGAGCAGCCCCGCGCGCTGCGCGGGACCGCCGGGGACGACCTGGACGATCTCCACCGCGGCGGCACGACCGAGCCGGGCGCGGGCGTTGGGCGGAAGCGGACGCGGGCCCCCGCCGATCCCGACGTAGGCCCGGCGCACCCGTCCCTCGCGCATGAGCGCGGCGACGATCTGGCGCGTCGCCGTGTTGATGGGAACGGCAAGCCCGAGCCCGATGCCCGCCACCGCGGTGTTGATGCCGACGAGCGAGGCGGTGCTGTCGACGAGGGCGCCGCCGGAGTTGCCCGGGTTCAGGGCTGCGTCGGTCTGGATGACATTGTCGATGTAGCGCACCGAGCGTCCGGAGCGAGCGGGGAGCGAGCGCCCGAGGGCGGAGACGACACCGGCGGTGACCGAGCCGGCGAACCCGTTCGGGTTGCCGATCGCCACCACGAGCTGACCGACCCGGAGTCGCTCGGCGTCGCCGAGGGTCGCGGGAGTGAGCCCGTTGCCCTCCGCTCGCAGCACCGCGAGGTCAGAGAGGCGGTCGACGCCGACCACGCTGAAGCTGAGTTCGCGCCCGTCGACGAAGGAGGCGCGACCCTGGCGCCCCGGTCCCGCCACCACGTGCGCCGAGGTGATGAGGAAGCCGTCGGGGGTGAGGGCGACGGCGCTGCCCGCGCCGGCGGGGACGTTTCCACCCCGCGAGCGGCGGGTCACCCGCAGGTTGGCCACCGAGGGCGCGAGGCGCTCTGAGATGTCCACGACGATCCGCGAGTAGGCGTCGAGCGCCGCCGCCTCGGTGGCAGCGGCGTCGGTCGGGGGTGGCTCGGGGGGCGCCGTCCCGGGGGCGCCATCGAGAAGCGTCTCCTCACTCATGAGAACACCACCTCCACCGCGCGCTCGTCGGTCCCGCGCACCACCGTGAGCTCGAGCTTCCCGTCCGCCCGCACGGCGTCGAGCGCCTCGTAGAGCATCTCCACGCGTGCGAGCGGAGTGCCGGCCGCGGCGACGAGCAGGTCACCGCGCTCGATGCCCGCCGCGGCGGCGGGGCTGTCGTTCTCGACCTCGCGTACGAGCACGCCTTCGCGTTCGGGCAGGCCGACGGCCCGGCGCAGCCGGCGTGCCACCCGCGGCGGGGCGATGGCCACTCCGAGCCGGACGCGCTTGGGGGCTTCCCCGCGACCGAGCGCCTCTATGCGCTCGCGCAGGGCGCCGTCGACGGGGATGGCGAGGATCAGGCCGCCGTCGACGCGGACCGAGTTGATGGCGAGCAGGTGTCCCTCGAGGTCGGTCAGCGGACCGCCCGAGGAGCCGCGGGGGAGCGGCGCGGTGTGCTCGAGGGCGCCGGCGATCCGGCGGCCCCGGGGACCGCGAAAGCTCCGCGCGCTCGCGGAGATGAAGCCCGGGGTGACGCGGAGGCCGCGCCCGCCGGGGTTGCCGAGGGCGAGGACGGCGCGTCCGATGGGGACCTCCTCGCTCCCCTCCGACCACTCGATGGGCGCGAGCTCGGCGGTGTCGACGTCGAGCACGGCGAGGTCGATGTCCTGGTCGACTCCGGCGACGCGCGCGCTGGCATGGCGGCCGTCGGCGAAAGTGATGGTGGTCTCGTCGTGGCGCAGGTTGTGGGCGTTTGTCAGGACGCGGCCGGGGGCGATGATCACACCGGAGCCGACCCCCCAGCCACGACCCAGGCCGACGACGGTGGGACCGACGTGCTCGACCGCCGCCTGGACGGAGGTCTCGAGTTCTAGAAGCAGATTCATGATGCGGACTCCCTAGTTACTTGCGATATGCAAGTCGCTACTGTACCAGCTTGTGTCCGCCCGTACGATCACCCCCATGCCCGCCGACTCTCACCCCGCCGAAGACCCCGGGCGGGCCGCCCTCGCCGATGCCCTGGCCACCGTCGGGGACCGCTGGACGCTGCTCGTGGTCGACGCTCTCCTCGACGGGCCCCGGCGCTTCGGCGAGCTCCAGGAGGAGGTCCGCGGGATTGCGCCCAACGTCCTCACCCAGCGCCTGCGCCATCTCGAGCGCGGTGCTCTCGTCGTCACGCGCCCCTATTCGCAGCGGCCGCCGCGCTTCGTCTACGAGCTGAGCGCGGCCGGGCGCGAGCTCGCGGGCGCCCTGCGCCTGCTCGAGGGCTGGGGCGCACGCAACGCCGAAGGCGCGGAAGCACCCCGGCATTCGGTGTGTGGAACCCCGATGGAAACCCGCTGGTGGTGCCCGTCGTGTGAGCGCCCGGCCTCGGACGACGAGTCCGAAGAGCTTCACTTCGCCTGACCCGCGGCGCATGGGCGCGCGAGGGGCGGGGAGAATGGCGGGATGCTGCGCCTCATCGGCATCGTCGTCTCGATCGGACTTGCCGACTCACTGAACCCGACGACGATCGCCCCGGCGCTCTACATGGCCGAGGGCGCGGCCGCGGTGCGTCGCGTCGTGGAGTTCACGATCGGCGTGTTCCTCGTGTACCTGGTCGGCGGGCTCCTGGTCGTGCTCGGCCCGGGTGAGCTCATCGTCGATCTCGTGGCGCGGCCGGGTCACACGGCGCGGCACGTGATCGAGATCATCGCCGGTGTGGCCATGGTCATCGCCGCGGGGGTGCTGTGGCGAAAGCGCAACGAGCTCCCGAAGGCCGAGCCCATGAAGCGCCGGCGCCAAGCCCGCCACAGCGCCATCCTCGGAGCGACGATCTCCGCCGTCGAGCTGCCCACGGCCTTTCCCTACTTCGCTGCCATCGCAACCGTGGTCGGCTCGGGCACCTCCCTGACCCGCCAGGTCTTCCTCGTCGTCCTCTTCAACGTCTGCTTTGTGCTGCCCCTGATCGGGATCGCCATCGTCATCGCGGTGGCCGGCGACGGCGCCGAGGCGCTGCTGGCGCGAGTACGCAATACCTTCCGCGCCCATTGGCCGAGAATCCTCGCCTGTGTGGCACTGGTCGCGGGCGTGTTGGTGATCCTCCTCGGTGTCAGCGGCCTGCTCGCCAACCACCCCTTCGGCCGCTTCGTGCGCGGACGGCTGTTCCAGCCGTTGGGTCTCCCCGGGGTGCCCTCGCCGAAGAAGTAGCTCAGGCCGGCGACGGGGCACGGGCGTCGGCGGGCCGCTCGCCCGCGAGCTCGTTGGCGAGCCGGGTCAGGAGGTGCGCGACGTCGACGTGCTGCTCGGGCGACCAGCCCTCGAGCAGGCGGGCGAGGCTGGCCCGGCGGGCGGCGACGAGCTTCTCCACCGCCTCCTGTCCGGCCGCCGTCACCGTGTCCGCGGGCGGGCCGGCGCCTTCCGCGGGCTCCGTGGGCACCACCATCGCGCGCTCCTCGAGCTCCTCCCGCGCCTTGTGGGTCACCTCGAGCGGCACCGCGAAGCGCCGGGAGACCTCCTCGAGGTCGGTGTACGGGTCCTCGCTCAGGCGCACGAGCAGCCAGGACGCCGCCGCAGAGAGGTCGACTCCGGCCTCCTCGGCCCATCGCTGCACCACCCGCCGCCGGCCTTCGCGCCCGAGCAGGACCCCGAGGGCGCGGGAGATCTCGGCGAGCGAGTCGGTGTCCTTGGGGACGGCGAAGCTCTCGCCGATTCCCGATGCGGCGCTCACCGAGTCGCGCAGGGGCCGCTCCTCGAGGAAGAGGCTGAGCAGGAAGGCCACCGCCGCCGCCCCGGCGGCGACCACGAAGACCGGGCTCAGGGCATTGGTGAAGGCATGGATGTAGGCGGCGTGGGCCGCGGGTGGCAGCTTCTTGAGCGTGGCGGGGTTGTCCGCCCCCGCCTGGACCTGCTTGAGGACGGTCGGGGAGAGCGGCGGGCTCAAGTGGAGGAGCGCGCTCGCCAAGTTCGTCTTCAGACGGTTGGAGAAGATCGACCCGAGAATCGCCGTTCCCACCGCGCCCCCGATCGAGCGGAACAGCGTCGCTCCGGAGGTGGCGACGCCGAGGTCGTGGTAGTCGACGGAGTTCTGGACCGCGAGCACGAGGACCTGCATGGTCGAGCCGAGGCCGAGCCCGACCACGAGCATGTAGGCGCCCGCTTCGAGCGTCGTGGTGGTCGCGCTCATGGTCGAGAGGAGCACGAGCCCGACGATCATCACCGCGGTGCCGGCCACGGGAAAGATCTTGTAGCGCCCGGTCCGGCTGATCAGCCTCCCGGAGATGATCGAGGTGGTGAGCAGGCCGGCCATGAGCGGGAGCAGGCGCAGGCCCGAACCGGTGGGAGTGTCACCGTTCACCACCTGGAGGAAGAGGGGGATGTAGACGATCGAGCCGAAGAGGGCGAAGCCGACCACGAAGCCCATCCCGGCGGTGACCGAGAACACCCGGTTGCGGAACAGGCGCAGCGGGAGCACGGGCTCGGGCGCCCGGTGCTCGACGGCGGCGAAGGCGATGAGTAGGGCCACCGCCCCGGCGCCGAGGCCGATGATGAAGGGCGAGTCCCACGCATAGCTCGTGCCCCCGAGCGTGGTCAGGAGGACGATGGCGGCCAGCGCCGAGGCGAGGAAGCCGGCACCCAGGTAGTCGATCCGCCGCTGCACGCGCTGTGAGCGAGAGGGCAGGGTGGCGGCGAGGACGGTGAAGGCGAGGACGCCGATGGGGAGGTTGATGTAGAAGATCCACCGCCAGGTGAGGCTGCTGGTGAAGAATCCGCCGAGGAGGGGACCGATCACGCTGGCGAGGCCGAACACGGCTCCGAAGTAGCCCTGGTAACGCCCGCGCTCGCGCGGGGAGACGACATCGCCGATGGCCGCCTGGGCGCTGACGATGAGGCCACCGCCCCCCAGCCCCTGGAGCGCACGGAAGGCGATGAGCTCGGTGAGGTTCTGGCTCAGGCCGCACAGAGCCGACCCGGCGAGGAAGACGACAAGGCCGGCCTGGAGGACGACCTTGCGCCCGTAGAGGTCTCCGAGCTTGCCGTACACCGGCGTCACCGCCGTCTGCGCGAGGAGATAGGCGGTAACCACCCAGGAGATGTGGTTCAGCCCTCCGAGGTCGCCGACGATGGTCGGCAGCGCGGTGGAGACGATCGTCTGGTCGAGCGCCGCCATGAGGAGGACGAGCATCAGTCCCGCGAAGACGAAAGCGATGCTCGGCTTGGCGCCGGCCTGCCCGTCGGCAGGAGCGGCGGCCTCGGCGACGCTCATGGAACCACGCGCTCCACAATTTCGACTATACGCCGGGAGCGGGGCCCCCAAACGGGCGCCGTCAGCGGGTGCCCCCGCGCCGTCCGCGAGCCCGCCCTCCGCCGGCCCTTCCCGGTCTCCGGAGTCGCTCCCAGGCTCGTCGCCTAAAGCGGCAGGCGCGACCCCCGGGCACGGATTCCGCGGGCCAGCGCGGCGTCGGCGACCACGTAGCGCTCCATTCAGCGGGAGATCTGTAGCTGGGCTCCGAAGGGCGACTCCGTCAGCCATGTGGTGAGATGCCCGGCCGGGCATGGACGACTGAAGAAATATCCCTGGGCGAGATCGCAACCGTCCTCGACCAAGATCTCCAACGCGGCCTCGTCCTCGACGCCCTCGGCGACGACCGTCAGCCCCAGGTTGTGAGCAAGTTCGATGGTCGAGCGCACGATCGTCGCGTCGTCGACGACGGAGGGCAGGTTCATGACGAAGGACCGGTCGATCTTGATCTCGTCGATCGTCAGCTGTTGTAAGTACGCGAGCGACGAGTGGCCGGTGCCGAAGTCGTCGATCGACAAGCCCTCCCCCATCGCGTGCAAGACGTCGAGGACCTGCGCGACGTCGTCGTCGATGATGGCGTTCTCGGTGAGTTCGAGGATGAGCCTGCCGGGGGGGATGCCCCACGTTTCCGTGAGCTCCGCAACGGTGTCGGGGAGATCGCTGTGCCGGGTGAGACTTCGAGCCGAGACGTTCACCGCCATGGTCAAGTCGAAGCCGGCGTCGCACCACATGCGTTGCTGACGAAGGGCCTCGTTGAGAACCCATTTCGTCAACGGCTCGATCAGCTCGCTGCGCTCGGCTTCGGGCATGAACTGCGCTGGCATGAGCAGCCCTTCGCTTGGGTGCTGCCAGCGTACGAGCGCCTCTACTCCGGTGGTTCGCCGCCCTGCTCTGAGGTCTACCTTGGGCTGGTAGTGCAGCACGAGCTCGCCCCGCGGGATGCCGACGCGGAGCTCATTTAACAGGGTCAGACGACGCGCGGCCTGATCGGCCGGGTCCGCCACGAAGACGGCGAGGCCCTCCCCGGAAGACTTGGCTTCTCGTAGGGCCAACTCGGCTCGCCGCAATAGCTCGGAGGCGGAGTCGCCGTGCTCGGGGAACAACGCGATCCCGATGCTCGCTCGTACCGCGACGGAATGGCCGGCGATGAGGAAGGGGTGATCGAAGACTTCGCGGATCTTCCACGCGATCGCCGCGGCCGCCTCCACATCAGTCTCGCCGGACGGGAGGATGCCGAAAGAATCGCCGTCCAGATGGCCGACGGTGTCCGCGTCGCGCATCGCGCCGCGCAGCCGTCCGGCGACCGCCTGCAGGAGGGCATCGCCCGTCTCACGGCCGAGGACATCGTTGACCTTGCCGAACTTGTCCAGGTCGACGAGCAGTACGCCGGCGGCCTCGTCGGCCCGAGCGGCGAAGGCGATCGCGCTGTCCACGCGATCGGCAAAGAGTGTGCGGTTCGGCAATCCCGTGAGTTCGTCGTGGAGCGTCCGATGCTCGAGCGCTTCGGTGTACGCCTTGCGACCTGAGATGTTGCGGACGCAGGCGATCGTGAAGGTGCGCTCGCCGATCTCCATCTGGCTGATGTCGATCTCCATCGGGAAGCACGTGCCGTCCTTGCGGCAGCCGACCGTCTCGTTCGACTCCGCGGGAATGTGACCCGCATCCAGGAGGCTCCATTTGGCCCTTGCGGAGTCGGAGAACTCGTCGTGATGGCTAGGGGCCACGATGAACTGGAGCGGCTGCCCGATGACCTCTTGCTCGCGGTAGCCGAACAGCGTTCGCGCCGACCGGTTGAACGACTCGATAAGGCCACCCTCACCGGCAGTCACGATCCCGTCCGCCACGTTCTGGAGGACCGCCCGCGCCCTCACCTCGCTGGCTCGCAGCGCCGCGTTGAGGGTCGTGATCGACTCGAGCGAGCGCTGCAGCTCCTCGGACTGCAGGAACAGGCTGACGAAGGCTGAGACCTTAGCCCGCAGAACATCAGGCAGGATCGGCGTGAAGATGAAGTCGACCGCGCCACTCGCATACGCAGTCGCTGTCTCGGCTTCGTCACACCCGAAGGCGGTGACGAAAATGATCGGCGTGAGCTCTGACTGGGGCCGCTGGCGGATCAGCTTGGCGGTCTCATATCCGTCCAGAGTCGGCATCCGCACATCCATCAGAATCATTGCGAACCTCTGGCGCAGAACGGCGCGTAATGCTTCACGCCCGGAGTCGACCTCGATCACGCCGTACCCCAGCGGCGCCAGCATTGCGCGGACAGCCATGCGCTTGGCGGCGTTGTCGTCGACGACGAGAATCGCTGGTGCCGGCGCAGGAGCGATGTCGGTCATGCGCGAGCCACGTCCGACGCCGGTTCCGGTGGCACCGCGGTGGTGAGAGCTTCCGCCAGGGCTGCCAGGAAGTCGGGGCCGTTCTCCACGGGCTTTGAGATGTAGGCGGAGGCGCCCGCCTCCATACAGCGCTCGCGTTCCCCGCTCCCAGTCTTTGCCGTGACCGCGACGATCGTGAGGAGATCTTCCTGCGGCAGGTTGCGCATCAGCCGCATCGTCTCGTAGCCGTCCATCACCGGCATCATCACGTCCACGAGCACGAGGCTGATGTCAGGCGTCTGTTGCAGGATGGCGATGGCTTCTTCGCCGCTCTCGGCCGAGATGACCTCGAGGTGTCCCCGCTCCAGTAGCACCGTGACTGCGAAGATGTTGCGGAAGTCGTCGTCGACCACGAGGACCTTCAATCCCGCCAGCTCACCGGGCAGGGGATGCTCTGGCCGCGGCGACTTCGCGGGTGCTGGGAGTTGGGCCGTCGATACCGGAGCGACGACGTGGCCGAGATCGCCGTCGCGGGTGGACGGGAGGTAGACGGTGAAGGTGCTGCCTTCACCCAACACGCTTTTGAGGGTGATCTCGCCGCCGAGCAGGTGCACGAGCTCGCGGCTGATCGACAGGCCGAGTCCGGTGCCGCCGTATTGGCGGCCCGTCGTCCCGTCGGCTTGAGTAAAGGCCTCGAAGATCCGCTTCTGTTGATCGGCGTCAATGCCGATGCCGGTGTCACTGATGCTGAATGCCGTCACGTGCACCGCGCGGGCGAGCTCCTGGTTCTCAGTGCTCCAGCCGTCCTCCGGCCGGCTCACTTGTATCCTCACCGCGCCGCGCTCGGTGAACTTGAAGGCGTTGGCGATCAGGTTCTTCAGCACCTGACGCAGGCGCCGCGAATCGGTGACGATCCTCGGCTGCGCGTCGGGAGCAAGCTCCATCGAGAATGACATCCCCTGACGATCGGCCACCGGGCGAAACTCGCGTTCCAACGCGTCCTGTAGGTCCGCCAGCGCCAGTTCCCCAAGTTCGAGCGCCACGGTGCCCGACTCGACCTTAGCGAGGTCGAGGACGTCGTTGAGCAGCTTCAGCAGATCTGTGCCCGAGGACTGGATGATGGTGGCGTATTCCACCTGCGCCGCGGTGAGGTTCTTGTCCGGGTTGGCCCTCAGCTCGCCGGCGAGGATCAGCAGGCTGTTGAGCGGCGTGCGCAGCTCGTGTGACATGTTGGAGAAGAATTCGGACTTGAAGGCCGAAGAGACCGCGAGCTGCTCGGCCTTCTCCTCGACCAGGCGCTTGGCGCGCTCGACTTCCTGGTTCTTGGCTTCCACCTCGATGTTCTGCTCGGCAAGGCGGCTCGCCTGCTTGGCCAGATCCTCATTGGAGCTGCGCAGATCCTCCTGGCGCGACTGCAGCTCCTGCGCTTGGGACTGCGACTGCTTGAGCAGGTTCTCGGTGAGCGTGTTGGCCTCGATGGTGTTGAGCACCAGCCCGATGCTCTCGGTGAGCTGGTCCAGGAATGCCTGGTGGGTGGCGCTGAAGCGGCTGAAGGAAGCCAACTCGACGACGGCTCGGACCGAGCCCTCGAAGAGGATGGGCAGCACGATGATGTTGAGCGGGTGGGACTCTCCAAGGCCTGAGTTGATCCTGACGTAGTCGCCGGGGACATCGGTGAGCAGGATGCGCTCCTTCTCGAGCGCACACTGGCCGACCAGTCCCTCACCGAGACGAAACTGGGTCGCGAGGTGCCTGCGTTCCTTGTAGCCGTATCCAGCCTGGTAGCGCAAGACCGGTTCCTCACCGTTGTCGGGGGAGACGAGCGTGTAGAAGACGCCGTGCTGCGCCGAGAGCAGCGGGGCCAGCTCCGACAGGATCATGCTCGAAACGGTGGCGAGGTCGCGCTGGCCCTGGAGCATGCGGGTAAAGCGCTCGAGGTTGGTCTTCAGCCAGTCCTGCTCGGTGTTCTGGCGGGTTGTCTCTCGAAGGTTGCGGATCATCTCGTTGAGCTTGTCCTTGAGCACGGCGACCTCGCCGCTCGCCTCCACCCCGACCTGTCGCGTCAGGTCCCCCTCGGTCACGGCAGTCGCCACGTCGTCGATCGCTCGGACCTGATTGGTCAAATTGGCCGCGAGCTGGTTGACGTTGTCGGTGAGGTCCTTCCAGACCCCGGCTACCTCCGCCGACTGCGCCTGGCCCCCGAGCTTGCCCTCGACGCCGACCTCGCGCGCCACGCGGGTTACCTCGGAGGCAAACCGGTTGAGCTGGTCGACCATCGCGTTGACCGTGTTCTTGAGCTCCAGAAACTCGCCCTTGACATCAGCCGTGATCTTCTTGCTCAGGTCGCCGTTGGCGACGGCCGTGGTCACCTCCGCGATGTTGCGCACCTGGCCCGTGAGGTTGCCCGCCATCAGGTTGACGTTGTCGGTCAATTCCTTCCATACGCCGCCGACCTCGATCGTGACGGCCGCGGCCTGCCCCAGCTTTCCTTCCGTACCGACCTCGCGCGCCACGCGAGTAACCTCCGAGACGAAGCGATTGAGCTGATCGACCATCGCATTGATGGTGTTCTTCAGCTCGAGCATCTCGCCATGAACCTCGGCGGTGATCTTCTTGCTCAAATCGCCGTCGGCCACGGCGCCGATGACCCGCTGCATCTCACTGGTGGGGCGCACCAGGTTATCGATCAAGCTGTTGACCGACTCGATGCTGTCAAACCAGGCCTGACCCGACCCGCGCAGCGCCACCCGCTGTGAGAGCTGGCCCTCCTTGCCCACCACACGACTGACTCTCGCCAGTTCGACACCCAGCATCTGGTTTGCTGAGATCACCTCATTGAGCCGGTCCGCGATCTTCCCCGGCACGCCCGTCCAATCGAGCGGCATGCGAACGCTGAAGTCGCCATCGCTGACGCCCGACAGGACACTGAGCAGGACGCCCTCGTCAAGCCGGTCGGCGCGTTCGGGCTCAGGATCATTTTCCCAGACCTCTACGCTCTGTCCTGCCTGGGCGCGGCTGACAGGAAGGGTCAACAGTCCGTTGAGAACACGCCTTGCTCCCAGGACGAGGTGATGCCTCTGATCGGGCTCGGGCGCCCGATCAGCGCTGCTGGCTCGCAAGTGGCGACGTCCGTCGTCGGGCCGTCCGGTGCTATTCGCCATTGGTGCTCCCTGTGCTTGGGCTGAGCCTAGACGGGAGCGCCAGTCAGGCAGGACGCGCAGGTCAACTCTGCTATTAATCGGCCCACACGGGCAGATGCTTTAATCCGCCGAACGCCAAGCGACCAATGGGGCCAGCGTCGCTGTGTCTCTTGATACTACCACGGGTAGCAACAGTCACCGGCTCTAGCACTTGTCTGCCCACCTTCAGGGACAGCGTCTGAGTCAGTCACATCGGTTCGGTCTACTCGAGCACTCGCCGCCAGGGTGGCGACCGCCGCGAGGAGCACCGTTCCCCCAATCGGGGGAGGTTCAGCAGAGGATGATGGGGGCCTGGGAACGTCCGCCTGTCGCCCGCCGCGACCAGGCGCTCAACAGCAGGTCGGGGAAGGTTTGAGAAGCTTGTGACCCGGCGGCCCGTTCCGGGCATATTCTCCCCATCCATGGCTACGACCGCCCCCACCTCATTCGATCCCGCCGCCCTCCAGCGCGTCCTCGACGGTCCCTACGCGCAGCTCCGCGCGCTCGTGCGCGAGCGGCTGGCGCGGCCCGAGTTCGCGCCCGTCATCGATCTGCCCACGCCGGAATACCGCGAGCGCGTGCTCGAATGGGCGAAGGCCCTCGCCGCCGACGGCGGCACAGCGCTCGGCTTCCCCGTCGAATACGGCGGCGCCGGCAACCCCGGGGCCAACGTCGCCTCCTTCGAGACCCTCGCGCTCGGTGACCTCTCGCTCCTCGTCAAGGTCGGCGTGCAATTCGGGCTGTGGGGCGGCGTCGTCCAGCAGCTCGGCACCAAGACCCATCACGACCGCTACCTCGCCGGCATCGCCTCGCTGGCGCTGCCGGGGTGCTTCGCGATGACCGAGACCGGCCACGGCTCGAATGTCCAGTCGCTCGGGACCACCGCGACCTACGATCCGCAAGCGCAAGAGTTCGTCATCGACACGCCGACCGAGGAGGCGCGCAAGGAGTACATCGGCAACGCCGCGTGCCACGGCCGGCTCGCTGCGGTGTTCGCGCAGCTGATGGTGGGCGGAGAGTCGCACGGCGTGCATGCGCTCGTGGTTCCCCTGCGCGACGAGCACGGCAACGTCTGTGAGGGCGTCCGGATCGAAGACAGCGGCCACAAGATGGGGCTGAACGGCGTCGACAACGGTCGCATCTGGTTCGACGGCGTCCGCGTGCCCCGCGACGCGCTGCTCAACCGCTACGGCGACGTGGGCGCCGACGGGCGCTACACGAGCCCGATCGATAACGCCAACAAGCGCTTCTTCACCATGCTCGGAGCCCTCGTCCAGGGCCGCGTGAGCATCTCCTCGGCCTCGGTCACCACCGCCAAGACCGCGCTCACCATCGCCGTCCGCTACGGGCTGCGGCGGGTTCAGTTCGGGCCTCCCGGAGGCGAGGAGGTGGCGGTCCTCGACTACCGCACCCACCAGCGTCGCCTGATGCCCGCGCTGGCCAAGACTTATGCGCTCCACTTCGCCCAGCAGGAGCTGACGGCCAAGTTCCACGCCGTGTTCAGCGGTGGGGCGGCGGAGTCCGATCCGGCCGCTTCCGCGGACACCGGGGTCGACCTGCCCGCGACCACCGAGCCGGCACGCGACGGGACGCAGCAGGCGGCCGACGCGCCCGATCGCGACCGGCGCGAGCTCGAGTCCCTGGCCGCGGCCATGAAGGCGACCACGAGCTGGCACGCGGTGCACACGATCCAGACCTGCCGGGAGTGCTGCGGCGGCGCCGGCTACATGGCCGTCAACCGCTTCGCCGCGCTGCGGGCCGACGTCGACATCTTCACCACCTTCGAGGGCGACAACACCGTTCTCATGATGCTCGCGGCCAAGGGCCTGCTCACCAACTACGCCGACCACCTCGGCGACCTCAACCCGGTCGGGCTCGTCACCTTCGTTGCCTCCCAGGTCGTCGACACCGTGCTCGAGCGCCTCTTCGCCCGGAAGATCGCGCAGGTCATCTCAGATGTCGTGCCCAGCGGCGACGAAGCCCGCAACCTCCTCGACCGCGATTACCAGCTCGATCTCTTCCAATGGCGCGAGGGCCACATCATCGCCTCGGTGGCGAACCGCTTCAAGCGCGGCCTCACCGAGGGCTACGACCCCTTCGAGGTCTTCCGGGCCGTCCAGGACCACGCCATCAACGCCGCCCGCGCCCACACCGACCGCCTCATCCTCGAGGCCTTCATCCGCGCCATCGAGAGCAGCGAGGACGAGGGGGTTACCGGCGCCCTGAACCGCCTCTGCGACCTCTACACCCTGTCCAACCTCGAAGAGGACCGCGGCTTCTTCGAGGAGCACGGCCGCCTCAACAGCGCCCGCTGCAAGGCCATCACCCGCGAGGTCAACCGCCTGTGCGACGAAGTGCGGGGCGAGGCGGGCGCGCTCGTCGACGCCTTCGGGATTCCCGATGTGGTACTGGCGGCGCCGATCGGGTTGCGGGGCGGGGGCGAGTAGGGGCGGCGGGCGCGCCGAACCCCGGCGTGCGCCGCAGGCCCCACCCGCCCCACCGCCCCCACCTAAACTCACACACATGGTCGATCGGGCATGGATCCTCTCGCGCTTCTACCGCGTGGCCTTTCAATTGGCGCGCGTGTACTGGTTCGTCGTGCGACCCCGCAAGAGCGGGGTCAAGTGCGCGATCACGCGGGGCGACGAGGTCCTCCTCGTCCGCCACACCTATGGCGACCGGCGGGCGTGGGACATGCCCGGGGGAGCGATCAAGCGGGGCGAGGCGCCGCTCGAGGCGGCGCGGCGGGAGACCCAGGAGGAGCTCGCGCTGTCGATCACCGATTGGGTTCCGCTCGGGGATTTCTTCGCGCGCTACGAGCATCGCAACGACACCATGTACTGCTTCCACGCCGAGGTGAACGGCGTCGAACCGGTCGCGGACCAGATCGAGATCGCCGAGGCGCAGTGGTTCCCCGCGGCGGCACTGCCCGAGCCCACGGGGCGCTTCGTGCGCCGTATCCTCTCGATGAGCGAGGCGGCGGCGGCGCGGGCGGCCTGACGGCTTGGGGCGTGACACCAGGGATCCCGGGGTAGAGCACGAATCGTGTCCTGTGCCCGAATCGGTAGGCTTTAGGGTCTTGTCTCTCGCCCGGTTTCATGAGCTGCGTCGTTCGGCTCTCGGTGTTCGCATCACCCGCTACGCGCTCGGCTCGGTCGTCGCGGCGGCCACGAGCGCGATCGTCTTTGCGATCTTGTTCGTCTTCCACGTGAACACGACCACCGACTCGATCTGCGCTTTCGTGGCCGGAGCGATCCCCAACTGGATCCTCAACCGGCGCTGGGCGTGGCGCCGGCGCGGGCGTCCCGAGTTCGGCCGCGAGGTCTTCGGCTACGCCCTCACCTCGCTCATCAGCCTGATCCTCACCTCGCTGTCCACCGCTTGGACGAACGCGCACGTGCAGAGCATCCCCGCCCACCACGGCATCCGGGTGATCCTCGTGACGGCCTCCTACCTCGCCGTGTTCGCCGTGCTCTTCGTCGCCAAGTTCGCGCTCTATGAGTTCTGGGTCTTCTCCGAGCACAGCCGCATCCGCGCGGCCCTGCGCTCGCGCGGCCTGATGCCCGCCGTAAAGGTCCGTCCCGAGCGCCCCGTGCCGGTGGTCAACACCGACCAGACGCCTTAGCGCCTGCTCTTCCGCTTCCCCCGGTCCCGGTTCCAGGTGGTGATGGCGGCGCGCGCGAAGCGCATGCCGTAGCCGAAGTTGCCGCCCTTCTTGGTCCCCGTGGCGTGCTGGCCGCGGTCGCGCATGGTGGTGGGGACCTCGGTCACGCGGAAGCCGTTCAGAGCGGCGCTGATCATCAGCTCTGAGGCCTGGTACTGGCGCTGCTCGAGGGTCACCGCCTCGGTCAGCTCGGCGCGCATGGCCCGCAGCCCACAGGCGGGATCGGTGATGCGCTGGCGGATGAGCACGGTGATGAGGGCGCCGAAGACGATGACCCCGGCATGGCGCACGACGTCGGTGGTGAGCTCGGCCCCGAGGCGGCGCGAGCCCGTGACGAAATCGGCGCGACCGGACACGATCGGCTCGATCACCTGGGTCAGCTCCAGCGGCTCGTACTGACCGTCGGCATCGAGGGTGGCGATGATCTCGGCTCCCCGGGCCCGCGCGAGCCAGTAGCCGAGGCGGAGCGCCGCCCCCTGGCCGCGATTGACGTCGACGTCGCACACCAGGGCGCCGGCCGACAGGGCCTGCTCGGCGGTGGCGTCGCGCGCTCCATCGACGACGACGATGACCTCGCTCGCCAGTCCCGCCGCCTCCTTGGGGATCTCGGCCACCACCTCGGCGACCGTGGGCTCTTCGTTGAAGGCGGCGATGACGACGGCCAGGGGCGTGCCCTCGCCGGGCGGATACGAGGCCAGAAAGGCCGCGGCAGCGGCGCGCTCCTCCGGGCGCAGGCGGGCCACCTCAGCCTCGGTGGCGAAGGGTCGGGTGGCCGCGTCCATCACCGGGGCGCGGCCAGTACGGCGAGATCGGCGGTCGACCATTCCTCCCACACGCCCACCAGGCCGCCGGCCAGGTCGTAGCGGGGCGACCATCCTGCCGCGCGGGCGCGGCTGTTGTCGACGATGACCGCGGGCATCTCCCCGGGCTTGGCGGGCCCGTGGCGCACCGGGATGGTGGCGCCGCTGACCTCTTCGACGGCGGCGACGACCTCGAGCACGGAGAGCGAGGTGCCGCTGCCGATCACCGTCGGGCCGCGCCAGGACTCGTCGGCCAGCGCGAGGCGCATGGCGGCGACGATGTCGCGGACGTGGACGTAGTCGCGGACCTGGGTGCCGTCGCCGTAGATCTCGAACGTCGCGCCCGTGCGGATCGCCCGCATGAGGCGGGCGACGATGCTGTCCTTGGCCTGCATTCCCGGCCCGTAGGCGTTGGTCAGGCGCAAGGGGACGCAGCGCACACCGAGGGTCTCGGTGTAGGCGGACATGAGCATCTCCGCCGCAGCCTTGGTCGCTCCGTACGGGGTGAGCGGGCGCAGGCGCGAGGACTCCGAGATCGCCGGGCCCTCCATCGGCCCGACGACGGCGTTGGTCGAGGTGAAGACGAGGTTCTTGACTCCGGCCACCCGGGCCGCCTCGAGCAGGGCCGCCGTGGCCGTGACGTTGGTGCGCTGGGTGAGCTCGGGCTGCTCGAGCGACTTGAGCACCGAGGTCACGGCGGCGAGGTGGACGATGGAATCGATCCCACCCTCCAGCGACGCCTCGATGACCTCGGGCTCGGCGAGGTCGCCGATGACGATGTCGACGCTGGGGTCGGGATGGGGCTGGAGATCGATGACCCGGACGTCGGCACCGGCGCCGGCCAGCTCGGTGACGACGTGTCGGCCGATGAACCCGGATCCCCCCGTGACGAGGATCCGGTCCCCGCTCAGGTCACCCGGGGCGGGCGTGCTCACCTATGCCAAGGCCTTTTCCGAGCCCTTGCGCTGGATCCACTTCGAGCTGCAGGGGATCTTCGACTTGTCGCAGCGACCGGCGTAGGCCCGGGCGATCTCGGTGACCTCGGAGAGGAGGTCGTCCTCGAGGCGGATCGGATTGAGTCCGAGGTCGACGAGGTGCTGGTTCTCCACGAAGAGCTCGTTCTCGGCCGCTTCCTTGCGCGGGTTGTCGACATGGTCGACCTCGGCGCCGGTGAGCCTCGACACAAGCTGCGCCAGATCCTCGACCCGGTGCGTTTCGGTCATCTGGTTGAAGACCCGGACCCGTTCGCCGTGCTCGGGCGGATTCTCGATCGCCAGCTGGATGCACCGAACGGTGTCCTGGATGTGAATGAAGGCGCGTGTCTGACCGCCCGTGCCATGCACGGTGAGCGGGTAGCCGACCGCCGCCTGCATGAGGAAGCGGTTGAGCACCGTCCCGTAGTCGCCGTCGTAGTCGAAGCGGTTGATGAGACGCTCGTCGAGGCGGGTCTCAGCGGTCTGCGTGCCCCACACGATGCCCTGATGGAGGTCGGTGACCCGGGTGCCGTCGTTCTTGTTGTAGAACGCGAACAGGAGCTGATCCTGGGTCTTGGTCATGTGGTAGACGCTGCCGGGATTGACCGGATAGAGGATCTCCTGCTCGACCTCGCCGCCCTGATCGTTGGCGAAACGGACGCGCAGATAGCCCTCGGGGATCTTCACTCCGGCGGTGCCGTAGCCGTAGACGCCCATCGTGCCCAGGTGGACGACGTGCGCGTCGAGCTCGGCGTCGACGAGGGCGGACAGGAGATTGTGGGTGGCGTTGACGTTATTGTTGACCGTGTAGCGCTTGTGCCACGAGCTCTTCATCGAATAGGGAGCGGCTCGCTGCTCGGCGAAATGCACCACCGCGTCGGGCTGGTAGTCGACGAGCAGGTCGAGGAGCTCTCGGTAGTCCTGGGCGACGTCGATCCGGTGGAAGGGGATGTCGCGGCCCGTCAGCTCGCGCCACACCTCCAGGCGCGTGCCCAGGGGCTTGATCGGAGTCAGCGACTCCGCCTCGAGCTCGACGTCGGCATTGCGACGCGCCAGGTTGTCCACGATCGCGACATCGTGACCGGACGCGGACAGATGTAGGGACGTGGGCCAGCCACAGAAGCCGTCTCCGCCAAGAATCAGTATTCGCAAGGGAACTCCATAGGTCGATTAGCTTGAGGCTTCGCCACGCTCGGGGGCCGTACGCGTTCGTTTGGTCCCGCGATGGTACGGCTTCCCCTCGATGGTACGGATCTCCGAGCGGGAAATGGGAAACGGGACGGCCAGAATACCGCGTCCGTTGCTTAGCGTTCCTTTAGGAAAATTGGAGCGCGGGGCTCAGGTGAGCGTCCGGGAAGCTCCAGGAGGGACCGTGCCTCGCGTGCGCGCGCGGAGAATTCGTGGGCCGTTCGTGGCCTGTCGTGGCCCGCGCCGGCGGTCAGGCGTTGCCGTCGCCCTCGCGCTCGCGCCTGAGCACGCGCAGCAGCTCCTCATAGGGACCGGCCAGGTACGCGTCGTCTCCTCCCTGCAGCCGGGTCTCCCGGCGGGGCGGATGCTCGAGCTCGCCGCGGGCGGCAGCTCGGTCGATGGCGATCACGCGGATGCGGGCCGAGAGCTCGCTCATCGCCAGCCCTTCGAGGCCGCCGCCGGCGTGGACGCGCAGGCGGGCGAGGAGAAACGGGTGGCTCCCGACGTAGAAGCTGTAGAGGACCTCGAGCCCGAGGGCCGCGCCGACGAACCACGGCGCGGCGATGGCCACCGTCGACCACACGTGGCGGAACGCGAAGCTCTGTTCCAGGCGCCGGCCGAGCTCGCGATCGAAGACCCGGAGGACGACCGGGACCTCGCTCCAGCGCTCGCCGAGCCGATCGCGCACAGCGAGCCCCGTCTCGATGTTCGTGAGGTCGTCCGAGGTGACGATGGCGACCGAGGAGGCGCGGGAGAGATTGACCGAGTCGAGGGTCTGCGCGAGCGTCGAGTCACCGAGTACGAGCGGGACGCCCCGCTGACGGACCTGATTGAGATAGCGGTTGCTCTCGTCGCGCTCGACGACGACGACCTCCCGGCCGCGCGCCAGGAGCCCGTCGAGCACCTCCATTCCCACCGCCCCGAGGCCGACCATGACGACGTGCCCGCGCATCCCCGGGATCCGGGCCTGCCCGAGCGACTGGGCGATGCGGCGGGACACGAGCGTGTTGGTCAGGAGGGCGAAGATCGTGGTCACGAGGGTGGTCCCGGCGAGAATCAGGCAGATGCCGTAGATCTCCATCCACGTGGGCTGGGTCGAGAACGAGAAATCGCCGAATCCCACCGTCGCGACCGTCTCCACCGTGAAGTAGATGGCGCTGATGACGCTGAGGTGGCGGCCGGTGCTCGTGAGATACCCGAAGTGGAGGATCACGGTGGAGAGGACGAGGAGCGCGATCGCGCATCCGATGGCGATGCGCAGGGCACGACTCCCATCGCTGTTGAGGTTGCCGATGAGCCTGCGCGCGGCCGCGCGCATCCGCTGGCCAACCCGGGCCCCCTCGGCTCCGGCCGGCGAAGCGGAGCGGATCCCAGCGGCCGTGAGCTCCTCGGGAGTGCCGAGCAAGGTCACGCGGTCGCCCTGACTGACGCGCTGGTCCCGGCCCGGACAGACGATCGGCTCCTGGTCGGCGTCGGTGGTGACACCCAGGGGGACGAGGCTCCCGTAGAGCTCTCGGAGCGTCGCCGGTCCGGGAGCGAGGACCTCGACGGTGACGAAGTGCGCGGTGCCGAGCGAGATGTCGTGGGCGCGCCGCCCCAGGCAGGCCTCGATCACCGAGGGCGCGAACAGGGCGGCCACGTCGAGCACCGTGGCCGCCCCGGTGACCTCCTCGACCGCGCGCGCCACCGCCGGGTTGTCGAGGTGGGCGACGATGCGCACGTCGGGGCGCAGGTCCCGCACCAGGAGCACGGTCTCGAGCGTCTTCAGGTCGCTCGATTCGATGCACACCACGGCTGCGGCCCCCGAGATCCCGGCGTCGTAGAGCGGCGCGGTGAGGTGCGCCCCGCGCGGGAGGTGAGGGATTCCCCAGCCGCGAACCACCCGCGCAAAGCGCTCGTCGGCGTCGTCGTCGAGCACGACGACGCGCGCCCCCGCGAGCTGCAGCTGCTCCACCGTGCGCAGGCCGACCTCGTGCAGCCCGCACACGACCACGTGATCGACCCAGTCCCGGCAGCCCGTCTCGTCGATCCGCGCTTCATCCTCGATCGCTTCGGCCACCCGCCCATCGTCGCTTCGGCGCCGATGGGCCGCCATGGCCCTGCGGCGGAGATCTCGGCGCCCCGGATCTCCGGATGGGCGGCGCCTCATTACGCTCTGTGCATGGCCCAGTTCCACTGGGATCCCGACCGCTACGCCGCGCTCATGCGCGAGGAGGTGCCCGACTACGAGCACCTCCAGGCTCAGGCGACCGCCGCCACCGGCCCCGACGTTTCGCGCGTTCTCGAGCTCGGCACCGGGACGGGTGAGACGGCCCGGCGGGTGCTGGCGCGTCACCCTCGCGCGGCCCTGGTGGGGATCGACGCCGGCGCCGAGATGCTCGCCCGCGCCCGCGCGGCGCTGCCGCCGGCGCGCGTCGACCTTCGCCTCGGGCGGCTCGAGGACCTCCTCCCCGAGGGCCCGTTCGACCTGGTCGTCTCGGTGCTCGCCGTCCACCACCTCGACGGCCCGGGCAAGGCCGACCTGTTCGTGCGGGCCGCCGCCGTTCTCGCCCCGGGTGGCCGGCTCGTGCTCGGCGATCTCGTCATCCCCGACGATCCCGCCGACGCGGTGACGCCGATCGACGGCGAATACGACACCCCGAGCAGCGTCGCCGACCAGCGACGGTGGATGGAGGAGGCGGGCCTCGAGGTGCGGGTGGCGTGGGCGCGGGGGGATCTGGCCGTGCTCGTGGGCTCGGCGACGAGCGCTCAGCCCTGAAGGAGCGTCTGCATGCGCTCGTTCCACCAGTCGGCCGAGACGATCGAGAAGGCGAGCTCGCGCGAGTCATAGTCGAGCTGCGTGGCCAGCACCGTGATGCTGACGACCATGTCGTGGGTCCAGTCGTCGTCGAACTCGTCCGCATGCTCGGTGGCAATGCTCGCGCGGGTCATGCGGTGGCTGCGGCCCCCGCCGGGCACCGGCTCGCGGTGCTCGAGGACCGAGGCGAGCCATTCCAGGCGACCCTGGAGCTCGACATGGCGTTCGAGGACCTTCGCGTAGGGCGCGGCCCCGACCATGACGGTGGCCCAGTTGGCGATCACCTCGCCGGTGTGATCGCTGAGGCCCTCGAGAGCACGCTGGAGCTGCTGGCGGCGCTCGGGGTCGGCGAGGAGCGTGCGCGTGGCCTCGGATACCTGCTGGCGGTCGAGCGCGATCCGCGCGGACTCGAGCAGCGATTCCAGCGAGCCGCTGTGGATCTCGCCCAGACGCAGCACCTCGACCATTCCCGTCCACGTCAGGCGCGCGCTCTGCACGAGCGCGAAGAGGACCCCCTGGGCGAGCAGGCTCCAGCGCCGGCGCTCGCGACGCTCGATTACCTCGTTGATGACGGCGACGGAGATGACGACGACGATCAGGCTGGCGAGCAGCGAGGTGAGCATCGCGTGCTTGGCCCAGAAGGACCCGACGACGAAGTCCGAGACGACCGCCGCCGCCAGGAGCGCGACGCTGGCGACACCGACCGCCGCGGCTCGACGCTCCGCGCGCCCGGCGGCTGAGTCGAACGCCATCGGCGAAGACTACGGTGGGAGTCGGCGTGCCCCCGGCGGGAGCGCAGCCGGTGCAGTTCCTTTCTGGCGGCGTCTTCCCCCAGCCCGGCAAGCTCCCCTTCTTGACACGATGTGAGGATGGACGAGCCGTTCATCGTCAACGTCGCCGACGCGCGGGCCACCGACCACTCGCGCACCGGCACCGTCATCCGCTTCGAGCCCGAGGGCGTGCGCTGGCCCGACACCGGCGTGAATATCCAGATCATGGGGCCGGGCCAGCCGAACTGCATGTATCACTCTGAGCCGGTGCAGGAGGACTTCCTCGTCCTCGAGGGCGAGTGCATCCTCATCCTCGAAGGCAAGGAGAGGCCGCTCAAGCAGTGGGACTTCGTGCACTGCCCGGCGGGAGCCGAGCACGTGTTCGTCGGTGCCGGGGACGGGCCCTGCGCGGTCCTGATGATCGGCTCGCGGCGCGAGGACCTCGCGCACTACCCGGTCAACGAGGTCGCCGCGCGCCACGGCGCGTCGGTGCGAACCGCCACCGACGAGCCCGACAAGGCCTACGCCGACTGGAACCGGGAGCCGGATCGCCCGATCCCGGCCCCGTGGCCGCGGTAGCCGGTTTCCCCAGTATTTCCGGTGGAAAATAATGCCGAGGGTCGCGATCGGCCAGAATGAGCCGATGGCCGACCGGGGTCAGGACCTCAACCGCACGATCGACACGTCCAGCAAGGCGGCGCCGCGGTCGCCCATGCCGCGAGACAAGGGTGGCTGGCAGGTCGCGCCCGCGCCCGACGGCCGCGGGACGCCCGACGAGCACAAGCCCCGCCCGCCCCACCGGCTGCGCGGATTCTGGATCTTCGTGCTCGTGCTCCTGGGCGTGAACTGGGCCTCGGTCCTCATTGCTCAACCGGGGAGCCAGGCGCGGATCACCGTGCCGTTCAGCCCCTTCTTCATCAACGAGGTGAACGCGGGGCAGGTCAAGTCGATCTCCTCCAAGGGCGACACCATCCAGGGCACGTTCACCACCAAGCTCCGGTATCCGCCCACCGACACCAAGGCGCCTGCGACGACCCTGTTCTCCACCCAGGTCCCCGCCTTCTGGAACGACGCTCAGCTCGCCGCGCTCCTGCAGTCCAAGAACGTCCAGGTCAACGCCCAGTCGACCACCCCGACCCAGAACATCTTCGTGGAGATCCTCCTTGGCTTCGGTCCCACGCTGCTCTTCGTCGGGCTCTTCATCCTCTTGATGCGGCGCGCGCGGGGAGGCATGGGCGCGCTCGGCAACTTCGGCCGCTCGCAGGCGCGGCGCGTCGACCCCGAGAAGATCCGCGTCACCTTCGATGACGTCGCCGGGATCGACGAGGCCAAGAACGAGCTCACGGAGATCGTCGACTTCCTCAAGAATCCCGAGCCCTATCAGCGCCTAGGCGGACGCATGCCCCACGGGGTGCTGCTCTCGGGCGCCCCCGGCACGGGCAAGACCCTGCTCGCGCGCGCCGTGGCCGGCGAGGCCCACGCTGCCTTCTTCTCGATCGCCGCCTCGGAGTTCATCGAGGCCATCGTCGGGGTCGGGGCCTCACGCGTCCGCGACCTGTTCGCCAAGGCCAAGGAGGCGGCGCCCGCGATCATCTTCATCGACGAGCTCGACGCCATCGGCCGCTCGCGCGCCGGTTCGGTGGCGGTCTCCGGCGCCAACGACGAACGCGAGCAGACTCTCGATCAGATCCTCACCGAGATGGACGGGTTCGAGAGCACCGAGGCCGTCGTCGTCCTCGGCGCCACCAACCGCCCCGAGGTCCTCGACCAAGCGCTGCTGCGCCCCGGGCGCTTCGACCGCCGGGTCGCCGTGCAACCGCCGGACCGCGCGGGCCGGCGGAAGATCCTCGAGGTGCACACGCGCGCCATCCCCCTGGCCGACGACGTCAACCTCGACGCCCTCGCCTCCTCGACGCCGGGGATGGTGGGCGCCGACCTCGCCAACCTGGCCAACGAGGCAGCGCTGCTCGGGGCGCGCCGCAAGCACGAGAAGGTGACGATGGCCGACTTCACCGATTCGCTCGAGAAGATCATGCTCGGCGCGCCGCGCGGCACCCTGCTCACCCTCGAGGACCGCGAGCGCACTGCCTACCACGAGTCCGGCCACGCGCTCGTGGGCATGCTCTCTCCCGACGCCGACCCAGTCCGCAAGATCTCCATCATCCCTCGCGGGATGGCCCTCGGGGTCACGCTCTCCACCCCCGACACCGACCGCGTCTCCTACTCGCGCGAGGAGCTCGAGGCCAAGATCAGGGTCGCGCTCGGCGGTCGCGTGGCCGAGGAGGTGGTGTACGGCAGGATCACCACCGGCGCCGAGTCCGACATCCAGCAGCTCACTCAGATCGCCCGCCAGATGGTCGGCCGCTGGGGGATGAGCGAGAAGATCGGGCCGATTGCCGTGCTCCCCAGCGAAGCCGTCAACCCCTTCCTGCCCGGGGTCAGCGAAACCTCGCCGGACACCCAGCGGCTGATCGACGAGGAAATCCACCGCATGGTCGAGGAAGCCCACGTCGAGGTCACCCAGGTCCTCTCCGATCACCGCGACCAGCTCGAGAGCCTGGCCCAGGCCCTGCTCAAGGCTGAGACCCTCGACGCCGTCGAGGCTTACGGGGCCGCCGGCGTCGCCATGCGCGCGGCCGAGCTCATTCCCGAGCCCGGCGCGCCCAAGGCCGGCGCTCACTCATAACCAGCGGTCGACGGCGCGGACGGTGAGCTGCGCGAGGGCGGTGCCGAGCAACGCCCCGCCGATCACGTCGGCCGGATAGTGCAGCCCGGTGTGGACGCGCGAGTAGGCCACCGCTGAGGCCAGGGCGCGGATCGGGATCGCCTCCCTCGGCATGACGGCGCCGACCGCGGTGGCGAAGGAGAACGCCGAAGCGGCATGGCCCGAGGGGAACGACGTGCTCGTGGGCATGGGAGCCCGCCGTCCCGCCGGCGCCTCGCTCGGATCGGGGCGACGGCGGCCGCCCAGCGGCTTGGCCACCAGGTTGGCGACCGCCGAGGTGACGAGGACCGCGGCGATCCCCGTCACCGCGGCCCGCCGGCCGGGCTTACCCCGCGTGGCGGCGAGGATGGCGGCGGAGGCGACCCACAGCCGCGAGTAGTTCGCCGCCTGGGTGAGCCGGCGCATGGCGGGGTCGAGATGCGGCGTGGGGGTGCGAAGGATCGCGTCGTAGACGGCGACGTCAACGCGCTCGGCGTCGCGGAACCAGGCGGGGGTCGAGGGGCGGGGCACGCCGGGCATCGTACGGGCGGGCGGCGGGGCGGGCGGGGCGGGGCGGGGGCGGGGGCGGGGCGGGCGGGGGGGCGGGCGGGGCGGGCGGGCGGCCGGGGGCGGCGGGGCGGGGCGGGGCGGGGGCGGGCGGCGGGCCGGGCGGGCGGGCGCGCCCGGCGCGGCGGCCAGGACCCTGACCGCCATGTTGCTAACCCGTGTGCTCTAACCGGGGGCAATTGTCACCCCTGTCACCCACGTGTGACTTTTTCTGCGCCAACATCGGGGCTATGGCCGAGCCGGTGTTCTTAGGCGTCGCTGGAGGGCGTTTAGGAACACCGGCCCACCCGGAGCTCGCCATCGCCGACCTGTTCTCGCGCCAGAGGACGCTCGCGACGCTCGACGAGCTCGCGGAGCTCGGCCTCTCACACCACGCCGTGCAGCGACGCGCGCAGAGCGGGCGGCTGTACCGCGTTTACCCGACCGTCTACTCGACCACGCCGCCGGCGCTCCTGCCGTCGAAGGCCCGGTGGCTGGCGGCGGTGCTGGCCTGCCGCCCAGACGCCTATCTCTCCCACCGTTCCGCCGCCGCGCTGTGGGGCATCCAGTCCACGCTACGGGCCGCCATCGATGTGAGCACGCCGAGCGGCCGGGGCCGGAAACTCGATGGCATCGACGCTCACCGGTGCACCACCCTGATCCCGGCCGACATCGACACCGTCGACGGAATCCCCTGCACCTCCGTCGCCCGCACGGTGCTCGACCTCGCCGCCATGGTTCCTCGCCGCCTCGTGGAACGGGCGATCGACCAGTCGGACGACCTCCAGATCTTCGACCTGCGGGCGTTCGACGACGTCCTCGACCGCAACCCGAGCCTGCGCGGAGCCGCGATCGTGCGATCCGTCCTCGACGAGTATCAGCGCGCGGAGTCCCACTTCTCGACCCTGACCGAGAGCGACCTCGAGGAGGGCTTTTTCGCCATCTGCGACGCTGCCGGGTTCCCGCGCCCGGAGGTTCAGCAGTACATCACGCTCCCCAACGGCGAGGCGATCAGGGCTGACTTCCTGTGGCGCGATCTGCGAGTGGTGGTCGAGACCGACGGGAGGCTCGGACACAAGACGGCGTACGCGCGCGACCGGGACGCCAGGCGCGACCTGCTCCTCACCGAGGCGGGGTGCTATCCCGTCCGCCTCACCTGGCGGATGGTCTTCATCACCCCCGCGGAGACCGCGCGGACCTTCGGCAACGTCCTCGCCCGCGCGGCTGAAGCTCACGTCGGCCGCAGGCAAAGCCGATAAGTGCTCTCATGAGCCAAGGCGGCCATCTCCCGGGCCGGTTCGTCGCAGGCCTCGGCGGCGGGATGCTCGTGGTCCGGTCTTCCTGACCTGGTACTCGCTGAATCTCGGCGACATCCTGGGAAGCCGGCTCCCGGGCGCGTTCACCCTTTCCTGGTCCGGTCGGCATTCGCTCCACATCCTGCGCTTCGTCCTCCTGCTCCTCGGCGCCGCCGTCCTCGCGGTCTCGCTGGCGCGGGCGCCGATGGCGCCGAGCAATCATGGTTGGCTGCTGCTTGCCGGCGGTCTCCTCGCCGCCGTGCTCGCCTTCTACCGCCTGGAGTCTCCGCCGGGGACGCTCGACATCTCGCTTGGTCCGATTCAGTTCCCCTCGCCGGCTGGAGCAGGGGCGGCCCTCAGTCATCTGGTGCGCGTTCAGGCCGGTGGGTGGGTGGCGGTTGCGGGCGGCGCGATGGTGATGCTCGGCGGCTGGTCGCAGCTCGGCCGCCCGCAGGCGGCAAGCGTCGAGCTCACGCCGACCTATCAGTAGCGACCCACGCCCGTAACCTCACCCCGTCACTATTACCGGTAAGTGATGTCCGGTTCTGAGCGCCATCGCGTGGTCATCATCGGCTCGGGGTTCGGCGGGCTGTTCGCGGCTCGGCGCCTGAAGCGGGCGCCCGTGGACGTGACGGTGATCGCCCGCACGAGCCATCACCTGTTCCAGCCGCTGCTCTACCAGGTGGCTACGGGGATCCTTTCCGAGGGCGAGATCGCGCCCACCACGCGCGACATCCTCCGCCATCAGCTCAACACCAGCGTCCTCCTCGGCGAGGTGGTGGACATCGACCTGGGGGCGCGCACTGTCACCTCGAAAGTCATCGACCACGAGGTGGTCCGGGGCTACGACAGCCTGATCGTCGCCGCCGGCGCGGATACCTCGTACTTCGGACACGACGAGTGGGCCTCGGCCGCACCCGGGCTCAAGAGCATCGATGACGCCCTCGAGCTGCGCGGCCGCATCCTCGGCGCCTTCGAGATGGCAGAGATCGAGGACGATCCGGACGCGCGGGCGGCGTGGATGACCTTCGTGGTCGTCGGTGGCGGCGCCACCGGAGTCGAGATGGCGGGGCAGATCGCCGACCTCTCCCACCACACGCTGCGCTCGAACTACCGGCACATCAATCCCGCCAAGGCCCGCATCCTCCTCGTCGACGCGCTCCCGCGCCTGCTCACCCAGTTCGACAGCCGCATCTCGGACAAGGCGGCGGCGAGGCTCGAGAAGATCGGCGTCGAGGTCCACCTCGGGGTTCGCGTCACCGGCGTCGACGAGCACCATGTCGAGTTCAGCGGCGAGGACGCCGCCATGGGCCACCGGATCGAGTCGCGAACCAAGGTGTGGGCCGCCGGGGTTCACGCCTCCCCTCTCGCCGCCATCCTCGCCCAGGACGGGGCCTTCGAGCTGGCGCGCGGCGGGCGGGTGCCCGTGGCCGCCAACTGCTCTCTGCCCGGCCACCCCGAGGTATTCGTGATCGGCGACATGATGGCCCTCGACGACCTCCCGGGCGTCGCGGAGGTCGCGCTGCAGTCGGGGCGGCACGCGGCCAAGGAAATCGTGCGCCGCGTGCGCAACGGCGAAGCGGCCGCCAAACCCTTCCACTACCACGACCTCGGCACGCTGGCCTCGATCTCGCGCTCCTACGCAGTCGCCCAGCTCGGGAAGATCAAGGTCACCGGGCTCATCGCCTGGGCGCTGTGGCTGTTCGTCCACCTCGCCTTTCTCACCGGCTTCAAGAATCGCGTCAGCACCGTGTTCCACTGGACCGTCAGCTTCATCGGGCGCGGGCGCGCCGAGCGGACGATCACCATGCAGCAGTTCCTCGCCCGCCGGGCACTGCCGGCCCCAGCGCCGCCAGCACCGCCACCACCCGCGCCCGCTCCGAATCACCCCGGCGAGTAGACCCGCACCCAGTCCACGAGCATCCGTGCCGGGAACGGCGTGGCCGGGGTCGGCACCCCGACGGCGGTGCCACCGACGGCGAGATTGAGGATGAGGTAGAAGGGGTGATCGAAGGGCCATTTCTGCCCCGCCCCGAGTCGTGATCGGCGCACCGTGTAGTAGGGGTGCCCGTCGAGCAGCCAGGTCACCACGCCCGGACGCCACTGGACGCCGTAGACGTGGAAGGCGTCGGCGAGCGCGCCCGTCCTCAGCACGGCGTGACCGCCGATCCCGGGAGTGACGAAGCCGGTGCCGTGCACCGTCCCGTACACGATGCTGGGAGACTGGCCGAGGACCTCGGTCGCGTCGATCTCGCCGGACGCTGGGAAGGGGGGCTGGCCGGGGAGATTGCCGAGCATCCAGAAGGCCGGCCACAGGCCGCGCCCCGCAGGGACCCTGATCCGCGCCTCGAAGAGCCCGTAGGCCTGCGCGAACCTGCCCTTGGTGGTGATCCGTCCCGACGTGATGTCGCAGGGGCCCAGTCGCACGGCACCATGCCCGGCAGCTGCTCGCGCACCGCGGTGATGGCGAGATGGCCGTGACCGTCCATCGACACGTTCTCGGGCCGGTCGGTGTAGTACTCCCACTGCTGGTCGCTCCCCTCGGTGCCGGCGGTCAAGGCATAGACGACGGCGGTCATACCCACGAGGGCAAGGGCGGTCACGGCCGCGCGTCGGTTTCGTCGCACGCAGCTAGTGTGCCGCGCGTGACGCGCGCGTGGTGGGTGGTCCTGGGGGCGATCCTCGTGGTCGCGGCCGTCCTGCGCCTGGAGGGAATCGGCGCCCACCTCTCGGACGCCGAGGGCTACTCCTACCTGGTGGGGTCGGCTCCGAGCGCGGGGGCGTTCCTGCGCCGGCTCGCGGCCTACGAGAACACCCCGCCGCTCTTCTATCTGCTCCTCACGCCGCTGCCCTTGGGTCACACCGCCTGGCTCCGGGTGCCGGCCGCGATCCCGGGGGCGCTCGTTCCCCTCGCCCTCTTCGTGGCCCTGCGCCGCCCGCTCGGTGCCCGCACCGCGCTGCTCGCGGCGGCCATCGCCGCCGTCGCCCCCTTCGCCGTCTCCTACTCCGACTACGCGCGTGGCTTCATGCTCGAGAGCCTGGCGTGCGTGGTCGCGTTGTGGGCCGCGCTCCGCCTCGCGGACGGGGCCTCGCCGCGCTGGTGGCTGCTCTACCTCGCCGCTGGGGTGGTGGCCGTCTACGCCGAGTACGACGCCATCGTCTTCCTCGTCGCCGTGACCGTCGCGGCGGTGGCTTGGGGCCGGCGGAGCCGGCTGCACACGGGCGCGCTCGGCCTCCTCCCGCTCCTCGCGCTCGTGCCCTGGGCCGGTCAGTTCGAGCGCGCGCAGGACGCGCTCAACCACACCAAGGTTTCGCCCACCTTTCCCGGGCCGTCGCTGAGCTCGCTCCGCGACGTCACCGACCGGCTCGTGCTCGGTGAGCACGGGACGGGCGCGAGCGCGGGACTTCGCTGGCTCGAGTTCCTCGTGCTCCTCGGCGTCCTCGCCGCCGTCGTCGGCGTCCTCCGCCGCGCCGTCGTCGTCGACCCTGGCTCCCCGCGCTCGCGAGCGGTGCTCGTCATCGCCACCACGGCGGCGCTCGTCGCGGTTGGGCACGTGCTCGCGCCGGCGTTCGGCATCGAGGTCTTCAACGAGCGCTACCTGACCACGCTCATCCCCATCGGCGGCGCCCTCATCGCCGCCGCCGTCGCGCAAGCCGACGAGCGGTGGCGGTGGCGCGGGCAGTGGGGGGTGGCGACCGCCGTGGTCGCCGTCGTCGGCGTCGCCGTGTTCGTCCAGCGCGCGGGGCGCGAGTACGAGCCTGATGTGGCTCCGGTGCGCACGGCTGTGGTCGCCCTGCGTCCGCGCACGGTGCTCACCAACAGCGCCGTGGTGGCGTACTACCTGCGGCGCCTGCCCGTCATCGTCGACCGCCCCTTCGGCCTCGGCCCGGGCCGGGAGCGGGCGTGCCCCTCGCCGTGCGTGATCGTCGACGACACCCGCGTCCCCGGGGGCGCAAGACCGGGCCCGGGGCCGGCAAGGCTGATCGGGCCCTTCGAAGTCCGGCTCGCCCGCTAGTGGCGTGAGTCGGCGCGCTTGACGAGCAGGCGCCCCGTGTAGTCAATGCGATTCAACAACACGGGCTGATCCTGGAAGTACTCGTCGACGGCCCGGCGCGCCCCCTGGAAGTGGCCGTAGTCGTCGATGATGAGCACGCCGCCGTCGCTCAGGCGCGGGTAGAGGTGCTCGAGCTCGTGTCGGGTCGATTCGTACCAGTCGGTGTCGAGGCGAAGGAGCGCGATGCGCTCGGGGACGGTGTCGGGGATGGTGTCCTCGACCGGTCCCTCCACGTAAACGACGTCCTCGTGACCGGTCTGCGCCATGTTGGCCTTGACCTGATCGAGGGTCGGGGCCTTCTCGTAGGGCTTGCTCTCCTGGGGCACCCCCGCGTACCACTCGTCGTTCTTCCCGGGGTGGGGAAAGTCGCCGTAGGTGTCGTAGAGCCACATGCGCCGGTGGGCGCCCACCGACCTCAGGGTCAGCGCGGCGAGCACGCTGCTTGCGCCCGCCCACACCCCGCACTCGACGATGTCGCCGGGGATGTCGGCGGCGACGACGTAGCGAACGCTCTCGTAGAGGGCGTAGTCGCGCTCGATGCTCGCGAGCGCGAAGGGCTTGACGAGCTCGTGGTGCTGGAGGAAGGCGGCGGGAAAGTCCGAGTGCTCGAGCGCTGAGGCCGGGCGAGCGGTCCGCAGCACGCCGACGAGCTCAGCGTGCTGGGAGGTCCGGCGCGCCTCGATGGCGTCCAGCCTCTGCGCCACGCTGATGAGCGCTTGACGGACCGTGCCGCGACGGAAGGCAACCATGGTGGCGGCGAACGGTACTGCCGGAGCACCGTCCGGGACTACGCGAGCGGACCGACCGCGTTGGGGTCGTCGGACGCCTGTAGTTTTCGTGTAAGAGGTAAGGGCGCGCGTGAGAATTATTGGACGCCAACCCCTAAGTTGGGCGGACTCCGGGATGTGCCGACGGGTGCGGCTCATCGGGCGTCCATCTTGCGGGCACCGTAGACGATGTCGGCGGGTATCCGGCTGCGGGTGAGGCGGCCGTGGTGAACGCGGTCGTGGTTGTAGAAGTTCAGGTAGG